>DASPPG010000033.1:0-7369 GCA_035625625.1 Solirubrobacteraceae bacterium
ACCTCGATCATCGCCAACGGGACCGCCACCACCACCGCAACCGCCACCGTCAAAGACGCGGGAGGACTTCTCCTGGCTAACGAAACCGTCGCCTTCAAGTCCAGCGACACAGGCGACAAGGTCAGCGCCACGACGAACGCCGGTAGCGGCACCTACACCGCGACGATCACGAGCTCAACCACCGTCGGAACCCCGACGATCACCGCAACCGACGGCAGTGTCTCCGGAACCGCGATTCTGACCCAGACCGCGGGGCCCGTGGCCACCGTGACGGTGGCGCTGAGCCCGACCTCGATCATCGCCAACGGAACGGCGACCACCACCGCCACCGCGACCGTCAAAGACGCCGAAGCGCATCTCCTGCCCACCGAAACCGTCACCTTCAAATCCAGCGACACCGGGGACAAGGTCAGCGCGACGACGAACGCCGGCAGCGGCACGTACACCGCGACGATCACGAGCTCGACCACCGTCGGGACCCCGACCATCACCGCAACCGATGGCACCGTGTCCGGAACAGCGACCCTGACGCAGACCGTAGGGTCCGCTACCACCGTGACGGTAGCGGCGAGCCCGGCAGTGATCCTCGCTGACGGCACCTCGACCGCCACCGTGACCGCCACCATCGAAGACGCTCAGGGGCATCTCGTCACCGGCCAAAGCGTCAGCTTCAAATCTACTGATTCAGGGCAGTTTTTCGGGCAGGTGACCGACAACGGCAACGGCACGTACAGTGTGCCGGTCAGAAGCTCGACGACGGTGGGTTCGGCAACCATCACCGCGACCGACAGCTCCGTGTCGCCCGCCATCTCCGGTCAGGGGACGCTCGTCCAGGCCGCCGGCCCAAGCAGCACCTCGCTTGTGTCCTCCTCCTCAGCACTCGTCACCAACGAAGGCGTGACGCTGTTCGCGACTGTCAATGGTGGGTCCGGCTCGCCGTCAGGAGCGATCACCTTCAACGACGGCGGCGTCCCCATAGCGAACTGCGTGGCGGAACCGATCACGCCGTCAAATCCCGGCGCCACGTGTCAGACATCGTTTGCCGCCTCTACTTCCCCTGAGCAGCTCACCGCCGTATTCATACCGAACACCAAATCGACCGCCCCGGGATCGACAGGCGCCACCACCATCACGGTCACGCCGGACTCGACCTCGGTCTCCCTGAACGTGTCGACGACGGTGGACGTGGGCCAGAGCACGACCTACACAGCCACGGTGGCGCCTCCGGCAAGCCGTTCCGGCCCCGTCGAGCCGTCGGGCTCGGTGGAGTTCTTCGATCGTGGTAGCCCGATCGCTTCATGCGTCAACCAGCCACTGGTGAAGCAGAACGCGACGTGCACGCTCACCTACAACGCGGTCGGTACGCACAGCATCACTGCCCGCTACGGCGGCGACGCGAACTTCACCGGCTCCACCGCACCGGCCCAGCCAGTCACGGTCGTGCCCGATCCCGTGGCCGTGCTCGGTCGCATCAACGCGACGATGCAGTGGACGTTCGACTACGCGCCTGGCTCCACGAAGGTCGCCGTGCTCTTGGTCAACTGGGTGTCGTCCGACACGACCGTGCTCGTCAAATGCCACGGTCGAGGCTGCCCGTTCCCGACGCACACCAGCAGGGTTGCGAGACCCAAGCGGTGCGGGAAGAAGGGGAGGCCCAAGTGTCCGACCGGTGGCAGCATCAACCTCGCCGCACCTTTCCAGAAGAACCCTCTGCACCCCGGGGCAACGATCATCGTGATGATCACGCATCCAAATTGGGTCGGCAAGTACTACAAGTTCACGATCCGGTCTGGACGTCAACCCGCCATCCAGATCGCTTGCCTCGCCCCGGGCGGAAAACGTCCAGGCGTCGGATGCTGAGCAAGCCCGAGACTTCGAGAAGGTCTCGACCGCGCGTCCTGTACGCGTTGGGGCTGATACTCGCCTGCGCCCTGTTCACAACCGATGCCGGCCTCGCACAGGCGGCGGGTCCGCCTCCGGGACTCCCGGGACCGCCGCCGGGGGCGGGAACGGGCTTTCCGCTACCGCCACCCCCGGCGCAGGATCCTCCACCGCAGCCATCTGGTTCGCCTGCCACCCTCCCGCTGACCCCGTCGGGACCCGGGCTGCTGTCGGGAACGGCCGGCCTGACGGGCAGGCATCTCAGGCTGCCGGTCGCGTGCGGTGCCGGCGGGCACGCGGCCTTAAGCGTGCCCGGGCTCGCTAACGGCTTGGTTGCCCAAGCGCGGTACAAGTGCGCGGGGGGACGTGGCACGGTGTCGTTCACGCTCGGCCAGAGCATCGCGCGCCAGATCAACGGCAAGGGGAGCGTGTTGGCGCAGGTCGCGTTCAGGCAGAGCGGCGCCACCGAAACGCTTTCGGTGATGGTCGGGCCAAGTCCCGCAGTTCCGCAGTTCTGGACGAGCGTGTTCGGCCTTCAATGCACCGCGCCAAGCGCCAATCAGGCGACCCTGCTGGCTCCGAACTTCACCGTCACGCCGACCACCACCATCGACGTGAGACCATGGCTGGCCTGGTATACCCCCGCGACGGGTTGGCAGTGGCTGGGTACCGAAGGACCAAACGCAAGTCGCTGGTATCGCTGGACGGGAACTCCGGACGGCGTTGCCCAATGGCACACGGCTTCGGGCACGGTGAACCCGTGGACGTGGGGCCCGATCGCCGTCACTCCGGGACATGGCACCTACGTGATCGCCGTGCTCGAGGCGATCTATTGGTACAGCCACCCCGTGTACGTCTGGCGGTACGCGCACTCCTACCCATCCTCCCCGTACTGTGCCTACAACTAGCTCGATCGCTGCCGCCGCCTCTCTCAGACTGAGGCGGGCCGTGGCTCTCGCCGCGGCCGGCGCCGCGATGCTGGCCATGCTGGCAGCGCCTACCGGAGCCTCGGCGAGCGTGAGCCCACCCCTCCCTGGACCTCCACCGACCGCTGGACTCGATTTCCCGGCCGCTCCTGCACCGGGCACAGTGCCGACGCCCGGGCCGCTCGGCCCTGCCGCGTCGCTCCCGACCAAGATCGGGGGAGCCGGGTTGAGGAGTGGGTTCGTGCTCGTTAGCGGGCGGGAGCTCACGCTGGCCATCGCCTGTAGCAGCGGCGGCCGGGTGAGCTTGAGCGCCTCTGCGCTGGGCCCCGGCGTCTTGGCCCGTGGGAGCTACTCCTGTCGAGATCGCCAGGGCTCGGCTCAGATGTCGCTAGCGCCCGCCGCTGCCAGTCGACTGGCAGCGCTGAGGTCAACGATCGGCCGCGTCGCGCTCGGATTCGGCAACGCCGAGCGGTTCTCGGTCACGCTCGAGACGAGGCCGACGGCACCGATCGACTGGAGCAGCGGCGGGATGGAATGTAGCGTCCTCGCTCCCTACGAGGCGTACCTCGTGGCGCCCGACTTCACCGTGACGCCGCCGGCGATCATCGACGTCAGGCCGTGGGTGGCGTGGTACACCTCGGCGAACGGCTGGCGTTGGCTCGGCACGACCGGCGTCAACCAGAGCAGCTGGTATCGCTGGTACGCGACGCCCGGGGGAACGGCCACTTGGGTGACCCCGAACGGCGCCCTGAATCCTTGGACCTGGGCCCCGGTCCGCGTCCGTGCTGGCCTGCAGATCCACGCGATTGCGGTATTCGAATTGATCTACTGGTACGCGCATCCTCGGTACATCTGGGGCTACACCCCAGCACAACCGACCGCTTCGGCACCTACCAGCACGTATTGCCTGTTCCCATAGCTCTTCATCAGCCCGGGAGAGTTTGAGGCGCGTTGGCAACGCATTGACAGCAGCTGCAGAGTTTTGGTACCTTTTGATAGGCGTTAAGCGTCTATCTCTTGGTAGGCCCGAAGCGTTGACGTGAAGCCTGTTGGGGGCAACTAAATTGGATGTCGTGCCCGGGACCGGGGGCCTGAGCCGCACTAGTTGTGCTGCTTCGACGGTGGGCTCGTGGACCCTGGCGTGGCGCTGGGGTGAAACAATGAGCATCGGGGTAACGGCTTCGCCGGTCAGGCTCGTTAGGGTCGGCTTGGGGCCATCTTGGTCAACACGCCTGGCCGTTTCGACCGGGGTTCTGTCAGCGGCCGTTCTCGGCTTCGAGCTCGCGCGGCCGATTCATGCGACCAATCCGAGTGGCCGCGCCGCGATCGAGACGGTCATCGCGATCGCGGCGATCTGCACCGCACGCCTGCTCGTAGCGAACTTCCGGCGGAGCGGCCGGTTGCCCGATCTGCTGCTTCTGTGCGCCCTCGCCAGCGTGGCGCTCACGGATTTCGTCTACTGCGCCGCGCCCGCCCTTGTCGGCGGGACGAACGCAGAATCTGGCGGCGGCGCCAAACTCGCGTGCGAGCTGATCGTCTCGGTTGCATTCGCCGCCGCCGCGTTCGCACCGGGCAAGTTGATCCGGTATCCCAACCGCCGCCTGATCGGAGTCACGACGCTGGTCGGTGCCACGATCATCGTCCTGGCCGAGTTGCTCGAAAAGGCCACAGGCTCCCACTGGAGCGCAGGCTTGCAGCAGATCGGCATCCGAGGCGCCGTCGACCACCCCGTTGAGCTTGCCGTCAACGGCGTCGCGGCGACCGTACTGCTCGTTTCGGCGCTCGCCTTCCTGCGCCGCGCCCAGCGCGGAGACACCCAGTCTGCGCTCCTTGCCGGAGCGTCGTTCCTGCTGGCAGGCGCTCGCCTGCAGTACCTGGCCGTCCCGGCAGTGGCCACGAATTGGATCACGCCCCGCGAAGGACTCCGGTTGGCGGCCTACGCCATGCTGCTCGGAAGCGCGTACTGGGAGTACGCCAGGGCGCGCCGGGCAGAAGCGCTTGCGGCGATCAGTTCAGAGCGTGACCGGATCGCCCGCGACCTCCACGACGGATTGGCTCAGGATCTGGCCTGCATCGCCGCGCAAGGTCAGCGCCTCGGGACCGAACTGAAGCCTGACCATCCGCTCATGGTTGCGGCTCGAAACGCCCTCGCCACCTCGCGCGGCGTGATCGCGGATCTGTCGGCATCGACTGCTCCCACTACCGAAGCGGCGCTCCGCTTGGTCGCAAACGACCTCCATCATCGCCACGGCGTGGAGATCGAGGTTCGGGTCGAGATGACCACGGCGCTTGAGGGGAGCAACGACTTGAACCTCGTCGACCGAGAGCACATCGTGCGGATCGCTCGCGAGGCAATCGTGAACGCGGCGCTCCATGGCCGGGCCCGGCGTGTCGACGTCGTCTTGTCGGGTTCGGGCGGCGAAGACCTCGTCATGCGCATAACCGATGACGGATGGGGGATCACCGACGCTCACGGTTCGGGTATGGGCCTCCGGACGATGCGCGCTCGCGCCGCAGCACTCGGTGGCCAACTCAATGCGCATTCCGGGCCCGCCGGCGGGACCCAGCTCGAGCTCACCGTCCCCTGATTCCGTTCCAGCGGCGAGCCCACCGGGGGGGCTCGCCGCTGGACGATGCGTCACCGATGTGGCCGGCCGCCACCACCGCCGGAGCCCCCGATGTCGGCCAGCTCGTCCGACCAGTAGAGCCCCGCGGGCAGTAGGTCATATGGGTTTGGGAGAGTCGCCGAGGTGACGTAAACGTAACCGGCGTTACGCTGCTTGCTGAGCTGAACGGCCGTCGCCATCGCGGATGCCGTCGAAGTCCCGTAGATGACATGCCAGAAATGCGACGCGGGATATTGACTTACCCATGAAGGCGCCGAGTACTGACTTACGTATTCCGCGTCTGATCCCTCAAAGGTGAGGAGAATGTCGGCCGCGGGTTCGTAGCACTGGTTGGTCTGAGTTCCCGGGTTGAGAACCGTCAGCCCGACTCCGCCCTTGCTCTTAATGTAACTGTTGAGCGCTGCGTAATACGGTTCTTCCGCGCAGCTGGTGCTGGCCTCGTCCAAGAAGATGCCATCCAACTGGGGATACCAGCTGTAATAGTCGTTGATGTCGGACTCGACCGCCGCCAGCGAGCGGCTGCCGTAACTCGTGTAAACGTACCCCACGACGCGGGTCCCAGCGCTCTCCGCTGAGAGAATCGCGTTGACATAGTTCGAATCGGCTCCAGACCCCGGGCCGCTGTCCGGATTCATCACGGCCACGCCGACGCCCGATCCGGCCTGATCGAGCTGCGTCCAGTATTGGCCGGGATAGAAGTAGGCAGGCACCGCCAGGCTCTGGGCGCCGGCCGCTTGGGCGGTCGCGCCAGCCACAAGTAGGACGGCGAACACCAAGCCCATGCGGGCCAGCGCCGCCGCCAAGGAGAAACGTCGCACGTAAACCATTGAGCCCTCCTCGAACCTGGCGTCGAACCCCGATGGCTCGCGGCCGCGCCCAGGCTCAACGCCGAGACGGAGGCCTGAGACTAGCTCGCAGCGCGGACCTGGGGGACTTTTCGCGCCAAAGCTGCGGAAACCTGCACGGCCAACCTCGCCCCCGAGCCAACGATCCCCTCGCTGGCAAGGAAATAACACGTCCAGCGCAAATTAGGTGTTTCAACCCGCGTCGGCGGTGGTAGTAGGCGCGTTCGGAGGCGCCGCACCGGGCGGCGCGTGACCCTCACGAGAAGGACCGGATCATGAAGACCTGTTTGGCGGTCGCGATCGCCGCGCTGTGCTTTCTTGCCCCAGCGGCGTCGGCAGCAACCTACAAGCTGCCCCCGACGGGGCAAGATCAGTGGTACTGGGAGATCGACGCCCCGGCGA
The DNA here is from genome assembly GCA_035625625.1 of Solirubrobacteraceae bacterium. Classification (GTDB taxonomy): domain Bacteria; phylum Actinomycetota; class Thermoleophilia; order Solirubrobacterales; family Solirubrobacteraceae; genus Palsa-465. The sequence goes on from DASPPG010000033.1 coordinate 6,682, forward strand.
CCGGGTTGGCGGGTATCCCGAGCGTAACCGGAGCGTATCCGTCGCCCGGATCGGCCAACATCTGGGACACGGACATGTTCGCCGATTCAAATACGAACGGCGGCGTTCCGACGGGGCCGTCGCCGGTCGTGCAGGCACTCCATTCGGCCGGGAAGTACAGCATCTGCTACATCGAGGCGGGCGCGCAACAGCCTGAGCCCGACAGCTCGAACTTCGCGGCGGCCGACTACACCAACGGATCCAACCCCGAGACCACAGAGATGCAAGGGTGGCCGGGCGAGTACTGGTATGACATTCGCGGTTTTGCCGACTACGTCGCGGGCGACCCTTCGACGCTGACGGGTGCGGCGGTCAACATCGCGGCCGGACTGGGCCAACGGATCGAGGACTGCGCGATCGAGGGCCAGGACGCGCTCGAGCCCGACGACCTCGACGGATACATGAACCCGTCTGCAACGGGCGCAGGCGGCGGAGGATGGGGCTTGACGCAAGCCGACAGCGCGGGCTTCGAGCGCTGGCTTGCCTATACGGCACATTCGGACGGACTCGCAATCTTCCAGAAGAACGACCCCGCCAACGCAGCCGTTGACGAGCCGCTGTTCGACGGAATGATCATTGAGGAGTGCAACTACTACGACGACCCGTGCGCGGGGCCCGGCGGTGACGCCACCGCCTACCTTAATGCGGG
>DASPPG010000034.1:0-3418 GCA_035625625.1 Solirubrobacteraceae bacterium
GAGACCGCCGAAATCGATCGGGAACCCACAGCAAAGTGCCCGATTCAGCGGAGGGGACGCGAGGAGAGCAGGCGGAAGAGCGCTCGCCTAGCGCCTAAGTCAGTAGGTGGTCTGCTCAACCATCTCGGTCACGGTCGGGGGGACCTTGATCGTCATATCTTGCAGCGCGTCGGAGCCACGAACCTTCTCTTGGAACGATTTGGCTACCTCAACAGAATCGAACTCCACCCGGAGGAATATCTCGTTTGGGTTATCGACACCGCGAAGCATCGTGTGGCCCTTCGCAACTTGCTTGCGACCCAGGGGGTCTGAATCGAATCGCTGCTTGAAGGCGTCGAAATCCCCCTCAAAGACGCCCGTGAGAAATGCCATGCGGCCACCTCCTACTTGATCGGTACGCCAACAGCCGCGGTTTGGAGCGAGGCTAATCAAACGTCCGTTTTTCTGCAAGCGCCGTCGACGGCATAGTCCTGCCTCAGGCCAGTGGTGTCAATGGCCATCTAGTTCTCCCCGCTGGTGGCCACGAAATTCCCCACTGGTGGCCATCTTTTCTCCCCGCTGGTGGCCACGAATTTCCCCACCTACAGGGACATGAGTGGGGTGGTCAGAGCAGGGGCTTCACCCCCTTGCCGGCGGTCGCTTGGGCGAGTCGGTAACTGTCTTGGCCTTCGGTGATGAGGACGTGGGCGTGGTGCAGGAGCCGGTCGACGGTCGCGGTCGCGATGCTTTTGGGCATCAGTTCGTCGAACCCGGAGGGGTGGATGTTGGAGCTGATCGCGATCGAGCGTTTCTCGTAGGCGGCGTCGATCACGCGGAACAGCGCCTCGGCCGCGTCGGCGGAGACTGGGAGTAGGCCGACGTCGTCGATCACGACGAGGTCGGCGCGGATCAGCCTTGCGATCGCTTTGCTGACGGAGTCATCAGCGCGGTGGCGGCGCAGGAGTTGCGCGAGCGTCTCGAGCGTATGCCAGGCCACGGTCTTGCCTCTGTCGATCGCGAGGTGGCCGAGCGCCTCGACGAGGTGGCTCTTGCCGGTGCCGCTTGGCCCACAGACGCACAGCACCTCCGCGCGGTCGATCCATTCCAGGCTCCTGAGGGCGCGCTGGGTCTTGGCCGGGATCGCCGAGCGGTCGGGCTCCCAGGCGTCGAACGTCTTGCCGGCGGGCAGCCCGGACGCGCGTCGGCGCATCCGGATCGTGGCCTGGTCGCGGCCGGCGGCCTCCTCGGCGAGCAGCACGCGCAGTACCTCGGCATGCTCCCAGCGTTGCGCGGTAGCGTTGGCGATTACCTCCGGCGCCGCCTTGCGCACATAGGGAAGTCGCAGTCGTCGCAACAACCGGTCGACCTCTTCGGGGAGCGGCGGTGGTGGGGGTGGCGTGACGGTCATCGGATTCCCGCCGCGATCCGCTCGGAGCGATCCGCCAGCCACCACAGGCTCGAGGCGAGCTCCCGCGCCTGGTTTGGGCTCAACGAGACCAGCACCGGCTCGCGATCCCCGCAGCACGGGTTAGTGGGCGCGTCCGCCACCTCAAGGATCACGTTGTGCACCAGCCCGCCTGAGTCGAGCACCGTCATCCGGTCTGAGTCGAGCGCCAGGCAGCGAATCTGATCGCGGAGCTCTCGATGGATGTTCATCGCCCGAACCCCTCCCATGCGCTGGTCGAGCCCTGCAGGGAGTTCTCTTCCGAGCGGGCCGGGACCAGGATCAGCTCGCCGGCCTGCTGCTGGTGGGCCAGGAGCTGGGCGAGATCGCCGTCGCCGAACCGCCCGGCCTCAGCGCACGCCGCGAGCGCGCGGTTCACTTCATCGTGGCTGTGGAGCTTGGCCAGGTCGACTGCTTCTGCCATCTTGCGCCGCATGCGCTGCGCGCCCGCGGCGGCAGCCTTGATCAGCCAGCGCTCGGCGCTGTCGCCGAGCGCGAGGAACGCGTGCTCTTCCGCCGAGCGGGCCCTGGGCTTGCGCTCGAGCGCGCCGGCCGGCCGGGGCGGATAGTGCTCGTCCTGGATGCTGGGACGGCCCGGCGTCGTCAGCCGGTGGCGGGCCACCTCCCTGGGACCGGCGGGCCCGTCAACGTGCACGACGATCAGCTGATCACCGTCGACGCGGGCCCATACCCGCTCGTCGATCAGCGTGTGCGGGACCGAGTACTGCGCGCCGCCGACGCTGATCAACGACTGCCAGTTGACCTTCCTCGTCTCGCCGAAGCAAACCGTGTGCGGCAGCCTGGGCAGCCGGTGCAGCCGCTCGTGCTCCTCGCCCAGACGGTCGATCGGCGGCTCCAGCGTCGCGCGATGCGGGCGGGTGTTCACGTCGGCCATGAACTCCTCGCACGCCGCCTCCAGCTCAGCAAACGACCCATAGGCAGGCCGGAGGTTGTGATCGGTCGGGACCAGATCGGCCCTCGCGACCCGCACCGTGGCCTCGCTTCCACCCTTCGACTGAGGGTCAGCGGGCACGCACGTGGCGATCGTCAGCCCATAGTGGCGGCCGACCGACACGATCTGCGGGTTGCGCACCGCGATCCCGCACACCTGATCGATCGACACCGTGCGCTCGTTGTCTGTCAGCGCATACGTCGGCGCGCCGCCGAACACTCGCAGCACGCGATCCAGACCCATCACCACGCTCGGCAACGTCTTGTCGCGCAACGGCACCACCACCCGAAACCGCGACCACGCCAACCACGCGCAGAACAACACCGTCGCCCGCTCCTCCACGACCGGCCCGTCGCCATAGTCCCACTGCATCCACAACCCCGGCTCCGGGATCCACGGCCGCGTCCGCCGCCCGTGCTTCTGCCGCCAGCGGCGCTTGGCCTCCGCCACCCAACGCCGCGTCGTCCGCGCCGACCCCTGATAGCCGAGCGCGACCAGCTTGTCGTGCGCGACGTCCGCCCGGACCCGGCCGCGCGAGCGATCGACCAGCTCCTCGATCTTCGCAGCGAACACCGCCTCCATCGCCGGCCGCCTGCGGTCAAACACAGGCACGCCGCCCGCCTCATCGCGCATGCGAACCCAGTACGCCACCGTCTTGTGATCGCACCCCACCAACGCCGCCGCGCCACGCAGCGACCCCGTCAGGTCATACGCCTCCAAGATCTCCATCACTTCCTCCGGTTTCTTCACGAGCCCACCTCCGAGCCGCGTCGCAATGCCAAGACGCGAGCCCAGGTATCGGGCGATCAGGACAGAACCGGTGGGGAGAAAAGTGGCCGCCACTGGGGAGAATTAGCGGCCGCCCGTGGGGAGTTCCGATGGCCGCCTACGGGGAGAATCTCATGGCCACGGACAGCTCGCCTGCGGCTCAGCACCCCGTGCGGCACCGGGCGCGTCTCGAGAGACGCGGTCGACACGGCGCGTCGCACCGCAGTTGTGTCTCCTGCCGAGCGCGGCCACATCATCGCGACCACTGATCCATG
>DASPPG010000035.1:0-4417 GCA_035625625.1 Solirubrobacteraceae bacterium
GCGGTCGGGTCCGTGAGCGGGCCGACGGTCTCGAGCAGCTCGATCACCGACCCCGGCCAGCCGTGGGTCATGACCAGCGGCAGCGCGTCCTCGTGCGGCGACTTCACGTGGATGAAGTGGATTTCCTCCCCGTCTATGTCGGTCTTGAACTGCGGGAGCGCGTTCAGCCTCGCCTCGCACTTACTCCAGTCGTAGTCGTTCGTCCAGTAGCGAGCGAGCTCGTGGATCGTGGCCAGCTGCACGCCCTGCGAGCGGTCGTCAACCAGCTCTCTGGAGGGCCATCGCACCGACGCGACGCGGCGACGCAGGTCCTCTAGCGCCTCCCGGGGAATGTCAACGTGGAATGGGCGAATCGCTGTGGCGGCGCTCGACTGTTCGGTCGTGGCGGACATGTCGGCCTCCTCGGTTAGCTGACGACCAACTCTGTACTTCCATCACGGCATCGGCGAACTCGCGGGGTGCTTCCTGAGGCAGGTTGTGGCCGATCCCGCCTTCAAGGGTTCGGTGTGAGTATCGGCCGGAGAACTTCTCGGCGTAGGAACTCGGGTCCGGGTGAGGCGCCCCGTTGGCGTCGCCTTCGAGGGTGATCGTCGGCACCGAGATTTTGGGTCCGGAAGCCAGGCGTTTCTCCAGCTCGTCGTATTCGGCCTCGCCGTCAGCGAGTCCCAGTCGCCAGCGGTAGTTGTGGATCACGATGTGAACGTGATCCGGGTTGTCAAACGACGCCGCGCTGCGGTCGAAAGTGGCGTCATCGAAGTTCCATTTCGGCGACGCGGTACGCCAGATCAGCTTCGCGAACTCTCGCCGGCACTTGTCGTAGCCGTCCCGCCCCCGCTCGGTCGCGAAGTAGTACTGATACCACCACTGGCGCTCGGCCTCCGGCGCCAGCGGAAGCTTCCCGCCTGCTTGGCTTCCGATCAGGTACCCGCTCACGGACACGAGCCCGGTGCAACGCTCCGGCCACAGCGCGGCCACGATGTCGGCCGACCGGCCGCCCCAGTCGAATCCGGCGATGATCGCCGTGTCGAGGTTCAGGGCGTCCATCAACTCGACCGTGTCGTTTGCCAGCACGGCTTGCTGACCGTTGCGGATCGTGCCGTCGGATAGAAACCGGGTGCTCCCGTAGCCGCGGACATACGGGACCACGACGTGAAAGCCGGCGGACGCCAACATCGGTGTGACCTCGGCGAAGCTGTGAACGTCGTACGGCCAGCCGTGTATGAGGATCACCGCCGGCCCGTCAGCCGGGCCAGCCTCGACGTAGCCAATGCTCAACACCCCAGCGTCGACCAGCTTGACCGGGCCGAACGAAGTGGCCGGTGACTCGATGACCGCTTGTGCCATGGCATTGCTCCTTCCTCAGTTCGATCAAGGGACAATCGCGCGTGGCCCCTAGGCGACGACGGGAGCCGGAGCCCTCACGCTGGCGAGAGCTTCCAGGATCACATCGGTCACAGCCTCGGGTTGGGAGATCATGATCACGTGCGGGCCCTTGACCTCGGTAATCGTCGCTCCGGCGCGCTCCGCCTGGGAGCGGACTAGGTCCGTGCCGGCGGCCTTGTCCTCGGTCGCGACAACAGCCCACGAAGGCAACGTCCTCCAGGCGGGCGGACCGCACGGTTCCGAAAACGCAAGCTCCGCGATCGGACGCTGTGTCGCGGCCATCACGGCGGTCTGCTCGGCCGGGAGATCCGCGGCGACCACTTCGCGGAACCTCGCCGGGTCGACCGCGAGCTCCCCGGCCGTCTCCGCGCCGTCTCCAACCGGATAGCGCAGCGTAACTAGGGCCGTTGACAGGATGGCGTCCTTGGACGTGGCCGTGACCTGGCCTAGAAGCTCGCCCTCGTCGGTCGCGAACGCGGCTACATAGACAAGGCCGACGACATTCTTGGCGGCGGTGGCGGCGTTTGAGATCAACGCCCCAGCGTAGGAGTGGCCGACGGCGAGGACCGGTCCCGGGATCTGCTCCAGGAACGACTCGATATAGGCCGAATCGGACGAGATGCCGCGCAGCGGGTTTGAGGGCGCCGTCACCTGCACCCCGGCGGCCTGAAGGCGCTCAATCACGGCGTTCCAACTCGACGCGTCCGTAAACGCGCCATGGACGAGAACCACAGTGGGACTGCCATCGCTGCTGCTCTGTTCGGACACGGTTGCTCCTTTGGTCATGAACCTGATCGACTGGCTTTCGCGGACCATCGCACTTAGGGGAGTGCGGTCGCGCCAGGGACCTCGCCTGGTTGGCCGCGGGTCTCTCCCTGGCCGGGCACGGGTCCCGGCACCGAAGGTCCCGGCTGCGACATCGCCCATTCCAATCGGCCCATCCGCTAGGCGCGCGGTTCGAAGCCGCGGCTAGGCATCGAAGCGAAGCGCTGGCCGAAAAGCGCCGACTTCCCCCCGGCTCGCCGGCTCCCGGGACGCGCCGGTTTATGGGAGCTCCGGCCGCGGGTCGTGATGCATCCGCCTACAACACGACCCCCGACGGTTTCAGGGCCGCGAAGCGTCGCTGTCTGAGCAACTTGACGCGCGCGGCAAGGATCCCGATCTCTTCCCGACTGCGCCCGAGAAGATGTCGACCTGGATCAGCGATGACGGTCGCGACGCCGATCACGTGTTGCGAGAGATCCTGGCCCTACTGCTCAGGCGCGATCCAGATCCGCTGAGCCACCAGCTGTGCGTCGGAGCGGCGGCCCGCTGCGTTGAGTCGCTCCTGGCGATGGCGCCCAGACCGGACAACCAGCCGATCCGCTTTCGCGTGCTCCTCGACGGAGACCTGCCCGGAGCAGCCCGCGGGATCGACACGGACGCTCGCGGCGAAGGCACCCTCACCGAACCTCGCCTCTATCAACTGATGCGCCAATCCGGAGACATCACCGACCGCACACTCGAAATCACGTTCCTCAACCCCGGTATCCACCCCTACGTGTTACCTTCGGATAGCTCTAGTGCGAGAGCCGTTCGGTGCCTGCGATCCAGTCGGACAGACCGGGGGCGCGGCAGGCGCCTAACCGAGTGAAAGTGCTGGGAGAACCGTGCGTGCCGTGGTTGTCAACAGATACGGAGAGGCGCCAGTGGTGGCCGAGGTACCCACGCCACGGCGAGGACCGGGTCAGGTACTGATCAAGCTGACAGCGGCGGGCATGAACCCAATGGACCGGACTTTGGCGAGCGGCGACTGGCGCCCTATGCGCGCGACCTTCCCGATGGTGCTTGGCGCCGACGGCGCGGGTGTCATCGACACCGTTGGCGATGGGACGGCTCGGTTCTCCGCCGGCGATCACGTCTTCGGTCAACTACTGATAGCCCCGCTCGGGTCGGCCGGGACCTATGCGGAATATGTGGCGGTCACTGAGGATGCCCCGCTGGCCTGGGTGCCGGACGGTCTGGGCCTGGTGGTGGCGGCGGCGCTGCCGACGGCGGGGATGACCGGGCTGTACCTGGTGGAACATGTCCTCGGGCCCCTCACCGGCAGGATTTTGTTGATCGTCGGGGCAGGAGGCGGAATAGGCTCGTTCGCTACTCAGTTGGCGGTGAACGCCGGCGCGCACGTCATCGCCAACGTGCTGGAGTCTGCTGCCGACCGGATGCGCGAGTACGGCGTCGCCGAAACCGTCGACCACACCTTGACGCCGGTGGCCGACGCGGTGCGCAAGGCAGACCCTGACGGCATCGATGTCCTCTTGGACCTGGCCAGCGACCGGGACGCGTTCGCGAAGCTCGCTGCGCTGGTGCGCCCGGGCGGCAAGGCGGTCACGACCAAGTTCGTCGCCGATACGGGCGCCCTCAAGCCCGCGGGAGTCACCGGGGTCAACTTTGCGCTGCACGATTTCGAGCGATCTGGCGGTGGCTTGTCTCTGGCCTCCAGCGAGCTTCTCGACCGCGTCGCGCAAGCCGTCTTGACAGGGCGCATCATGGCCCCGCCAATCACGCGGATCTCGCTCGAGGACGCGCCAGCTGTCTTGAGCGCCGCCGACCGCGAGGGAACCGAGGGGAAGACCGTCATCACCTTATGACCGGTGGGCGCCCGGACCGAATGCTTGGAGCGGAAAGAGGCGCAGCGGGAGCTCGGAGACCCGCAGAGTCCGAGCCGCTCGGGGCAGCGTGTCCGCACCTGCCACCCACCCCGGGCGGGACCAGCTCGCAGGGCTCGCCACTACTGGGACAACGAGGCTTCGACGCCGAGCCCATCCCGATCCCGTTCGCCCTCAGCGTTTTCCCGACAACTCGGGACAAAGGCGGCCACGTGGACACCGCCAGTGCCGGATACACGCGCGAGCACGAATGCAGTTATGCGCAGCTGCGCATAACTGCCTCTATGTTCAGCGTCCGATTATGTACAGCGGGCTCTCACGGGAACTCGTTGCGCCTGCTCAGGGTTCTTTCGGTGCACTGACTGCTGCACATAATCGACGGCTCG
>DASPPG010000036.1:0-3621 GCA_035625625.1 Solirubrobacteraceae bacterium
GGAGGTGTCGGGGGTTACGCTGTCGAAGTGGCGGTTCATGATCGATGAGCGTGCGATGACAGAGCGGTGGGAGTCGATGAAGGGTTGTCTGGATGAGCGGCAGCGTCGGCTGTACGCGGCGGCGGAGGCGCGGTCGGCTGGACGTGGCGGGTTGGCGGCTGTGTCTCGGGTGACGGGGATGGCGCAGACGACGGTACGGCGCGGGATGAGGGATCTGGATGCCGGCGAGTCGTGGGAGTCGGGGCGGGTGCGGCGGTCTGGTGCGGGTAGGCCGTCGGTGCTCGAGCGCGATCCGGGGGTGGAGAAGGCGTTGGATGGGCTGCTTGAGCCGGTCACGGTCGGTGATCCGGAGCGGGTGTCGGTGCGCTGGACGTCCAGGAGCGCGGCGAAGCTCGCCGAGGATTTGCGCGGGCTGGGGCACGAGCTGGTGGATCGCACGGTGCTGCGGCTGCTCAAGGGGATGGGCTTCTCGATGCAGGGCAACTACAAGACTCGGGAGGGCGCCGATCATCCCGATCGCGACGCGCAGTTTCACTACATCAACGACAGGGTCGCGGAGGCGCTGCAGGCCCGGCAGCCGGTGATCAGCGTGGACACGAAGAAGAAGGAGCTGGTCGGCGAGTTCAAGAACGGCGGGCGTGAGTGGGCCAAGCAGGGCGAGCCGGTGGAGGTCAGCACACACGACTTCCCCAGCCACGCGAAGGGGAAGGCGAGGCCCTACGGCGTCTACGACATCACTCACAACGAGGGGTACGTGTCGGTCGGGATCAGCGCGGACACTGCCGCGTTCGCTGCCAGGTCGATTCTCGCCTGGTGGCAGCACCTCGGCCAAAAGCGTTACCCGAACGCGGAGATCCTGACGATCACCGCGGACTCGGGCGGATCCAACAGCCCCCGCGGGCGGCTGTGGCGGCTTGAGCTGGGGAAGCTGGCCGACCTGATCGGAATCCCGATCACGGTGCTGCACTACCCGCCCGGCACCTCGAAGTGGAACCGGATCGAGCACCGCCTGTTCTCGTTCATCTCGATCAACTGGCGCGGCAAGCCACTGACCAGCTACCAGGCGATCATCAACCTGATCGCCGCCACCACCACGACCACCGGCCTGAAGGTCTACGCCCGGCTCGATGAGAACCAATACCCGACCAAGGTCAGGGTCAGCGACGCCGAGCTCGCTCAGGTCAAGATCGAACGACACGAGTTCCACGGTAACTGGAACTACACCGTCTACCCAGCGTCAAACAGAGCAGTTATTAAGTCGTGACTCCTAGATTGGGAGGTCATCGAACGCACACTATTGCTCGGCACCGTCGCCTAGGCGATGCGGCTCGGGATCGCCCGGCGGGCGAGCCCGGTCGGCAAGAGGTCTGGCCCGACCCACGTCACTGGACTCGCTGAGCTCGCTGCCGAAGCAGTCGTCATCGCCTGCGGAGAGGAACCCGCCTTGAGTTAGACCGGCCGCCGGGCTGGCGCACTAGCCCGGACCGTGCAATAAGAACCGCGCCCGGGGGCGCGGTTCTGTCCGGCTGAGCAGGGATTCTTGGGTTGTCGAAGTCCTGAATCCCGAGCTTGGAGGTTTCACCTTGAAGGTGATGCGTGATGGACGCCAGGTAACCGTAGAGGTCACGGCGGATGGAGCGGGGTTGGTGTCGCACGCGGGGACTGCGCTGCTGGGGCAGGTTGCGGACAAGGTCGGGCTTACCAGGATGCTGTCGCTGCGGCTGGCGGGCATCAAGCAGCGGCGTCGTGGCCATGATCTCGGCCGGGTCATCCGGGATCTGGCGGTGATGCTGGCTGACGGCGGCGAGTGCGTGTCGGATCTCGGCGCGGTGCGTGACCAGGAGGCACTGTTCGGGCCGGTCGCGTCGGACTCCACGGCGTTCCGGGCGGTCGACAAGATCGCGTCGTTGCCGGGCGGGCTGGACGCGTTGCGCTCGGCGCACGCGCGGGCGCGCGAGCGGTTCTGGGAGTTGCGTGGGGCTCCTGAGCGGTTGACGATCGATGTGGACGCGACGCTGATCACGGCGCATTCCGAGAAGGAGAACACGGCCGGGAACTACAAGGGCGGCTACGGGTTCCACCCTCTGCAGGCGTACCTGGACGAGACCCGGGAGGCGCTGGGAGGTTTGCTGCGGCCGGGGAACGCGGGCTCCAACACCGCCGAGGACCACAAGTTGGTGATCGACTTGGCGCTCGTGCAGGTCCCGCCCAAGTACATCGAGACCCTGGAGATCCTGGTGCGGGCCGATTCGGCGGGCGCGACCCACGGGCTGATCGACTACTGCCGTGAGGGCAACATGCGCTTCTCGGTCGGCTACGAGCTCACCGAGCCGGTCCGCCAGGCGATCCTCCAGACCCTCAAGGACGCGTGGGTCCCAGCGCTGGACCCGGACGGCTCAGAGCGCGACAACGGCGAGGTCGCCGAGATCACCGACACCGTCGAGCTGTCCGCCTGGGGCGACGGGGTCCGGCTGATCGTCCGGCGCGAGCGCCCGCACCCCGGCGCGCAACTCTCGTTCACCGACCATGACGGCTACCGCTTCCAAGCGATCCTCACCGACCAGACCGACACCAACATCGCCGAGATCGAGCGCCGCCACCGCCAGCACGCCCATGTCGAGGACCGGATCCGCGACGACAAGGACACCGGCCTCTCCAAGTTCCCGTTCAAAGAGTTTCAGCTCAACCAGGTGTGGCTGGAGATCGTGATGCTCGCGCACGACCTGATCGTCTGGACCCAAGCCCTCCTCCTCGACGGCCAACTCGCCAAGGCCGAGCCCAAGCGCCTGCGCTACCAACTCTTCCACGTCGCCGGCCGCCTCGCGTTCTCCGGCCGACGCGCCAAGCTCCACCTCCAGGACACATGGCCCTGGGTCAGCGAGCTGCTCGCAGCCTTCCACAAACTCAAGACGCTGCCAGCCCCCAGCGGCTGACACACAGCACCGGCCGAACACCCACGAGGAGACCCGACGGCGACCGCCGCGACCAGCCCTGGCGAGAACCGGCGCAATCAGCCGCACACGACCCCGCGGCACCGCCCCCACTACACACGCCACGCCCGACCGGGCCGCCGATCAGTCACCGCGACACGCGATCCGGCAAGCCGCGCTCACCATCGCACGCTTACTGCACGTTCCGGGCTAGAGAACCGGTGTGAAGGCGCGCGTCCGTCACGTGAAAGCCGGTGCTGGCAGGCCCGCAGTAGCGACGAGTGGCTCCGGACGGTCTGCGGCAGCTAGCCGGCCGACTGCGGTTGCGGACGGGAGATGAAGCGGCCGACCAGGCGCTGCGTATGCCCCGGAAGTAGGCGTCGAACCAGAAGACGGAGATGGCGGAGTTCGCTCGGGAACCAAAGGCGCAGGCTGAGGACATAGCCCGCACCGCCCGCGAGGCTGGTCGTGAGGAGATACGGGACCCTGGGAATGCCCAGGCTCGACGCGCCCACACTGACCGGTAGTGCGACGGCCGCGAACCCGACGGAGCAGGCTATAGCGGGAAAAACGTCCTTGGCGAGTGCATTGAATGCTCGGCGAAGACAACCGTGGTGCAGCTGGAGGTAGGCGACGATTACGAATATCGTGTGGATTACCACTGCGGTGCCGGCGACGGCAGGTAGCCCTA
>DASPPG010000037.1:0-19871 GCA_035625625.1 Solirubrobacteraceae bacterium
TCGCGGGCCGCAAGCGCGCCGCAGCGCTCGCCGGCCGCGTCCCCACTTGGTCCCCAGAGCTGGCGATCACCGGAAAGCCCGGCGGCGAGGGCGCACTCGAGGAGGCGCTCGCCCAGACCGCCCCCAAGCACGGCTAGGTCCTGTCAGCCACAGACGACCAGCGCGAAATCGCGGTCGCCTGAGTCCCGTTGCTCGCGATAGCCAGCCGGCCGCTGCGGTGCTGACGATCGCTTCGGACATGGCGCATATTCCGGCCCGCCATCGCTTCGGCGACGTAGGACTTGTCAGCCGCGCCGCCGGCGCGCGACCGCTTGGCCACGATCTGAATCCTTGGCCGTGCGCCGAGGACGGCGAACGGATGTTCGCCGATCCAATCGCCGGACGTAATCGCTCTGGCGCCTCCTGTCACGGAGAAGTGAATGCCGGGCAGTCGGGGCTGGGTCGGAATGGAGGTTGAGGGGCTTACTTTCCGAGCAGGGCGCAGACCGCCGCGGCCTGGAGTGAACGTAACTGCTGCAGTAGCGCGCCGGTAGGCGCGGCGATGTTGAGTGACGTCGTAACCGACCGACGGCCGTCCGCCGTCGCGGCAGCCCATTGCACGTATCCGGGGAAGTTGCCCGTGTGGCCGTACACGGTGCCGCACCGCGTCTGGTACCGGAAGATGGCCAGCCCCGCCGAGTTTCTACCAGGGCCGGGCGGGCTTGAAGAACCGGCGACAAAGCGCAGCTGCTCACGACGCTGCGCGCTGCCGAAGAAGCGGCCCCCGAGATCGGCGCGGATGAACGCACCAAGATCAGCTGGGGTCGAGACGATGGCGCCAGACGCCCAGGCGCCGCTCGGGCTCAAGAACGTGGTGACGTCTTGCGGTGGCTTGCCCGGCTCGACGTCGTAGCCGTGCATTAAGGGCGTCGGCAACGAGATCCTCCGCGTGGGGAAAGTCGTCTGCGTCAGCCCCGCCGGCCCGAACACAATCGTCGAGAGCAGTCTCCCGAACGACCGGCCGGTGACCCTCTGTGCGATCAAACCGACGACGATGTTGTCAGTGTTCGAATACTCATAGCGCGAGCCCGGGGAGAATCTGAGGCCCTCCTTACGAACCCAGCCGATTATCCGCATCGGCGACACGTACCCCCGAGGATTCGTCATCGCCTGCATTCGGAAGCCGTCCGACTGCGTGTAGTCAGGCAACCCGCTGGTGTGGTTGAGCATCTCGCGCACCGTCACCATCGACCAGGCCTGCGGCATCACGCCAGGAAGCCGGTCCTCAATCGTGTCATCCAGCCCAAGGCGGCGCGCCTGCACCAGGCGCAGGGCGACCGCCCCGGTAAATGCCTTCGAGATGCTGGCGATCCGCATGTGGTCACCAAGCCGCGGCGCGCCCGGTCGCGACGCGTCCGCGCGCCCCGCGCGAAGGACGGTCGTGCGACCTCCCCGGTAGAGGGTCATGATCGCGCCGACGGGTCCGCCCGGCGTAGCAACGAGACGATCGAGAAGACGCTGCACGGCCGCGTCGCCAGTGCGACCGCCGGGGATGGCGCCAACGCCATTCGGACGCAACAGCATCCCGACGGCCACCAACAACACCAGCGCCGCAACCGACCAAGCCCGAACAAGCCGACCCATACGAACAACATATCCGCGCCTGGCCCGCGACCACAACCACCGGGCTCATTCAGAGCACCGTGACGACAGATCCCTATGCTCGACCCGGCGGCCACCTTGGCAACGGGACGAGCGCCGGCGTCCTCAGCCCCAGCGAACCGGGCGGTCGTCACGGCTGCGCGACTCAGCGCGATTCCCTCGCGGACGCGCCGTGGGTTGGCGCCGCGCGGGCGCTGTGGTCGCGCCCTCGCCGAGCACATTGCCGACTACCGACGCTGCCACGGCGAGGACTGGCGCCGGCGATTCTGGACCCGGGCGCTGCGGATCGCGAGCGTCCGCTACCGCCACCCGCAGCTCCAGCGCGAGCAGCGGCCCGGCAGGCAGCACCAGGTTCACGGCGGCTGATCCGCGCGACATAGCGCTCGGGCGAGGGGTCGAGCTCGCCCGGCTGCCGGCGAGCAAACGATCGCCAGTGGCGGTACCTCACCGCGTGCGCGTCGCACAGGCCCGTCCGATCACGGCCCGTCCACGCGGGGAAGGCGCAGCCGGCGATCCGGGACACGGCATCCTCGGCCGCCGCCGGCGCGGCGGAGCTCGCGAACGCTGACAGCGCAGGCATGCCGGCCCGCCGCCGCTCGCGTCCGTGCGAGAGGCACGGACCTCCTTGTCCGCCCGCGGCCGACCGTGGACAGCCGACCACCCGGCAGTGCTCGGTTGCCCCCCAGGGCAAACCTCGCGGCCGTGCCGGCAGCCACTCGTCCTTAGGCGGCCGACCCGCGTTCTTCCATCGCCGCGCGTATGTGGTGCACAGCCGAGTGTCAAATCCACCCTACGCAGCCAGCTCCGCCCGGCCACAGCAGCCCTCCACGCCGCACACCGGCACCAGCGGGCTGCCCACGGGCAGGACCAACGGCGAGACCAGGAACTCGGCGCGAACCGCAGACTCCAGCGCGGCGCGCCACCCGTCCGGCTGCTCGGACCCGACCACCGCCAGCGCAGGCTCGCCGCTCACACCAGGTCCTCCACCATTCCCAGCACGCCAGCCTCTTGGAGCTGCGCGCGAAGATCCTCCACATGCAGGCGCGTATAGACCTGCTGCGTGGTCTGCACCGAACGGTGCATGATCAGCTGGCTGACCACCACCTCAATCGGCACCCCCGCCCGCCGGCTGAGCGTCGCGTACGTGTGCCGGAACGAATGCGGGGTGAAGTGAAACCCGACCGTGTGGCGTGTCGCCAGCACGATGTCGTTGAGCGTCGCGTAAGTGAGTGGCCGCCCGACGCGGCCGCCCCACGGTTCACGAACACGTAATCAGAATCGAGCGAGCCGTACTCGACGTGCATGTACTCGCCATACAGCCGCATCAATGCCGCGGCGACCAGCACGCTCCCCTCGCTGCCCTTGGCACGCGCCCCATTGGCGTTGTCCCCGCGGCATACGATCTCGATCCGGTTCTCCCACGTGACGACGTCCTCGTGACGCAGGCCCAGCGCCTGCCCGACCTGCATCCCCGTCTGGAACAACAGCGCGAACAGGAACCGGTCGCGCAACCGACGTTGCGCGCGCAAGATCGCCTCGACCTGCGAGAGCGACAGCACCCGCGGAAGCCGCCGACGCTCCGGCAGCCGCCCAGGCCGCCCACGAGGACGCTGCGGCGCGAACCCCTTCAGCATCGGCTTGAACGACCCCCGACCCGACCGGCGACGGCGGGCTAAGCCCCTCGGCGACCGGCACGCCGCTCTGCCGGTGATGGAAGTCGTAGAACGCCGCCACCGCCGCGAGCTTGCGGTTCACCGTCGAGGCGCCCCGCGGCGGCACGCCGCTGGGCAGCACGACCACGTTCTCCGCCGGGCTGCGCAGCCAGCCCGCGAAATCCCCCAGCTCCTCCGGCCCCACATCGGCCCAGTCGTAACCGCGCAGCTCCACGAACTCCGAGAAGTGCCGCAGATCACCCGCATACGCCCGCA
This sequence comes from Solirubrobacteraceae bacterium, assembly GCA_035625625.1. Classification (GTDB taxonomy): domain Bacteria; phylum Actinomycetota; class Thermoleophilia; order Solirubrobacterales; family Solirubrobacteraceae; genus Palsa-465. Next base: position 3,570 of record DASPPG010000037.1, read on the forward strand.
CCGTGTTCGGCGAACGCTCGATGTCCGTCATCCAGCGGAGGAACGCCTCGATAGGCTCGACCGGCCGCCGGTCGGATCCTATGACGGTCCACGACTCGCGGCCGTGCTCCACGACTCGCTGAACCCGGCAGCTCCCCTGCGCAGCCGACATCGACACCGCACCGTAAGTGGCCTGCCGAACGACACCGCGTACGGCACCGTCAAATCACGCGGCTCGGCGCCGCGAGGCCTCCGCATCCAGCCCCGGAAGAGCAGTCTCGGGCACCCTGGCGCAGGTCTCTCTCCGCGTGGGATGATGGTGGGCGCGATGGAGCCTGACACCGCTATGCAGGCAACTGAGGCCGCCAAACGAGCGGTGATGCGGACGCGGATGGGCGCGAGGCAATTTGCGTCCGTGTTGGGTCGAACTGCAGAGCTGCTTGAGCACAGCGCGACCTTGGCCGAACAGCACGCCCGCCGGCGGGAGCGGGCCGGCCGGGACGACGCGGCCGCGGAGGAGCGTGATGCGGCTCGGCGCGCTCGTGAGACCGCGGTGCGTGCTCGTGCGCTGGCTGAGGAATGGCTAAAGATGCTCGAGGAGCGAGAGGGCTAGAGCGATAGCCGGGCTTCCGGTCCGATATGTGGGCTGTACGTTCTCCTGATGAACGGGTCCTCGTCGGTATCGCTGCTTGATATCCAGCCCGATCTGGCCGACGTCCTGGTCGAGGAGCAGCGGATCGAAGCGCAGCGGTTCTTGCTGCCCGTCGTCGCGGTGGACAAGGGCGACGACGTGGCGAGGCTGCTCGAGGCGTCCCGGGCGTTCGGCGCGATCGTGTTCGACGGGATGCTGATCGAGGCCCTGCAGATCAGCAAGGATCCGACTTTGAGGCTGATCGGGCCGGGCGCGTTCGTCCCCCCGGCGGACGCCGTGCCGTCGATGCCGGTCCTCGATGCGCGGTTGTTCGCGCCGGTCTCGACCCGGCTCGTGTTGCTCGAGGACCGGATATTGGTCGCGGCGCGCCGGTGGCCGTGGATCGTGTCCGGTCTGCACGCGCGGATGCTCGAGCACTCCCAACGGCTGGCCACGCAGCTGGCCATCTGTCAGCTGCCGCGGGTGGAGGACCGGCTGATGGCCGTGATGTGGCTGCTGGCGGAGTTCTGGGGGCGCGTCACCCCAGCCGGGATCAGGGTGCCACTGTCGCTCTCCCACGAGATATTGGGCGGACTGGTCGGAGCGCGGCGTCCGACGGTGACCCTCGCCGTGAGCAAGCTTGCCGAGCGGGGCTCGCTGATCCGGCAAGAGGACGGGTGGCTGATCCTTGAGCCCCCAGGTGCGCCTCTGAGCACCGAGCCGAAGGCACCGGAGCTGCTGCTGACCGCCCGAGGAGGCTCTGCCTGGACGGCTCGCGATCCGGTCCAGCAAGGCCCGGAAGAGCTCCGAATCCTCATCCAGCACCTCGCCGGTATCGCTCAAACCAGACAGGAGCTCGCGCAAGACCAGAAAGCCCGCGCTCGTGAGCAAGCGGACGAAGCGAGGGCCATGCGCGAACGAGCCCGACGCTCCCGGACGGACCGGGGACACGGGTCGTAGCGGACCAAGTGATCAAACTGCTCTTCTGATCGAGATCCAGCAGCCGCGGGAGTACTGCTCCTAGCCCCGAGCGGAAGCGGGAAGGGGTACCCGGCCTCGGTCCTACTGCTCTGGCTCCGGCATCTCCTCGGCTTCCAGCCGCATCCGATCGCGCTCGCTCGACGCGATCTCGCGGTCGATCTGCGCTTGCTCTCTCTCTCTCTCTCCGTGGCTTCCAGACCGCGCTGGTCTCGACGCGATGCACGCTCCAGTCGTTCCCGCTCACGTTCTTCAGCGGTGCCTTCACGCAGATCGGCGAGGGGCTCGCGCTCGTCCGCGATGCGCTCGCGCTCGTTTGCGAGCCTTTCTCGCCGGTCAGCGAGCCGCTTTTGTGTCTGCAGGTACTGCCGCTGCACCTCCAGGGCTTCAGCCTGGACCTCGCGCTGCGCGCCGGCGCGCTCGCGCTGGGCAGCCAGCGTCTCGCGCTCGTCCGCGATCCGCTCTCGCTCGGCAGCCAGTCGTTCGCGTTCCTCAGCGATCCGCTCGCGCTCGCGGACTACCGCGAGCAGCTCATCAATCTCGTCTCCGCCATGTTCCAACCAGGCGGGGGGCGACTCCTCGGGCAGGTTGCCGTTCGTGGTCATTCGCGATCAGATCCTCATGCCCGACCGTACCGGAAAGACCATATCGGCCCGAGGCAGAACGATCCATGATCCGATCGCACACGCATCAAGCCCCGCTCTTCTCTCGCCCAGGCGTCTCGCCATCTACCGCCATGCGACCGACAAGGAGCAGCCAGGCCGAGCTCCATCTCTAGGCCGCCCGGTTCCGAGGCGACCCGGACAACAACGACGACACACCTGAGATAACGGTTTCCTAGGACCGCCAGGGTGTGCCACCAACGACGTCGACGACACTGCTTCTGGACCCCCTAGATAACGCCACGACGGCCAGGCGATTCGGCATCTGTCAAGCAGCTCGTACACCCTGTTTCTCGCCTGCCCGGACGCGTGGCGGCGCCGGTACCTGCTCGGCGAGAAGCAGCCGCCGAGCGGGGCGATGTTCCTTGGCTCTCGCGTCGACGAGACGCTGACCCACTACCTACCGCCACTGGCTCGGGCACTCCGAACAACTCGGGCTGCGCGAGCTCAAACGCTTCTTCGGAGCCAACTGGAAGCAACAGCTCGCCGCCGAGCACGACAGGCAGGGGATCGCCTGGGACGAGCGCCGGGACCGGCACACAGCCCTCAAGGTCGGCGTCAAGGCGCTCACCATCGCCTTCGAGGAGCTCGTTCCACAGCTCGGCGAGCCGGTTGCGGTCCAGCGACGAGTCGAGTTCCGCCTCGCGCCCGAGATCGAATGGAGCATCGAGGGTCACCTCGACCTCGAGACCCAGCCGCCCTGCGCTCGGCGTAGAGGAGCCCCTCGAGGAGGTCGTCGACTACAAGGTCAAGGCCGGCAGCGCGATCACCGAGACGACCGCGGCCCGCAACCCACAGGCCGGCCTGTACCTCGCCGCCCGCTGGCTCGAGGGCCGGCCCGCCGCACGCTTCCAGTTCGCGCAGACCCTGATCCCCGGCGCCCGGCGCAAGACACTCGCCACCTCGCTCATCCCCACCGAGCGCAACGTCGCGGCGCTGCGGTCGATGCTCGCGCGGATCGCGCTCGCTGCCAGCCAGATCGCGGCGCTCCACGACCGCTACGGCCCGGACCGGCCGTGGGGCTTCGCCGACCCGACCAGCTGGAAATGCAGCAGCAGGTACTGCTCAGCCTGGGGATCCTGCCCAGGCGGCGCGGGCGTGTAACCGGGCCACGCGGGGGCGTGCCCGGTACCTATCAGACGAACCACGAGCAAGGGAGACACGATGCCCAACCAGTTCGCCGACCGCTACCGCGAAGCCATGCGCGTCGCGGGCGGCGCCTGCCCGATCGAGTCGGGCCTGCTCGGCCGGCTCGCCGACCACGAATGCCAGCACGGCCGGCTGCCGGGCGACAGCACCCCGAGGTGTGGCTGCTGGCCGCAGGAGAACCAGACGGTGAGCCCGCTGCAGGCCGCCAAGCGGCGCACAGCCCGGCCGGCGGAGCGAGAGGCGGCGTGACCGACGCGAGCCGCCCCGTTACGCGCCGCTGCCCGATCCGGGAATGCCACGCGCAGATCCCGCTCGAGCAGGCGATGTGCGCCGCGCACTGGCGGCTCGTGCCGGCACCGCTCAAGCGGGCCGTGCGCCGAGCGTGGCAGACTGGCCAAGGCGCCGGCGGCGACGCACACCGCAATGCGATCCGCGCGTGCATCGACACCGTGCAGGCCGCCTGCCAGCCCGCGCCCGATCACAACCTCAGACGCATGGTCCGCCGGTTCCTCGCCGACTACCGCCACCCAAACCGCGTAAACGGTGAAACGTGGGACGACGAGGACGTCGCGCGCGTAATCCACGTGATGCGCTGTCACCCGCACAAGCCCGACCCGCGCACCCGACGCTGCCGCAGATGCGGCGCGACCGTCGGGGCATGACCAGCGCCGCGCAGCCGCCGGCCCGAGCGCCACAACCGCGCTCCGATCTCCGTTCGCAAACCCACCCGACACAGGAGACATCCACCCATGCAGGACATCGCCAACACCACCCTCTCCGGAAACCTGACCCGCGACGTCGACCTGCGCCAGCTCCCCTCAGGCGCCGACGTCGCCAGACTGCGCCTCGCCACCACCACCCGCCGGCGAAACGGCGAGGAATGGGTCGACAAGACCAACTACCTCACGATCGAGGTGTTCGGCGCCCAGGCCCGCGCGTGCGCGCAATACCTCACCAAGGGCTCACGCGTATTCGTCGAAGCCGAGCCCGACTGGCGCGAATGGACAGACCAACAGGGCAACCGGCGCGAGGCCGTCACCTTCAAAGCCCGCCACATCCTGTTCGAAGGCACCCGCCGCGAACCGAACCCCGACGGCAACGGCACGAGCGAGCCGACGCACATTCCCGCACCCGTCGCGGTCACCCAACCGCCCGCGGCGCAAGCGGCGGGTGACTCGTCCGGCAACGCCACCGCCGACGACCTGCCCTTCTGAGGCAGGCAGCCAGCATCGACCCGACCGGGACCGCCGCCGACCGCGTCAATCACATTCCCCCGCCGGCGGCAGATACCTCAAGACCCGCGCCGCGCGCGAGGCCGCCAACAAAATCGGCGTTCGCGCCGCGGGCGGAATAACCAACGCGTGAAGGAGGAACTCACCGATGCCGAGCAGCGACCAAACCGACCACCCAACCAAGGTCTCGCCCACGGTGCGCTCAACCGCACGGCCCCCTCGCGGGAGCCGCTCAGCGCGGCGATCAAGGAGCTGATCGGAGCCGGCAACGAGCTCGCCGGGCTGATCGAGACCACCGAGCCCTACGAGCCAGCGCCAGCGCTCGACCGATGGGACGCCGCCCTGGACACCATGATCGAGCTCGGGGGCGCACAGTAACACCCGCAAGGAAACCTGGCGCTGTCCGGTCGGCACGCGACTGTTCGACCGGCTGGCGCCCGGCGTAGGACCGGGAGACACCGTGACGCTGACGGCCAGCGGGCCCGCGTCGACACCGCCAAGCCGGCCGACGATCTCAAGGACACCAAATGCACAGCGGTGGTCGTGCGCAGCTGCAGCTCACCGGTCAAGACAGCGGCCTCGGACCGGACCGGCGGGTCAACCCAGGACCTGAGGACGGGGCGATGAGCACGAAGTGCTACGTCGGACGGCGCCGGAAGATGACGGTGCAGGATTGGACGCGGCTGGGCTGGGCGCAGGAGCACGCGGAGCGCTACGCACTGTTGGACCACACGACCGCGGAGGTCGTTGTGCTCGAGGAGGACGGGGTGCGGCCGCTTGCGCATCATGTTCGTCACTCGCCGAACGGGTTCGGCTGGGGCTAACGCGGGCGGCGGACCGTCCGAGCTCGCGAGGTGCATTCTGCTTGACCACTTCGACCTTCCAGGCGACCCCGACACGGATTGGGATTCTCCGCGACTGCCGGCGAGCTATCAGCGGCTCAAGTTCGACGTGACCGCGCGGCTTGACCAACACCAGCCGTGGTCGATCAGCGCTCTACAGATCGACGAGTGGGCCGATCTCCAGCGACAGCACGAAGCCCGGGCCGCGGGCGTGAGTGGCCGACTCGCACGGCCTCGGGCGACCGGGCGTGCACCTCGACAACCCCCACCCCGACGCCCGGCGAGCACGCGACATCGGCCACCGGACGACCCAACAAGTCCGATGCAGCGATCATCACCACCGAGAGGAGCAACCCCGTGCCCGACCCTGACACCGCCAGTGCGATACCCGGGCGGACCGCCCCGCCCTGGAGCGCCGAGGGAACGGTGTACTTCTACGGCGGCTGGCTGTCGAACTTCGCGCCGACCCCCGGGTTGGCGCTGCCGTGCGGCTACCACGGCCACGCCGAGAACGACCGCGTTCCCGTTCCGACCGCCGAGCATTACTTCCAGGCCTGCAAGGCGACCTCGCGCCGGCAGTTCGACCTGATCCTGGCGTGCGGCACCGCGGCCGCGGCCAAACGCGCCGGCCGCGAGACCGAGCTGCGCCCCGACTGGGAGCAGGTCAAGTTCGAGGTCATGCTGCACGCGCTCCGCGGCAAGTTCGCGCTCGAGCCCTACCGGGCGGCGCTCCTGCTGACCCACCCGCGCCCGATCGCCGAGGACAGCCCCACCGACTTCATCTGGGGCGCCCGCGACCCCGACGGCGGCTACAGCGGCGAGAACCTGCTCGGGCTCGCGCTGATGCGCGTCCGCGACGAACTGATCGCCGACGTGCACGCGCGCCTGACGGCGCTCGCGCCCGGCCGCTGAAGCTCCGCGCGCGATCGGCGCGCCCCAAAAGCCATCCCGTCGCCACGGCCGGGCGGCCGTCGCGCGCGACCTCTGGAAAGGAGCCTCCCGTGACGGATCCCTCCGCCGCCGGCGCCGCGGCGGCAGCCGCCTACACCAACCCATGGAGGACGCTCAGCCTGCCCGGGTCCCACGAGGGCCTCGAGGAGCCAGCGGCGGCGGTGCTCGATCGTCTCGGCGCGCACGAGCCGATCCACCTCTGCGTCCACAAGGGCCCGCACCCCCTATGGTGAGACGCATCCGACCCCGGCTGCCGCTCGCTCTGTGTTGCACCGCTGCGCTCGCCACCGGGTGCGCGGCCGCGAGCTCCCCGGCCGTCACCACGCAATCCACGCGGACCGGTTCGGCGACAGTCACTCACACATCCGCCCATGAAGTCACCCCGGGCGCGGCCGCTTCCGGGCGGTTGACGCTCATCACCGAACCGCGCGACGGCATCGCACCGGTCCTGTCGGCGATCGAGGACGCCCGGCGCAAGGTCGACATGGTCATGTACGAGGACGACGACGGTCAGGTGAACGCCGCGCTGGCCGCGGACGTGCACCGCGGGGTGTCCGTCCGCGTTCTCCTCAACGGCGGCTACTACGGCCAGGGGTCCCCGGAAAACCAGCCCGCCTACAACTACCTCAAGCGGCACGGCGTGCCGGTCCGCTGGACCCCGTCCTATTTCGCGCTCACCCACCAGAAGACGCTGATCGTCGACGGGCGCGCGTACATCCTGACGTTCAACCTCACGCCGCAGTACTACGCGTCGAGCCGGGACTTCGGCGTCATCGACACGATCCCCACCGACGTCGCGGCCATCGAACGAACGTTCAACGCCGACTGGAACGGCCGGCGCATCCCCGCCCAGCCCGGAGATGACCTCGTGTGGAGCCCGGGGTCTCAGGGCGCCCTGGTGGCGCTGATCGGGTCAGCGAGCGGATGGGTGGATGTCTACAACGAGGAGATGGATTCCCCGGCGATCGAGACTGCGCTCGCCCGCGACGCTCGCCGCGGCGTCGACGTGCGCGTCACCATGACCGCCGACTCCTCGTGGGACAGCGCGTTCACACTCTTGGCCAGCGCCGGCGTGCACGTAAGGACCTACGCCGCCGACGCGCCGCTGTACATCCACGCGAAGATGATCCTCACCCCGGCCGAGGCGTTCATCGGCTCACAGAATTTCTCTGCCGAGTCGATGAACGACAACCGCGAGCTCGGGATCATCACCTCGGACCCGATCATCCGCGTGTCGCTGGCGCGTACGTTCGGCGCCGACTACGCGCAGGCGACGCCCTACCCATCCGCCGAGGGCGTGGGCACCGGCGCCGGCTCAGGCGCGGGCGGCGGGTCCTCGATGTCTGCCGAGTGTTCGGTTACCGCGTCTTACAGCAGCCGCTACGACGACTGGGACGTCTACGTGCACTCAAACCAGCCCGACGCGACCGCCACCGTCACCGGCAGCGCAGGCGCGACCGGCAGCTACCACACGGACGCAGCCGGCTACGCCGACATCTACCTGAAGGCGCCGGCCAGCGCCGCGGGACAGAGCATCAGCGTCCACGTCGGCGAGGCGACCTGCATCGGAACCCTGTAGCTCGCGGCAGGCCGGCCGGCCACGAGCCGATCGCCGGCGTGCACACGCGCCTGACAGCGCGCGAGCCCGCCCGCTGAACCCCCGCGCGCCGCCCGCGCGCGCCGATTCAAGTCCATCCGCAGGCGCACGACGGCCCGACGGGCGTCGTGCGCAGCTCAGTCTGGAAGGAGTCCTTATGACCGATCTCCACGGCGCCGCCGGCGCCGCTCCGGCAGCCGCCTCCACACACTCCGGGCGGGACCTGCGCCTGCCCGGCTGGAGCGGAAATCTCAACAGCGAGCGGGTCGAGCGCGACCAGGTCATGTGCCAGGCGCGCGGCAGCGCCGCCGGACGGCAGCTGCAGCGGTGCTTCCCGCGATGGGAGCAAGCGTTCGAGCACCTCAGCTGGCGGGCGCTCGTCGGCCTCGCGCGCAACGAGCCCGTCGACCCGAACGACCGCGACCTATGGCGCACGACGGATGAGCACGCCCAGGCGGTCCTGCGCCGCCACGGGATCACGCTCAACCCCCGCCACCTTACGCTCGCAGCGGTCGGGGGGCTGATCGACGGGCAGGCACGGGCCGACCGCGATGCCGGCCTTGACTGGACGCGCATCGCCGCGCCGGCGAGCCGGCTCGACGAGAAGCTCCGCCGCGCGCACGCGGAGGTGCCAGTTGATCTCGCAGACCCGGCCGTGTTCGGTGACGTCGCGGCGCAGCGCCGCGCGCTCGCCACCCAGCTCGGGCTCCCGACCGGACAGGCCGACGACCTCTCGCGGTGGGTGCTCGCACACCCCGACCAGTTCGACCCCGCCCAGCTGCGGTCATGGCGAATCGCCTCGCCGACCTGGCTGCAGATGGCCGGCGAGCAACTGGACGCGGTGGGCCGCGTGGAGCGACCCGTGGCGCTGTTCGTCATGCCGGCCGGCCGCGGGGACGGCTGGCAGCTGACCCCGGTGCTCTCGCTGGACGCAATCCGCCAGGGCGGCCGCGAGGCCTACCGACGGCTGCTCGACGTGCTCCGCGAGCTCAAGACGCTCGAGGCGGGCAGCGAGCTGTTCAAGCGTGCACTCGCCGAGCTCTCGAGAGCGCAGGGGGTCGTGCTCGGCAACGTGGGGACATTCGTAACCGCGAGCTGTGATCCGGCCGCGCTGCTCAACTCGAAGGCCATGTTGGCGAAGGCCCTCGTGCGCCAGGGCCTCGTTGAAGAGGCTATGAGAGGCGGCGGCGACGGCCTGCCATTGCTTCGCGGGAAAGTGGCGCAGACGCTTGCGGGCGTCGCGTCGGAGGAGCAGGCGCTTGTGTTTTGCGACCGGGTGTGGTGCCTCCGATATCTGGCCGCGACGTTGCGCGACCGTCACGGCATCGATGCCCGCGTGGCCGACGGGACAATGAGGACCTCGGAGTTCGAGGAGCTCAAGCGTGAGTTCAGCGCCGGCGAGTTGCCCATCCTGTGCCTCTCTCCCATTGGCCAGGAGGGTCACAATCTGCAAGCGGCGTCGGTTCTGCTGCATCTTGACCTGCCTTGGGTCCCGACGGGACTTGAGCAACGCGTCGGCAGGGCAGCGAGGCCGGGTTCTGCCCGCGGCTGGGTGCAGACGTACATCCCGTACATCCGTGGGGGCGGAATCGAGCATGTGGTGTCCATCCTGTCACCGCGCGGTGGGGAGCATCACCAGATCCTTGACAGCTTTGAAGGCGTCCGTGCCGCGCAGTCGACGATCGCCACACAGCTGGCGGAGATCACGGGACAGGTGGGTGACGCGAAAGATCACAACGGGTTTGCCGCCAGCGCCGCCCGCCTGCGCGTCGCCGCCAGCGTGTTCGGCGGCTGAGTGCCATTGCAGGCAGTCAAACCTCGCCGTCCGGCGAGCACCCGTGAGCTGCAGACCAACAATCGAGAGGAGTGAGCATGGGCGCTACAGTCCTGACGATGGCAACGGCGACGACCACCGGCACGATCGCGCTCGCCGACCAGCTTCGTTTCCTGCGCGAGCGGGTGCCGGTCTCAGAGAGCGATGTGATGGCGGCGACCGGGGCCGACGAGACCACCGTCGCCGCGTGGCTGTCGCGGCGGGCCGCACCGGCCGGCGAGCAGGCAGCGCGGCTCAACGAGTTGATCGCGGCATGCGAGCGGCTCGAGGTCTCGACCAAGCCCGAGGGGATCGCGCGGTGGCTGAACCAGAGCGTGCCGATGCTCGACGGGCGAACGCCGCTGGCGACGATCGCGTCAGGTGGCTACGAGCAGGTGGCAAGGATCGCCGAGGATCTGATCGACCTGCCGTTCACCTAGCCCGATGGGCAAAGACATCGCCCGCGTTCCGGTGAAGGGAACGTGGGTCCGACAGACGCCGGCGGGCGGTGAGCCGCTCGCGGCACATCTGCGGCCGACCCCTGGCCGGTTCCATCGGGCAGGGCGAGGTGGCCGTGTACCTCGCCGACCAGGCCGACACCGCGTGGGCCGAGTGGTACCGCGCACTCGCCGCGCGAGGCGTGGAGCCGACCGATGAGGTGCCGCGCGACCTTTGGCAGGTGTCCGTCGATCTCGAAGAAGTCGTCGATCTCCGTTCAGCCGCGCTTCGCGCAGTGGCGGGCGTCCCGGCGCGGATCCGACCGGCGGACACACAGTGGCGGGCATTCCAGGAGTTCGCCGCGGCGATGCGTGACCAAGGAGCACAGGGGATCCTTTATGCCTCCGCCGCCCGCACGCGCTCGCTGTGCCTGTGCGTGTTCGAGGCTGGGCTGTCCGGGTTGAGCGTCCAGGATCCACCCGTGCGCGTGCTGAGCCCCCCGCCGCCCCCGCGCGGGCTGCGGACCTAACCGCCCCGGGCGCAACCGCCCGCCAACTCTGGCCAGCGCCTTCACGCGCAAGGCGCCGCGTATTCGTACACCTTGAGCAACAGAGGAGCGCATTCACATGAGTGCAATCAGTGCTGCCCTCGCGCAGATCGACGAGCTCGCGACGGAGGGCGACCTTAACCCACAGGGGCTCGACGAGCTGGCACTCGAGGCCGCCGGCGAGGCGATCGAACTACCCGATGGCCGCGTCGTGTACCCGCCGTCGGTCCACGGCGAGCCGCTACACGAGCTGGCCGGCAGGCTACTGGACACCGGCGACCCGCAGAACTCGAGGTTTCTACGCTTGATCGGACCCCCGGGCACCGGGAAATCGATGCTCGCACGCTGCATCGCCTACACGCTCTGGCTGCGCCGTGGCCGAACGGTCGAGACGCGATTCGGAGCCCCGTTCTACGGGTTCGTGGAAATGCAGCTGGGACCGTCGTCAGATGAGTGGACGTTCCGCCACGAGTTCGTCCCGGTCGGCGAGAGCGGCCACGTGAAGCTCGTAGACAGCGCTTTCGTGCAGGCGATGCGCAACGGCTGGATGGTGATGCTCGACGAGGTGAACATCGCCCGCGACGTCGCCCTACTGTCGATCAACGGGGCGATCGACGGGAGGCTATCCCTCTATCTCCCGGCAACCGGCGAGACCGTGACGGCAGCGCCGGGCTTCTGTCTGGCGCTCGCCTACAACAACGGACTGGTCGGGGCAACAGACCTACCAGAGGCGTGGTACTCCAGGTTCCCCGCGACGATCGAAATCAGGTCGAACTGGGCGGCGCTGCTTCGACTCGGGTGCCCCGAACTGCTCGTCAAGCCGGCCGCTGCGCTCGATACGCGGCGAGTGTCCGGCGACGACGGGCTGGTATGGACTCCGCAGTTCCGCGAGATCGAGTCGCTGCACTACCTGGTCTCGCGCGTCGGGGAGCGGATGGCGGTCAGCCTATTCGCCTCGGATCTTCACGAGCGCGCGCAAGGCGGTCGTATCCAGGACGCCGAAGCCGCCGCCGCATGCCGAATGCTCGATCTGGCCGGCTACGCACACCTCAAGGTCTCCGCTACCCGCCGGATCCCGAGCCTGCACGGCTACCCACGCGCGGTCACATCATGACCGCCACACACGGTCGCGGCCGGCCGGCGGTGTTCGTTCAGCAGCTGCACCGCGCGGCCGCGCAGCGGGGAAAATTCGACGCCGTTTACCAGGAGCTCTCCGACCACTGGACGGGGATCCTGCAGCGCCTGTACCCGGTGTGGGCGCTGATCGGCCCGGGCCTCTCAGACCCCGGGCACATCGAGATTCACTCCCGCACGATCTTCCTCGACTCCGACACCCTGCTCGGGTCGAAAGCCGAGATCGTCGCGGGCCGGCTTGAGCGCCGTACGGTGCTGCGCTGCTTCGGGGTCGCGCTGCACGAGACGTTCCACGGCAAGCACACCAAACGCTGGACGATCGAGCGCGACATCGCACTCAGCGAATCGGAGAACCCTGACGATCGTCAGCTCGCGATCGACCGACGGCTGCTCGAGGAGCCGCGCATGGAAGCCCACGGCGTCGGCGAGCACCCGCCCAGCACGCTCCGCGGGCGGTTCGTGCGCCACGCGCTCCGAGCGGCCGTCATCGACGTGATCCTGCCCCCGTTCGCACACGAGATCGTCGCCGCCGAGATGGCCGGCCGGCCCCTCACACGCGATATGGCCGGGCGCGCGACCGTGTACCTGCAGGCCCGCACCCACTACGGCATCCTCGACCCGACCATCCTGGACGAACTGCGCAACGTGTGGCGGCAGGTACTCGGCGACCCTGACCTCGACGCGCTCGACGCGCTGTTCGCGAAGCTGATCTGGATCGGCGACGGCGAGCTCGAACCGCTCGACCGCGCCGCGCGCGAGTACCGCGCGATCATCGGGCCGCCCGACCCACCCCCGTCCGAGCACGGCGCCGAAGCGAACGCCGACGATAACGCGCCCCCTGGGCGTGGTGACCAGCCCGCGGCGAGCTCGTTCGGTGAAGCGCTCGAGCAGGCGATCAAACAAGCGCGCGACGGGCAGCTCGAGCAGCTCAATGCGGACGTCGATCTCCAACAGGCGCTCACGGACGCGGCGCGACATCCGCGCCAGGACTCACCGGTTCCACGCGGAGAGGGGACCGGGATGCCGACCGGGCGCATGCCCGACCGAGGCGTCGACCGACCACCCGCACCAGACGAGATCCAGCAAGCCCGCCGCTACGCCACCCACCTGCGCCAAGCAATCACACAAGGCACCCAACCGATCGACAAGAGAACGCCCGGCGGGCGGTTCGACGGCCGCGCCTACGCGCGAGGCAAAGCGCAACAACAGACCGGACGGCCCGTCAGCACACGCCCCTGGCAGATCACCCGCCAGGTCACCGCGCCGATCCAGGAGCCACACGTCGGCCTGGTGATCGACACCTCCGGCTCGATGGGCACCTACGAGTACGCGCTCGGGCCCGTCTGCTGGATCCTCACCGACGGCCTCAGGCAGATCGGCGGACGGTGCGCGCCGGCGACGCGATCGAACTCGTCTGTGAGCAGCTCGAGATGACAAACGCCCGCCGCCCGCGCTTTGTCTATGTGCTGAGTGATGGCGGCTGGGACACGCAGGCCGGAGTTGCACGGATCCACTGGCTCGTCGAGCAGGACGTGCCAACGATCCACCTGGCGATCGGGATCGCGCCGCTGAGCGTCGAGTGCGACCGCATCCACGTGATCACCGACCCCGCCGATGCACTCGACCGCGTCGCCGCCGACACGGTCGCGGCGCTGCGCGCGAACCTCGCGCACCGCAGAGCGTAACGAGTGCGATCGCAGCGATGGTGCGGAACGTCCCAGTTACGTCCGCGCTACGAGACATGCTCGGGACGAGGCGAGCGGATGTCACGTAGAGCGCAGAACGTCGGCAGACAGTTGACCATGACGGAGGACGGCATCCCGCTGCTGCCTCCCGAGCCAGCACCGACGTACCGAGACGGGGTGCTGCGGCAGACGGACGTCCCGGCTCTGCCCTCGCCAATCCCGGAGCGCTCGTATGTCTACCAGCTACTCGATCCAGTCACTTGCGAGCCACGGTACGTCGGTCGCACGCGCACACCGGCGATACGCAGGCAAGGGCACAGGACGCGCCGCCCGAGCAAACACAGCGCAGTAAACGAGTGGCACCGCCGTCTGTCATTCCATGGGCTACGGCCTGTGATGCGCATCCTGGAAGGGCCGGTCCCCTACAGCGATGCCGCTCGACGGGAGGAAGCGTGGCGGCAAGCCCACCTTCAGGCAGGATGCGAACTCCTGAACGCGGTGCCGTGCGTCGACGGCCTGCACGAAGGTAGAGAAGACTGGACATGGGAGGAGGCACTGTCCGAGGTGCGAGCGCTCGTGACGCGACTGGGCTTGGGCAGCAATTACCCGACTCGGCGACAGTTCGCCGACAACGGGCTCAGTGGACTGGACAGCACCATCGAGCGACGGCTCGGCGGCCATCGCCGGGCCGCGGCGAAACTCGGACTCGCGATGCCGACACCAGAGTGGTCGCCGCGAAGCGCAGAACGAGCCGTTCGTAGGCTCGCTGTGAGCATCGAACTGGCCCGCTATCCGACTCCAGCCGAGTTCGAAGACGCCGGTCAGTCTGGACTGTTCCAGGCGATCGCCACACGGTTCGGTGGACACAGCGAGTTCGCGCGACGACTCGGGCTCCCCCGTTCGCGAACCAGGTGGACGAGCGAGAGGGTTGATCAGGCAATCCGCGAGGTCGCGGACGCAACTTCGCCAGGTCGGTATCAGACCGAGCGCGAGATGCAGCGCCACGGACCGCCAGGGCTGCCACATGCCGCCAGTCAATTTGGTGGAAACCGTTCGAGGGCAGCCCGGCTCGGGCTCCGCATGACCCGCCAGGTCTGGAGCCCCAACACCGCGTCAGCAGCGGTCCTCGAAATCGTCAAGGCGCTATCGCTCGACGCCTACCCGACGCAAGCTCAGTTCCGCGCCGCCGGCATGAGCGGCGTTCATCGGGCAATCAGGGTCCATCTCGGCGGGCACGACGCCATGGCCTTACAACTCGGTTTGCCCCGCCGCCAGAGTCACTCCGGGCAGTAGACCGCTCGCCTCGCAACCTCTCGCCGGCGTGCGAAACGCCGGCACGAATCGGCAACTCTTCTCCACACAGGAGCGATACCCAATGTCACATCGCGACCCCATCCCGCTCTTCGAAAGCATCGATCTGGTTCGCCGGTCCCTCCCAGGCGTGCTCGAACGCATCCCGCTCGACGAAATCGAACTCGCTCCCAACCACCGTCGAAACATCAGCAGAGACGGCATCCAGCGCCTAGCCAAGACGCTCGCGACGACAGGACAGCTGATCCCATGCATCGGCAACCGCCCAAAGCCCGACCGTGTGACGGTGCTCCTCTACGACGGGCAGCGGCGTCTGCTCGCCGCCAAGGCCAGCCACGAGCTCGCCGGCACCGACGGGTTCGAAGGCCTCGCGCCCGTCCGCACGCTGATCGTCCTGCTGCTCGACCACGCGCCCACGCCCGACGAGATCAGACGCATCCAAGCCCAAGCCAACCAGCGCGAAGAGCTCACCCTCGTCGACCAACAGCAACAGTTCGCCGACTGCTGGCACGCCCGCGCCGGCCTGTCAGACGACGATCGCGTCCTCGCGGTCTGCGCCGACCTCGGCATCTCCCCCAAACGCGCGCACAACCTGCGCCGCCAGCTCACCCTCCCCGAGCCGATCCGCGAACGCGTCGCCGAACGCCCCAACGGCCACCAGCTGTCGGTCACGATGGCAAACCGCCTCGCCGACATGCACGAGATCGCCCCCAACCTCACCCACGCGGTCGCCCAGCGCATCACCAGCACCGACCTGCACGACAGCGCACTGCGCGACCTCGGCGCGTTCGTGCACCGCACGATCGTCGAAGACGAGCACACCTACGCCGTGCGCATCGACGACGGCGCCATGCTCGACGCCGCCGAGCAGATCGAACGCGCCCGCCCCCACCTAACCAAGATCGCACGAGAGCAGCTCGCCCAGATCCTCTCCTGCGAACCAGACAAGCTCGACCGCGAGCTCGACACCCTCACCGCCCGCGCGAAGACCAAGGCGCTCAAGATCAAGATCACCCCGGAAACCCGCGACCGCGCTCGCGTCGGACGGTTCGCCTACGTCCACACGCGCGGACACGACTTCGCCGACGGCATCTGGGTCGTCAACCCTCCGTTCATGATCGACCTCGTCCGCGAACACGTCGCCGAGCACCAGGACGACCAGCCCGCCCGCGAAGAGGCGTTCTTCGCCGGCGCCGCGCTCGAAGACGACGAGCTCCGCACCGCCGGACAGGAAGACCGCGAACGCCGCACCGCGCAGCGGCTGCGCCGGGCCGAGGCGACCAACAGCAACCTCGGACTCGGCCACGACCTTCGCGCCGGGCTCATCGACCCCACCCCCGGCCAGCTCCACGC
>DASPPG010000038.1:0-3933 GCA_035625625.1 Solirubrobacteraceae bacterium
TTTCTGGAGTACCTCACCCGCGCACATCTGGCCAGCGGCGATCGAGCGGCGGCGAGACGAACTGCCGAAGTGGCCCAGCGACGCGCGGATGAATTTGACCTCGGCGCCTCGAAAGCGATGGCAGATCTGGCGGTGGCGGAGGTGGCGCTCGAGGACGGCAACCTCCGCTACGCGGCGGAGCGCGCACTCGCGGCGAGCGAGCAGGCGGACCGCGTCGGCGCGCGGCTCATGGTAGGGGCCGCGCAGTCGCTGGCGGGGCGCGCCCTGGCGGCGCTCGGCGAGCCGGAGCGTGCGGCTGTGGCGCTCGAACTGGCGTGCTCAACACACGCCGCGTGCGGTGCGCGACGTTACCAGGCGGCGGCCGAGCGTGAGCTCAGACGGCTCGGTCGTCCCGTCCACCATCGGAGCCTCCCAGGCAAACCCGAAGGCACGGGAGTCGCCTCGCTGACGGGGCGGGAGCTGGAGATCGCCCGGCTGGTGGTCGACCGTCGCACCAATCCCGAGATCGCGGCCGAGCTGTTTCTGAGCATCAAGACGGTCGAGACCCACATGCGCAACATCTTCCGCAAGCTCGACGCGGACTCCCGGGTCGAAGTCGCGCGGATCATCGAACGAGACCAAGCCGCCGCCCGCGAAACACCCTGACACCAGCCAAAGCCCGGTGGAATCAGGGTCCTTCACCGATGTCGCACGGCTCGTCGTCCTCGACTCTTCCGCCACCGCATGATCGAGGAACAGATAAGCACCTACGGCGGAGGATCGGACCATGAATCGGTCCTCCCCGACGGCCGTACGATCAGCTACGGCCTGTACGGGGCTCACGACGGCCCCCTGGTCATGGTGCTGGACGGACCGGGATCACGCGGGATGGGGCGCGCAATGGGGCCAGCCGCCGAGCGACTCGGAATCAAGCTGCTGGTCCCCGACCGCCCCGGCTTCGGCCGTTCGACCCCGACGCCCCACGGCACGTTCGCCACCGTGGCCAACGACCTGATCACGCTGGTAGACCTGACCGGCTTCGCACGGTTTGGGATCGTCGCTCAATCCGGCGGCACGCCCTACGCAGTGGCGCTCGCTTCCGCGGCGCGCGACCGCGTGACCGGCCTCGCGTTCGTCGGCGGACTCGCGCCCTTGCGCGAGTGTGGAAGCCTGCGTGACGTGGGGCAGCCACTGCGAAGTTTGTTTCAGGTCGGCCGCCGCGCACCTTGGCTGGTGCGGCCGCTGCTGAGCGGCTTTGCGCGCCAGGCCGCCAAGGACCCTCAAAAGGTCGCGCGCAAGTTCGCCGAGAGCATGCCCCCGGCCGACCGTGAGGTGCTCTCTAATCCAGCCGTCTGGGCGATCCACGCCAGCACGATGGCCGATGCGTTCTCTCGGCCGGCGGCGATGGCCCGGGAGGCGCGCATGCTCGGGCAACGGTGGACCGTCGATCGCGACTGCATAACCGCTCCCGCCGCGCTGTGGGTGGGTGAACTGGATCGCACCCACCCCGTAAGCATGAGCCGACGCCTGGCGACGCTTCTGGGCGGCGCGCCAGTGACGGTCGTCCCCGGGGCTGCCACGTTCGCGATGCTCACTTGCTACCCCGACGTCCTGCGGCACGCCGCCGCTTTGCCCGAGCCACCGGTTCGGGGCGAACAGCGAGCCCTTTGAGCGCGATGACAGTCGACAACTCGCAGACGAGCTTGCCGCCGGGGCCGAGGTGGCCGGGCCCGGTGCAGACCGTCTGGTACACGTTCGCTCAGCCTAGCTTCTTCGCCGCCTGCCGCGCTCGGTTCGGGGATACCTGGACGTTCCGGCCGCCGAACTTTCCACCGCTGGTCGTGACGCGCGACCGGGACGCGATCCGCCGCTTGTTCACCGTGGACCCGCTCGTCCGCCGCCACGGCAACGACCTGTTCAAGTCTGCCTTCGGGGAGCGCTCCGTGATGCTGCTCGACCCGGCCGAGCACATCGAGCGTCGACGCCTTGAGCTGCCCCCCTTTCACGGTCAGGCGGTGCGCGCATACACCGAGCGGATGCGAGAACTCATCACTACCGAGCTCGAAAGCTGGAAGACCGGTCAAGTCGTGGTCAGCCAGCCGCGTGCGCGAGTCGTGACGATGGCGATCATCCTCGAGTTGGTCCTAGGGGTCCGCGACCCCGAGCTGCAGGACGAGCTCGCCACGATCTTCGATTCGTTCAACACGCCGCTGAGCAAACTGGCGCTGTTCTTGCCGACCACGCTCGGGCGCAGAGCTTGGTGGAACCCGATATCCAAGCCTGCCTACGCGCGCGTCGACCGGATGCGCGCGCTGCTCGGCGCGCACATCGCGCGCACCCGCGCCGACCCAGAGCTCGCCGAGCGCGGCGACGTGCTCGCGGTCCTCGTCCGCGCCCGAGACCAGAACGGGCACGCGCTGTCTGACGTTGACCTTCGCGACGATCTCGTCACGCTCGTCGCCGCCGGCCACGAAACCACGGCCACCGCGATGGCCTGGGCGTGCGACCTGCTCGCCCACCACCCCGAGGTCGTCACCCACCTCCGACAGACCCTCGCCTCGGGCGAGCGGGAGTACCTCAAGGCGACGGTCAAGGAACTACTTCGCGTGCGCACGATCGTCTATGTCGCCGCCACACGCCAGATGCTCGAACCGTTCCCAATCGGAAACTGGCTCGTCGGCTCCGACGCTCTCATCCTGGTTGATGCCCAAGGCGTCCACGGCGACCCACAGCTCTACCCCCAACCCCACGAGTTCAGGCCCGAGCGATTCCTCGGCGCGACCCCCGACGGGTACGCGTACATCCCGTTCGGAGGCGGCGCCCACCGCTGTCTCGGCGCGGCACTGGCCACCCTCGAACTCGAACTCTTCATCGAAACCCTCGTCAACCACGCCGACCTTGCGGCCGTTGGACCGCCCGCACGCCCCGCGCGACGAGGCGTGACGCTCGCGCCGAAAAATCAAGGCCGCGTGCGCATCAGCCACAGGGCGCACGCCGCCACCGACAACGCCCGGGAGCACATTGTCGCCGTCCCACACCGAAGGTCCACCATGGCGTGATCGAGGGCGGGCGACCGTGGGGGCGAGAACGCGACCCGTCGAGCGGTGGCGTCTCTCGCGTGGGACTAGCCGCGGCGCAGAGCTCCACCCGGGCGGCGAGGCTACCGGATCACACACGAGGAGCAGCGATCGCGGGACGGCGTTCTACCTCGATCCGGGCTAGCACGTCATAGCGCTTTGGGACGAGATCCGCTACTGCGGACGAGCTCACGCCAGACAGTTCCTGCTTCGCCAACGAGCGACAGTCCGGCTCAGGTCACCTGCGTGCTAAGGCCACGCGGGGCGGCAAGCGCGCACTGTGTCGCTTCGATGAGAAAGCGATTGTGATGGGCCTCGCTGTCGGATCGGACGTCCGGAGGGGAAGCGGATGACGCATTGTTTCGGGCGCCATCGGGATGTACGGATCGCACACATCCGGTGCTCGATGCTGGCAGAAAGCAGCCTCATCAAGCGGGACTTCCGCAAACGCGACGAGGAGGAGTCCGCCAACACCTTGGTGTAGTTCCCCGCCTCGTCCAAGGCGCTCATAGGTCAAAGTAGGCGGGCCTCGACCGCCGCCGGAGAGGGGGGGTTTGAGCGCTTGCCCTTTGCCGAGGGCCCGTCATAGACCCGCCCCTCCCGACGGCGGTGGGGTGTCGCGAGCGGCGACAGGACGTCGCCCCACTTTGGGGGCCTTGTCTATGAGCAACCGCAACGGTACCTCCGGGTCGGGGCGCTGTCGAATGGTCGGCGTGACTGGAGGGAGCGATGGGCGACAACCGCAAGACCGCCAAGCAGCTGCTGGAGCGGCTGCGCTCGGCGCCGGCGGGGCGTGCCGGCGAGCTTGAGACGCTCGCCCGGCGCGCGATCGCGCAGGGCATGGTCGACGCGCTGCAGACGATCGTGGCGCAGATCG
>DASPPG010000039.1:0-41016 GCA_035625625.1 Solirubrobacteraceae bacterium
CCGTGGGCGTTGGAGAGTTGAGAGGATTCGTCCCTAGTACGAGAGGACCGGGACGAACGCACCTCTGGTGTATCTGTTGTCCTGCCAAGGGCACCGCAGGTTAGCTACGTGCGGATCGGATAACCGCTGAAAGCATCTAAGCGGGAAGCCGGCCTCAAGATGAGCTCTCCCATCCCCTTGAGGGAGTAAGACCCCTGGAAGATCACCAGGTTGATAGGCCGGATCTGGAAGAGTGGTGACACTCGTAGGAGACCGGTACTAATGGGTCGAGGGCTTGACGGATATTTTTTGATATCCGTGCATTGGCACTGTGCGGTTTTGAAGGCCCGGGAAGGGGCTGGTCTCGGCCAGTTTCCGGTGGCTATGGCGAGGGGGAAACACCTCTTCCCATTCCGAACAGAGCCGTTAAGCCCCTCAGCGCCGATGGTACTTGGCCCGCAAGGGCCTGGGAGAGTAGGTCGCCGCCGGTTTTTCTTTGAAGTCCACGACGGGTGCAATTCTGCGGAGCTGTAGATGCAGGGCGTGATCAAGTACTTTCGCGCCAATCCGCAGGTGCTCGTCCTGCTCGTGATCTGCGTGGTGCTCGGTTTGGGCACCTTCATCGCGGTCCTGATCGCCCTGGCGACCTCGCCCTCGGATCAAACCACGGGATACCCCGACGGCGTGATTCTGGGGGCGCACACGGCGCTGACATCCCTGCGCGCAGCTTTGGCCAGCGCGTAGCCGCGCGCAGCGCGATGGGATCTTGGCCCTAGCGCAGCGCCTCGTCCCGTCCGCCGGGATACGGCGTGCGGCGGATCGGGCACAGGCAGTGCGCCGGTGCGGCCGGGACGCTGCCGCCCCGTCGCTCGCGCTGCCAGCACAGCGGGCGACGGTGCGGGTGCGTCTCCCAGGGCTCGAGATCGCTTTGCGCGTCAGCCGGTGGGTCGCCGAGAAAGTCCTCGAGCAGGGCCTCGGCGAGCTCCCACCAGGCGCGCAGTCGGTTGGCTGAAGAGTAGAACATATGTTCGATAGCGTAGAGAGCGCCTCGGACGGAACGAGGGACCTCGAGCGGCGCCCGGCGGCCCGCGGAAGGGCTCCTGGCGGATCGTCTCCGGCGTTCCGGACGGAGCGTCCAGCGATCGGCCGGGATCGGCGCGATGTGGTCGGAGATCGGCCGTGGTCAGCGCGATGGCGTTGGGTGCCTCGGCTCGTACAGGCCGACTTCTCCCCCGTCGGGAAGCCTGATTGCCGTCACCACACCCCATCTCTCCTCCCGGATCGGGCGGCTGAGCTCGACGCCCCTGCGCTCGAGTTCCTGCACGGTTTCTTGCAGGTCGTCGCACATCAGATAGAGCTCGTGGCGCCCGGCCGTGTCCTCCGCAGGATGGACGGCCAGCTCCGCCGGGGGAAGCGCGAAGATCAGCCACCCGCCGCCGGCATCGACCGACGGGAACTCGAGGGCCTCGGCGAAGAAGGAGCGCATCCGCTCGGCGTCGGGGCTGTAGATGATCGTATGGGCGCCGGTGATCATGGAGGGCTCACGCCGCCGAGCCGAGCGACGACCACACGTCGATCTTGTTCCGCACCCGCTCGACCACCTCGGTCGTGAACTCCGTGGTGCCGGCGTGGCCGCCGAGGTCGGGGGTCTTGATTCCGGCCCCGACCGTCTCGAGCGCCGCTTCGTAGATCGCGCGCGAAGCCCGCTCCGCGGCCGGCCCGTGTCGATCGGCGGCATGGCGCAGGAGCGCGCCACACGCCAGGATCATCGCCAGCGGGTTGGCCAGATCCTTGCCCTCGAGCGCCGGCGCGGTCCCGTGCGGCGCCTCGGCCATGGCCACCGTCGTCTCGTATTCCTCGTTGAACGCGAGCAGCACCGACTCAGCCCCGGCGATCGACCCGAACATGGGGAGCACGAGGTCCGAGAGACAGTCACCGTCGCGGTTCAGAGCCGGGATCACGAGTGGCGCGTCGGTCGCGCCCGACAGCAGCCCGGCGTACGTGGCGTCGATCAGCACCGGCTCGTAGGGAATGCCCCGGTGGCGGGCCGCGGCCGCATCCATCTCCTCCTTCAGCATCCCCTCGTACACCGGGGAGACGGTCCACTTCGGACCGCCGTACACGCGCGCGTTCATCTTCTCGGCGGTGCGGAACGAGTACTCGCACACGGCCCGACAGGTGGAGCGAGTGATCTTCTCGGTGCGGTACGCGGTCTCCGACGGCGACCCAGGGTCGCCCTCGCGCGACTCCTTGGCTCCGTAGGCGTCGTCGACGGCCATACGCACCACCGAGATCGGGTAGTGAACGCCGGCGATCGGCGCCACGCCGGGCAGGCGCCGGCCGGTCCTGACGATCACCTTCCCGTCGACCTCCTCGCGCAGGATGCGGTTCGGCGACCCGACATCGCCCGCTCCCTCCGGGGTGATCGTGGCGGCTTTCAGGCCGAGCCCGGCCTCGCGCATCGCACGTGCGGCGTCCGTAACCACGTCGTTCCCCGTCGCTCGCCGATTCGCCAACGACAGATCGAACCGCTGAAGCTCCAGCTCGACGTCCAAGAGCCTCGGGTCGAGCAGGCGGATCGACTGCTCGAGCAGCTCCTGACCCGTCTGATCACCCTCCAGGACCGCGATCTTGATCGGCTCCGCCATGGCGGCGGACCATAGCCGACCCTGCCCGCAAGACCCGGTTTGTCAAGCCCTCGACCGGGAACAAGGTCAGGGCCGGCCGTGACCCAAAGGGATCAGGGGCGTGCACGAGATCGTCGTCGCCGTGGCCGGCGAACTGGACATCCTGACCGTGCCAAGGCTCGCGAGGACGCTCGACGACATCGTCCGCCACCGCCACGCTGACGTCGTCATCGATCTGACCCGCACCGAGTTCATCGACTCGCTCGGCCTGCACGCCCTGCTGAACGTTCAGCGCCGTCTGGGGGAGCGCTCCCGCTGGCTCACGGTGATCTGCGCCGCCGGACCGGTCCGTCACTCGATGGACCTGGCCAGGCTGACCGAACCCCTCGGGGTCGTGTCGGGCTTCACTGAGTACCGTCTCGAGCGCGCGGCGCGGGACGCGACAGGAAGCTAGCTACGACCCCGGCGCCGCGCCGGCCGGCATGAGCTCATCCTGGCACTCGGCCAGTGCCCCGATCACGATCGTGAGGTGTTCGTCGAAGTCGACCCCGAGCTCCTCGGCTCCGTGCCGGAGCTCCTCGCGATTGACCGCCGCCGCGAAGCTGGGCTGCTTGAGCTTCTTCTTGACCGATTTCGGTGTCATCCCGACCAGACCCTCGGGGCGGACGTAGGCGACTGCCAAAACAAACCCCGACAGCTCATCCACCGCGTACAACGCCTTCTCCATCGGCGAATCTCGGGATACGCCGAGGAAATCTGCATGAGAGGCCACCGCCCGCACGAGCTCGGGCGGGTACCCGCGCCGCTCGAGTTCGGCGATCGCGTAGCGCGGGTGTCCGTCCTCGAGGTTCGGGTAGCGCTCGTAGTCGAGATCGTGGAGCAGCCCGGTGAGTCCCCACAGCTCCTCGTCGCCCCCGAACCGCGGCGCATATGCGCGCATCGCTGCCTCTACGGCCAGCATGTGGCGGCGCAGCGAATCTGACGATGTCCAATCACAAAGGAGGTCCCAGGCCTCCGGGCGCGAAATCTGACCCTGCATGGACGGGAGCCTAGCGAGGGACCGAGCACCTCAGCCTCTGCCCGTCGGTCCGCCACCTCCGGGACCGCCGTCGGGCGAGGAAATCGTCGTTCGCCGGACCACCCCCGGGCGCCGGCGCAGGCCGGCTCGACGTCCTCCGAGTGACGAACGACGGCCCTGGGAGGCGAACCTGCCCACGCGACAAGGTACCCTGCGGCCACCCATGGAAAAGTTCGTAATTGAAGGCGGGACGCCCCTTTCGGGCACGATCGTTCCCGCAGGCAACAAGAACGGCGCGCTCCCCATCCTGGCGGCGTGCTTGCTCACCGACGACGAGATGATCCTCCGCAACGTGCCGCGGATCAGAGACGTGGAGGCGATGACGCTGCTGCTCGAGCAGCTCGGAGCCCGGGTCCAGTGGCTCGGCCCCGGCGAGATCTCGATCGACTGCTCGAGCATCGACAGCACGGAGGTCGACCGTGACCTTGCGGACCGGATCCGCGCCTCGTTCCTGCTCGCGGGCCCGCTGCTGGCTCGCTTCGGCCGTGCCCACATGCCCCCGCCGGGCGGGGACGTGATCGGCCGCAGGCGACTCGATCCTCACCTCGACGCGTTCCGCGCCTTGGGCGCCTCGGTCGAGGACAACGGTGGCGACATCAAGCTCGAGGCCTCGCTAGGGCTGAGGCCGTGCGACTTCCTGATGGACGAGCCCTCGGTGATGGCCACCGAAAACGCGCTGATGGCGGCCGCCCTTACCCGCGGCCCGACCGTGATCCGCAACGCCGCCTCCGAACCGCACGTCCAGGATCTGGCCCGCATGCTCGTGGCGATGGGCGCCCAGATCGACGGGATCGGCTCCAACGTGATGACCGTCCACGGCGTCGCCAGCCTCCGAGGCTGCACGCACTGGATCGCTCCCGACCACATCGAGATCGGATCGTTCATGGCCCTGGCGGGCGTCACCGGAGGCGAACTCGTTGTCAAGGACACGGTCCCCGAGGACCTGCGCATGATCCGGCTCGTGTTTGAGCGTCTCGGCCTGCGCAGCGAGTTGCGGGGCTCGGACGTGATCGTCCCCGGCAACCAGGAGCTCGTGATCCGCAACGACAAGGGCGATCACACACCCAAGGTGCAGGACGGCCCGTGGCCCGCGTTCCCCGCCGACCTGACGAGCGTCGCCCTGGCTCTCGCCACCCAGGCCCAGGGGTCCGTGATGATCCACGAGTGGATGTTCGAGAACCGCCTGTTCTTCGTCGACAAGCTCGTGCTGATGGGTGCCTCGATCACGATCTGCGATCCGCACCGGGCGATGGTGGTCGGTCCGCGCTGCCTCCACGGTCAGCGCGTCGACTCGCCGGACATCCGCGCCGGCATGGCGATGCTGATCGCGGCCTTCGCCGCCGACGGCACCACCGAGATCGGCAACGTGCGCCACATCGACCGCGGGTACGAGCGCATCGACGAGCGGCTGCGCGAGCTCGGCGCCCGGATCGAGCGCGAGGACGACGTACCGGTCTCGGTCTAGTGCACCGCCTGCGAACGGTCACCCCGTTCCTCGCGGGGCACTGAGTACGCAAACAGCGGGCACCGCGCCGATGGTCGATCGCATTCCCAGCGGAACGCGCGATTTCCTGCCCGACGAGATGCGGGAGCTGCGGGCCATGACCGACCGCATCAGGGCGGTGTTCGAGCGGGCCGGCTACGGCGAGGTCTACACGCCCGCGCTCGAGTACGAGACGACGTTCGCCCGCACCAATCCGAGCGCGAGCGGCCCCGCCTACCGCGTGTTCGACGAGCTCGGCAACGTGCTCGTGCTCCGCTCGGACATGACGATCCCGATCGCGCGGCTGGTCGCCACCCGCTACCGCGACGCCGAGCCGCCGTTTCGGTTCAGCTACTTCGCGCACGCCTACCGCAGCGTCCGGCCCCAACGCGGGCAGTCACGCGAGTTTCTTCAGGCCGGGATCGAGCTGATCGGGGCGACGGCACCGGAGGGCACGGCGGAGGTGCTGACCGTCCTCTGCAACGCCCTCGACGCCGCAGGCCTCGAGACCTATCGAGTCGGCCTGGGTGACGCCTCGCTGTACCCGGCGCTGCTCGACCGCCTGGGCGTCGACCCCGACCGCCGCGAGCACATCCTCACGGAGCTGGCCAACGGGGATTTCGTCGGCCTGCAAAAAGAGGTCGACGCCCTGCGCCTCGATCCCGAAGATGCGGAGCTCCTGCTCCGCGTGCCCCAGCGCAGAGGCGGACCGGAGGTCCTGCAGACCCTCCCCGGTCCGCTCGAGGCCGCCGCCACGGGGATGCGCGCCGTGCACGCCTTGCTCGCGCCCGAGGTGGCAAACCGGCTCATCTTCGACCTGGGGCTGGTGCGCGGCCTCGGCTACTACACCGGCGCGGTGTTCCAGGTCTACGACCCGGCGTACGGCGTCCCGATGGGCATCGGCGGACGCTACGACGAGCTGCTCGGACAGTTCGGGCGGCCGCTGCCCGCCGTCGGCTTCGCGCTGAACGTGGAGCGGCTGCACATCGCGCTCACGAGCGAGGAACGAGGCCGCAGCCGAAGGCAGCTGCCATGAGCGAGCTGCGGATCGCGGTTCCGCGCGGAGCGTTGTTCGCGCAAACGCTCGAGCTCCTCGACCGCCTCGGCCTTTCCACCCGCGAGGTCCGCGAGAACGACCGCAAGCTGCTGTTCGAGGACGTCGGGATCGTCACCATGCGCCCCTCCGACGTGCCGACCTACGTCGAGGCGGGCGCCGCCGACCTCGGGATCACCGGCAAGGATGTGCTGCTCGAGCAGTCCGAGCGCGACCTGTACGAGCTCCTCGACCTCGGCTACGGCGATTGCACGATGGTGCTGGCAACGGTCGCCGGCGAGGACCCCGCGGCCGAGGCGCTGCGGCGCCTGGGGGTCGTGCGGATCGCCACTAAGTACCCTCGCATCGCCACTCGCTACTTCCTCGAGACCGGCCGTCAGGCCGAGATCGTCGAGGTCAAGGGATCGGTGGAGCTCGCCCCGCTCACGGGACTGGCCGAGGGGATCGTGGATCTCACCGCCAGTGGCGCGACCCTGCGCGAGAACGGCCTGGTCGTGCGCGAGGAGATCGCCCACAGCACGGCGCGGCTGATCGCGAACCCGGTCTCGCACAAACTCAAGGCCCCGGCCATCGACGCCCTGCTCGAGCGCCTCCATGCGATGTGAGCGCTTCACCCTGGACGGCGATCCGGCCCAGACCGCGGCAGCGCTCAGAGACCTGATACCGGCACCCGAGTCCGTGCGCGAGATGGTCGCTGAGATCATCGCTGAGGTCCGCTCCCATGGCGATACGGCCCTGCTCGACTACATCGCGAGGTTCGACACCGCAGGAGCGCAGCCAAAGCCGATCCGGGTGCGGCCCGACGAGCTCGAAGCCGCCGCGAGCACCCTCGACGCACGAGTCCGCCACGGCCTCGAGCGCGCGATCGAGAACCTCGAGACGGTGATGGTGGGCTGGCGCGCGGGCCTCGGACAGTCGGTGCAGCTGGGGGAGAACCAGGTCGTGCTCCGCCACGCCGCCGTGTCACGCGCCGCCGTCTACGTCCCCGGTGGGCGGGCTCCGTACCCGAGCACGGTCGTGATGGGGGTTGTGCCTGCGCGGTTGGCCGGAGTCGAGCACATCGCGGTATGCGCGCCACCGAGCCGCGACGGCGACGTCGATCCGGTCGTGCTCGCGGCCTGCCACATGACCGGCGCCGCCGTCGCCTACCGGATGGGCGGAGCCCACGCGATCTCCGCGCTCGCCTACGGCACCGCCTCCGTCGCCCCGGTGGACATGATCGTCGGCCCCGGGAGCCTGTATGTGCAGGAGGCCAAGCGGCAAGTGTTCGGTCAAGTGGGGATCGACGGCTTCGCCGGTCCAAGCGACCTGCTGGCGGTCGCGACCGGCGACGCGGACCCCGACACGCTCGCGCTGGACCTGCTGGCCCAGGCCGAGCATGGTCCCGGCACGCTCGTGATCGCGGTCTCGGACGCCCTCGAGCTGCTGTCGAAGCTCGTGAGACGGCTCGAAGATGCCCCCGACACCGGAGCGCTCAGCGCGGTGGTGGAGGCGAGCGACGCCGGACAGGCGCTGGCCCTCGCGGAGGCGTTCGCCCCCGAGCACCTCCAGCTGGTGGGCGCCCGCGCCGAGGCGCTGGCGGATCGGGTCACACGCGCCGGCTGTGTGTTCGTCGGGCCGGGTGCCGGCACCGCGTTCGGCGACTACATCGCCGGCTCAAACCACATCCTCCCGACCAACGGCGCCGCCCGCTTCGCCTCCGGACTGAGCCCCGAGCACTTCCTGCGCCGCTTTACCGAGGTGCGGATCGCCGACGGCGGCGAGCTCGCTCGATCCGCGGCTCCGCTCGCGCGCGCCGAGGGCTTCGAGCTGCACGCCGAGTCGATGGAGGCCCGCATCGACGGAGAATGGTCGACGGCGCCCGGCGGCGGCGCCTTCGGGGACAATGGCCCTCGATGACGCGCGCCGCCCAGATCGAGCGTAGGACCGCGGAGACCGATGTGCACGTCAGCCTCGCCCTCGACGGCGACGGCGCCGGCGAGCGCGACACCGGCGTCGGGTTCTTCGACCACATGCTCGACTTGCTGGCCCGTCACGGCCACCTCGACCTGGTCGTCCGCGCCCGCGGCGATCTCGACACCGGCGCGCACCACACCGTCGAGGACGTCGGGATCTGCCTCGGCCAGGCCCTCTACGAGGCGCTGGGCGACCGCGCCGGCATCAGCCGGTTTGGGCAGGCCACGATCCCGATGGACGAGGCCCGGGTTTCCTGCGCGATCGACATCTCCGGGCGCGGGCTGTGCGCCTTCGAGGTCGCGCTGCCGCCCGGTGCCACCGGCGGCTTCGACCACGAACTGCTCGAGGAGTTCTGCCGCGCGCTGGCGCTCAACGCAAAGCTGACCCTTCATTTGACCGGCGAGCGCGGCACCAACGCCCACCACGTGATCGAGGCAACCTTCAAGTCCCTGGCCCGGGCGCTGCGCAGCGCGGTCGCGCTCGACGACTCGGTGCGCGGGGTGCCGAGCACCAAGGGGACGCTCGTATGACGCGGGTGGTGGTGATCGACTACGGGATGGGCAATCGCCGCTCGGTCGAGAAGGCCCTCGAGCACGTCGGTGCGCAGGCCGCGATCACCGGCGATCACGACGAGCTGCGACGCGCCGACGGCCTGATCCTGCCCGGCGTGGGCGCCTTCCCACAGGCCATGCACAACCTTTACGGGCTGGGCCTGCCCGACGTGATCCGCGAGCTCGTCGACCAGGGGACGCCGCTGCTCGGCATCTGTCTGGGCATGCAGCTGATGTTCTCGTCTTCGGAGGAGATGGGCGGTGCGCGCGGTCTCGGCCTGATTCCCGGCGAAGTCACGGGCCTAGATCCCGGCGGGCGGCGCATCCCCCACATCGGGTGGAACGAGGTGCGCTTCGAGCGCCCGTCGCCGCTCACCGCCGAATTGCCCGCAGCCGGCTGCCCCTTCTATCACGTGCATTCGTTCGCGGCGCGCCCGCGCGACCCCGCCGACGTCATCGGCACCACCGAGTACGGCGAGCGCTTCGCGACCATCGTCGGCCGCGGCCGAGTGCTTGCCGTCCAGTTCCACCCCGAGAAATCGTCGCGGCACGGACTGCGCATGCTCCACAACTTCGTGGGGCTGTGCGCGGGAGAGGCGGCCGGGTCCGGTCGCGTGGCCGCATGATCCTCCTGGCCGCGGTCGACATCCTGGAAGGCAAGGCGGTCCGCCTGACCCGCGGGGAGTTCGACCAGCGCACGGTCTACGACGCCGATCCGCTCGAAGCCGCCCGCCGCTGGGTGGCCGAGGGCGCCCGCAGCCTCCACGTGGTCGACCTGGACGGCGCCCGCCGGGGCGCGCCGGTCAACATCGAGCACGTCTGGCGGATCACCGCCGAGCTGCCCGTCCCGGTCCAGGTGGGCGGCGGCCTGCGGAACATCGGCGCGGTCCGCGAAGCGATCGAGGCCGGCGCCGCCCGGGTGGTGATCGGCACCGCCGCCTACCAGGACATCGACTTTCTCGATGCGGCAATCGCGGAGTTCGACGACCGGGTCGTGGTCTCGATCGACGCGCGCGCCGGCCGCCTGGCCGGCGCCGGCTGGACCGAGCAGACCGACATCCCGATCGAGGCGGTGATCGAACAGCTCGGCGCGCGCGGTGTGCGCCGGTACGTGTACTCGAGCATCGATCGCGACGGGATGTTGGCGGGGCCTGACCTCGAGGGCGCCCGCCGCGTCGCCGAGACAGTCCGCGGGACGTATGCCTACTCGGGCGGCATCGCCTCGCTCGAGGACCTGCGCTCGCTGGTCGCGCTGCGTCAGGTCAACCTGAACGGCGTGATCGTCGGCAAGGCCCTGTACGAGCGGCAGTTCACGATCGCCGACGGCCAGGCCGTGCTAGACGGCGAGGGCCGCTAAATGCACTACAAGCGCGTCATCCCGTGTCTTGACGTGGACGCCGGGCGCGTGGTCAAGGGCGTTGGCTTCCTCGACCTGCGCGACGCCGGCGATCCGGTCGAGCTGGCCTGCCGCTACGACGCCGACGGGGCCGATGAGCTCGTGTTCCTCGACATCACGGCCACCTCCGACCGGCGCGAGACGGTCGTCGATCTGGCCCGCCGGACCGCCGACGACGTTTTCGTCCCATTCACGATCGGCGGGGGTATCCGCTCGGTCGCCGACGCGCAGGCGGTGCTCGACGCCGGCGCGGACAAGGTCTCGATCAACTCCGCCGCGCTCTCACGCCCGGAGCTGATCGACGAGCTGGCGGCCAACTTCGGCTCCCAGTGCGTGGTGTTGGCGATCGATGCCAAGGCGCCGCCGCCAGGCGCCGCCGACAATCCGATTAACTCGATCGGCGATCGGGGCTGGGAGGCTTACGTCGCCGGCGGCCGCACCCCTACTGGCCGCGACGCGGTCGCCTGGGCGCGCGAGGGGACCGAGCGCGGAGCGGGGGAGATCCTCTTGACCAGCATGGACCGCGACGGGACCAACGCGGGCTACGACCTCGCGCTTACGTCGGCGGTCGCCGGCGCCGTCGAGGTGCCGGTGATCGCGTCAGGCGGCGCCGGGCGCTTGGAGCACCTGACCGAGGCGATCGAGGCGGGGGCCGACGCGGTGCTGTGCGCTTCGATCCTCCATTACGGGCATCACACAGTGCCCGAGATCAAGGCGTACCTAGCCGAGGCGGGCGCAGCAATCCGCCCGGCTGAGTAGGCCTCGCTCTGCTCGGCGTCCGTGGGACGTCTGGAGCCTCGTCCGGCTGTATCTGTATCTATGTATGTTGGCCCGGTTGAAGTTGCCGCGCTAAGCGGCCTCTTCCACGTATCCGGCGGCGGCGCACGCATCACAGTACGCGGCAGGCGGAACGCGGGGCTCATAACAACCAGGACGGCAGCACGTAGACGACCGCTTGGGCCGACCGCGACCGATCCGGGCGGCCGCGGCATCCTTGAGCTCCTCGCGCATGCGATCGAGCTCCGCCGCGTGCGACGCGCAGAACCTGCGGCCCGGCATGGCCGACTCCTGGCAGTGACTTCCACTACGACAACGCATAGACGCAGGAGGATAGCAGGAAGCTCTCGAACGCACGTTCCCTGCGGGCTTCATTGCACGCCGTATGCGGGTATTTCTTGGGCGCCTGTTGTCGGGTTGCAAGCGCCGTATTGAGGGTAAGTTAGCGCGCCGCGCAACTCGGCGCTCGGCGGCGCGAGCGGCCCCCCTCAGTGGCGGTTGGGGAGCATCTGGTAGAGCATCGTGTAGCCGCTCAGGTAGATCGTGCCGGTGTCGTCGCAAACCACCGGGTTGAACGCTCCGTCCGGGAACGAGAAGACCTGGCGACCGGTGCGCACGTCGAGCCCGGCGGTCGTCTTTGTCCCGAGGTCCGAGTAGTAGACGACATTGCCGACGATCGTCGCCGAGCCGGAGATCTTCCCGCCGGCGGGATGCTTCCACCGGATCGCGCCGGACTGGGCGTCGAACGCGTAGAAGTTCCCGTCGTAGGAGCCGAGGAACACGGTTGGCCCGAGACCGGGGGTGTCCTCGACGGCCGGAGAGGCGTACACGTAGGCCCCGGTTGCGGTGGCCCAGGCGAGCTGACCGGTCTTCTGGGCGAACGAGTAGACGCGCCCGTCGGTGTTGCCCATGTAGACGCGGCCGAAGGCCACGGCGGGCGTCGAGTAGAAGTTGCCCGACCCAAACCCGAAGTCGGCGCCGTTGGTGTTGACGGCCCAGATCTGGTGACCGGTGGCGGCGTTGACCGCGTAGGCGCGGCCGGAGTAGTCGCCGAAGTAAAGGACGCCGTTCGAGAGCGCCGGCCCGCCCTTGACGGGGCCGCTGGCGTGGTAGATCCAGTTGACCTGGCCGGTGGTGGCGTTCAGCGAGTACACGGTCCCGCTCTGATCGCCGAAGTACACCGCGTTGCCCCAGGCGATCGGCGAGGACTCGGTGCCGGCCGGAATCGGCTTGGACCACACGATCTGGCCCGTGTTCATCGACAGGGCCGCGAATCGTCCGTTGCCAGGGGTCGACCCCGGGTGGGGGTCGGTGGACAGGAGTGACACGTACATCAGCCCCTGACTGACCCCGAGCGCCGGGGAGGCGGCCGCCAGCGTCCCCACCTTGGTCTCCCACAGCTTGCGCCCGGTGCGCTTGTCGAGCTCCTTGGCCGAGCCGTCATCGTCGAGGAGGTAGAGCGAGTTCCGGTAGATGACCGGCGGGAACTCGAGCAGCGCATAGTCCTGGAAGCGCCAGCCGATGTGCAGCGGCGGCTCGGGCGGGTTCGGACCGGAGTAGAAGTGCGTGCGCTCCGCGTCGTAGCCGTAGCGCGGCCAGGTGAAGTTGTCGACCGCCGCGGGCTTCTGGGCCGTCGTCGTGGTGGTGGGCCGCGTGAACTCGACGTTTGGGTGGGAGACGTTGCGCGGCTCGTGGGCCAATACGAACGCCACCCCACCTCCGGCCAGCACAAGCACGACCACCAGGGCGACGAGCCCCCACCGCACCCAGCGGCGCGAACCGGGACTCGGCATGGCGGGCAATGCTAGCCACCGGCCTCCGGGAAGGCGCTTGGGAAGAAACTATGACTATGTTCGAGTTTCTTCCCAAGCGGCGCGAGCTGCTCGGCCGCGTCAGGGCGCTGCCGGCGGCCGGACCGCTGGTGGCGCGCCTGGACGAGCGCCCGGGTGTCTACCTGGTCGGCGGGGCGGTCCGGGACCTCTTGTTGGGCGGTGCCCCGTACGACCTCGACCTCGTGGTGGAGCACGACGCGGCCGCGGTCGCGGCGTCGCTCGGCGGACAGCTGACGCTGCATGATCGCTTCGGGACGTCGACCGTGCGGCTCGAGGGATTCGTCTACGACATCGCCCGCGCCCGGCGCGAGACCTACGCCCACCCAGGGGCGCTCCCCGAAGTCGCGCCGGCGCCGCTCGACGAGGACCTCCTGCGCCGCGACTTCACCGTCAACGCACTGGCCATTGCGCTGGCGGGTGAACAGGCGGGCGAGCTCCGCGCCGTGCCGCACGGACTCGAGGATCTCGACGCCCGGCGCCTCCGCGTCCTCCACGACCGCAGCTTCCTCGACGACCCCACCCGGCTGCTGCGCCTGGTGCGCTACGCGAGCCGCCTGCGGTTCGAGATCGAGCCGCACACTCGCGCGCTGGCGGTCGCGGCGGTCGCGGGTGGGGCGCTCGGGACGGTAAGCGGGTCGCGGGTCGGCGCCGAGCTCAGGCTCTTGGCGCGCGAGCAGGATCCGGTCGGCGGGCTGGTGGTCCTGCGCGAGCTGGGCCTGGACGCCGCGGTCCATCCCGACTTCGGCTTGCGCGAGGAGGCGCTGGCCCGGCGCGCCCTAGCGCTGCTGCCGGGCGACGCGCGGCGGGACCGGCTTGTGCTCGCCGTGGCGTCGCTTGACCTTCCTGCCCCGGAGCTGTGGTCGCTCTTGGACTCGCTCGCGTTCGAGGCCGAGGATCGCGACGCGATCGTGGCCACAGCCGCGCGGGCGCGGGAGCTCGCCGGCGCGCTCGCCGCAGCCGGCGCCCCGTCCGAGATCGCCCGCGTGGCCGGCGCCGGTCCGCCCGAGCTGGTGGCGCTGGCCGGCGCGCTCGGGCCGGAGCGCCAGGCCCGCGAATGGCTCGAGCACCTGAGGCATGTCCGCCTGTCGATCGACGGCCGCGACCTGCTTGCGGCCGGCGTGCCCGAGGGTCCGGCGATCGGGCGGGGCCTGCGCGCCGCGCTGGCGGCCAAGCTCGACCAGCGCGCTTCCGACCGCGAGCAGGAGCTCGCCGAGGCGCTCCGGGCTGCCTCGGGCGCCCCGCACTAAGCCGCTGGCGTGAATCCGCTAAGGCGCCGCCGTCAGGCGTCGCCGAGAATCCCACTAGCCTGCTCCGCGTGGGTGTCCTGAGACTGCCCGAGCCGTTCTACGCCCGCGGCGAGCACCTGGGAATCGACCTGCCCGGGGCGCAGGTACTGTTCACGACCCGCCGGGGTGGCTTCTCGGAGGGCCAGTTCGCGAGCCTCAACCTGGGGCGGCTGACGACCGACCGCCCGGAGGCCGTGCAGCGCAACCGGGCGACGCTCCAGACAGAGGTCGGGCGCCCACCCGCCTATATCCGTCAGGTCCACGGCACCGTCGTCCGGAGGATCGAATCGCTGCCGGTGGAGGGGCTCGCGCCGCTCCCCGACGAGGGGGTCGAGCTGCCCGAGGCCGACGGCCAGGCGACGCCGCTGCCGGACGTGGCGCCGATGGTGCTCACCGCGGACTGTCTCCCGATCGCGATCGCGGGAAGGAACGCAGTCACGATGGTGCACGCTGGCTGGAGGGGGCTGGCCGGTGGGATCGTGGCCGAGGGCGTGCGCGCGGTGCGCGAGCTCGGGGCAGAGGGTCCGCTCGAGGCGGCAATTGGGCCGGGCGCCGGCGCCTGTTGCTACGAGGTGGGGGAGGAGGTTCATCGCGAGTTCGCCGGCTACGGCGACGGGGTTCGACGCGGGCGCAACCTCGATCTGAAGGCAATTGCCCGCCTGCAGCTCGAGCGCGCGGGCGTGCGGACGGTGCACGACGTGGACCTGTGCACGATCTGCTCCGATCGGTCCCTGTTCTTCTCCCATCGCCGCGATCGCGGAGTGACGGGCCGGCAGGCGGGAATCGTGTGGTTGAGCTGATCCGGGGATTGGAGGCCGACGCGGTTCGGTCCAACCTCGAGCGGGTTCGCTCGAACATCGCCGACACCGGACGCGATCCGGAGGAGGTGGAGGTCTTGGCGGCGGTCAAGTACGTCCCGGTGGAGGAGCTGGACGTCCTGGCGGAGGCGGGCCTGACGCTTCTCGGCGAGAACCGGGCGCAGGACCTGGTGGAGAAGGCCGAGGCGTATCCGGGCGTGTTCACATGGGACTTCATCGGCCACCTGCAAAGCCGCAAGGTCCGCCAGGTCCTGCCGTACGTACGGTTCATCGAGACGGTCGCGAGCGATTCGGCGCTCGAGCAGCTGGGCCGCCACGGCAATGACGCGACCGAGGTCCTGGTTGAGGTCAACGTGGCGGGCGAGGCGGGCAAGAGCGGAATCGCGCCGGCCGAGCTCGCGGGATTCCTCGAGCGCGCTCCGGTCCGGATCGTCGGGCTGATGACGATGCCCCCGCTGGCGCGCGATCCCGAGGACAGCCGCAGGCACTTCGCGGCCCTTCGCGAACTCGCGCGGGAGCACGGCCTGGCCCACCTGTCGATGGGTACCAGCCAGGACTACTTGGTGGCCGTGCAGGAAGGGGCTACGATCGTGCGGCTCGGCACGAGCCTGTATACGCCCGCGAGAGCGTCATAATCACGGCAGGGAATCCCTCCCGGGAAGCGAAAGACCCGAAGGCGCCGCCTCAGGCGCCGCCGACAATTCGATTAGATCTTAAGATGGCCTTACGAGACACCTGGCACCGCACGCTTATGTACTTCGGGCTGGCGGATGACGAGGAATACGAGGAGGACCTCGAGCCTTACGAAGAGCCCGAGGCCGAGGCCCAGCACGCCTACAGCGACCGGTCCCAGAACGTCCGCCGGCTGAGCTCGCGGCGGCGGCGCGACGAGTTCGACGACATCTTTGCCGACGACGCCGAGGCCGACCGCCGCACCACCTCGCTTAGGCCGGTCGGAGGAGGAGGAGGGGGAGGCGGAGGCCGAGGCAACGGGCGCGGAGGCGCCGACCGGATGCATTTCGTCGCCCCCAAGAACTTCAATGACGTGCAGGACGTCGCGGACAAATTCAAGGACGCGATCCCCGTCATCCTGAACCTGCAGAACACCGATCACGACTTGTCCAAGCGTCTGATCGACTTCTCGAGCGGCCTCACCTATGCGCTCGACGGCGGCATGCAGCGGATCGCCGACAAGGTGTTTCTGCTCACTCCGCGCAACGTCGAGGTCTCGGCGGAGGAGCGTGCCAGACTGCTCGAGAAGGGCTTCTTTAACCAAAGCTGAGCTTCGCTCGAGGGCGGCGTTCACGCCAGCGCTAGATTTCATTACATGCAGCTCGGTCTGATCGGCGCTGGAAACATGGCGCGTGCGCTTGCGCGCGGCTGGGGCGATCCCGTGCTGGTCTCCGATGGCGGCTCCGGGCGGGCCAGGGAGTTGGCCGCCGAGCTGGGTGGCGAGGCGCTCGACTCGAACGTCGAGGTCGCCGACCGCGCTGATCTCGTGGTGCTCTGCCACAAGCCGGCCCAGTGGCTGTCGGTCGCGCACGAGCTGCGCGGGCACGCAAAGGCTGTCGCCTCGGTCGTCGGTGGGGTGGAAACGGGAGTGCTGCGTCAGGAGTACGGCGTCCCGGTGTTCCGTTTCATGCCCAACACGCCGGTCGAGGTCCGCCGCGGGGTGCTCTGCTACTCGCCCGAGGACGACCTCGACGTAGAGCTCGAGGCGCAGGTGCTCGACCTGTTCGGGCGGCTGGGGCACGTCGTGCGAGTGCCCGAGCGCCTGATCGAGGCGGCCAGCGCGGTGATGGGCGTCGGCCCGGCCTACCAGGCGCTGCTCGCCGAGGCCCAGGTCGACGCGGCGGTCCGGCACGGGCTCGCCCCCGGTCTGGCCGGCCGGCTCGTGGTCGAGACGATGGCCGGCACTGCGGCGCTGCTGAAGATTCGGGACTACGACACGCTGACCGTCCGCCGCGAGGTGACCTCACCGGGCGGCACGACGGCGCGCGGCTTGGCGGCGCTCGAGCGCGGCGGCCTGCGCCCGGCTTTCCAGGACGCGTTCGACGCGGTGGTGGGAGCGGCGCGGTGATGGTGCTTGCGTCGGTCACCCGGGGCGACATCGCGCATTACGTGAACGCGCTGTTCTGGGTCTACATCATCCTGATCTTCCTGTACATCCTGCTCAACATGGCGTTCTCGCTGGGCCTGCGGCCCCCGTACTCGCGCTTCACCGACGCGGTCATGAACTTCCTGCGCGACGTGTGCGAGCCGTACCTGAAGATCTTCCGCCGGTTCATCCCGCCAATCGGCATGTTCGACCTGACGCCGATGATCGCGATCATCGTCCTGTACATCGTGCAGAGGCTTGTGGTCAGCGCCATCGCGGGCTGAACTCCCGCGAGATGTCGAGATGACGCAGGCGACTGGATCGCTCCGCGCAGCAGCATGCGCCCGGGCCGCCCTCGTCGCCGGGATCGTGCTCGCCCTGGACCAGATCACCAAGCGCACCATCGCGTCGGGGATCGCCCTAGGCGCCGAGAAGAAGCTCCTGCCTGGCGTGCACCTCGTGCACGTGCGCAACACCGGCGTCGCCTTCAGCCTGTTCTCCGGCGGGGGCACGCTCGTGCTCGTGCTCACGCTGGCCGCGCTGGCCATCTTGATCGGCTACTTCCTGCGCCGGCCCGACCGCCCATGGCTGTGGCTCCCGACCGGCATGCTCATCGGGGGCGCGATCGGCAACCTGATCGACCGGATAGCGAACGGGGCGGTGACGGACTTCATCAAGCTTCCGCACTGGCCGGCCTTCAACGTCGCCGACATGTCGATCACATTCGGTGTGCTGTTACTGCTGTGGGTGCTCGAGAGGTCGGGCACGAAGGCATCGCGCCGGGGATGAGCGCGGATTCGCGGACCGAGCTGCGTGTCCCTGAGCCCGCCGCCGGGACCCGCCTGGACCGGTTCCTGGGTGGGGTCCTCGGTTCCCGCGCGCGAGCGCAGACGCTGATCGACGCCGGCCGGGTTCGCGTCGATGGCGCGTGCCGGCCCAAGCGCCACCTGGTGGCCGCCGGCGAGGCGATCGAGATCGACGAGCGGGCGCCCGAGCCGGGCCTCGTGCCCGACGCCGCTGCGCCGTTCGCGGTGGCCTACGAGGACGACTATCTGCTCGTGGTCGACAAGCCCGCCGGCGTGGTCGTCCATCCGGCCCGCGGCCACACCGTAGGCACGCTCGCCCAGGCCCTGGCCGGGCGGGCGGCCGGCGGCGAGGACCCGTGGCGGGCGGGGATCGTCCACCGCCTCGACCGCGATACGTCGGGGCTGCTGGTGGTGGCCAAGAACGACGCCGTTCACCGAGCGCTCAAGTCATTGCTGGCCCAGCGCCGGCTCCGGCGCGAGTACCTGGCGCTCGTCGACGGGCACCCGCCGGCCCGGAGCGGCACGATCGACGCGCCGATCGGGCGCCACCGCCGCGACCGCAAGCTGATGTCAATCGACAGCGACGATCCTCGCGAGGCCCGAACCCACTTCGAGATCGAGCGCCTGCTGCCGGCGGCGGCGCTCCTGCGAGTCGTGCTCGAGACGGGCCGCACGCACCAGATCCGAGTGCATCTGGCCGCGATCGGCCACCCGGTCTGCGGCGACCCCCAGTACGGCACGCGGGGCCGCTTCGGCCTGGATCGTCAATTTCTGCACGCCGCTCGCCTGGCCTTCGTCCACCCCGTCACCGGCGAGCAGATCGACGCCCGCTCCGAGTTGCCGGCCGATCTGGCGGCGGCGCTGGCGCGAGGCGAGCGCTGCGAGTAGTCGGCGGCTGCGGGTCCAGCGCTCACCCACAAAAGACTGGAGCTCGGCTGAGGCTGCGGATTGCCCAGCCACCGCCCGGGCTGGCGGAGCGGTGAGCAACGGAGACGTGGTCAGCATCGCCGACGGGCTTGGGACGCCGGCTGGTCCGGCGCTGGAGCGCGAGCTGCCCGCCCGCACGCAAAAAGAAGGCGAGGCGGCCCGTCCACAGCCGCCCCGCCTGACGTTGCGAACCGAGCCACCGGAGGTAGGGGAAGGGAGGTTCGGCCCGCGCAGCGAGCCACCGCTGAAGGTAGGGGAAGCGAATGGCCCGCTACACCTGAAAACGTAGCGGCGCAGCAAAACTTGCGTAAACTGGAACGGAACGTCCCCGATCCCGTTCGCGTGGATCGCGCCCTGCCTCGGTGACCCGAGGTCCGCGAGCGCACGCGAGCGGCTGAAGTGCAAACCAAAAACACAAGGGAGTAGCACTGGTGGCTCAGATAGGAATCAAGGAGCTGCTGGAGGCCGGCGTCCACTTCGGCCACCAGACGCGCCGCTGGAACCCGAAGATGCGCCGTTTCATCTTCGGCGAGCGCGACGGCAACTACATCATCGACCTCCTCCAGACCCAGGTTTTGCTGGAGGACGCTCAGAAGTTCGCCGCGGAGGTGTCTCGCCGCGGCGGGACCGTGCTCTTCGTCGGCACCAAGAAGCAGGCCCGCGACACGATTCGCGAGAACGCCGAGGCGGCGGACATGCCGTACGTCAATCATCGTTGGCTCGGCGGCCTGCTGACGAACTTCCAGACGATCTCGCTACGCATCAAGCGCCTCCACGACCTGGAGCGTTACGAGTCCGAGGGCCAGCTCCAACTGCTGCCGACGCGGGAACGGATGGCGGCCCAGGCGGACCTCGAGAAGCTGCGCGCGAACCTCGGTGGCGTGAAGAACATGCAGCGCCTTCCCGACGCGGTGTTCGTGATCGACCTGAAGACCGAGACGATCGCGGTCCGCGAGGCGCAGCGCCTGCGGATCCCGATCATCGGCCTTGTCGACACCAACTGCGACCCGGACGGAATCGACTACGTGGTCCCCGGCAACGACGACGCGATCCGCTCCTGTGCGCTGATCACCAGGGCGATCGGGGACGTGGTGTCGCAGGGCCACAACGTCTTCCGTGAAGAGGAGGAGCGCGCTCGGATCGAGCGCGAGCGTCAGGAGGCCGAGGAACGAGCCCGTCAGGAAGCGGAGGAGCGGGCCCGGCAGGAGGCCGAGGAGCGGGCCCGCCAAGAGGCTGAAGAGCGGGCCCGGCAGGAGGCCGAGGAGCTCGAGCGCCAGGAGGCCGAGGCGCGCGCGCGGCAGGAAGCTGCGGCCGCGGCGGCAGCGGAGGCCGCGCAGCCCGAGACAGCGGAGGCACCCCAGCCGGTAGCGGAGGCACCCGCCGCCGAGAGCACGGCGACCGCGCCACCGGAGGCCGAGCCTGAGTCCGCGCCGCCGGAGCCCGAGGCTGCGCCACCGGAGCCCGAGGCTGCGGCGCCGGAGGCCGAGGCTGCGCCGCCTGAACTCGAGGCTGCGCCACCGGAGCCCGAGGCTGCGGCCGCGCCGGTGGAGGCCCCCGGCGCCGACAGCACGGCAGCCGCGCCACCGGAGTCCACGCCCGAGGCCTTCGGCGAAGTCGAATCGGACAATCGCGAGGCCCCCGCAGAGGAGAACGCATGAGCGCCATCACCGCAAAGGAAGTCAAGGCTCTTCGCGACCGCACGGGCGCGGGCGTGCTCGCCTGCCGCGAGGCTCTCGCCGAGTCGCAGGGTGACGTAGAGCGAGCCGTCGAGATCCTCCGCGCCCGCGGCCAGGCACAGGCGGCCAAGCGCGCCGGCGCCGAGACGACCGAAGGCGTGGTCCAGAGCTACATCCACGCCGGCAACAAGATCGGCGTGCTGGTCGAGCTCGATTGCGAGACGGACTTCGTGGCGCGCAACGATGCCTTCGTTGAGTTCGCGCGGGACCTCGCCCTGCACATCGCGGCCGCGGCCCCGATCGCCATCACCGACGAAGACGTCCCCGCGGAGGACCGCGAGCGCGAGGAGCGGATCGCTGTCGAGCAGGCGGCCGACCGGCCCGAGAACGTCCGCGAGCGTATCGTGCAGGGCAAGCTCAACAGTTGGCTCGACGACGTGGTGCTGTTGCGCCAGAAGCACGTCAACGAGGACAAGCACGGCGGCAAGACGATCGAGGAGCTGCGGGCGCAGTTGGCGAGCGAGACGGGTGAGAACGTCGTCATTCGCCGTTTCAGCCGATTCGCAGTGGGCGCTTGACCTCCGTAGGCGAGACACCAGACACCCATCCCATGACGACGGCGCCGGGCGAGGAGCGCGACGGGCGGCCCCCGGTCTACCGGCGGGTGCTGCTCAAGCTCTCCGGGGAGGCGCTGATGGGCGACCTCGAGTACGGAACCGACCCGGCGCGCGTCCAAGCCGTAGCCGCCCAGATCGCCGCCGTGCATCGTCGCGGGGTCGAGGTGGCGATCGTGGTCGGCGGCGGCAACATCTACCGCGGGCTGGCCGAAGCCGCCAGGGGAATGGACCGGGCCACGGGCGACTACATGGGGATGCTGGCCACCGTCCTGAACGCCCTGGCGCTCCAAGATGCTCTCGAGAAGGCGGGAGTCCAGACCCGCGTGCAGTCGGCCATCACGATCTCGGAGGTCGCCGAGCCCTACATCCGCCGGCGCGCCATGCGCCATCTCGAAAAGGGGCGGATCGTGATCTTCGGGGCGGGCACCGGCAACCCGTTCTTCACGACCGATACCGCCGCCGCCCTGCGCGCGGCGGAGCTCCACGCCGAGATCATCCTGATGGCCAAGAACCGCGTCGAGGGGGTCTACACGGCCGATCCGCGCCTCGATCCGACCGCTCAGTTCATCCCCGAGATAACCCACAAGGACGCGCTCACGCGCGGGCTTCAGGTGATGGACTCGACCGCGTTTGCCCTGTGCATGGACAACAATCTCCCGATCGTCGTCTTCAACATGGCTGACGGGCGGAACATCGACAAGATAGTGTCGGGAGAACGAGTGGGAACGCTGGTGAGAACGTGACCACAGACATGATCGACGAGCTCCTCGCCGACGCGCGGGAGCGGATGACGAAATCGGTCGAGGCGATCCGGACCGAGTTCGGATCGGTGCGCACCGGGCGCGCGAGCCCGGCGCTGCTGGACCGGATCTCGGTCGACTATTACGGGACCGCGACGCCGCTCAAGCAACTGGCCACGATCTCGGCCCCCGAGCCGCGACTGCTGACGATCCAGCCCTACGACAAGACCTCGATCAAGGCGATCGAGCGCGCGATCCTCGAGTCCGACGTCGGGCTGACCCCCAACAACGACGGCAGCATCATCCGCCTGGGCGTCCCCGAGCTCACCGAGGAGCGGCGCAAGCAGCTGGTAAAGGTGGTCCGGCACATCGCCGAGGAGGGCCGGGTGGCGATCCGCAACGTCCGCCGCGATGTGATGCACGACCTGCGCGAGCTCAAGGAGGCCGGCGAGGCCGGATCCGACGACGAGCATCGCGCCGAGGTCGAGCTCCAGAAGGTCACCGACGCGCGGATCGCCGAGCTCGACGAGCTGCTCAAGCACAAGGAAGCCGAGATCCTGGAGGTCTAGCTGGATGGCGACTCGCGCTGAGCGAGCAATCGCCCCGGGGAACGGTGCCCGCGCCCGCTACGTCGCGATCATCACCGACGGAAACGGCCGCTGGGCGCAGCGTCGCGGCTTGCCCGCGCTGGCCGGCCACGAGGCTGGAGCCGACACGGTCAAGGCGAGGCTCCGCGACGCGGTCGACCTCGGGGTCGAGGAGCTCACCGTGTACTCGTTCTCAACCGAGAACTGGACGCGCCCGGCGGTCGAGGTCCAGGGCCTGATGGCGATGATGGGCCGTAGGATCGAGGCAGAGACGCCCGAACTCCACGACGAAGGGGTGCGCATGCGCTTCATCGGCCGGCGGTCCGACCCGGTCCCGCAGCGTCTCGTCGAGCGGATGTCCTGGGCCGAGGAGCTGACCCGCGAGAACACCCGGATCACGCTGTTCGTGGCCTTCAACTACGGTGGCCGGGCGGAGATCGTGGACGCGGCGCGAACCTTTACGGAAGGCACGGAAGAGGACTTCCGCGCCCATCTGTACGCACCCGATATGCACGATCCCGACTTGGTCATCCGCACGAGCGGCGAGCGGCGGACCTCGAACTACCTGCTGTGGCAGACGGCTTACTCCGAGTGGGTGTTCCGCGACGAGCTGTGGCCGGACTTCTCGCGTGAGGCGTTCGAGCAGAGCCTCGAGGAGTTCTCCGTCCGCAACCGCCGATTCGGAGGGCGATAGCGATGCCGGCCGCGCGCACGGGCGCGGCAGCCCGGGAGCGTCGTCCCCGGCGCGAGCCCCGCGAGCGCAAGCCGCGTCGGCGCTCGGACCTGCTCCAGCGGATCCTGGTCGCGATCCCGCTGGCGATCGCGACGATCATCTTCATCGACCTCGGGGGCATCCCGTTCGCGGTCTTCATGATCATCGC
Organism: Solirubrobacteraceae bacterium; assembly: GCA_035625625.1. GTDB lineage: Bacteria > Actinomycetota > Thermoleophilia > Solirubrobacterales > Solirubrobacteraceae > Palsa-465. The sequence continues at coordinate 23,170 of DASPPG010000039.1, forward strand.
GGGGATGATCTGCATGTACGAGCTCTACGGGCTGCTGGCGCGGTGGCGACCGATCCCCGTCGTGGGCTTCGCCGCGCTCGTGGCGATGGTGCTATTGGCGCGCTCGGACGGCCAGGGAGGCGTGCTTGGAGCCATGGTGGCGGCGGTCCCTTTCCTGCTGCTGGCGGTCGTGTTCCGCGATCAGCCCCGGCCGACGGTCGCGATCGGCGGCACGCTGCTCGGGATCTACTGGATCGGGCTGGCCTTCGCGCATGCCGAGCTCCTGCGCCAGCTCCCCCACGGCAACAGGGTCCTGCTCGACGTGCTGATCGGGACATTCGTGGGCGACACCGGTGCGTACCTTGGGGGTCGTCTGTTCGGGCGTCGGCCGCTCGCTCCTCGGATCTCGCCGAATAAGACCGTCGAAGGCCTGGTCTGCGGAATGCTGGCCGCGGTGCTCGCGGTGTTCATCGCCGGGCTCTATCAGACCTGGCTCACCCAGGGCAAGGCGATCGAGCTGGGGCTGGCTGTCGCCGTGCTGGGGCCGCTTGGCGACCTGTTCGAGTCGCTTGTCAAGCGCGACGCGGGGGCCAAGGACGCGGGGACGCTGTTCGGTCCGCACGGCGGCATCCTCGATCGCATCGACAGCGCCCTGTTCACGGTCGTGGTCGGCTACTACATCTGGCTGTCGGTCGTGCACTGACTCCCCAGTTCTAGACTGGACCCTCATGCCGCGTCGCGTCGCGATCCTCGGTTCGACCGGCTCGATCGGCTGGCAGGCGCTCGACGTGATCGAGCGCTCCGGCGGCGAGCTGTCGGTGGTGGCGCTGAGTGCGGCGAGCTCGTGGGAGACGCTGCTCGAGCAGGCCGCGCGTCACGGCGTGCGTAGGGTGGCCCTCGCCGATTCCGACGCCGCGGCCCGAGCCAGCGAGGCGTGGACGAACGGAGAGGTGCTCTCCGGCCCGGAGGGGGTGGTGCGGCTGATCGCCGACTGTGAGTGCGACATGGTCCTGAACGCGATCGTCGGCTCGGCCGGCCTGCTTCCTACCGTCGCCACGCTGGCGGAGGGAATCGACCTCGCGCTCGCCAACAAGGAATCGCTCGTGGTCGGCGGCGAGCTCGTGACCGCGCTGGCGCAGGCCACGGGCGCCGCGATGCTCCCGGTCGACTCCGAGCACTCCGCCCTTCATCAGCTGCTCGCGTCCGAGCGTCCCGGAACGGTCGACCGGCTGATCCTGACCGCTTCAGGGGGCCCGTTCCGCGGGCTGCGGCGCCAGGACCTCGAGCACGTCACGACAGAGCAGGCGCTCGCCCACCCCACCTGGGCGATGGGGGGCAAGATCACGATCGACTCCGCGACGCTGATGAACAAGGGCCTCGAGCTGATCGAGGCCCATCACCTGTTCGGCACGCCGTACGAGCAGATCGACATCGTCGTCCATCCACAGTCGATCATCCACAGCCTGGTGCAGCTGTGCGACGGGGCCACGCTGGCCCATCTGGGCTATCCAGACATGCGCGTGCCGATCTCCTATGCGCTTCACCATCCCGAGCGTGTCGACGTACCGGTCCGCCCGCTCGACCTGGTGGAGGTCGGCTCCCTCACCTTCGAGCCCGTCGACGAGGAGACGTTCAACTGCGTCCGGCTGGCCCGCGAGGCGGCACGGGCGGGGGGGACGGCGCCGTGCATCATGAACGCCGCCAACGAGGTCGCCGTGCACGCCTTTCTCGCCGGACGGCTTCGCTTCCTGGACATTGCCGCGGTGATCGAAGAGACGCTGGCGCTGTTGCCGGCCGAGCCGGTCCACTCGTTCGACTCGCTCGGGGAGGCCGACGGCGAGGCGCGCCGGGTGGCCGGCGAGCTCGTGGCGGAGCGCGCCCCAGCATAAAGGCTCTTACCGCTGAGGCGCCGCCGTAAGGCGCCGCCGCCTCTTATCAGGATCTCATCCGGGCCTGCCACACTGGACGGGCATGTCGTACGTCCTGGCGTTTCTGGGGTTCGTCGCGCTGATCGTCCTGCACGAGGCCGGCCACTTCGTGGCGGCCAAGGCGGTCGGGATGCGGGTGGAGCGCTTCTCGCTGTTCATGGGGCCGCTGCTGGTCAAGTTCCGCCGCGGCGAGACCGAGTATGGGATCGGTCCGCTGCCCCTGGGCGGCTACGTGCGGATCACCGGGATGAACCCGCACGAGGAAATCCCGCCGGAGGTGGTCCCGCGCGCCTACTACAACCAGCCGGTCTGGAAGCGGGTCGTGGTGATCCTGGCTGGGCCGGCGGTCAACCTGCTGATCGCCTTCGTCATCGTCTGGGCGCTGGTGCTCTCGGCGGGCCAGTCGGTGGCGACCACAAAGGTCGCGGGCGTCGTGTCCGGATCGCCGGCGGCAAAGGTGCTCCGGCCCGGGGATCAGGTCGTCTCGGTGGACGGCGTGACGGGGTCCGAAGCCGCCATCCGCGCCCAGATCGACACGCACCGCTGCGCCGGCGCGCAGGTGAACGGCTGCGTCGCGACCACGCCGGCCAAGGTTGTCATCCGTCGTGACGGCCAGCTGCTAACGCTCGAGATCCGGCCCCAGTACAACGCCAGCGCCGGCCGACCGCTCATCGGTGTCGACTTCGGAACCGTCCAGGAGCCGGTCGGCGTATTCCACGCTGCGTCGATCACGGGGAGCCAGCTGTGGTCGGTGACCACCCAGACCGTCTCGACGGTGGCGCGGATCTTCGAGCCCCAGGAGCGCAAGCAGCTGCACAGCATCGTTTACGGCTATACCGCCACGCAACAATCATTCGCGACCAGCACCACGCAGGCGCTGTGGGTGCTCGCGCTGATCTCGCTTTCGCTCGGGATCATCAACCTCTTCCCGTTCCTACCGCTCGATGGGGGCCACGTGTTCTGGGCGGTGGCCGAGAAGCTCAGGGGGAAGCGGATTCCCTTCGAGGTCATGGAGCGCGCCGGCGTGGTCGGCTTCGTGCTGATCGTGATGATCTTCGTGATCGGCCTCACCAACGACATCTCGACGCTGTCCGGCCCAGGGATAAACCTGCACTAGTTCGGATACGGTTCTCCCGGCAACGATCAGGTTTGAAGGGAGGAGCATGGAAAGCGGAACGATCTCGCCGGCCGTGGGGCGGGCCGTCGACGCCCCGACCGTAGGGGAGGCCCTCAGGCGCACGGCGGCCAATCATCCGGACATCGTCGCGGTGCGCATGCCCGACGACAGCGTTTCGCTCACCTGGTCAGAGCTCCTGAGCCGGGTCGAGGACGTCGCGGGCGGGCTGGCCAAGCTCGGGATCGCCCGCGGGGACGCGGTCGCGATCATGCTCGGCAACCGCCCCGAGTTCCACCTCGTGGACCTCGCCGCGGCGCTGCTCGGCGCCACCCCGTTTTCGATCTACCTGACCTATCCGCCCGCCGAGATCGAGTACTTGATTCGAGACTCCGCCGCGAAAGTCGCGATCGCCGAGCAGGCGTACATGGGCGCCCTGCTCGAGGCGCGCAAGGCGCTGCCCGAGCTTGAGCACGTGATCGTCGTGGACGGAGATGCCCCGCCCAACACGATCGCGTTCGCGGCGCTCGAGGGATCGAACCCGGAGTTCGATCCGGCCACCGACCTGCCCGAGGTAGGACCCGACGAGGTCGTGACGCTGATCTACACGTCGGGGACGACCGGGGCACCCAAGGGGGTCCAGCTCTCCCACCGCAACGTCATGGCAACGGCACAGGCGGTTGAGCAGGTCATTTCCTTCGACGCGGGCTCGCGGGTGATCTCATGGCTGCCGGCGGCCCACATCGCCGAACGGATGGCCCATCACTACATTCCGGTCATCTACGCCGGCAGCATCACGTGCTGCCCGAATCCGCGCGAGGTGGTTTCCTACCTGCCCCAGGTCCGTCCCAGCTGGTTCTTCGCGGTCCCCCGGATCTGGGAGAAGCTCAAGTCCGGGCTCGAGGCGATGCAGGCCGCGCAGCCCGAGGAGCAGCAGCGTCCAGTGAAGGAGGCGCTCAGCGCGGCCATCGAGCGCGTTCGCCTCAAGCAGCGGGGCGAGCCGGTGCCGCCCGAGCTCGAGGAGAAGGTTGCCCAAGCCGACGCACAGATGTTCTCCAAGCTCCGCGAGATGCTGGGGCTCGACCGGGCCCTCGCCGTTAATGTCGGCGCCGCGCCCACGCCGCTTGAGGTGCTCGAGTTCTTCCACGCGCTGGGGATCGAGCTCGCGGAGCTGTGGGGCATGTCGGAGACGACAGGATGCGGCGCGTGCAACCGTCCCGGCCAGGTCAAGCTTGGGACCGTTGGCCCGCCGACACCGGGCGTCGAGATGAGGATCGCGCCGGACGGGGAGCTGCTCGTCCGCGGCGAATGTGTGATGGTCGGCTACCGGAACGCGCCCGACAAAACCGCCGACGCGCTCGACGCCGACGGCTGGCTGCACACCGGCGACATCGCCTCGATCGACGAGGACGGCTACGTGAAGATCGTCGATCGCAAGAAGGAGATCATCATCAACTCGGCCGGCAAGAACATGTCGCCGGCCAACATCGAGGCGGCGCTGAAGAGCGCGAGTCCGCTGATCGGGCAGGCCGTCTGCATCGGCGACGCGCGGCCTTACAACACCGCCCTGATCGTCCTGGACGCCGACTTCGCCCCGCAGTGGGCCGGTCGCCAGGGCATCGAGGCCGGCGCGTTCGAGGACCTCGCCCGCGACGAGCAGGTCATCGCTGCGGTGCAGGAGGCGGTCGAACAGGGCAATCAGCGCCTCGCTCGGGTCGAGCAGATCAAGAGGTTCACGATCGTCCCGGGGGACTGGTTGCCCGGCGGCGACGAGCTGACGCCAACGATGAAGCTCAAGCGCAGGCCGATCGCCGCCAAGTACCAGGCCGACATCGACGCGATGTATCCCGGGCCTAACTCCTAGCGGACACTGATCGCTACCGCCCGGCTATAGGCGGTCGTACCGCCGTCCTCGGGCGACCCGGCTGGATACGTGAAGGCCAGCCTGATCGTCCCGCTCGCCGGGAACCGGACCCGCACGTCGAAGTAGCAGTTGTTCGGATCGCTTACGGTCACCGTCTCAAGCGGGACATACGCACCGTGTGCATCGGACGCGAACTCGAGCTGCGCTGTCTGCGGCTGGCCCGAGGCGAGGATCGCGTAGCGGGCGGGCCGTACGCAGCCCCACACCTCGAGCGGTGTCCCGCGCCGCGCCGTGGTGACGGGCAGGTACAGCGGCAGCCGATAGGCGGCGTACGCCGGCTTCGGCCGCCCGTTGGAGAACAGCAGGCCGCTCGCGAATCCGGCTGGGTCGGGCTCCAGAGGATTGGGCCGCGGGTCGTAGAGCAGGTACTGCATGGTCGAGGCGACCCGCGGCTGCTTCCAGCTCGCGTACTCGGCCCAGTTCAGGTAGTACGCGGCGATGGCCGGTGAGACGTGGGAGGAGCGGTTCGGGGGATGGGTGATGTAGCCGTACTCGGTGTCGTAGATCGGGAAGCGCTCGTCGGACCCGTACACCCGCTGGAGTCGGTCGAGTTCACGCTCGAGGTTCGGCAAGCGGGGGAACGTTGCGATGTCGTGGTCGCGCGAGGAGTCGATCGTGGGCGGCTGGTTCGCCGGGTAGGGGTGATCGGCGAACCCGGTGGCGTCGAACAGACCGGGATTCGCCGCGCGGAAAGTCAGGGAGGCGGCCGCCGTGGTGGGACACCCGACCACGCGGGCGGCGGGCCCGCGGAGCTCTCGATACGAGGAGTCGACGCAGTACAGCGTGCGCAGGAACCGAAGCGGCTTCGTCTGCCCGAAGTCTCCCGGCAGCCCCTGTGGATGGCTGCGCGTCGCCGGCCCGCTCGTGCCGCGTGGGGCGGTCTCCCCGATCAGGATCGTGTCGCCGCCGTGACCGGTCGCCTGAAGCGCATCCCACGCCTGCCCGACCAGGTTGCGGTACATGTCCGGTGCCACCGAGACGGTCGAGCCGTCGACCGCTTGCGGACCGAGGTCCTCGCCGAAGTTGGGCTCGTTCCAGATCGCCCAGAAACCCACCCGCGGCAGGGGGGCGGTCTGCCCGGGCGGCGCATAGCTCCCGCTGTAGCGCTCGCCCACGGCGCGCACAAACTGGCCGAAGTCGGCGGCCGATGGGCGCCAGGCCCAGAACGGGTTGTCGAGCGCCCCGGCGGGGATGCCGGGGCCCTCGGCCCACCGCGGGGCGCCGCCGCTCAGCGTGAAGTCGACCGCGATCCCGTCGTCGGCGGCGGTCTTGACGATCTCGTCGTACCGCGCCCACCCGGCCGCTGGGTAGTCAGCTGGATCGGCGGCGTCGAAACCGGCCGGCGGCACCCGGTTCTTCGGGTCAGGCGCGATCTGCGCCCACACCACGATCACCCTCACCATGCTCGCGCCCAGCGCGCGGAAGGTGGCGAGCGTCGCGCGCGGGTTGCTCATCACGCGGGTCGAGTCTTGGATGATCGACACCTGCTGTGTGGACGCGAACGCCGGCGCGGGAGCGACCACCCCGACGAGGATGCTGACCGACGCCGCGACGCCCAGGATCGCCGCCAACGTGTGGGCGCGGCGCGCTCTCATGCCGACAAGAACCGTCTCGGCGGACGCGAAGTTGCGACCCGGCCTACCGGACGGTGACGCGGACGGTGCGGCTGAGCACCACCGCACCGTTGCCGAGCTGAAGGTCGCCGATCGGGTACTGGTAGGCGAGGCGCACCGTGCCGCTCGAGGGGAACGTCAGGTGCAAATCGAAGTAGCACGTCGCTCCCTGGCCGATCGTGACCGTCTGGATCGTCGTGTACTGATTGCTCGATCCCGGGGCGAACTGGATCTGGGCCGTCTGCGGCGAGCCGGTGTCGAGCACGCCGAAGGTCGCCGGCCTGATGCAACCCCACACCTCGAGCGATTGGCCTTTACCTGCCGTCGTGCTCGGCAGGTAAAGGGGCAGGCGCCAGGCGTAGTAGGTCGCCTTCTGGGCCCCCGTCCAGGTGAGCAGGCCGCTGGCGAAGCCGCCCCAGTCGTTGCCGTTCGTCGGGCGCTCGATGTCGTACAGGAGGTACTGGTCGAACGAGCGCAGCCGCGGGTTGCGCCAGCTGATGTACTCGGCCCAGTTGATGTAGTCCGCGGCGGTGGCGGGGGAGAGGTAATAAACCTTCGTGGTGTGCACGTCCGGATCCGGGCTGTGCTTGGGCGGGGAGGTGATGTAGCCGAACTCGGTGTCGTAGACCGGGAAACGCGTGCTCGACCCGTACACCCCAACCAGGCGATCGAGTGCCCGGGTGAGGTTGCCGATCACCCCGAGCGAGGTGTACTCGCGCGTTGAGAGGTGGTTCACCGGATCGGGATTCAGCTCGTCGTTGGGCCGATACCAGCGCATGTAGGGGTGATCGGAGACCCCGGTGGCCTCGAACAGCGCCGGATTCTGGGCCTGGAAAGCGCGCGAGCCGGCCGCGGTGGTGGGGCATCCCCGCTCCTGAGCGGCGGTTCCACGCAGCTCGTGGTAGTTGGAATCGACGCAGTACAGGTTGCGCAGGAAGTCCAGAGGGGTCATTCCGGAGAACACGCCCCAGTAGCTCTCCCCGCGCGGCGCGAGCTCGCCCCACACGATCGTGTCGGTCGCGGGGGTGTGGCCGGTCGCCTCGAGCCCGCTCCAGGCCGCGTCGAGCAGGTTGCGGTACATCCGAGGGCTGTTCTCGATCGTCAGGTGGCCGGGGACGCCCTGCGGGGCGAGGCTCGGACCGTAGTCCGGCTCGTTCCAAACCGACCAGAAGTTGACCCGGGGCAAGTCGTTCGGATCGCCGGGGGCGATCTGCCCGGTGGCGGGGTCGTAGTCACCGCTGTAGCGCGTTCCCACCGCTCGGACGAACTGCCCGAACTCGGCGGCATTCGGCTCCCAGCTCGGATTTGTGTTGCCGCGCGGCCGGCCCGGCCCCAGCGCCCACAGCGGCGCGCCGCCCAGCAGGTCGAAGTCGACCGTGATGCCGTCCTTCTTGGCATCGGTGGCGATCGCATCCCAGAGAGCCCACCTGCTCGCGGGATAGGCCGCCGGGTCGGTGGCGTTGAAGCCACGGGGCGGATTCTTCGAATTCACGTCCGGAGCGATGTAGAACCAGGGCACCGACACGCGTACGACCTGGGCGCCGAGAAGACGCATCCGGGCCAGGGTTGCCGCGGGGTTCGCGTCGAGGCGCGGATCGTCCTGGAAGATCGAGATCTGCCCGGTGGACGCGCGCGCCTGTGCGGCGGGCAGCGCGAGCAGGATCGCCGCCGCCGCGAGGGCGAGCGTTGCCGCCGTCTGCCACCGAAGAAGCCCCCGCACCATCTACTTGACTGTCACTCCAGTGGTGCGGCTGTACACGGTGGCCCCTTCGGGTGGATTGAGCTGGACGCCCGGCGAGAGCAGCGGGTCGTTCTTGGGATAGGTCCAGGCCAGCCTGACCGACCCGCTGGCGGGGAACGTCATGTGCAGATCGAAGTAGCCGCCTGGGCTGGTGATGGTCACGGTGCGCAGCGTCGTGAACGCGCCGCGCGAGCCGCGCTGGAACTGGATCTCCACCAGTTGCGGTGTGCCGGTGTCGAGCCTCGCGTAATGGGCCGGCCTGACGCATCCCCACACCTCGAGGCTCTGCCGGCGGGACCGGGCGGTCGAGTTGGGCAGAAACAGCGGCAGGCGGTACGCGTTGTAGCCCGGCTTGCGAGTGCCGTTGTAGAAGATCAGGCCGCTCGCGAACCCGCCGTACTCGGGTGCCTTGAACGGGTTGGGGTCATACAGCAGGTACTGCATCGTCGAGGCGATCGAGGGGTTCCGCCACGAGATGTACTCGGCCCAGTTGATGTAGTACGCGGCCGTGGCCGGCGAGACGAATTTGCTGGTCGGGTTCAGCGCCGTCAGTTCGTGATTCGGCGGGTTGGTGATGTAGCCGTACTCGTTGTTGTAGATCGGGAACCGCTTGCCCGAGCCGTAGACCCGCTGAATGCGGTCAAGCGCGCTCGCCATACGCGGCAGCTCGGCGAACTCGGTGTAGTCGGGGTCGGTCGAGCTCGCCTCGGTCGGCGGCAGATTGACCGGGTAGGGATGGGTGGCGAAACCCGATGCCTCGAACAGCGCCGGATTCTGGGCCCGGAACCGGCGCGAGGCCGCGGCGTTCGTCGGGCACCCCACCGAGGCGGCCGCGCCGCTGCGCAGCTCCTTGTAAGACGAGCTCACGCAGTACAGCGTGCGGATGAACTGCATGGGTTTGGTCGCCGCGAAGTCGCCGGGGAGCCCCTGCGGCATGCTGCGGCTGCCCCGAGCGGACTGCCCGCGGGCGTCGAGGTTCCCGATCACGATCGTGTCGCGGCCGTGCCCCGTGCTCTGAAACCCGCTCCAGCCGGCTTCGAGGAGGCTTCGGTACATCGGTGCCGCGGTCGGCACGGTGGAGCCGTTGACGGCCTGCGGAGCCAGGTCGGCGCCGAAGTTCGGCTCGTTCCAGATCTCCCAGAAGCTCACCCGGGGCAGGTCGTTCGGATCACCCGGAGCGATCTGCCCGGTGGTCGGGTCGTAGTTGCCGCTGTAACGCGTGCCCACCGCCTCGACGAACTGCTTGAAGTCCGCGGCCGACGGCTTCCATTGCCCCAGGCCGCCCGGGGAGGGCTGGCCGCCGCCGGCGGCCCACAGCGGTGCTGGTCCGGTTACCGAGAAGTCGACGACGATCCCGTCCTTGCGCGCGTCATTCACGATCTCGTCGTAGACGCCCCACCCGGTATAGGACGCGGGATCCGTTGGGTTGAACCCGGGTGGGCGCTGGGTCGGCGCGACCAAGTCCCACTGCAGCGAGACTCGCACCACGCCGGCCCCGAGGTCGCGGATCTGCTGGAGGGCCTGCTCCGGGTTCGCCAGGACATGGGGGTCGTCCTGGAAGATTTCGATCTGCCCGGTGCTCGCACGAGCCGGCGACGGAGCGTGTAGGAGGCAGGCGGCGGCCACGCCGAGGATGAGCAGCGCTGGTCGGGCTCTGGGGATCAATCGCATTGCTGCAGACAACAGGCCGGGTGAGAGGAAGTTGCGCCCGGTCGAGGTCGGGAAACGAACATCGCGTCGAGGCCGCCGCGCGTCGTGTGCATGCACACCGGACGGCGCGGCGAGCCGGGCCGCTGACCGACGACAACCCTAGCGAATCGTGATCGGCACCATCCGGCTATGGATCTGGCCCCCGCCCTCGCCGCGCGGATAGGACCACGAGATGCGGACGTTCCCGCTCGACGGGAAGCTCACGGGCGTCTCTAAGTAGCCGTAGTCGTCGGTGATCTGGACGCGCTCAACCGTTCTCCATTTCTGTCCCGGGGCCGACTGGAACTGGATGCTCGCGACCCGCGCCTTGCTGGAGCGGCCCAACGCGTAATGCAGCGGTCGCACGCAGCCCCACACCTCCAGGGCCTGCCCCGATTTCGCGACGGTGACCGGCAAGTAGATCGGCATCCGGAAGGCGTCGTAAAGGGGTGTCTTGTGGGCGCCGCTGGAGAACTCGATGCCGGTGTCGAACATGCTGGGCGGCGGCGGGTCGGCCAGCAGGTACTGGTCCCAGGAGACGATGCGCGGGTTCAGCCAGCTCAGGTACTCGGCCCAGTTCGCGTAGTAAGCAGCTTGCGTCGGGCTGATCGCGCGGTCGATCATCTCCGGCGGGTTGGTCTGATAGCCGAACTCGGTGTCGTAGAGGGGGAAGCGGACATGGGAGCCGTATGCGGACACAGCCCCGTCGAGCGTTTGCTCGAGTTCCGGCACCGCCGGGAGGTCGGCGTAGTCGGGCTCCTCGACTGTCCGGATGTTGGGCGGGACCTTTCCCTGCGGGTAGGGATGGAAGGCAAACCCGCTGGCCTCGAATAGAGCGGGGTTATCGGTTGGGAACGCTTTCGAGGCCGCCGCGGTGGTGGGACAACCCCGCTCCGCGGCGGCGGTTCCGGTGAGGGGACGCAGTTGCTGGTCGACGCAGTAGAGCGCCCGGATGAAGCGCAGCGGCACCATGCCCGAGAAATTGCCGGGCTGATCGCCGACCGTCTCGCCGCGCGGCGCGATCTCGCCGATCAGGATGGTATCGGTGGCGCTGGAGTGGCCGGTCGCCTCCAGAGCGTTCCAGGCCGCGTTCAGCAGCGCCCGGTAATACATCGGTGAGATCTCGATCGTCGAGTCGTCCACGGCCTGCGGGGCGAGCTGCTGGCCGTAGTTCGGCTCGTTCCAGATCGACCAGAGGTCAACGCGAGGAAGCGGGCTTTCCCCGGCCGCGGGCTTGTAGTGGCCGCTGTATCGCGTTCCCACCGAGGCGACGAACAGCCCGAACTCCTTCGCCGACGGCTCCCACGAGCCCAGGAAGCTGGCAGCGGTTCCGCGCGGAACGCCCGGCCCGGTCGCCCACAGCGGCGCCGGCGCCTCGAGCGCGAGATCGACGCCGATGCCGCGCGCGTGGGCGTCCCGGACGATGGTGTCGTATGCGGTCCAGTTACCGGCCGGATACGCCGCCGGCGAGGAGGCGTCGAAGCGCGGCCGCGTGTGCGACAGCGGGTCGGGCGCGATGTTGCCCCACGGCATGAAGACCTTGACTTCGTCGACGCCAAGGCGCTTGAGCAGATCGAGCGTTGGCCCCGGGTTCGTGAAAAGCTCCGGCTGGGCCTCGAAGATCGTCTGGAGCGGGACCGTGCGAACAGGCGCCTCTGCGTTGTTCGTCGTCGAGGCACCGGCGCACCCGCCGACGACGAGCGCGACGCAGACCGCGCCGATCGCTGCGGCCACGACGCCGAGCGCCAACGCCCTCCGGAGCGGTGTGAGGAAGGGCGACATCTGAGATCTGAACGGGTTAAACGGTTTGCGGTGAGGACAGTCGCGGGGAAGGGTTGGCGTTCAGTCCCCGCTCTAGAATCGCGCGGATGCTCGTCCCGGCCCGCTCGGACGCCGCAGTGGCGGCCCGGACCTTCAGGGCGCTGAGACTAGCAAGCAGTCCAGCGGAAACATGGCTCGTGGCCGGCCTGATCGGGGCCGGCGCATGGCTGCGCTTCGCCACCCTCAGCGCCCAGAGCTACTGGTTCGACGAGGCACAGGCGGCCCACGAGCTGCACCTGTCGTTCGGCTCGATGCTCAGCGCGATGGTCGCCAAGGAGACCAACCCGCCGCTGTACTTCGTACTCGGCTGGCTGTGGGCGCGAGTCTTCGGAACCGGCGAGGTCGGTCTGCGCTCCCTATCGGCGCTGGCAGGGACGGCGGTGATCATGCTCGCGTACCTGTGCGGGCGGGAGCTCGTATCCCGGCGCGCCGGGTTGGTAGCCGCCGCTCTGGTGGCGTTCAACCCGTTCATGATCTGGTACTCGCAAGAGGCGCGCGAGTACATGCTCCTGGCGGCGCTGTCGGGAGCCTCGTTCTTGTTCTTCGCCCGGGCTTGGCGCGATCCGTCGTCTCGCAACATCGTCTGGTGGACAGTCTTCTCGGCGCTTGCCGTGCTCACGCACTTCTTTGCGAGCTTCCTGGTCGCTGCGGAGGCGGTGTGGCTCCTCTACGTGATCCGCAACCGCGCGATCGTGATCGCCGCCGGAGTGGTCGCTGCCGTGCAGGCAACGCTGCTGCCGCTGCTCTTCACCCATGCCACCAGCTCGCTGCTTGGGTTCATCGGCTCGACGCCGCTCAGCGGACGCATCCAGCAGGTCCCCGTGGCCTTCGGGCTCGGGAGCCTTTCGGACGGGCCGGCCGTGCGCTACGGGCTCCTGGGGGCGGCCGTGCTTGTCGCGGCTCTGATCCTCCTGCTGGTGATCGGAGCGGACAATCGCCAGCTCCGCGGGGCCGGCGCGGCGGCGGCGATGGCGGCGGCCGTCCTGCTGGTGCCGCTCGTTTTCGCGCTCCTCGGCGAGGACTTCTACATCGATCGCGCTTTGATCCCGGCGTGGATCCCGCTCGCGGTCGTGGTCGGCGCCGCCTGCACCGCCCCCCGCGCGCAACTTGCGGGCGGCGCCCTCGCCGTGGTGTTGCTGGCGAGCTTCGTCTACGCCCAGATCCAGATCGACGGCAGTCCGCAATATCAGCGCCCGGACTGGCGGGGAGTAGCCCGGGCTCTTGGGCCGGGAGTGGACGGGACTGGATCCCGCGCGATCGTCGCCTACGACGGCGGGCTGGCCACCGACCCGCTGGCGATCTACCTCCCCGGCGTCTCCTGGTCTCAGATCTACCTGGCCGGCCAGTCCTCGACCGAGCGGGCCGGCCCGGTCAGGGTCGGCGAGGTGGACGTGGTGGGTCACACCTGGCAAGCCGTAGCGCGTCCGCTGCCGGCCGGCGTCCGGCTGATCGGCAGCCGGGTGGTCGACGACTTCCTCGTCGATCGGTTCTCGATCGCTCCGGCGCGTCGCCTCACTCCGGTGCAGATCGCTGATCTGGCGCCGCGGCTGCTCGGACCCGGGACTTCGGGCCCCGCGGTGCTCGTGCAGAGCCGCGGTTCGACGGCTTGAGCCGCGTCCACGCACGGTGATCCTGATCCTGCACAACCGCTACCGCGCGGCCGGCGGCGAGGAGCGTGCCGTCGCCGATCTGGCCGCGCTCCTGGTTCGCCGGGGCCACCGCGCCGAGGTGCTCGAGCGCTCGAGCGAGGGTCTCGGCGCCGGCAAGGCCGCCGCCGGTCTGCTCGCCGGCGGACTCAAACCGGAGGAGGTTGCGCGCGCGGTAAGCGCGGGCGGTGCGCGCGTCGTCCACGCCCACAACATCCATCCTCTGTTCGGCTGGCGTGCACTCGCGGCGGCCCGCGCGGCCGGCGCGCGAACCGTGCTCCACCTTCACAACTTCAGGCTGTTCTGCGCGATCGGCATCGCCTACAGGGACGGGGCGCCCTGCTCGCGGTGCCGGCGCGGCCGGACGCTGCCCGGGCTGCGGCTGCGCTGCCGCGGATCACTGTCCGAGGCCGCCGTATACGCTGCCGCGCTGCGCCGGCAGCAACCACGGCTGTTCGAGCACGTCGACCAGTTCGTGGCCGTTAGCGACGCGCTCGCAATCCATCTCCGCGACTTGGGTCTACCACCCTCGTTAACCGCCACGTTGCCCAACTTCATCCCCGCTCAGGACCTTGCCTCCGACTCGCACGCCGGCGAGGGCGAGTTCGCGCTGGTCGCGGGACGCCTCACCGAGGAGAAGGGCTTCGACACGGCGATCGCCGCGGCACGGGCCGCCGGCGCCCCGCTCGTGATCGCCGGCGCGGGTCCCGACGAACCGCGCCTGCGGGCCCTGGCCGGCGGCGGTGATGTGCGCTTCGCCGGGCGGCTCGAGACGAGCGCGCTGGCGGACCTGCGCCGGCGCGCCGCGGTCGTGCTCGCGCCCTCGCGCTGGGAGGAGCCGTGCCCGTACTCGGTACTCGAGGCGCTCGCCGCCGGCGTGCCGGTTCTGGCCTCCGATCGCGGCGGTCTGCCGGAGCTCGTAGGCGAGGAGGCGTCGTTACCCGCCACCGACGGCGTCGCCTGGGCGGCGCGTTTGTCCGAGCTATGGCAGAGTCCTCGGCTCCGGGCGGAGCGCGGGTCGCAGGCACTCAAGCGTGCCCGCGAGCGCTTCGGTGAGAACCACTACTACGACCGGCTAATGGGTCTATATGGCGACGTTTCCCCCTAGGCTTCCCGCAATGATGCGTCGGGCGATCATCCTGCTGGCGCTGGTCTGCGCGCTGGCGATGGCAGCGGCGACGGCCGCCGGCGCCGCTTCCGGCGGCACCCCCGCGCAAGCGATCGCCGATTGCAACGACCACGGGACGCTCACGTCCTACTACTCACCGACGACGCTGCGGGCCGCGCTGGCCCAGATGCCGGTTGACGTCAAGGAGTACACGGATTGTTACGACGTGATCGAGCGGCAGCTGTTCAAGGAGCTGGGGAGCTCCGCGCCCGGGACCGCCACCACCGGGTCGAGCTCGGGTAGCTCGTTCTTGCCGACCTGGCTGGTGATCGTGATCGTCGTGCTCGCGCTGGCCGCGATCACGTTCGGGGCGATGGCGATCCGCCGGCGCTCGGGTGGGCCGGGTGGTCCCAGTGAGCCCGGTGGTCCGGCCGCGACTGGTCCCACGGCATCGCCTCCACCGGGCGGCTCGTCAAACCCGGGCGGCTCGTCAAACCCCGGCGGCTCGGCGCATCCGGGCGGCCAACCGGGCCCGGGCGACGGACCGCCCGCTACTTGACCGTAACCGTCACCGTTCGGCTGTAGACGGTGCCGCCGCTCAGCAGCGGATCGCCGGTCGGGTAGGTCCACGCGAGCCGGACGGCTCCGCTGCTGGGGAAGGCGAGGTGCACGTCGAAATAGCCCTTGGAGTTGGTGACCGCGACCGTGTCGATGACCTGCCACGGCCCGGTCGAGCCAGTCTGGAACTCGATCTCGACGTTCTGGGCCTGGCCGGTGTCGAGCCTGGCGTAGGCCGCCGGACGCACGCCGCCCCAGACCTCGACCCGCTGGCCGGTGTTCATTGTCGTTGTCGGCAGGAACAGCGGCATCCGGTAGGCGTCGAACCCGGGCTTGAGTGACCCATCGGGGTTGATCAGCCCGGTATCGAAGTACGCCGGCGGCGCCGGGTCGATCAGCCCGTACTGGGAGTAGCTGTACGTTCGTGCCTGCTTGTAGCTCAGATACTCCGCCCAGTTCATGTAGTAAGCGGCCGTGGTCGGGTTGATCCCTTCATGCGGGTCGGGTGGGATCGTCCGGAAGCCGTACTCGGTGCTCCAGATCGGGAAATGGGTACGCGAGCCGTACACCGCGTTCAGCCGGTCCAGGGTCCGCGCCAGGCGCGGGAGCTCGGGGAGATCGGCGAAGTCCGGGTCGCTCCGGCCGACGCACAGCTTGGTCCCGCACAAGTACTGCGGCTCGTTCGGGGGCGTGACCTCCTCGTAGGGATGCTCGGCGAACCCGCTGGCGGAGAACAGGGCCGGGTTCTGGCTGCGGAAGGCGCGCGAGCCGGGTGCCGTGGTCGGGCAGCCCTGGGCCACGGCGGCGGAGCCCCGCAGCTCCTGGTAGCTCGAATCGACGCAGTAGAGCGAGTGCAGGAAGGTCAGCGGCTTCATGTTCGAGAACACGCCCCAGGAGTTTTCGCCGGCCGGCGTGAGCTCGCCGAACAGGATTCGATCGGTTCTGGTGCTGTGACCGGTCGCCTGGAGCGCACTCCAGGCGGCATCCAGGAGGCCGCGGTACAGACGTGGGCTGTTCGGTGTCGACTGGTCCGGCCCGGTCCCCTGCGGGCCGAGGTCGTACCCGTAGTTCGGCTCGTTCCAGATCGACCAGAAGCTGACCCGCGGGAGCGCCGTCGTCGACCCGCTCGGGTTGTAGGAGCCGTCGTAGCGGGTGCCCACGGCCTTGACGAAGTAGCCGAACTCCCGAGCCGAGGGCTCCCAGTCGGCGCGGAAGTAGCCGGTCGTGCCCCGAGGGGCCCCGGACCCGGTCGCCCACAGCGGCGCCGGGGCGTCAAGCGTGAAGAAGACGCCGACTCCGTCGGCGGCGGCGGCTCGGTCGATCGCGTCGTACGGCGCCCAGCCCGCGGCCGGATAAGCCGCTGGATTGGTGGCGTTGAAGCCCTTTGGGCGCCGGGTCGAGTTCGGCGACGGCGCGATTTCGGCCCACGCGATGTTCACCCGCACCCGGGTGACGCCCAGGTCGCGCAGGGTCTGCATGGTCCCAACCGGATTGGCCTCGAGCGCGTTGTCGTCCTGGAAGATGGCCTCCTGGGTAATGGAGGCGCCGGCGGGGGCGGGTTGGAGGGCCATGAGAGCGAAGCTCGCGACGGCCACCCCGATGGGGAGCTTGCGTGAGATTCTTGGCACGACGGATCCAACTACCCGGAGGCTCCGAAGTTGCGCCGCGCCGGGGCGGATGGTGGCGTGACGAGTTGCGCAGCTCGGGTTCAGGCGGTCAGCGTAAACCGGCCCTTCACATGACCCCGCGCAACCGCCTCTACACTGGCCATATGGCCTCAGAACGCCAGATCCACGTCGGTGGCGTGCCGATCGGCGGTGGCGCGCCCGTCGCCGTCCAGACGATGACCAAGACCGAGACGGCCGACCTCCAGGCCACGATGGACCAGATCAGCCGTGTGGCCGAGGCCGGCGCCGACATCGTGCGCGTCGCCGTCCCGCGCGAGAAAGACGTCGAAGCCCTCAAGACGATCGTCAAACAGTCGCCGATCCCCGTGATCGCGGACATCCACTTCAACTACACGCTGGCGCTCAAGGCGCTCGACGCCGGCGCCCACTGCGTGCGGCTCAACCCGGGCAACATCGGCGGCTCCGACAAGGTGGCGCTCGTGGCCAAGCGGGCCAACGAGCTCGGCACGCCGCTGCGGATCGGGGTCAACTCGGGCTCCCTGCCCGTCCATCTGCGCGAGCTCGAGTTCGAAAACCCGGTCGAGGCGCTGGTCACCGCTGCGGTGGAGTTCGTCGAGCTGATGGAGCGCCTCGATTTCACGAACTTCAAGGTCTCGATGAAGTCGACCAGCGTGCCGAACACGATCGCCTCCAACCGCCTGTTGTCCGGGCGGATCCCGTACCCGCTTCACCTCGGAATCACGGAGGCCGGCACCAAGTGGTCCGGCTCGCTCAAGTCCGCCGTGGGTCTCGGGACGCTCCTCGCCGACGGCATCGGCGACACGATCCGGATCTCGCTCTCGACCTTCCACGCCGAGGAGGAAGTCAAGGTGGCATGGGAGATCCTCAAGGCACTAAAGCTGCGCGAGCGCGGCCCGGTGCTGATCGCCTGCCCGACCTGCGGCCGCCTTCAGTTCGACATGGACAGCGTCGTCGCCGAGGTCGAGCGGCGCCTGGCCCAGTACGACGACCCGATCGAGGTCTCGGTGCTCGGCTGCGCCGTCAACGGGATCGGGGAGGCTCGGCACGCCGACTTTGGGATCACCGGCGCCAAGGACA
>DASPPG010000040.1:0-9439 GCA_035625625.1 Solirubrobacteraceae bacterium
CGCGAGGCGGACGAGGCGATCGAACGCGCCGACGCGGATCTCGATGACACGATCCGCCAGCTCGGCGAGCTTGGGTTGTTGGCCCGGCCCGCGAGCCAGGAGACCTTGGAGAAGCTGACCACGGCGCTCGATGACGCGCACACCGCGCGGGCTCGACTTGGCGACGGGGGCGAGAGCGATGCCATCGGTCCTGACGACATCGACAGGCTGCGCGACCCGGCGAAGCGCCTGGCGGCGTGGCGACGGCTGATCACCGAAACCGTCGAGTCGGTTACGGTCGCGCCGGCGATGACGGCGGATGGGCGTCCGAGTCGCCTCTGGGACCCTCGCCGGATCGACATCAGGTTCCTCGGCCAGCATCCGTAAGGAAGCCCCCACCAGCGACTGCCGCCCTTTCGTCGACACACTCCGGTCCTACGACTCGCACAACTCTGCCGACCGTCGCGGAGTTCGGACGTCGCCATTCGTGGCTTCCGCAACGCCGAAACGGAGGAGCCAGCGGACCCCCGCGCACGGCACTCGCAGTTCGTCCATCTGAGGAGCCAGGTCGGCTATCGCTGCGGCTGCCGGTCGCCGAGGCGAAGCGGTCGCCTCGGCGTCGTTGAGCGGATCCGCCGGCGATGCTGGCGTCGAGGCGTGTTGCTGCTCGCGCAGCTGCGCCTCGGATCGTTTGGTCACTGAGTTGTTGTGGGTGACGGCGATGTTCGAGATCGGGAGGCAGGCGAGGACGGGGCGAGCCGGATCCTCCGCGTACGGAGGATCCGGCTCGGACGGACCCAGCCCTTGTTTGCGCTCATGTCGGTTGGAGCGCGGGTGGGTCGTTGGTTCTTAGGCGCTGAGGTAGCCCTCGAGCCAGTCGAAGATGCGCGCGTCGCGCAGAGCGACGCCCATCGGCTCGCAGTGGCGGTATGCGCCCTCCTCGATGGTGAAGCGCACGAGCTTCTTTTCTCCCGGCAGGCGGTCGTAGAGTTCCTGTGACTGCCCGGGGAGGAACTGGTCGTCGTCGGGGGCGCAGATCAGCATCGGTGTGGTGATGTCGTTGATCTCATCGCCGAGCCGGTAGGCCGATACCGCCTTGAACAGCTCGTAGCCGGAGCCGTTCGTGATCCCGTACGGCCGGCCGCGGAACTCGAGCGCCGCGGCCGCCGCCGGGTTCGCGGTCTCGGCCTTGCGGACAGCGGCGTCAAACGCATCCTTCTGGCCGGTCTCGAGCAGTTCGCGGACGGGAGCCGGCAGGGGCGCAAGCCAGGAGCGAGAGATATCGACGACACCACCGTCGGCGACACCGGCGGCGAGACGGTGCTCGAACGCCAGCGCCCGCGGGACCCAGTAGCCGCCCTGGCTGATGCCGATGACCGCGATCCGATCGGTGTCGACATCCGCGTGGACGGCCATCGCATCGAGGACCGGGGTGAGCACGGCCTCCCAGTCGGGGCGGAACGGGATGCCCTGCTCGTAGAGTGCGTACTGCTGTCCTGGACCGTCGAACGTCATCCAGTGATAGCCCCGCTCGCCGGCGGCGGCGCCTCCGTGCCCCCACATGGCCGAGGTGGCGCCGTCGCTGCCGTTGTTCATGATCACGAGCGGCCGGCGCTCGCCGGGCTGCGCGTCGGGGGCGCGGAAGAAGTAGCCCTTGAGCGTCGTGTCCTGGTAGGGGATCTCGAGCCGCTCCCCCGGGGTGGGCGAGAGGTCGACGACGTGCTCCCAGCAGTCGCGATGGCGCCGCCAGGTGGCGAGCTCGCGCTCGGCACCGAAGTCCTTCGCCTTCGCGGTGCAGTAGAGCGCCGTTGAGTAGTACGTCGCGGCCCGCCGGTAGAACGACAGGGCGGTGCTGCGGCGGCCGGCGTGCCGGGCGGTCTCGCCGGCTCCCCACGCACCGTCGGCAGTGGCGATCCACTCGCGAATCCATGCGTCGGCATCGCCGTCGGGAATCCGCTCGGCGGTGGCCAGGGCCTCGCCGATGTCGGCGTTCTGCCGGTAGGCCCCCCCGAGCACCATCTCGAGGCCGAATTGAAAGTCATCGTCGGTGAAGAAACGCATCGTCATGCCTCCTCGCCCTGCGCGAGGGCGTTTGAGAATTTCCAGGCCACGCCGACGATCAGGAACGGTGTGACCCAGTTGAACAGGATGTTGGTGGGCCGGCTGTTGATCGCGCCGGCGGCGATGTGGAACGGCACCATCGCGGCGAACGCCAGCGCCCAGATCGTCGTCAGCCGGCGGTTGATCGCGTTGAACCTGGGCGAGTTCCAGACCTGCGGCGCAACACGCTCGCGCGCATACTGCTCGGTGAACGGCACGACCAGCAGCGAGCCGAACGCGATCAGCGACAGCAACCCGGCGGCGATCGCGCGGGCGTAGCGCTCGAGCCAGTGGGCGACCGTCGGATCGACCGCGAACGCGGCGACCGTGAATGCCGCGAACGTGATCACCGCGCCGAGCTCGAGGACCTTCGGCTTGCCCGCTTGGATGCCCGGACGGGCGACCCAGATTGCGATCAGCAGCGCGCCGATCGAGGCCAGCTTCAGCGTTCCGTGCTGGGCGACCACGGTGAACAGCAGCCACGGGACGGCGGCCAGCATGAAGCTCGAGCTGCCAGCCTTTTCCTTGTTCTTGGGGACTGCACCTGCGTTGACCATCGTTACCTCCGATGTCGGTTTGTCGATGACGCACAGCCTGGACCCGCGGTCCGCAGACGTCGTACGTATGCGAGTACTGACCTTTCGCCGCCGCCCGGAGCGAGAGTCGGTACGTAGACTTAGCGGGGTGGCTCGTACGTCCGGGGGCGTAGCGACTGTGTGGCCGTTAATCGGCCGCGACCGAGAGCTCGCGCGAATCCGTGAGGTGCTTGCGGCGGGGGCCAGCGGCGCCGTGATCGGCGGTGCAGTCGGTGTCGGCAAGACGCGCCTGGCCAGGCAGGTGCTGGACGACGCTGCCAGTGCTGGCGCCTTTGTCGTCCAGGCCCGGGCGACCCGCAGCTCTGTCGGAATCCCGCTGGGAGCGTTCGGTGCCTACGTTCCCGCCGGAGTGCAACCCGCGAGCGACGCGGGCTACGTCCAAGCGGTGATCGCCGCGCTGCGCGAGCAGGCGGGCGATCGGGAGATCATGCTGGGCGTCGACGACGCGCAGCTACTCGATCCGGTGTCCGCGACGCTGCTGCTGCACGTTGCTGAACATGCGATCGGATCGGTCATCGCCACGATCCGAGCGGGGGAGAGATGCCCCGATGCAGTGACCGAGCTATGGAAGGACGCCGGCTGCGCCCTGCTCGAGCTCCAGGTGCTGGCGGACGCACAGCTCGTCGAGCTCATCGAGACGGTCCTCGGCGGCCCGCTCCAGCACGACGCCCGCCGGTGCATCGTCAAGCGCAGCCACGGCAACGTCCTCTACGCCCAGCAACTCGTCGCCCAGCGATCGAGACCGACGCGCTCGTGTGCGGCGACGGTCTCTGGGAACTCGCTCGACAGCCGTCGACGAGCTACTCGTTGCGCGAATTGATCGCGGCCCGGATGGGTGAGCTGAGCGAGCGCGAGCGGAGCGGACTGGAGCTTCTCACCCTGGCCGAGCCGCTGACGCTGAGCGAGGCCACGACAGTGATCGGATCAGACATCCTGGCCGAGCTCGAGATCAGGCGACTGGTGATCGTCGAGCACGGCCTCGAGCACGCTGAGGAGGTGCGGATCGCCGAACCGCTCTACGATGAGCTGATCGCGGCGCAGATGCCGGTCTCACGAGGTCGGCTACACCGAGTCCGGCTCGCCGAACTCGTACGCGCGCGGCCGCATCCGTCCCCGGCCGACCGGGTTCGCGTCGCGGTGTGGCTGACTGACGCCGGTGAGCCGGTCCCCGTCGAGATCCTGCTCGACGGCGCCCGAGCGGGGAACGTCGCCGGGATGGAGACCGGGGGGCGCCTCGCCCGGCGGGCGCTCGACGCGGGAGCGGGTGCCGAGGCCAACATGCTGCTCGCCGCGGCGCACCTGGTCTACAACCGTGCGGAGGACGCCGAGCAGGTCCTCGCCCAGGCTGAGGGCACGATCGAGGACCGCCGCCTGGCGAGCGAATACCTGCGCGAGCGCGCGACGATCCTCCAGTGGAGCCTCGGCCGTACCGAGGACACGATCGCGCTGCTCGACCGAGCGCTCGCCTGGTGGCCGGAGGAGCAGTGGCGCCAACAGGTCACGGTCCTCCGCCTCCCGTTCCTGGCCCTGCGCGATCCACCCGGCAGGCACGCTGTCGAGCTCGAGCAGCTGCTCACGAACGAAACGCTGACCGAAGATGCGCGGCGGTGGCTGCGGTTCGCGCTCGCGGCCGACCGCTTCTGGACGGGGAGCACGCTCGCTGCCCGAGCGGCCCTCCCGCCAATCCCCCAGATCCCCTTCCGCGGCGAGCTCGAGTTCCTCGAATTCGCGGCGATCACCGCCGTCGGACTTGGCTCCGGTGCGGACCTCCCGGCTCTGGAGAGCGATATGCGCGGTGCGTTCTACCGCGCTGCCGACGCCCCCGACCCCGCCGCCGCGGCACTCGCCGGCGCGGCCGTTGCCGCGACCAGCTACCTGGCCGGCCGATTTCTCGACTGCCGCCGCTGGCTGTCCGAGGCTCTCGTCGAGTCCAGGCGCCAGGACCCGCTCGGCGCGCGCATCATCGCGCGCGCCCTCCAGGTTGCCGTGTCGCTCGCCGTCGGCGATCACCGCGCAGCGTCAGCGGCCGCCGACACGCTTGAAAGGGAGATAACGACCGCGCACCTCGCCCAGCCCGCCATCGCCGCGTGGATCACGCGCGGACGGGCCTGGGGCCTGCTCGCCGCCGCCCAGCCGCCAAAGGCACAAACGGTGCTCCTGGACACAGTCGCCCGATTCGCGCGAACCCCGGTCTTCGACGCCGAACTTCGCTACGAAGCGATGCGCGCCGGCCGGCCAGCGCGCGAACTGGCGCCCGCCCTGCAAGAGCTCGCCAGACGCTGCGACGCGCCCCTGACCTCCGCCTACGCCCAACATGCCGGCGCGCGAGCGACCGGCGACGCACCAGCGCTGCTCCGGACAGCCGACACGTTCGCAGCACTCAACGCCAACCTCTACGCGTCCGAAGCAGCTGCCCACGCATCCGCAGCGTTCGCCGCCGAGGGTCGACACGACAGCGCCCGGCGCGCCGCCGCCCGCAGCCGCGAGCTCCAACCCCCCGAACAGGGCGCCCAACCAATCTCGATCGAAGGAGTCGATCGCGCCGCGATCGAACTCACCCCCCGCGAAGCACAAATGGTCGAACTCGCCGCCCGCGGGCTCACGAACACAGAGATCGCCAACACGCTCGTGCTCTCCTCACGAACCGTCGAGACCCACATCTACCGAGCCATGCGCAAACTCGGCATCACCGACCGCCGCGACTTCCGCCCCACACTCCTCAACTGACCACAGCGAGCCTCTAGCACACAGCCTCGCGCGTCACGCGCTAACAGCGAGGTCCCAACCGACGTCACACCACGAGGTCGAGGCGACCGCCTTGCCACGGCCAGCAGCAGCCGCAGCGGCAGCCGGCCTGGCTCCTCAGATGGACGAGCACCAGCAGCGTTCGCGGCGACGTTCGGCGCTCCCGTTCACAGCCGGCCAAGCGCAAGCGCGCGTTCGGACGACAACGGCATTGACGCTCAAGCGTTCAGGCGCCGCCGAAGGCGTCGGCGAGGGCCGCCGCCCAGCTTCCGTACAGATCGATGACAGTGGACGGCGCTGGCCATTGTCCGGCTTGTACTCGTTTGAGCGCTTCGCCGCCGCGCCGGCGGGCATGGGTGCGCGACCAGTCGTAGGAGGAAGGCGCAGCGCCGTAGCGCGCTCGCCATGCGCGCATTGCTTCCCGAACCCGCTCCTGTATCCACTCCGGCGCGATCGCGCCGGGATGGCAGCGTTTGCAGTATGCGTAGGCGTCGCCCTTGCCGTTCCGTGGCGCGGTGGGCGCCCCGCAGCCCCGACACATTCCCCGGTAGCGCGCCTTGACCTCGCGCGCCTTAGCGCCGGTCGGATCGTAGAGATATGCCTTGATGGTCGCCTCGGCGCGTCCGAGCCGACGAGCGATCTCGGCGATCGCTAGTCCCTCCTGGTCGCGGTAGTGGCGGGCGAGTTGCGCCGCGCGGCGCCGTTCGCTCACACGGTCGAGCATGAGAGCCCCCAAGTCTGCCGGATGTGCTGGACAGCCAAGCCGAGCGCAAACCAGATGGTCCGTAGGGGAGGATTTCTCCTCTCGGTGCCGCTGCGGGCAGGTGAACCCGGAGCTCGCGACCGCCCGCTGGAGGCCGTCGTCATGTCGTGGTCGTAGAGGCAAAGCGAGACGGTGTTTCGGGACCAAACTGCGGGACGACCTCCGGCGCGGTCATCCAGCCCTCCGCGGCCACCGCAACGGATGCGTCCGACTTTTTTGAATCTGGGACGGTGGCGTCAACTCACGGCTATCGCTTGCCTCATTGCGAGAGCAGCAAGACCGCCCACCCACCCACAATTCAATCTCCGCGTCGGCGTGACGACCGCTGCGGGAGGCGCGGCACGCGACGCAGGCAGTCCTGTGTGAGCAGCAGCCCGTTGTGCAGAGCGCACAACGCGGCGATCGCACGGCGGCCACGGCCCGCGATCGAGGCGGCCACCGCAACCGTGGCGAAGCGCAAGCCGGCCTCGATCGTCTCAGACGAGCAGAGCGATCGTCAGGCGCCGGCCGGTGCTAGCCAAGCGACAGGCTCGTAGCTAACGATTCCAGCGAACGTGCTTCTGGCGAATGGGGGGTGCGCGGCGACGCTCGGGCCTAGACTCGCTTTCACTTCCGCACGGGTACCACGAGCGTGGTGCCGTGGCTGATCGTGTCCGAGAGCGGTCACGAACCGCGGCGGCATTGGCCCCGAGATCGTGGCCGCTTCGCGCAGGCGCGGGTAATCCGGGGCGGTCGTCGATCCAGCGGCGCTTCCGACCCGTGCTTGCAGTCTTGGGGACGCCCATCCGGTCGCTGAATCGGAAGCCGAGTCCGCCGGTGAGGAACCGCTCCTCCGGCCGAAGAGGCCCGGGACTGGCGTGCTCGCAGGCCCTTGCCCCCAAGCCGGCGGGACTCGCGAGCTATGACTCGCCCGAATCGTCCGACGTGGAGGTGGCCGGCGCGTGGCGCGCCTTGGTCGTGTTTTCCCGCGACAGGTCATAGCGCCTTCGGAAGAGGAGGTACGCGACGCCGCCAGCCGGAATCGGCAGCCAGAACGCGGCGAGCCGGTACAGCAGCGTCGCGGCGAGTGCGGCGCGGCCCGACACGCCCGCGAGCGTGAGCGTGCCGACGAGGCCCGCCTCGACGAAGCCGAGTCCGCCGGGGGTGAACGGGATCAGCGCGAGCAATTGGGCGGCAGTGTAGGCGAGCAGAACGAGTGACGGCCGTGGGTCGGCTCCGACTGCCCGCAGCGCACAGAGCAACGCGAGGTAGTCGAACCCGGTGTTCAACGCCGCCGCCACGACTGCTCCCTTCCAGCGCTCGCCAAGCGTCGTGCGGATGAAGTCGCGGTCCCTGAGCAACTCCTGCGGGAGCTCGGTCACGTGCTGGCGCCGCCGAACGGTGGCGTTGAGCAGCCACTGGATCGCGCGGCCGGCGCGCTCCAGCGGAGCATCGGTCAAGAAAGCCGCCGCGCCCACCGCGAGCAGGACCACGAGGACGGCGATCCCGAGATAGGCCGCGGTGGCCAGGCTGTGGCTGACCGGTGCGCCGCCGATCATCGCCGGTAGGGCGAGTACGGGCAGCGCCAGCGTCGTCGCGAGCTGAAGTCCCGCCGACGCGGCGAACGCCGCTGCGGCCTCGCCCGTGTCCACGCCGGCCCTGCGCAGCATCGAGACGGTGAACGCCGTGGCCGTGGCGCCGCCCCCCGGGACGATCCGGCCGACGGCGTTCCCGCTCAACTGTGCCGCGGCAACGGGAAACCAGCCGCGCGTGTGCAGCGCGATCCGGTCGAGTTGCCACAGCGACACAAAGCTCGCGATCTCGCACGCAAACACGAGGACGGCGAAGTACCAGTCGAGATGCCTCAGCGAACGCCACGACGAGAAGACCGCGATCAGGCTCGGCAAGACCAGATAGAGCGATACGCCAGTCACGGCAAGGAGCGCAATGCGCTTGGCATAGCGTCGCCACGCGCTGCGAGTGACTGACCCGCTGGAAGGGGGGCGGTTCAGTCGCTCGGGAATGCGCTTGAGGTCGTCGACACGGCAATCACCTCGCAGCTTGAGGCACAAAACATCCGACGGTCTGTCAGGGACCGGTGCGGTGCGCGCCGACAGCGCGGCTGCAGGAGCTTCAGCGCGACGAGCCCGACCACGAACGAAGCTCGCCTTGGCCGTCCGCATGATCGCCCCTATCGGCCTCTGTGTCTACACGGCCACCGTCCATCCGCCACCCACGGGTCGGAATCAACGAGGACCCACCAGTCGTTCCAGCCGGAGACCCCGCGCGGGCATGGAATGCCCCGGATTCGTCCTACTTGCAGGCGACAACACCCAAGCCGGAGAGGGGACTCGGCCTGCGTGACTGTTTCAGACCAACAGGAGCGGTTGGTGGCCGGCCGGACGCAGCCGGTTTCCGCTTTGCTGCTTGCACGCGGACAACGATCGCGGTTAGTGTCGCCCCGCACGCCGCGCTACGCAGAAGCGGACCTGCCACCGGCCTGATGCCCGCCGCGTCGTCAAAACAAGACGGCCGCAAGACGGCCGAAGGCCTCCTGAGACCAGGACGGCCGACATTGTCATCAGCACGGCGACGAGGTCGCGTGCCAGCCGCGGACCTCGGTACCGTGCAACCAAGCGAACAGCCAGGACGGCCTGCCGGACGGTTCCGGTCCCACTCTCGAAATCATCTCCCAGAATTCGAGGACTCCGGCGGTTCGTCGCCGTCCGGTACGCGGCTGGGCCTAATCAGCCCCGAAGCGCGATCACGTCGGACGCGGCACGGTTTTCAGGGCGCTTGAGATTGCGAGTGATCGGTATTTAGGTCTGACGCAGGCGATCTGAAACAAGCCTCGAGCTGGCGAATCGTCGATCAAGCTGGGGAACTGTCAATGCGCTCACCGTTTCGGGACTGGTTCTCTTTCGTAGCACTCCCTATCGCCGCCGGCGATCATGTCGACCATCCAAGCCTTCACGTCCTGATCGGCACTCTCAGTGAACGCCGCCCCTACTCGATTCTCGACGATCGCGCGAAGCGTGTGGGACTTGATCTGGGCCGACTGGTTGTCACGGACCTGGGCGAGCTCCTCTGGTAGGCCCAGCCCAGCAAACGAGGCGAGCCTGCGCCGATGCCCGGCCCTGCGTCTATGTTCAGCGTCCGGTTATGTTCAGTCCACGTTCGCCAGCGCGTGTTTTCCCCGCACAGAAGCGGATCAGGCTCTCAGCGACTCAACATAATTTCCATCGCTCACGGACAGCCTCCGCCCGTAGGGGCGCGC
>DASPPG010000041.1:0-2202 GCA_035625625.1 Solirubrobacteraceae bacterium
CAGGCATCTGGCCGCGCCTCCTTCGGCTCGTTGCCGCCTTTAGCCCGACGCAGAGCGGTATCGGGCCGTGTCGGAACACTGCCGGTTTGGGGACCTGAGGCTCTAGCCCGAAGTTGCGGCTGAAGATCGTCGCGTTTTGTCCCGTTTTTCGGGCTTTGCCCGGGCTGTGGGCTGTCTGGCGCTTGGCTACGTGAGCTGGGGGACGCGCTCGTTGATCAGCGCGAGCGCGCGCCCTTGCAGCTCGGTCGGTGTGCTCAGCTGCGGGAAGGTCGCGTCGGTGCCGTTGACGCGGATGGTGTTGCGGGTGCGGTTCTCGAGCTCGTCGAAGAGGCTCTCGAGCGTGTGGCAGGGCTCCTGCCCGGGGGTGCGGCGGCGGCCGGCGTTGCGGGTCGCCTCGCGCGAGCGGGTGGCCTTGGCGACCGGGTCGGCGTTGGAGGCGGGGTTGTCGTCTTGGAAGAGCAGCTCGGCCCACGCGTGGCGCAGGTGCCAGCGCACGTACTCGGCGAGCATGCAGATCAGCAGGTGTGAGCGGACGCGGTCTTCCAGGCGGTGGCGGATCGGGCGGACCTCGAGCGGGCCCTTCATCCCGCCGAAGCCCTTCTCGGCTTCCTTGAGCTGCTTGTAGGCGCGCACGATCCCGGCCGCGGCGAGCTCCTCGGGGTCGATCCGCCCTGAGCGGATGACGTAGATTCCGTCGAGCTCTGCCTCCTGTGCGATCTGCTCGTGCTTGCGCTCGTAGGTGAGAGTGTCATCGGTGATGTTCACCTGGAAGTGTTTCTTGACCTTGTAGCGGTTCCACACCGCACCGACGGCCAGGCCGATCGCGGCCTGGCCCTGCAGCGTGCCCGCGTCCACGCGGCGCTTGATCTCACCCAGCTGTTTCTCGGTGCCCTGAAGCAGCTCCTGGCGTGTGCGGGCGCGGTCGGCCGCGACCAGCGGGTTGCGGCACACCACCAGTCGCTGGCCGGGATACAGCTGCTCGCAGGCGATCTCGGCCAGGTTCAGCTGATCGAACATCGACAGCTGCAGGCAGCCCTCCTTGACCAGCTTTCTGACCTGGGGCGCCTTCAGCGCGGTGATGAACCCGAACTGGGCCGTGTCAGAGATGAGTGTCACGTTGTCCTTGGTGCCGATCCCGCGGTCTGTCACCACGATCACGCGGGTGAGCCCGAACCGCTGCTCGAGCTTCTTGACCTGTGCGGGCAGCGTCTTGTCGTCCTTGAGTGACCCTTCGAACGCCTCGATCGCGACCGGCCGCCCGTCGCTGTCGCACAACAGCCCGTACTCGACCTGCATCCGCCCGCGCTTGCCCGACCCGTGGTCATAGCCGAACCGCGCCAAAGGACAGGCGCGCCCCTCAAAGTAGGAGCTGGAGACGTCATACAGGGCCAGCTCACCCTCCTTCAGATGCCGGCGCGCCAGCCGCTGCTCGATCGCATGCTGGCGCTCACCCAGCCAGTCCATCGCGGCGTACAGGTCGTCGTGGACCGCGCCCTCCACACCCAGCTCCTCCCCCAGCGTGCACGCGTGCAGCTGGCGCGTGCAGGCCAGCTTGGAGCCGCCCTCAAGCACCCGGCCGGCGATCATCGCCAGACACAGATCCCGCTCGCGCGAGGGCTCGCGGTCGAGCAGCCGCGCCAAGCCCAGCCTGCGGGCCGCGGTCAGCACCGCCTCGACATGCCCGTGCTTGCGCGCGCGCACAATCTCGAACGCCTCATCCGCCGGCACCAGCCGCACGCCCTTGAGCGCCAGCGTCAGCGCCTCGATCGCGTCCGGCGGGAACTGGGAGACGTTCGCGACCGTCTCGTGGCGCACCCGCCGGCCCTCGCGGATCGAGCGGCGGACGACGTAGGAGGCGTACTCGCGGTCCCCATGACGCCGACTGATCTTGGCCACATGCATCGCGCCGGCGGTTCGCGCCATGCCATGAAGCATCGCACAAAAGCCGAGACATGTCAAGAATCTTCTTGGCTACATCTGTCGGGCTTGAGAGAGGCCGCGATCCCAGCAACCACAAGGGATCGCGGCCGATCAGCGGCCCTTCTTCACCCGCAACTTCGGCTTAGCCACCTGAGTCACGGTCGACTCACTCCCGAGGACGAACGTCAAGTGCGCGAAGAGCCGTCGCCGCTGCTGAAGCAGATCGCCCAGCGGAAGTCCGTTTCCCGGTAGGCGGGACTCACAGCGGCGGCTCAGGGGCCG
>DASPPG010000042.1:0-11930 GCA_035625625.1 Solirubrobacteraceae bacterium
TGGCTCGAGCCAAACGACGCAGCCTCAAACGTGTTCGCCTTCGCGCGCGCCTCCCGCGACGGCAACCGCCTGCTCGTATGCGCGGCCAACCTCTCCCCAGTCCCGCGCGAGCACTACCGCCTCGGGCTACCCCGTCCCGGCCATTGGATCGAAACGCTCAACACTGACTCGGCGGACTACGGCGGGTCCAACCTCGGAAACCCCAACGGGGTGCAAGCGGAGTCGACCCCGTGGCATGGGCAGGTCTACTCCGCCGAGGTGACGCTCCCGCCGCTGGCGGTCATTTGGCTCGTTCCAATCCGCTGAGCCGCGGGTCTTCGGTGTCGGATCTGCCTGACCGCGGCCGTCACCTCTCGTAGCCGCCCGGCTCATCGCCGCTCCCCGCCGATAGGGCTGAGCACAAGCCCCGTGCCGCCGCATCGCCTGAGCGGAGCGGGTGCGACAAAGGTCTTCGCCACCGGCGGCAGAATCGGTAGAAAACCGCGGTGACCTTCGACCGAGCCCACGTTAGTATCTAACGTCATCGGCTCTGTCGGAGGCGCGTCGCCACTCGTAGCGGCGGGGCGTTCCTCATTCAAGGCGCGGCCCGGGTCTGCGGGTCGGGTGTCTCTTCGTTTGTTCAGCGTTCGTTGCACATAATCCACCCAGGCCGCCCGGTTCTCCTTGGGTCTCTCTTCTCGCTGAGGTTCAGGTTTTGTTTGTAGTGATGGTCACCCCAGAGTGTGCGCCGGTCGCACACGCGGGGGGTCTGGGCGATGTGGTCTTCGGCCTGAGTCGTGAGCTTGAGTTGCGCGGTAACGCGGTAGAGATCGTGCTGCCGAAGTACAACTGCTTGCGGTACGACCGGATTTATGGGCTTACGGTCGCGCATCACGACTTGTGGGTCCCGTGGTATAGCGGCGTGGTTCACTGTACCGTGTGGTTCGGGTTCGTCGAGGGCCGGAAGTGTTTCTTCATCGAGCCGCATTCGGATGACAACTTCTTCGATCGTGGTCACCTCTACGGGTCTCACGATGATGTTGAGCGCTTCGCCTTCTTCAGCAAGGCGGCGCTTGAGTTTCTCCTAAAGGCTGGCAAGCGGCCTGAGGTGATTCACTGCCACGATTGGCAGACCGCGCTCGTCCCCGTGCTGTTATATGAGATGTACCAGCACGTTGGAATGGGTGACCAGCGGGTCTGCTTCACGGCGCACAACTTTGGCCACCAGGGGATCGCCGCCGAGTCGATCCTCTGGGCCACCGGTCTTCGTGATCCGGGACGCTTCTTCCACCATGACCGGTTGCAGGACAATTTCAATCCCGGGGCGCTGAACTTGCTGAAGGGCGGGATCGTGTATTCGAACTTCGTCACAACAGTCTCGCCTAAGCACGCGTGGGAGGCGTCATACTCCGAGCAGGGGCGCGGCCTGGGCCACACCCTTCACGTCCACCAATACAAGTTCGGTGGTGTCATCAACGGGGTTGATTACGCCGTATGGAATCCGGAGGTCGATCCATGGATCCCGCAGCGGTATGGCCCCGACTCTATTGACAATAAGTATGTGAACAAGTGGGCGTTGCGCGAGCGGTTCATGCTGCGACACGATTACAAGCCGATCGTTGCATATGTAGGGCGGCTGGACGGCCAGAAGGGCGTGCACCTGATTCACCACGCGATCTTCTACGCGCTGGCTGAGGGTGCCCAGTTCGTGCTTCTGGGCTCAAGCCCGGACCCGGGAATCAACGCCCACTTCTGGCATCTAAAGCACTACCTCAACGATCACCCCGACGTTCACCTGGAGCTGCAGTTCAGCCCTGAGCTCGCGCACCTGGTGTACGCGGGGTCGGATCTGTTGGTGATGCCGAGTATGTTCGAGCCGTGCGGGCTATGCCAGCTGGTTGCCCTGAAATATGGCACGGTTCCCATTGTCCGGGCGTGCGGCGGACTCGGTGATACGGTCGCGGACCGCGACTATGCTTGCGCGGCTCCCGAGGAGCGCAACGGGTATGTCTTTCATCAGTGCGACCACTCGGCGCTGGAGTCCGCGATGGCGCGCGCGATCGGCCTCTGGCATAGCTATCCCGAGGACTTCCGGTACCTGATGCTCAACGGCATGCGCGACGACCGCTCGTGGGCCCGCCCCGGCCAGGACTATCTCAACATCTACGAGTACATCAAGCACAAATGAGCGATACGGCGAGTTCACCGGGGCTGGCCGAGTGCGTCGACGGGCTGCCGAACCTATCCGGAGAGGAGGGGTTGATCGCGGCGACGATCGCCGAGGCGGGCGCACATCGCGTGTACCCGCTGCCGGACTCGGGTGACCCGTTCGCGGGGATTCAGAGCGCGTGCGCGATCGCGCTGCACATGCACCAGCCCTTGATCCCGGCCGGCGGGGGGGATCTGCACACGGCGGCGCTGATCAGCAACCTGCGGTACATGTTTGAGCACCCGGACATCGGCGATAACCACAACGCGCCCGTGTTCCGCTGGTGCTACAAGCGGATGGGTGAGTTCATCCCCCAGTTGATCGATGAGGGCGCCCGGCCCCGGGTGATGCTCGAGTACTCCGGGGTGCTGCTGTACGGACTGCGGGATATGGGTGCGGACGACGTGATCGATGCGCTGCGGGCGATCACAGTGGATTCACGTTACCGCGATGCGGTGGAGTGGCTGGGCTGTCCGTGGGGCCACGCCGTTGCGCCCTCGACACCGGTCCAGGACTACCGGTTGCACGTGAGGGCTTGGCAGCAGTACTTCGGAGCGATGTTCGGACTCGAGGCGCTAGCGCGAGTACGGGGCTTCTCGCCGTCGGAGATGGCCCTGCCCAATCACCCCGACGTCGCATACGAGTTCGTCCGCACGCTGAAGGACTGCGGCTATCGCTGGGTGCTGGTGCAGGAGCACACGGTCGAGGAGCCGGACGGGGCCGGCGTGCGGCAGCTTCACCTGCCCAACCGCCTGGTGTGCACCAGTTCGCGCGGTGAGAGCGCAAGCATTGTCGCGCTCGTCAAGACGCAGGGGAGCGACACCAAGCTGGTCGGCCAGATGCAGCCGTACTACGAGGCGCGCGGGCTTGGACGCTCGGAGCTGGCCGGCAGAAGCGTTCCATCCCTGGTGACGCAGATCGCGGACGGCGAGAACGGCGGCGTGATGATGAACGAGTTTCCGCCCAAATATTCCGAGGTGGCGCGGGAATCGTCCTGGTCCGCCACCCCCATGCTCAACGGAACGGAGTACCTCGAGCGGGTCTTTGCCGCCGGCGTCAGCGAGGACGACCTGCCCGTGATCCAGCCGCTGTTCCAGCACCGGATCTGGAGCCGGATGAGCCCCGGGGATGGGCCTGAGCGGCTCGCCGGAGTCATTGAGGAACTCGGGCGGGAGGACGATCGCTTTCACATGGAGGGCGGAAGCTGGACCAACGACATCTCATGGGTGCGGGGGTATGAATCGCTGCTGCGCCCGATGGAGCGTGCGAGTGCGGCGTTCGAGCAGCGCGTGCTCGAACGCCATGTCGCCACAACCGATCACGCCTACCGCAACGCCTTGTTTCATCTGCTGACCGCCGAGGGCAGCGACTTCCGCTACTGGGGGCGGGGTGAGTGGACCGACTACGGGGTGGAGCTGGCGCGGCGCGCGAACGAGATCATCGCTCACGACTTCTGACGAAAGGGGACCGAGATGGACTCGATCGACGTCGGGCTCGTGCTGAACCTGCATCAGCCCGCCGCCAACCTCGATGAGCTTCTGGACCACAACGAATGGGAAGCCAGGGAGCTCCTCTGGGCACTTGACCGGATTCCCCGCTCGTTGTGGGAGGACGAGGATGTCGGGCGGGTGCACCTGTCGCTGTCCGGCAGCCTGCTCGAGACCCTCGCCGACCCCCGCTTCCAAGCGCGGGTGTACGGGGTCGTCGACTGCGGCTCGCTGCTGTGGCACCTTCAGAACACCCGCACGATCGATTTGCTCGGCACCGCTTACTACCACCCCGTGCTCCCGCTAATCCCGCCACACGATCGCGAGGAGCACATCGCTCGCTGGCTTGGCCTCGGCCGCCACCTGTTCTGGCGCGACCGATTCCGGGGCTTCTGGCCGCCCGAGCTCGGGTTCTGCATGGATCTCGTACCCACCCTGGCGGGTCAGGGCTACGAGTGGGTGATCGTCGACAGCGAGCACGTGATGCCACTGTCCCCGATGACCTGGGAGGAGTTGCGCTACCGCCCCCACCGTGCGCGCGTCGGCGACGCGGAGGTGATCGTGGTGGTGCGCGACCGCGACCTCTCAAACGCCCAGGAATCCGGCATGGAGGCGGGCTGGTTCATCGAAGAGGTTCGCGCACGCACCCAGCACTGCGACTTCCCGCCACTGGTGACGACCGCCACCGATGGCGATAACGGGGGCTGGTTTCGCAACACGACGGACGGCGCCAACTTCTGGAGCAGCTTCTACCGGGATCTCGTCGAGCGCGTGCACACCGGCCGATCGAGTGGTATCCGACCGGCGTTCATCAACGATTACCTCGACCGCCACGGCGCCCACGGCTGGGTCACGATCGAACCTGGCGCCTGGAATACGGGCGAGCACCATGGCGCGGGGTTTGTCCAATGGACCGGCTCGAGCGCTCAACGCGACGCCCTCGCCAGAGCCGGACGGGTCAGCGAAGCCGTGCAGGCTGGTATTCACATGATCGGGAACGGCGAAGGGGCGGCGGGAGTCTTGGAGCAGGCACGCTGGCGGCTGCTCCGCGCCGAGACGAGCTGCAACTTCTACTGGGGCGAGGCATGGGTGGAGCGCTGCCACCAGGACCTCGATGACGCCGAAGCCCAGCTCGATCAGGCACTCAACGCCTACCAAGGCGTCGCGTGAGGGCGGCAGCCCGAGGGCCCGCGGGCTCGACGCGGCCGCGGGCGCCAGGACCGCCGCCGCTGGCTGGTAGCCGGCGGATGCAGACGACGGTGTGCCGGCGGGAGCTGCCGTGGTGTTAGCACCCGGCAACGAGGACCTCGCCCGCCGCGCAGCGGACCTTGCCAGGCGGCTCCCCGACGCGCTCGCCCCGTTGGCCCGGATCGCGTACAACTACCGCTGGGCCTGGTATCCGGACGGCAAGGGAGTCTTCCGCACGATCGACGACCGGCGCTGGGAGCTGTGTGGTGAGAACCCGGTGCGGCTCCTCCAAGAGGTTTCAAGCGAGGCGCTTGACCGGGCGGCGGCTGATCCAGATCTCCTCGCTCGGGTGGCCTTGCTCGAGAACACTTTCACGGCGGACTTCAGGCGGCCAGCCGTGGGCCCGGTTGCGCCCGAGCGGCCAATCGCGTTCTTCTGCGCCGAGTACGGCGTGCACCAGTCGCTGCCGATCTACTCGGGTGGACTCGGCGCGCTGGCCGGCGATGTGCTCAAGGAGGCCTCGGACCGGGCGCTGCCGATGGTGGCCGTCGGACTGTTGTACCGCCAGGGCTACTTCCGCCAGCGCCTCGAGGCGTCAGGCTGGCAGCAGGAGTACTGGACTGACATCGATCCCGAGCGGCTTCCCGCCGCTCTTGTGCGCGGACCAGATGGCCAGCCGCTCACTATCACGGTGCCCATTCGGGGCACCGAGGTGACAGCGCAGATCTGGCGTGTGGCCGTCGGGCGCGTGCCGCTGTTACTGCTCGATACCGACCGGCCCGAGAACGGCCGGCTGGAGCGATGGATTACTTCGCAACTCTACGTCGCAGATCCGATCACCCGGCTCTCGCAATACGCGCTGCTTGGCGTGGGCGGCGTGCGCGCCCTCGCGGCCGTCGGCATCGACCCAGCCCTCGTGCACCTCAACGAAGGCCACGCGGGGTTCGCCGCGCTGGAAATGGCGCGTGCGGAGGCGGCGCGTGGAGCGTCGGCCGAGGCGGCGCTCGAGGCCGCGCGTCAACGTACGGTCTTCACCACACATACGCCCGTTGCGGCGGGCAACGAGACGTACTCCCGAGAGGACGTGATCAGCACGCTCGGAGCCGTGATTGCTGAACTGGGTGTCGATCCTGAGGAGATCGTCGGGCTCGGCCGCAACCGCACAGGGGATTACGGGGAGCCTTTTGGGGTTACTCAGTTCAGTCTGCGGATGAGTCGCGCGGCGAATGGTGTCAGCCGCCGGCACGCATCCGTCGCGAGAGAAATGTGGCGCGGGCTCTGGCCGCACCGGCCCGTCGACGCAGTGCCAATCACGCATGTCACAAACGGGGTACACCTGGCGAGCTGGATAGGGCCGCCGATGCGCCGTCTGCTCGACCGTCACCTCGGGGAGGACTGGTGGCGACGAGCCGACGACGAAGGAACCTGGGCGGCGCTCGACGCGGTGCCCGACGCCGAGCTCTGGAGCGCCCGACGCGAGCAGCGCACCGAGCTTGTCGAGTTCGTCAAGCAACGCAGTGGCATCGATCGTCTCGCCGAGCGCCAGCCCCGCCCGGAGATCGAGGCAGCCGCACGCGCATTTGACCCGGACGTGCTCACGATCGGCTTCGCCCGCCGCAATGCCACGTACAAGCGGATCCGACTGCTCATACAAAACCCCGGCCGGGCCCTCAGGCTGCTCGCGGGTCCATACCGCATCCAGCTCGTGCTGGCCGGTAAGGCTCATCCGAGCGACAACGACGCCAAGCGCGTTGTCCAAGAGCTCTATCGCTTCAAGGACCTGCCGGATGTCACCGAGCATGTCGTGTTTCTCCACGACTACGACCTCGGGACGGCCGCGCGTCTGGTGCGCGGCTGCGACCTCTGGCTCAACCTGCCGCGCCCTCCGCTGGAGGCCAGCGGCACCAGCGGGATGAAAGTCGTGATCAACGGCGGCCTGCACCTGAGCGTGCTGGACGGCTGGTGGGCAGAAGCGTACGACGGAACCAACGGCTGGGCCCTCTCGGGCGACGTGGACCCGGACCCGGGCGGGCAAGACGCGCGGGACGCCGGCAGCCTCTATGACCTGTTCGAGCAACAAGTTGGTCCCTCCTTTTACAACCGTGACGCCGACGGACTCCCGCGCTCCTGGCTCACGCGCATCCGTGCGTCAATCCGCACGCTTGCACCGGCCTTCTGCACCGGGCGCATGCTCGACGATTACGTCGAGCGCGTCTACCGGCCAACGACAACCTCGATAGGTTCACCTGAGCCCACGTCGAGCTAGATCGCGTGGCCGAATCCCTTGCGGCACTTCCGCGACCGCCCTGGCGCGCGCCGCGCAGATAGTCCATCTCGCGCCCCAAGCCCTCCTGCTGGGAAGGGGTCGTCGGTTCGAGCCCGACAGAGGGCTTTGCCTCCAACTCGCATGTTTTTCAAGGATGGGTGCGGGCTGTTAGCGCGCGTGCCCGTCCATTTCGCGTCCATTCCGCGCCCAAAATGGGTGCCTGGTCGCCAACGCGATAACCGGCGCCCGGCCAGCGCCGGGGCCGCTGGTGAGGCAGAGCGCCCGCGCTCTCGCTGATTACTTGGTGCTCGAGTTGGCCTGGGTGGTGACGTGGTGGCGAGCGATTAGAGCGCCACCGACACCGAGTACCGCGGTGATCACCCCGGCGAGAGCGCTTGTCTGCTGCTCGATAAGAGACCACCATCCGAAACCAGACCCGAGCGCGAGCGTGGCCGAAACCGTAGCGGTGAACGTCGCTGCGACGGCCACGGGCTGCTTCGGCGTGCGCGGCATCAGGTGCGCGACGAGCGTCGTGATGAGGCCGGCCACTGCGGCCGCCTCGGCCGTCACGAGCGCGGTTTGAGCCGCGGACCAGTCCACAACCTTGAAGACCGTAACGATTGTGAGTAACGCAATGGAGAGGGTCCCAAGACTCCCGGCGACGGTCTTCAGGTTTGGCGATGGCAGCGTCGCTGCCTGCGAAGATGTCGACATGTCTCCTAGAGTCCGATCCGGACCGGCCGATACCCGTGTTTCGGGATTGCGAGCTGGTTCTCCTCTGGCGCGATCCTCATCACGGCCCGCGGCCGCTCTCGTGTTGCCCACATCTTCCGGGCAACCACGGCCGCGGCCAACTGCGCTTCCGATCGCCTTTGGGCGTTGCGTTGGCAGGCGGCAGGTTCCCACGTGGCCAGTATGGCCGCATTGTGCGTGCTGCGCTTGGGCGGTCGGCTCACTGCCAGGTGGTGTCACTGTCGGGATGATCATGCGGACTCCCGTTTCCCTCAAAACGCGCCGCCGCCGGTTACCAGGCGGCCGCCCATCCTGCGCATCCACCTACAGGCCGGGAACCCCGGGCGATCGGACGGGCGTAGCCAGTGCAGCCGCCAACGAATGATTGCTTCATCGTTTACTCCTTGGTACGTGGTTAGGCCGTCTCGACCGGCCGATCGCCGGTCTCGTTTGGCTTGTTGATCTAGTTGACGCTGAGCGGCCTCGAGTTATTCGATGCAAGCCGATCTGCTGCCTGAGTCCCCGTTCGGCGCGCCTGCCGGGGCTCGCGTCTGGTCGCTGGAAGGGCGACAGCGCGTGCGCTTGTTGGCGGGCGCGGATCGCGCGGCCGGCAAGCGCTGTTGCGGTTATCTGAGCAGCTCGGCGATGCTGCGCGCGGCGTTGCGGGCGCCGTCGGTGGAGACGGGCAGGTACTCGACGTTGCGGCCGATCTCCTGCGCGATCGCGGCTGCGATCGCCTCGGCCGGGGAGCGGTCGAAGTCCATCCGCCGCCCGGCGCGGTAGCGCTCCAAGCGGTGGCGGACGTGGAAGTTCTGCTCGAAGTGGTGCTTGAGCGGGAAGTAGATGAACGGTCGCTGGTTGGCGGTCAGCTCCATCGCCGTCGTGAGGCCACCTTGGACCACCGCCAGGTCGCACGCGGCGAGGTGGCGGTAGAGATCGTGCACGTACGGCCGGATCTCCAGCCCCTCCGCGATCGCTAGCGTAGCCGGGTCGATCCGTGGACCGGCGACGACGATCATCCGGAGCTCCGGGACGAGTCGCTTCGCGTCGGGGAAGCTAGCGATCACGCGTCGCAACAGGTCGGCGCCGGCGGCCGTGCCGCCGACAGTGACGATGCACACCCTCTCATCAGGAAGGTATCCCAGCTCGTTCCTTAGCTCCTCCCGGTCGGCGAACGTTGTCGGGTCGAAGCCGGTGACGTAGCCCGCAAAACCGAAGTGCTGCTCTGTCCAATCGCGGATACCGGGCAACCCCGGACCGAACCTGTACGGGACGATGTCGTCGGGGTCGCCGACAAAGATCGCCCGGTCGCGGACGTCTGGGTGGTGGGCGATGTGCTCGATCATGTCCGCGTTGTAGTCGGCGGTGAGTAACGCTTCGCGCTCGCCACCGTCGGCCATCGGGAGGAAGCCGACGAAGTCGGTGAGCCACACGAATGGGACCCGCTTTTCGCGCGGGTTCTCGTGCAGGTAGTAGTCGAGTTCCCACGCCTCGTCCCCGATCCACAGGTCGTAACGGTCGTCGCGCACGACGTCGTGGAACAGCATGAAGTTCGCGGCCAGGATCTCGTCCATCCGCCTCAGCGCCTGAAAGCAGTGCAGGTCGTGCTCGGCGGACTCGGACTCGATGTGGTGCGACTCGTTGGCGAGATGAGCGCTGGCAGGGTGGATCCGCTCTCCATCAGCCTCGAGAACTCGGGTAACCGGGTCCTGGGCGAGCCAGTCGATTTGAAGATCGGGGTGGAGCCTGCGGAGCTCCCGGGCGATCGCGACGTCGCGCTGTGCGTGGCCGAGCCCGATCGGCGATGAGATGTACAGGGCGCGAGGGCGGCCGTCGGGCCGGTAGATAGTGGGGTCCCGGGGAGTCCGCACTCGCTCGAACGTCTCCTCGCAGAAGTCGCGCAGGGCGAGGTTGACCTGCACGGGCTTGCGAGCGTGGACGAAGTGACCGCCGCCGCGGACGATCTCGAGCCGGCCCCTGCCCAGCCGGGCCAGCGCGCGCCCGTCGCGCAACGGCGTGACGCGGTCGCGATCGCCGTGGACGACGAGCACCGGACGATCGAGGTTCTCGGCCAGTGCGCGGAGAGTGCGGCGATCGCGTAGCCACTCGCCAAGCGCCGTCGCGATCAGCGTTTCAGGGTCGGTGTCCAGTGCCCATCCGACACCATCCTCGATTGCCTTGGTCGAGTGCGGCTCGGGAAGGCAGCGTGAGACGAACCACTCGGCGAACTCCAGGTAGTCCCGGCGCCAGTGAACGGCATTCATGTGTCCCCACCAGCGGTAGACCCCGGGCTTGTCGAACAACGGGGCGAAGCGTGGGTGCAACAGCACCGACCAGTGCGAAGGCGTGTACGGAAACATCGGGCCGACGAAGGCCGCACCGGCGACGCGCTCGGGAGCTAGCCGCGCAAGCTCGAGCAGGTACTGCGCTCCACGCGACAGTGAGACGAGAACCGCGCGCTCGGTGGCGGTCGCATCCATCACCGCCAGGCAGTCGCGCGCGAACGCTGTCGGCCCGTAGCGCTCCGGGTTGCGACAGCGATCCGACCGGCCGTTGCCGAGACCGTCCATCACCAAAACCCGGAAGTGGCGCGCGAAATACGGAATCTGCATCTTCCAGTGGCGCGAGTGGAACAACGACCACGTAGGAAGCAGGAACAGCGTTTCCTCGCCGGTCCCGTACAGCTCGTAGAACAGTCGCTGGCCGTCGCGCTCGACGAAACCGTCCTCCTCCGGGTAGCGGGCGCGAGTCTGCTCGGGACGCAGCGGGTCCGCGAGCCCGCCCCGACTCCTGGGTGCCGTAGCGGCTTGCGTCTTGGTCGTCACGGACGCGCCTCGAACACGATGTTGAACGGCGTCTCCGCGACACGGCAGAACGACGTGAACCCGCCCGCATGGACGACGTCACGGATCCGGGCTTCGCCGGCCTGCGCGCCGAGCGCTAGCCCGACCTCCTGCGAGAGCGATGCCGGCGTGCACAAGAGCGTCGAGAACGCGTAATAGGCGCGGCCGACAGGGTTGAGGTTGTCCTCGACGCGGTCGCCGGCATTTGGCTCGACGATCATCCAGGTGCCGTCCGGCTTGAGCGTCGAGTGCACGTGCCGCGCGGCGCCGACCGGGTCGCCCATGTCGTGCAGGCAGTCGAACATCGCCACGAAGTCGTAGCTGCTGTCGCTGTATGCCGCCGCCGGCGCTACCTGAAATCGAACCCTGTCGGACACTCCCATCTCCTGGGCGCGGCGCCGCGCCGTCTCGATCGAGCCGTCGTGGTAGTCCGAGCCGACGAACGTCGAGTTCGGAAACGCCTGCGCCATCAGGATCGTCGAGGCGCCATGACCGCAGCCGACGTCCGCGACCAGCGCTCCGCGCTCAAGCTTCTCGACGACCCCGTCGAGTGCCGGCAGCCACTCACCGACGAGGTGGGCGTTGTATCCGGGCCGGAAGAAGCGTTCGCAGCCCTCGTGGACGTCGTGCACGTGCTCGTGCCAGCCGAAGCCGTCGCCGCTGCGGGCCTTCTCGATGATCTTCGGCGAGTCGAGCACCGAGCCGAGTGCAATCTGGAAGAACCCGGGCAGATACGCGGGACTGTCGGCGTCGGTGAGCGCGACCGTCTGCTCGGGCGGCAGCGTGTAGCGGCCGCTGTCGGGATCGTATTCGACGTATCCGCCGGCGGCCTGGGCGTTCAGCCATTCCCGCACGTAACGCTCCGCCGTGCCGGTCTGTCCCGCGAGCTCGCCGGGCGACAGCCCGCCGGAGCCTGCCAGTGCCCGGTACAGGCCGAGCTTGTCACCCATCACGACCAATGCGCTGTTCAGGGTCGCGCCGACCTCGTCGACGGCGCGAAAGACGAACTGCATCAGCTTGTCGCCATCGACTTCGATGGGTCTTTCGGTGATACTCATGATGTCTCTCCTCCTCGGTTGGGTGTTCCGTCTTTATTGGGTCCGGCGAGCGATTCGGCATCGCTTCCGGTGATCGCGATGTGGGTTGGGGTGTGTTGCGCGGTGGTCATCGGGTTGTTGTTTAGCGGTAGGTGCCGGGGGTGACGACGCCGGCGTAGTGGAGGAAGT
>DASPPG010000043.1:0-68032 GCA_035625625.1 Solirubrobacteraceae bacterium
GCCGGCTCCTCAGCTACGGACGCTTCGGCCACCGGCTCGGGCACCGCCGGCTCCTCAGCTACGGACGCTTCGGCCACCGGCTCGGGCACCGCCGGCTCCTCAGCTACGGGCGCTTCGGCCACCGGCTCGGGCACCGCCGGCTCCTCAGGTGCGGGCTCCTCGGCCACCGGCTCATCGGCGACGGGCTCCTCGGCGACCGGCTCGGCCGGCGCCGGCTCCTCGGCCGGAAGGTCCTGCTCGTCCTCCTGCTGTTCGTCCTCGGGACGCTCGGTCACTGCTCGATCTCCATCGGTTGCGGCTTCTGGGCGGCGTGCGGGTGGTCGGGGCCGGCGTAGATCTTCAGCTTGGTCAGCTGCTTCCGGGCCAGGCGGTTGCGCGGCAGCATCCCCTTGACGGCCAGCCGGAGGACCTCCTCGGGCCGCCGCTCGAGCATGTCGTTCAGGCTGCGGGATTTGAGGCCGCCGGGATACCCCGAGTGCCGGTAGTAGCGCTTGTCCGAGCGCTTGTTGCCGGTGACCGAGACCTTCTCCGCGTTGACGACGATCACAAAGTCGCCGGTGTCGACGTGCGGGGTGTAGGTCGGCTTGCGCTTTCCGCGCAGCGTGTCGGCGATCTGGGTGGCGAGCCGCCCGAGCGTCTGCCCGGAGGCGTCGACCAGCAACCAGTTGCGTTCTCGGTCAGCTGGGGTGGCGACGTAGGTCTTCATGGCATCAACTGGACGTGGCGCGGTGCCCTCACGGCACATACAAGCCGCGCGACAATCGCGCGGCCGAGGCCATGATAGTCGAAGGAGGCGACGGCGCAGCCGCCGCACAATCCTCAGTCCTCCACGTACTCTGACCTGATGCGGCTCTCCTTGCATGCTCGCCGTGCCGCAATTCGGTGCGCCTACATCGGCCTCCGGGTGTACTGGTTCCTGGCCAGACCGCAGCTGTCCGGGGTCAAGTGCATCATCACCCACGCGGAAGACGTGCTGCTGGTGCGTCACACGTACGGGAGCCGCTCGTGGGATCTTCCGGGCGGCCAGATCCGGCGCCGTGAGGTGCCGCTCGAGACCGCCCGGCGCGAGATGAACGAGGAGCTCGGCCGCCGGATCGAGGACTGGGACGATCTCGGCGAGCTGTACGTGAGCGTCAACCACCATCGGGACAACCTGCACCTGTTCCATGGCCAGCTTGGCGATCGCCGGATCGAGCGCGACCTCGTCGAAATCGCCGAAGCCGAGTGGTTCCCCCGCGATGCGCTCCCGGACGATCTCGGTCGCTACGTGCGGCCGATTCTGGCCCGGCTCACGGGGCCCTGATCGCCGAGACGCGCTTCGTCGTGGTCGTGCGGATGGCGTGCGAGCTGGCGGTCAGCGTGAGCTTGAGGGAGACGTGCTGGTGGCGCTGGAGGGCGGCGCTGAGCGTCGGTAGGACCCCGCGCGCCGGCTTGATCACGAGCACCGTGGGACGGCCCGCGGTCACCAGCGACCGAACCGAGCCGAACGCAAGCTGAAACGCCCCGAAGCCGCCGTTGCCCGCCACGTGCGCTTGGGCCGCGATCTGCACGTTCGACCGGGCGTCGCAGGTCACAATCAGCGCGAACCCGCCGGCGCGGAGACGCCGGGACAGCGCCGATAGCGAACAGCGCTGCTTGTGAACGGCCACAGCGGTCGTGGCGCTGCTCGAGCCGTGGACGTCATCACCACCGTAGGTGGCGGTTATCCGCGCTTGCAGCGGTGGAAGCTGGCCGGGCTCGAACTGCACCTCGCACAGCGATGTTCCCGCCACGGCGGTCGGGCCGAGGAGGCAGCTGCCGTCGGCGGGGAACACCGCGCCGGCGGTCGGCGAGCTGAACGTGACCAACCCGGTTGGCGCACTCGGGGTACCGCCGGTGACGTCGGTGACGACCGCGGCGCAGACCGTCGAGGCCGAAACCGCGACCGACGAGGGCGAGCAGGTCACGCTGGTCGCGCTGGCCCGCGGCCCGACTTGGATCACCGTCTGCGATGACTGCTCGTCGCCGGTTGAGTCGCTTACGGTCACCGTCGCCGTGTAGCTGCCGGTCTCGGCGTAGGCATGGGTTCCGGTGACGTTGAACGCCCCACCCGACGCTGGGACGATCGTGCCCTCGGTGCGGGTGCCGTCGCCCCAATCGATCACGGCCGCGGCTTGTGCTTCCGTGTTCGTGAAGGTGTCGAGGACGGGCGAGATCGGCACGCCGGCGGTTGCGGCGACTGCCGGGCGAGCCGGCGCGGGCTCCGCCAGCACGACGTCGTCGCCGGCGACGAAATCGGTCGCCGAAGTGGTCGGGGTGACCGTGCTGCCGTCGAAGTCGAAGATCTGAGCCGACCCCAGCGTGATAACAACGCGCGTGACGACCGCGTCGGGAAACAGTAGACCCGCGAACGAGGTGGCCCCGGTCGGCGCGGTCGCCTCCCCCAGCAACGAGTCGTCGTTGAAGTACTGGATGGTCGTACCGGTGCTCGTGACGTTGAGGAACTCCACGCCGAGGCCACGTGTCTGCGCCGGCACGGGGGTACTCCCCTCCGCCGCCGGGGCGACGACCTGGAGTTCGGCGGTATTGGAGTTGAACGGCGCCCAGATGTTCGGCGGGCTGAACGGCGTGAAGAGGCCTGCGACGGCCGAGTTGGCCGATTGAAAGCCGTCGTTCGCGACCGCGATCTCAGGCCCGACCTCGAGCCCCCACGACTGCAGGGCGCTGGGTGTGACGGTGGCCACGTGGCCCGGCTCGATCACCGTCGACCCCGGATCGCTGCCGTCGACTGCGAGGGTGTCCCAGGTGATACGGCGAAAACCGCCGCCCTGCTCCCCCGCGGTGGTGCCATTGTCGGCCCCGCCCGCCGCCTGCTCGAGCGCGGCGAGGGTGGGGTACGTCGTGGGAGGCCCGCCGGTCGGTACCGACAGCGAGGCCTGCGCCACCGACGCGCTCGCGCCGAGCGCCATCACCACCGCTACCAGCCCCCAAATCGCCCTCCGAACGCCCACCAACAAGTGCGTCAGTCTACTCCCACTCGATCGTGCCCGGCGGCTTGCTCGTGATGTCGAGCACAACCCGTCCCACGGAGCGGATCTCGCCGATCATCCGCGCCGCGATCCTCTCGAGGAGGTCGTACGGCAGCCGCGCCCAGTCCGCTGTCATCGCGTCGTCGCTGGTCACCGCCCGGATCGCGATCACGTTGCCGTAGGTGCGCACGTCGCCCTGGACGCCGACCGTGCGGATGTCCGGGAGCACGCAGAACGACTGCCACAGCTCACGGTAGAGCCCCGCCTGGCGGATCTCGTCCTGAAGGATCGCGTCGGCCTCGCGGAGGATCTCCAGACGCTCGCGCGTGGCCTCACCGCCGACGATCCGGATGGCAAG
The DNA here is from genome assembly GCA_035625625.1 of Solirubrobacteraceae bacterium. Taxonomy (GTDB): domain Bacteria; phylum Actinomycetota; class Thermoleophilia; order Solirubrobacterales; family Solirubrobacteraceae; genus Palsa-465. The sequence continues at coordinate 3,367 of DASPPG010000043.1, forward strand.
GCCCGGTCCCGGGAACGGCTGGCGCCACACGAGCCGCTCGGGCAGCCCGAGCTCGGCCCCGACCGCGCGCACCTCGTCCTTGAACAGCGCTCGCAGCGGCTCGACCAGTTCGAAGTCGAGGTCGTCGGGCAGACCGCCCACGTTGTGGTGGGACTTGATCGTGGCCGCGCCGGTGCTGCCCCCCGACTCGATCACGTCGGAGTACAGCGTGCCCTGCACGAGGAAATGGACGTCGTCGAGATTGCGCGCCTCCTCCTCGAACACGCGAATGAACTCGGTGCCGATCCGCTTGCGCTTCTCCTCGGGGTCGGTGACGCCCTCCAGGCGCGCCAGGAACCGCTCGGAGGCATCGACCGCGACCAGCGGGACCTGGAAGTGGTCGCGAAACGCCCTGATCACCTGCGCGCCCTCGTTCTTGCGCATCAGGCCGTGGTCGACGAACACGCAGGTCAGCCGATCGCCGATCGCACGGTGGACGAGCAGCGCGGCGACGCTCGAGTCGACGCCACCCGACAGCCCGCAGATCGCTCGTCCGTCCCCGACCTGGGCACGGATCCGCTCGATCTGCTCCTCGATCACGGAGGCCGGGCTCCAGGTGCGCTCGCAGCCGCACACGGCCTCGAGGAAGTTCGTGAGGACCTGCTGCCCGTAGGGAGTGTGGACCACCTCGGGGTGGAACTGAATGCCGTAGATGCCGCGCTCGGTCGACTCGAACGCCGCCACCGGCGAGGCGCTCGAGGACGCCAGTGGGGTGAAACCGGGCGGCGGTGCGAACACCGTGTCGCGGTGAGACATCCAGCAGGTCTGCTCGGCCGGCGTGCCCGCCAGTAGCCGTCCGTTGTCCGCGATGGTCAATTGCGAGCGTCCGAACTCTCCGACCTCGGCCCGCTCGATCCGCCCGTCCAGCGCGAGCGCGAGCAGCTGCATCCCGTAGCAGATGCCGAGCACGGGCACGCCGAGCTCGAGCAGCTGCTTGTCGAGCGGCGGCGCGCCCTCCTCGTAGACGGAGGCCGGGCCGCCCGAGAGGATCACGCCCTTGGGGCGTCGGCGGCGCACCTCCTCGAGCCCCACGTGGTGGGGCAGCAACTCCGAGAAGACGCCGCACTCGCGCACCCGGCGCGCGATCAGCTGCGAGTACTGGCCTCCGAAGTCGAGGACGATGACCTCTTCTTGGATGGGCCGCTTCGCGGCATCCGTGGGGCCGTCCAACCCCGTCCGGACAGTAGTGGTGCTCACGCGACCGTCCCTGGCGAGCGAAAACCGAGCATGCGAAGGACGCAGTGAGCGTGGCGTGCGCCAGCACGCGAGCGAGCGAGGACGCCCGCAGGCGAAGGTTTGCAGCCGCCGGGGCGGCTACTCGACACTTACCGCGGCAGCCGCAGGCTTGGCGCCCATGCCCACACCCTGCTCTCGCTGCAGGTGCTTGCCTTCCGTCTGCAGCGCCGGCGCCACCGCGAGCTCGGCGCGGTTGAACTCGGCGATGTCGCGATAGCCGCACGTCGCCATCGAGGTGCGCAGCGCCCCCATCAGGTTGAAGGTCCCATCGTTCTCGCGCGCTGGCCCCTTGATGATCTCCGCGAGCGTGCCGTTGGGCGTGGTGGCGACGCGGGTGCCGCGCGGCAGCGTCGGGTGGAACGTCGCCATGCCCCAGTTGTAACCGCGGCCGGGGGCCTCGTAGGCGCGGGCCAGGGACGATCCGAGCATCACCGCGTCCGCCCCGCAGGCGATCGCCTTGGCGATGTCGCCGCCGTTGCGCATGCCGCCGTCGGCGATGACCTTGACGTACTCGCCGGTCTCGAGCATGTGCTGCGAGCGAGCCGCCGCCACATCCGCAATGGCCGTGGCCTGCGGAACGCCGATCCCGAGCACGCCGCGGGTGGTGCAGATGGCGCCCGGACCGACGCCGACCAGCACGCCGGCGGCGCCCGTGCGCATCAGGTGAAGTCCCGTGTGGTAGGACGCGCATCCGCCGACGATCACCGGCGTCGGCGCGAGCTCGCGGATGAATTCCTTCAGGTTCAGCGGCGGGCGGGTCTCGTCGCGCGACACGTGCTCGGCCGACACCACCGTGCCCTGGATGACCAGGATGTCGAGCCCCGCCTCGAGCGCCACGTCGTAGTACTTGCGGACCTTCTGGGGAGTCAGGGAGGCCGCCGCGACCACGCCGTGCGACTTGATCTCCTGGATCCGCTGGCTGATCAGCTCGGGCTTGATCGGCTCGCGGTAGATGTCCTGCATCTCGCGCGTGGCGATGTCCTTGGAGAAGGTCGAAATGCGCTCGAGCTGCGCGTCGGCGTCCTCGTAGCGACAGAAGATGCCCTCGAGGTTGAGCACGGCCAGGCCGCCGAGCTTCCCGATGATCCCGGCCGTCTCGGGCGACACCACCCCGTCGAGCGCGGCCCCGAGGAGCGGCAACTCGAACCGGTACGGACCGAGCGTCCAGGAGATGTCGACGTCGTCCGGATCGCGCGTGCGCCGCGAGGGCACGATCGCGATCTCGTCAAACCCGTACGCCCGCCGGGCCTTCTTGCCGCGTCCGATCTCTACTTCCATTGCGGCATCGTATTCGTGGGCGCGGACGACAGCGGGGCGATAACCATCGGACCATCGATCGTAGCAGTGGGTTCTGAGGCCTCAACGGGCACCAAATTCCCCAAACTGCGGGTATTGAAGATGGTCGGCGGCGCCTTATTGGAGCTGTCGGCGGCGCCCGACGGCGGCGCCTTGCGGCCTAGCCGATTTCGGCGCCGATCTGGAGGTGCTCGAGCTCGACCTCGCCGAGCAACCGGTCGACCGCGGCGGGATCGACCAGGCCCGCGCCGAAATGCTGGACCGACTCGGCGCCGCACGCGACGCCGTAGCGCAGGCACTCGATCGGGGGGCGGCCGAGATACCGCGCGGCGATGTAACCGGCCAGGAACACGTCGCCCGAGCCGATCGTCGAGCGCGCCTCTTGCTCCTCGATGCGCACGCGATAGAGCGCGTACCCGCCGCCCTCATGAACGTAGGCGTAGCAGCCGTCGGGGACCGTCATGATCGCCTCGGCCGGCCCCAGTCGGGTCATCTCGACGACGGCACGGCACCGGTCGTCGACGTCGTTGAACTCGTGGCCGACGAGCTCCTCGGCCTCGAGCTCGTTCGGCGACACGACGTCGGGCTCGGCGCGCACCGCCAGCCTGAGCGGCTCACCCTCGGTGTCGACGATGGTCGTCACGCCGAGCTTCTTGATCTCGCGAATGAGCCCGGCGTAGACGTCGGGCGCAACGCCGCGGGGCAGGCTGCCCGCGAACACGCACATGCTGGCGCCCTGGGCCAGGTACAGCAGCTTTTCGCGGAACAGCTCGAGGTCGTGGGCGGAGACGGTCGGGCCGCGCTCGTTGATCTCGGTGTGCACGCCGGTCGTGGGGTCGAGGACCGCGGTGTTCGTGCGCGACTCCTCGCGAATCCGTACGAAGCCGTTGAGGATCGCCTCGGCGCCGAGCGCGTCGACGATCATGTTGCCGGTGGCGCCACCAACGAGACCGGTCGCGATCACGGGCTGCCCCAGCCGCTTGAGCGCCCGCGCCACGTTGACGCCCTTGCCACCCGGCATCGTCGTCTGCTCGACCGAGCGGTGCCGGCGTCCGACGCGGAAGTTCGGCACCTCCAGCGTCTTGTCGAGGGCGGTGTTAAGAGTGACCGTGATGATCATGGCGGCTCAGTATTTCCGCCGCGCCTTATCCCCTCGACCATTCGCGCCAAAACATTCTCAGGCCGATTGCCGCACCCGCCGCCACCACTAGTCCCGACAGCGTAGCCGATAGCACCACCATGCTCTTGAGGACGGTCGAGTGCCGGATCTGCGGCAGCGCCACCGCCAGCTCGAGCGGAATCCGGGCCTGAACGTGACGCCCGTCCCGGACCGTCACCCAGCCGACCTCCTGGCCCGCCGGCAGCGGTCCGGTGAGCTGCGCCGGCGCGTGTACGCGCAGGCTGATCCGATCGGTCTTGGGAAACACGTGGGTGTCGGTCGAGGCGGCGATCAGTCGGACCGTTTGGTTCGGGTTGCCGCCGGTCACCGGGGCTCGGGCGATGAGTTGGCCCGCCCGGACGGGAGTCCGCAGCTGGAAGTTCGCGAACCCCCAGCTCAACAGCGCGAACGCGGCGTCGTCCCGGGCGGCCTCGCTCGGCGTTCCGAGCACCGCGTCGATCAGCGTCATGCCGTGCTGGGTTCCGGAGGCCACCAGCACGTAACCGGCACCGAGCGTGTGGCCGGTCTTGACGCCGTTGATCCACGAGTAGCGGTCCACCAGATCGTTCAGGTTGGTTACGAAGCGGACGTGGTTGCCGGTCGTCAGCACCGCGCTCTTCTTCGCCACCACGACCCGGAAGAACGGCTCGCTGCGCAGGTCGTAGCGCGCCAGCATCGTGAGGTCGTGCGCGCTCGAGTAGTTGCCGGGCGTGTCCAGCCCAATCGGGGTCGCGTAGTGGGTTTGGGCGAGCCCGAGCTCGCGCGCGCGGGTGTTCATCATCGCAACGAACCGCGCCACCGACCCATGCCCGACGTTGTAGGCCAGGTCCTCCGCGGCGTCGTCGGCGCTCGGGAGCATCATCGCGATGACCAGGTCGTGGACGCTCATCCGCTCGCCCGGCTCGAGGCCGATCTGCGAGTCTTCCGCCGCGGGGTAGTAATCGGGATCGGCGAACACTTGGCTGAGCCGAGCGTGACGCAGGGTGACCAGCGCGGTCATCAACTTCGTGGTACTGGCGATCGGGAGCTCGGCGTTCGCGTTCTCGCCGAACAGCTGCTGTCCGGTGCTCTCCTCGAGGAGAGCCGCGGCGCGCACGGGGAGCGGCGGCGGCGCCGGTGTGGACGCGCGGGCCGCGCTCGGGGTCGCGATCAGTGCCAGGCAAGCGACGAGCAGGGCGGCGCCCGGAATCGCGCACGCAACCTTCTTGGCCTTCGCGGCCATCCGCCGGGTCACCGGCAAGATCACGGCTGGAGTCGGAACCGCTGCGACGGATGAAGAGCGTCGGGGTTGACGGTCGGGTTCAGATGCTCGAGCTCGCTGACCGACACGCCAGTGTGGGAGGCGATCTTCGACGGCGTGTCGTTCGGCTGGACGACGTAGAACTTGCTCTTGGTCTTGATCGAGACCGCGTGGGTAGTGCCCGTGGACGAGCTCATCGTCATCGCGACGCCGACGGATGCCGACGCGTCGCTGTGCGTCACCGCCTTGTGCACGATCAGGTACGACGCCGTCGCCACCGCGGCGATCGCAAGCGGGGCCAAGTGACGCGCTGGATTCCTCCACCCCACCATCCCAGGCGCGATCATGCAATCGGCCGGGCGGACGAGTTGGTGTGTGGACGGATAGGCGGTCGCGTGGGCCGGTATGCGAATTCACGAGCCCCAATCGACTTGTGCTCACGCGCTTAAACGCCAGGCGAGCTCGCGCAGCCGGTTCGCCTCGCGCGCTGCCGCCGTCGCGGGGTCGTCCCCGGCATGCTCGTACGCGGCCACGATGCCGCGCGAGGCGGAGACCAGCCCGCCGGCGGGGCCGGGGGCGAAGGCCGGCGCGAGCTCCTCGACCCGCCCGCCCTGGGCGCCGACGCCCGGCAGCAGGAAGACGGCGCGCGGCATGCGCTCGCGCAGCGCGCCCAGCCGCCCCGGCGCGGTGGCGCCGACGACCGCGCCGATGTCCGAGAGGCCGGCCGTCCCTACCCCCGCGTTGCCGATCTCGTCGACGAGGTCGGCAAACCGATCGCTCACGGCGCCACCGTTCATGAGTTCCTGCTCCTGGATGTCCGCGGCACCGGGGTTCGATGTCCGCACGAGCACCAAGAGCCCGCGGCCGTGGGCGCGCGCGGTGCTCACGAACGGCTCGAGTGAGTCCCGGCCGAGCAGCGGGTTGACCGTCATCGCATCCACACCGAGACCGGGCACGGGGCCGTAGGGGGTCGGCGTCTCGCCCAGGAACGCCTGCGCGTACGACGCGGCCGTGACGTCGACGTCGCCGCGCTTGGCGTCTGCGATCACGAGCAGCCCGTGTTCGCGCGCCACCGCGACCGTCTCGGCAAGCGCGCTCCAGCCGGGCGCACCGAGCCGCTCAAAGCAGGCCACCTGCGGCTTGACCGCGACGCACTGCTCCGCCGTCGCCTCGATCACCAGCGCGCAATGCGCGGCGACGGCTCGCGCGGCGCGTGCCGCCGGCGAGGCGTCGCCGGCACGCGGGGCATCGTCAACCGCCGAGTCGACCCGGTCGAGCGCTTCCGGCCACAGGCGGGCGGGGTCGGGGTCGAGCCCGAGGACCACCTGGGACTCGCGCGAGGCCACCCGCTCGGCCAGCCGATCTCCGAAACTCACGGCCTCGGAAGCCTCGCCTTGACCAGCGGCGCCTTGGGTCGACGCCACGCTCACGTCATCCCGGTCAATGAAGCTACTGTGCGGTCGATCGACGCCACGGAGACCACACGTGAGGGACGCCACGGCCACGGAGACCCACGCACGGGCGTCGCCGGCCGTCCATGGACGCCACGGTCACGGCATCCGGACCGCGACCGCAGCATCCAGCCAGCCCCATCTGGCTACTTGACCGCCTTCTTCAGCCCCGCGCCGGCGGTGAAGCGCGGCACGCGTGCAGCAGCGATCTGGATCGTCTCGCCCGTCGCGGGATTGCGTCCCTCACGAGCGCTGCGCTGCGAAACGGTGAATTTGCCAAAGCCTGAGAACGACACCTCGCTGCCCCGTTTGAGCGCGTCCTCCACCGTATCCAGGAAAGCGTCGACCGCGTCTGCCGCGTCCTTCTTGCTCAATCCGGCCCGGTCCGCGACTTGATCGACAAATTCTTGTTTGGTCACTTGCTCCCTCCTTCGAGGTGGTAGGAATCCCCGACGCTAACACGAGCGGCGGACGATGCTTAACGCCCTACCCTCGGCCGGGGAGATTCACTGCCCTGAGTGCGAGCGCCGCATGATGGCATAGATCACTTTTTCGGAAATTGAGTACACAGCCACCCACCATCAGCGAAATCGACCGCTCCGACCCCGTCGCCCCGGAGCCTGACGTCGGACCCGAGGACGAAAATACGCTCGTGGACCTGGGACGATTGGCCTGGCTCGGGACCGTCTTCGCGTGCCTGATCGCCGTGCTGATCCTCGCGCTCCAGGGCTATTACGGGTATGCCGCGGTGACGTTCGCGGTGGCGCTGGCCGCCGCGATCAACCTCTTCTGACGTCTCCGGCCGGCAAGTTCTCCCGCCGGCGCCTGGACGGTGCCCCGCCGTCCCGCCCGTGTGTCCGTACGCAAATAATTTGCGTACAGACGCGGCGGATGACGGCGCACTCGAGCCGGCCGCCAAGCCCAATGCGCCGCAAACCGCGCCCGAGACGGCCTTTGGCGCACTCGGCGCGGTCGCGGGGTCGAGTGAGCGCTTAACCGCGAAGCGGGCGAAGAAGCCCGCACACGGCTGCTCCCAGTCGCCGAGAGTGGCAACGGTGGCGCTATGGGAGCCCTCGCATAAAGTTGCTGACAAGGGCCGGCCTGGCCCAGCCCCGCCCCGCCTACGGCGCCGAACCACCGAGGCTGGTCGGGATCTATAACCGACTGAGGGCTGCCCGCGGGATCGGACGATACGAGCGCTCAGAGCGGAATCGGGCGCCGGCCGAGCGCACTCGCCGCGACCGCCACCGTCAACCCGCCGTCGCGCGCCGCAGCTCCTCCCCCGGCCGCACCCGATCCTGCGGTTCCAGGTGGATCAGGACGTCCGCGCCACCGAGCCGGGCGCCGATCACGTCCTGAAGCTCGTGCGCGGTCCGGTGGGCGTCCTCGAGCGAGGTGCCGGTGCGGAACTGGACGTGCAGGTCGACGTAACGCTGCGAGCCGGCGCGGCGCGTGCGCAGCTCGTGATACCCGACCACCCCCCGCGAGCCGAATTCCTCCACGGCGGCACGGATCGCGGCGACCTCGTCGGCCGGGAGCGCCTCGTCGACCAGAACCCGAGAAGACCGGAACAGAAGACGCACACCCGTTACCACGATCGCGGCAGCCACCAGCAGTGCCACCACCGGGTCGATCCACTGCGCTCCGGTGATGGCAACCAGTGCGAGCCCGACCAGCACCGCCAGCGAGGTCAGTGCGTCGGTCCGTAGGTGGGCAGCATCACCCTCGAGCGCCGGCGAATCGGTGGCGCGGGCATTGTGCGCGATCACGGTGGAAACAACCACGTTCGCCACCAGCGAGAAGGCCACGACCGCGATCCCGATGCCCAACCGCGAAACGTGCTCCCCGCTGACCAGGTGCCGGATGGCCTGGAAGGCGATCGCGGCTGAGCCGACCAGGATCAGGATGCCCTCGATCGCCGCGGCCAGGTTCTCGACCTTCTCGTGGCCGTACCGATGGCTCTCGTCCGCCGGCTCGCCCGCCTTGCGCACCGAGAAGAAAGCGACCACCGAGGCGACCAGGTCGATGCTCGAGTGCACCGCCTCGGTGAGGATCGCTACCGACCCGGTAATCGAACCCGCGACGACCTTCAAAAGGATCAGCGCCGAGTTCGAGACGATCGACAGCGCAGCGGTTCTGGACTTGATCTGAGGGGCCCCGGATCCGCCGGCTGGGGTCAGCGACGGATCCACTTCAACAACGCCCGTACGGCGTGGCCGCGATGGCTGATCGCGTCCTTCTCGGCGTCCGTGAGCTCGGCCATGGTTCGATTGTCCCCGGTCGCGTCGGGAACGAACACCGGGTCGTAGCCGAACCCACCAGAACCCCGCCGCTCACGGGCCATCCGCCCCCTGCAGTCGCCGAAGAAGACGCGCTCCTCGCCCGTCTCGGGGTTGACGTAGGCGAGCGCGCACACGTACCGCAGCCGGCTGTCCGGCGGCGCCTCCGCCACGAGCTTCGAAAGGTTCTCCTCATCGGTGGCGTCAAAGCCGGCGTACCGAGCGGATCGAACCCCCGGACCGCCGTTCAATGCCGCCGCCTCGATTCCCGAGTCGTCGGCGATCGACGGCCGCCCGGTGGCCGCAGCGGCGGCCACGGCCTTGGGCAGCGCGTTGTCGGCGAACGTCAGCCCGTCTTCGCGCGGCAGTTCCACCTCGGGCGCGAGCGGCTCGACCGTGATCCCCGCCGGCTCGAACAGCCGGCGCATCTCCGCCACCTTGTGCGGGTTGCGCGTGGCCAGCACGACCGAGCGCCCGTCAGACATGGCGTCAGGCGTCATCGCTCTCAGATCGCGTCAGGCGTCATCAGTCTCAGCCCGCGGCGCCCGTGACCGCAGCCTCTTGGAGCGCTCGCAGCTCGCCGATGCCCTTCGCCGCCAACGCCAGCAGGTCGTCGAGATGGGCCCGGGAGAGCGGCGTGCGCTCGGCCGTCGCCTGCACCTCGACCAAGCCACCCTCGCCGGTCATGACCACGTTGGCGTCGACCTCGGCCGTCGAATCCTCGCGGTAGTCGAGGTCGAGTAGCGGGACACCGTCGACGATCCCGCACGAGACCGCGGCAACCGTGCCCGTCAATGGCGAGCGCTCCAACTCGTTCTCTGAGATCAACCGCACACACGCCAGCTCGAGGGCCACCAGCCCACCGGTGATCGACGCGCAGCGGGTACCGCCGTCCGCCTGCAAAACGTCGCAGTCGACGTACACCGTGCGCTCGCCCAACAACGAGAAATCGACGACGCCACGCAGGGAGCGGCCGATCAGCCGCTGGATCTCGACCGTGCGCCCGTCAGGTCTGCCCCGGTTCACGTCGCGCTGCTTTCGCTCGCCGGTGGAGGCGGGCAGCATCCCGTACTCGGCGGTGACCCACCCCCGCCCGGATCCCATCAGCCAGCGTGGCACGCTGTCCTGCACGGAGGCGGTGCAGATCACGCGGGTCTCCCCCATCGAGATGAGAGCGGAGCCGGTGGCGGTGCGGACGAAGCCGGGCTCGATCGACATCGGCCGCAGCCCGTCGGGCGCTCGGCCGTAGCTCCGCTCGGGAACACCGCCACCCGACAGTCCCGCCTCGGGCACGCCCGCAGTCACGCCGCCGCCCTGGGGTGGGCGGGTTCCAACTCCACGTGCATGACCTCGCCCAGCGGCATCTGCAAGAAACGCGTCCCGAGTGCGCGGAACGACTCGACGTCGGCCGTGCATATGAACCGGTACGTTCCCTCCCCCGCCTGCTCGTTCAACAAGTCCCGCGAGGCCAGCGCCCGCTCGACGCTGCGCGCGACTCCCATGCCGGCGGACACGAGCGTGACGCCGCGGCCCAGCATCCGCTGCAGGATCGGCGCGCACAGCGGGTAGTGCGTCGAGCCGAGGATCACGGTGTCGACGCCGGCATCGCGCAAAGGAACGCAGTACCCGCGAACGATCGCCACCACCCGCTCGTCGAACGGGAACCCGCCCTGGATGATCGGCGCGAGATCCTGGCAGGCCACGCTCTCCAGGTGGACGTGGGGGTCCAGGGCGGCCACAGCCCGTCCGTAGGCGCCGGAAGCGACTGTCGCCGGAGTCGCGAGCAACCCAATCCGGCCGGTGTGGCTGGCCACCACCGCGACCTGGGCGGCCGGGCGCAGCACGCCGATCACGTCGATCTCGCGGCCACGCGCCGCCAGATGCCGTTCGACGACGTCCACCGCGGCGGCGCTCGCCGAGTTGCAGGCGATCACCAGCAACTTCGCTCCGGCGGCCACCAAGTGATCGGCGATCTCGACCGAGAACGCCTGAAGCTCGGCAGACGTCCGATCGCCGTACGGGAAGCGCGCCGTGTCGCCGAGGTACAGGTAGTCCTCACTCGGGAGCGAGACGAGTAGCTCGTGCAGGACGGTCAACCCGCCGACGCCGGAATCGAACACGCCGATCGGCTGCGCCGCGACTGGGGCCATGCCGCGGCATGGTGCCAGAGGCGGGTCGATGTACGCTCGCCCCCCGTCAATGCGCGCGCTGGTCGTCACCAACATGTATCCGACGCCGGCACGCCCGGCGCTCGGCAGTTTCGTCCGCGACCAGGTCGACGCTCTGCGCCGTATTGACGGGATCGAAGTAGCGGTGTTCGCCTTCGCGCCAGGAGCACCGGGCGCCTACCTGAAAGCGGCACGCGACCTGCGCAGAGCCCACCACGACAACCACTTCGACGTGGTCCACGCCCACTTTGGGCTCACCGCCTGGCCGGCCTTCGCCGCACGCGGTGACGCGCACGCCGTCACCCTCCACGGCACCGACCTCGTCCACCCCCGCTCGCGCGCAATCACGCTCGCTGCACTTCCGCTGATGGACCTGGTGGCCACGGTGTCCGAGCTACTGGCAACGCAGATCCCAAGCTGGGCGACACGAAAACAACGAGCGGTCTTGCCCGCCGGCGTCGACGTCCACCGCTTCAAACCAATTCCCCGTGCGCAGGCACGAGCCGCGCTTGGCCTCGATCCAACAGGCCCCTACCTGCTGTTCCCCGCCGATCCCGAAAGACCCGAGAAGCGCTACGACCGCGCCACCGCGCTCGCCGGCGACACCACCTTGTTGGCGCTCGGGAGCATCGATCCACTCGAGGTCCCGCTATGGGTCAACGCCGCCAACGCGGTGCTCGTCCCGTCCGAGCGCGAGAGCTACGGCCTCGCCGTGCTCGAGGCGCTGGCCTGTGACGTGCCGGTGCTCGCCACGCCGGTGGGCATCGCGTCCGAGGCACTCCAAGCGATACCAGGCACCCACTGCGGGCCCTTCGACGAGCACGCGTGGCGCGAAGCCCTCGAGCCGCACCTGCAAGCGGCAGACCCGCGCATCGACGGCCACGCGAGAGCGGAGCGCTACTCGACCGACCGCATGGCCGCCAAGGTCGTGGCCGCCTGGCAATCGCTGAGATAACCCGCGACTTCTCATTCGGATTTGTCGGCGGCGCCTGACGGTGGCGCCTGACGGTGGCGCCTGACGGCGGCGCCTTAGGCCAGCGCCGGCCACCACTGCGCGAGCCGCTCGCGAGCCTGTGCCACGACCGGTGAGACGTCGCCGTCGATGTCCGGTACCGCCACCGGCTCCTGCAGCGCCGCGAGCGTGGCAACGACCGAGCGGGCGAGCGCGTTGAGGTCATAGCCGCCCTCGAGCACACAGCCGACCGGCGCGCCGAGCGTGTCGCCGACCCAGCGCATCGACCGCGCCATCGCCGCGTACCCCTCCTCGGTCATGACGCACTCGCCGAGGGGATCGTCGCGGTGCGCGTCGTACCCGGCCGAGATCAGGATGAGCTGAGGAGCGAACTCACGGGCCAGCGGCACCGCGACATGGTCCACCAGCGAACCGAAGACCTCGTTCCCCGATCCGGGCCGGACCGGGAGGTTGACCGTGAAGCCGAGGGCGGACCCGGATCCAGCGTCGCTGGCTGGACCCGTGCCCGGATACAGCGGCGACTGATGGATCGAGACGAACAGGACCTGATCCGACTCGTGGAAGATGTCGTTGGTCCCGTTGCCGTGATGCACGTCCCAGTCCAGGATCATCACGCGCTCGAGGCCACGGCCGTCGAGCGCATGCCGCGCGGCGACCGCGATGTTGTTGAACAGACAGAACCCCATGGCGCGTGCCCGCGTGGCGTGGTGACCCGGAGGACGGTGGGCGCTGAACGCGCACGACGTCGCGCGGTCGAGCAGCAGGTCGACCATCTGGACCGCGCCACCCGCGGCGTGCAGCGCGGCCTCGAACGAGTCGGCGCTGACCACGGTGTCGAGGTCGAGGTAGCCGCCACCGCTCGCGCAGATCCGTTCGATCGACTCGATGTACGCCGCTGGGTGCACGGCCTCGAGCGCGGCGCGATCGACCGCCTGAGACGTCACGCGTTCGAAGCCGAGCCAGTCGCGCGCCGACAGCTCCCGCTCGATCGCGCTCAGCCGCGCCGCACGCTCCGGGTGACCACCGGTCTCGTGGCGCAGCGAAGACGGATGCTCGAGCCAGACGGGCGCTGAGGCCATCGGGGTACGGTATCGGGACACATGGAGGATTCGGACCCACCTATGCAACCCACCAGCCAGGTCACGGTGGTGGGCGCCGGCGCAGCCGGGCTGTACACGGCCTTGCGCGCCGCCCGCGAAGGCGCCCGCGTGACGCTCGTCTCAGCCACACCACTTGCCGAGTCCTCGAGCTGGTTCGCGCAGGGTGGACTGGCCGCCGCTCTGTCCGCGCAGGACAGCCCCGAGCTTCACCTCCGCGACACGATCGTCGCCGGCCGCGGCGCGGTGCGCGAGTCGGCAGCGCGCGTCCTCTGCGACGAGGCACCCGACGCGGTCCGCGACCTGACGCGTCTCGGCGTGCGATTCGACGCCGATCACGACGGACGCTTGGCGCTCGGCCTCGAGGGCGGCCATTCGACCCGCCGCATCGTCCACGCCGGCGGCGCCGCCACCGGGCGGCGCCTCGTCCGCCAGCTGAGCGCGATCGTCGCCGAGCATCCGTCGATCGACGTCCTCGAGGGGCGTCGCGTCGTTGGGCTTCTGTCCGACGGCGAGCGATGCGTGGGCGTCCGGCTCGCCGACGGCCGCCTGATCGCGAGCGGCGCGGTCGTCCTGGCGACGGGCGGGGCCGCCGCGCTGTGGGCGCGCACGACCAATCCCGCGGTCGCCGTCGGCGGCGGGCTGCTGCTGGCGTACGTCGCCGGCGCCGCGCTGGCCGACCTCGAGTTCCTGCAGTTCCACCCCACCGCGGTCGTCGGCAACAACGGCGCCGACGGGTTCCTCGTCACCGAGGCGGTGCGCGGCGAGGGAGCGCACCTGCTCGACTCGCGCGGCGAGCGGTTCGTCGACGAGCTAGCGCCACGCGACGAGGTGGCCCGTGCGGTCCAGCGCCAGATGGTCCTGACCGGCGCGCGATCGGTCGACCTCGACATGCGCACCGTCGATCCCGCCCTGTTCCCAAACGTCGTCTCCGCGCTCAGGCAGGCCGGGATCGATCCCGAGCGCGAGCTCGTGCCGGTGGCGCCGGCGGCGCACTACATGATGGGTGGAATCGCCACCGACCTCGAGGCGCGCTCCACGCTCGCCGGCCTCCACGCCGTCGGCGAGTGCTCGTGCACCGGCCTGCACGGAGCCAATCGCCTCGCCTCGAACTCGCTGACCGAGTGCTTCGTGTTCGGCGCGCGAGCGGCGCGCTCGGCGGTGGCACAGCCCGAGCCCGACCCCACCGCCGTGGCCGAACTCGGCAGAGCGCCCGCCCCGGAGCGTCCGCCGGCCGTCTCCCAGGCCAGCCGCGACGCGCTGTGGCGAGACGCCGGGCTCGAGCGCGACGCCGACGGCCTCGAGCAGCTCGCCGGCGACGAGTATCCGCTCGCCCGCCTAATCGCGCGGAGCGCGCTGACGCGAACCGAGAGCCGCGGCGCCCACCAGCGCACCGATTTTCCCGACCAAGACCCGGGCTTCGACGGCCGCCACGTGACGATGCGCGCCGGCGCCGAGCCTGAGATCGAGCTGTGGCGTTAACTTCCGCGCGATGCTGATCGGCGTCGATGTGGGCGGGACCTTCACCGACGCCGTGCTCGCGTTCGACGGCCGCGTGATCACGGCCAAGGCGCCCACCACCCCCGAGGACCAATCCGAGGGGGTGCTGGCGGCGATCGAGGCGGCACTCGAGCGGGCCGGGGCGTCGGCCGGCGACGTCCGCGAGTTCTCCCACGGGATGACGGTGGCCACCAACGCCCTGCTCGAGGGCAAGGGGGCGCGCACCGCGTTCGTGGCCACCGAGGGCTTCACCGACCTGATCGCGCTGGGCCGGCAGGACCGCCCGCAGCTCTACCGGCTGTGTGCCGCGCGGCCGGCGCCGCTCGCGCCCGCGGAGCTGCGCTTCGCTGCGCCCGAGCGGATGACCCCGGACGGACCGCTCAAGGAGCTGACCGACGACGCTGCGTCGGAGCTGGCGGACCGCGTGGCCGAGGCCGAGCCCGAGGCGGTCGCGGTCGCGCTGCTGCACTCCTACCGCCACCCCGAGCACGAGCGGGCACTCGCGCGAGCACTCACCGACGCGCTCGGAGACGACGTGCACGTGTCGCTCTCGCACGACGTCGTCGGCACGTTCCGCGAGTTCGAGCGCGCCGCCACCACCGAGATCGACGCCGCGCTGTCGCCACTGCTCGCGACCTATCTGCGCCGGCTGGCCGACCGCTCCGGGCAGGCCGAGCTCCCCGGGCCCGCGATCATGCAGTCGAACGGCGGCCTGATCGACCTCGAGGCGGCCGCCGGCCACGCGTCGTGGACGATCCTCTCGGGACCGGCGGGCGGCGCCGCCGGCGCCGCCTTCGTCGCGCGGAAGGCCGGCGTCGAGGATGCCCTCTGCCTCGACATGGGCGGGACTTCGTGTGACGTGTGCGTGGTCGACGGCGGCGCCGTGCAGGAGCGATCGAGCGGCGAGATCGCCGGGCGGCCGATCGCCCTCCCGATGCTCGCGGTCCACACGGTTGGCGCCGGCGGCGGCTCGATCGCGTGGCGCGACGCCGGCGGCGCTCTGCGCGTCGGGCCGCGCTCGGCCGGCGCCGACCCGGGTCCGGCGTGTTACGGGCGCGGCGGCACCGAGCCGACCGTCACCGACGCCAACCTCGTGCTCGGCTACTTGTCGGCCGACGCGCCGCTCGGCGGCGGCGTGAAGCTCGACCCCGACGCGGCGAGCAAGGCGGTCGGCGGCCTCGCCGAGCAACTCGATCTCGACCTCGAAGCCTGCGCCGAGGGGATCCGCCGCGTCGCCGGCGCGGAGATGATCCGGGCGCTGCGCGTCGTCACCGTGCAGCGCGGCATCGACCCGCGCCGGTACGCGTTGATGGCGTTCGGCGGCGCCGGCGGTTTGCACGCCGCGCAGATCGCCGATGAACTGGAGATCGACACGGTGCTGTGTCCGCGCGCCTCCGGCGTCCTGGCCGCGCTCGGCCTGGTCGTCTCGCCCCGCCGGCGCGACGTGCAGCGGAGCGTCCTGTTGAGCGGCGACGAGCTGACTGCCGAGGCCATCGCAGGCGAAGTCGAGGAACTGGGCGAGCGAGCGCGAGCGGCCATGCATGCGCCGGACGCGCAGCTCCGGGTCGTCTACGAGCTCCGCTACCGCGGCCAGTCGTTCGAGCTCCCGATCGCGGCGGCCGCGGACGCAGCACCCGAGCAGCTGCGCGCGGCGTTCGAGGGCGAGCACGAAGAGCGCTACGGCTACTACGACGAGGAGCAGCAGCTCGAGCTGGTCACGATCCGCGTGACCGCCACCGCGGCGGGGGCCGACGTCGAGCTCGCCGGCGCGGCCGAGCACACCGAGCCCGAGCAGTCCAGGCGGGAGGCCATCCTCGACGGCGAGCGAACCGAGCTCGAGGTCCTGCGCGGGGTGCCGGCGCCGGGCGTGCGGGTCGAGGGCCCAGCGGTCCTCGAGCTGCCCGAATCAACCGTCCTGATACCTCGCGACTGGACGAGCGAGGTCGACGACACCGGCACGCTCAGGATGACGCGCGCACGATGAGCATCGACCCGGTCGAGCTCCAGGTCCTGACCGGCGCGCTGCGCGCCGTGTGCGAGGAGATGGGCGCGGTGCTGATCCGCTCCGCGCACTCGGCCAACATCAAGGAGCGCCGCGACGCGTCAACCGCGCTGTTCGACGCAAACGGCGAGATGGTGATGCAGGCCGAACACATCCCGGTGCATCTCGGCGCGATGCCCGCGGCCGTGGCGGCCGTGCTCGACGAGGACCACGCCCCCGACCGTTCCTGGATCCTCAACGACCCCTACGCCGGCGGCACGCACCTGCCGGACATAACCGTGATCACGCCGCTGTTCGCCGACGAGGAGCTGATCGCGTTCGCCGCCAGCCGGGCCCATCATGCAGACGTGGGTGGGCGGGTACCCGGTTCCATGCCGGCCGACAGCCGCACGCTCGAGGACGAGGGCGTCGTGATCTCGCCCCGCATCCTCGACGACGACGCGATCGCCGAGCTCAGCGCGGAGATGCGCCAGCCGGATCAGAGGCGCGCCGACCTGCGGGCACAACTCGCGGCCGGCCGGGTCGGCGGGCGCCGGCTGCTCGAGCTCCGCGAGCGCTACGGCACCGCGAAGCTACGGGAGGCGTTCAAGGAGGTGCTCGACTACGCCGAACGGCGCACCCGCGCCTGCATCGAGGAGCTCGACGACGGCACCTACAAAGCCCGGGACGTGCTCGAGGCACGCGAGGGCGACCTGGAGATCGTGCTCGCGGCGACCGTCCGTTCGGATCGCCTCACGCTCGACTTCACCGGCACCGCCGAACAGCACGAGGGCAACCTCAACTGCCCGCTCGCGGTGACGCGGTCGGCCTGCTACTTCGCCATCCGCGTGCTCACCGATCCCGACATCCCGCCGAGCGCCGGGGCCTACCGCCCGCTCGAGGTGATCGCCCCCGAGGGCTGCCTGCTCAACGCGCGCTCGCCCGCGGCGGTGGTCGGCGGCAACGTCGAGACCTCCTCGCGGGTGGCCGACGTCGTTCTGCGCGCGTTCGGGCGCGCGGCCGGCCAGGGGACGATGAACAATGTGACGCTCGGCACAGAGGACGTCGTGTACTACGAGACGATCGGGGGCGGACAGGGAGCATGCCCCGACGCCGACGGCCCGAGCGGCGTCCACGTGGCGATGAGCAACACGCTCAACACGCCAATCGAGGCGCTCGAGCTCGAGTTTCCCTTGCGCATGACGCGCTACGAGCTACGTCGCGGATCGGGTGGAGCTGGAGCCTTCCACGGCGGCGACGGCGTGATCCGAGAGCTCGAGGCGCTCGCGCCGCTCAGCTACTCGCTGATCACCGAGCGCCGCCGCCATGCCCCGCCCGGCGCCGACGGCGGCGAGGCCGGCGCGCCGGGCCGCAACCTGCTCGACGGCGAGGAACTCCCGTCCAAGGCGACCGGCCGGCTCGAGCCCGGCCGGCGCCTACGCATCGAGACACCCGGCGGCGGCGGCCTCGGGACCCCAAAAAGCTGAGCCGTTTTTGTTCGCAATCAGGACGTTTGTTCGAGATACGGTTTCACGCGGTCCAGAAGCGGATATGGTCCGAGGGTGCCCGTGCGCGGATTCCTCAACGAATCGTGCGGTTTGCCACGACGCTCGGCAAACCCGCAGAATTGCCGTGATGTTTGGCGATTCGCGATCTCTCGCGTACAATCGTCGACTCCTGTGCTGCAGTTGCACTGCGTGGCCCGCGCGGGACCCCTGTTTCGTTCAATCCCCCGTTTCCTCTTACTACTACATGCCGATTGCTTTTAAAGAATGGGCCGTGACCGTGCGGGCCCTTGCCGAGGGTGAGCAGCTTCTGACTCTCCGCAAGGGCGGCATCCGCGAGCCCGACAAGCACTTCAAGCTGGACTACGACCGGTTCTTCCTGTACCCGACGTTCGACCACCAGTGCGCGGACCTGGTCCGCGAGTCGCACCAGCCTGAGCTCTCGCGTGCCCTCGAGGAGGGCGTGTGGAGCGACGGCGAGCCGCCGCCACACGCGCTGCGGCGCGGCGGCGAGATCCCCCAGCCGGATCGCGTACGCATCCGGGCCTGGGCGGAGGTGGCTGCTCACTTCACGATCACCGACCGCCGCACGGTGGACGCGCTCTCGCCGTTCTACGTGTGGACGACCGACTATGCGGAGAAACGGCTGGCGTGGAAGCGCCGCCATCCGCTGCACGTGATCCTGCTGCGGACCTATCGGATTCCGCGGCCGGTGACGGTCAAGGTGCGCGACGAGTACGGTGGCTGCCGGTCGTGGCTTGAACTCACCCGCGATCTCCCCTTCGAGGGCACGCCCGTGCTCTCCGACGAGGAGTTCGAGCGGGCGTCCGAGGAGATCGCGTCGATCGCCTCGGATCGGGTGCCGGTTCTGGCCTGAGGTCAGACCGACCGCGCGTCAGTGGCATGGGTCGAGTCGGCGTCGTCGTCCTTCCGGGCGCGGCATGCCTCGACCCATGCCGATGACGCCGACCGAGTGCTGCATTCCCTCGAGCGCACCCGCGAGTACCTGGCGCAGTACTTCCCGCGCACCGTCGACGGGATCTCGGTCGTGTTTCACCCGAGCGTCTTGTCGCTGTCGATGGCGCGGCCGCTGATGCCGCTGGCCTGGCTCGCAGCCGCACCCGCGACGCGCCGGTACGTGGCCGGCTGGTGCGGGCCGCACGAACTACACGTGCTGCTCCCCGACGCTCTCGAGGCGCGCGCCTCGACCGTGCCCGGATCGCGCGAGATGCTGGCCCGTGCCGTGCCCGCGCTCTACGCGCGACGCGTGATCCTCGAGAACAACCCGGACGTCCCGCGCCGCCTCAGCCCTCGGCGGGTGAGCGTGGAGTTGCGCTGGGCGTGGCTGCTCGAGGGCGCGGCACGCTGGTTCGGCGGTCAGACCGCGCACGCCCGGCCGGCCATTGCGCGCCGGCTGCGCGAGGGAGGGCGGCCGGCCTTCCCGCCCGCCGTGCGCGATGCGGCGCTGCTCGGCGGCACGGTGATCGACCTGCTCGTGGCGGAGCGAGGTGAAGAGGCGGCGGCACGTCTGGCCTGCCGACTGCATCCGCACGGGCCGCGCGGCGCCCTTCGCGAGGCGTTCCCCAAGCGCTCAGCGGCGCGCACCGAGGAGGAGTGGCGCGCGCACCTGGCACGGATGGCTTCGGCCGTCTAACCGCCGCGGTCACGCCTGGCTGAGCAACCAGACGAGCAGCGCGCCGATCACCAGCGCGATCAGCAACCAGAGCAGCAGGCGCCCGGGCGCCACGACGCGTGCGGCCGGCTCGTCGGAGATCACCTCGCCCTGAAGCAGCACCTCGCGCGCTGCCTCCCGCGCGGCTTGGGGCACCATCACGTCGCGCGGGCCGGCGGCCAGGAAGTCGGGGACGTCGAAGCCGGCGGTGCGCCGCAGCATGCTCGGGATCCCCTCCTCGAGCAGCAGACCCTGAATGAACTCCGCCTCGGCCTGATTGCGGGCGCCGGCGACGCGCACGAGCGGTCCCTCGGTGAACTGCGGCTTGACCTTGCGCGCGCGCTCGTGGCGCTCGCTCACCTCCCCGAGCTCGCCGCCGTCCCCCTGCACGAGCGGCAGCTTGCACTCGGGGCAGAACCGTTCGTCCTCCGCGTACGTGTTGCCGCACGCGGGGCAGTGGAGCTGGTTTTCATTGATGGCCCGCCCACCACCCCCACCACCCGCCCCGGTCATCGTCACTCCACTGTCAGCTCGGCGTCCGACACGCGGCCGTCGTCGATCCGCCAGGTCCGCACGTCGGGCTCATCGCCGACGAGCCCAACGATGATCCAGAGCACCCCCGGCCACAGCTTCGCGAAGTTGATGTCGGTCTGCGACGGCCGTGGCTCGGTCCGGGTGTGCGAGTGATAGATCGCCCCGAGCTCGAGCCCCGCATCCTCGATCCGGTTGTGCAGCTCGAGCTGCTCGTCGGGATCGATCCGGAAGCGCAGCGGGCTGGCCTCGGCGTTGACCGCGCGATACACCGCGAGCGCCCGGCCGTCGTTCGAGCCGACCATCCCGCAGCACTCATTGGGAGCCTCCTCGCGGGCGTGGGCGATCATCTCCTCGTACAGCTCTCGCGCGATCTTCATGACATTGATTGTGGATTTTCGGCGGTTGCCGCCTTAGTCGAGGCTACCAACGGCGATGAGCACATTTGTCGGCGGCGCCCGACGGCGGCGCCTTAGCTGTTCCCGGTCACGAACGGCCACGGGACCGACTTCACGTAGATGCCGGGGTTGCGCAGCCCGCTGATCACCGTCCAGTGCTGAGCCTCGCAGCCCATCGTCTGGGCGCACAGCGTCACCAGGTCGGCGTGGCCGAGCGTCTTCAGCGCGGTGAAGTACGCGCCTTCGGCGACCGACTCGAGGTTGACCAGGAGCCGCAGGCAGTCGGCGCGCGCGTGCAGGTCGGTCAGGCTCCCGGGCACCTGATATTTGCCGAGCAGCGCGGCTCCCGTCTTCACGTCGAGCGGCGCTGTGTCGGACATCGTCCCCAGCGCTGTCAGCTGCGCCGCCACCGTCGAGACGTGCTCGAGCTCATGGGCCAGGAACGGCTCGAGGACCGCGGCGTCGCCCGGGTCGAGGGCGCCCGAGGCGAGCACCTGCCGATAGCCGAGCACGACCAGCCGCTCGACCTCGAGCACCTTGGTGAGCGTGTCGGTGTCGCTCGGAACGGCCGTGGCGGCGAGCGCCGAGCCGGGCGCCACCGCGAGCCCACCGGCGGACGCCGACAGCGCTCCCGCGACGAACTGACGTCGAGTCGGCACGCGGTCGCCCTCAGTCCCGGCCGGTGACGAAAGCCGACGGAACCGCCGGCTCGTGCAGCGCGGCGCGCACCACGGCCAGGTGCTGCGCGTCGTTGGCGAAGATCGAAGCGACCTGCTGCTTGACCGTTCCGGGCCGCAGGCGCGGGATGGCGTCGAGGTAGGCGGTGATCAGCGCCTGCTCGACCGTGTGCAGCACGCCCAGCACTTCGTCTGAGCCGCGCGGATGGCCGAGCGGATAGCTCGGCCGCGGTTTGATCGGCTTGCCGCCCGCCGCCCTGACCAGGCCGGCCAGGTCCCCGGCGTGCGAGAGCTCGTCGTTCAAGAACAGCTGTCCGGCCTTAACCGTGGCCGGGGGAAGCAGCGGCGTTGCTGCCGTGTACGCAGCGATCGCCCAGTGTTCGAGGTCGAGCAGGTGGTTGAGCAGGTCGGCGTCTGAATGCAGGACGGGCTTGGCGTTGTCCACCTGCGCCTTCAGCGACGAGCCACCGCAGCCGGCGACGATCACGCTGGCCAGGCCGGCGCCGGCCGCACGCAACAGACCCCTCCGAGAGGAGGAGCCGCCCTCAGGGTCCTCGCTCACCACCAGACGGTGGAGTCCAGGTTCTCGATCTCCTCGAGCGGGCGCGTGTAGATGCCCGAGGAGAGGTACTTCCAGCCGTCGTCGGCGACCAGGAACACCACGTTGCCCTCGTCGAGCTCGCCGGCGATCCGCACCGCCACGCGCGCGATCGCTCCCGACGAGACGCCCACGAACAGTCCCTCCTCGTCGAGCAGCCGGCGGGTGAACACGATCGCGTCGCTGTTGGTCACGAAGATTTTGCGGTCGAGCAGCGACAGATCGATGATCGGCGGGATGAAGCCGTCCTCGAGCGAGCGCAGACCCTGCACTGGCTCGCCCTGCATCGGCTCGGCGGCGACGATCTTGACCTCGTCCCCGAGCTCCTCCTTGAGCCGGCGCCCGTTGCCCATCAGCGTCCCACCCGTCCCCAGGCCGGCCACGAAGGCGGAGATCTCGTCGAGCTCCTCGAGGATCTCGAGCGCGGTCCCGTTGTAGTGGGCGAGCGGATTGGCCTGGTTGCCGTACTGGTAGGGCATGTAGTAGGAGGCGTCCTTCTCGGCCATGTCGAGGGCGAGCTCGACCGCTCCGTTGGAACCCTTGGCGCCCTCGGAGTAGACGATCTCGGCGCCGTACATCCGCAGCAGCTCGGTCCGCTCCCGGGTGACGTTCTCCGGCATCACGACCTTCAGCGGATAACCCTTGCGGCTGCAGATCATCGCCAGCGAGATCCCGGTGTTCCCGGAGGTCGGCTCGAGGATCGTCTGGCCCGGACGGATCAGCCCCTTCTCCTCGGCGTCCTCGAGCATTGCCCGCGCGACCCGGTCCTTGACCGACCCGGTCGGGTTGCGAGACTCGAGCTTGGCCCACAACCGGACACCCGGCTTCGGGCTGAGGCGCTTGAGCTCGACCAGCGGGGTGTGGCCGATTGCCTGGACGATGTCGCCGTACCGGCCCCCGCAGGGCTTGTTCTCGAGACGCTCGGCGGCCATTGCTTTACGAAGTATAGGAGGGTGGCCGCACCGCGACCGGCGGGCCGCCTCGACACGCGACGGCGGCCCGCCTCAACAGTTCTAACCCCAGGTGGAGGTCGGCGTGGTCGGCGTGGTCGGCGTGGTCGACATCGGCGCCGTCGCCGCCGCCGGGTCGGCCTTCACGACGTGCCAGATCGAGCCGAACGTCTTCAGCTCATCACCCTGTGCCTGGTGCTTGTTGCCCGACATGATGTCCGGCGTGAAGTAGTACAGGGGCTGGCCGTTCAGGGTCAGCTGGAGCGTCCCGTGGTTGCGGAACGTGCCGAGCGTTCCGCTGATCCCCGACTGCTTGCTGACCTTGGTCGAAGACGGTGAGACCGGCGGCCAGAAGGCCCAGCAGTTGGTGGTCGCGTTGCTGGTCTTCTTGCAGATCAGGTGATGGGTCGTCTCGCCCTGGAACGTGTAGACGGCGTAGCCGGATGGCCCCACCGCTACCGCCTCGTGCGTGTTGACGGGCTTCACCGCGAACTTCCCGTTCGCCGCGTTGGTGACATGTACGTTGCTCGCCACCGTCAACGTGAACGACTTGGCGATGGCCATGCTCGCCGCGACCAGCACCGCCAGGGCGGCGACGGCGGCGAGCGGGATCGCGGCAGATCGGCGCGGGTGACGCGCGCCGGCACGGGCAAGACGACTGGGCATCTCTCCTGGCTCCCTTCGAATCGGGTGGGTCCTAGCTCCTAGGACGCACGGCCGCGCCCAACCTTCCCGGCCCTCGATACACCGAAAACCAGGCCGACTATCTCGGCACTCGCCCCCACGCCGGCACGGTGAATTCGGATTCACCCGGCCCTGACACGAGCTTCTCCCCGCTCGCCGCTCCAGAGACGGCGAGTGTCGAGTTATTCGGCCTGGGCGGCGACTAGCGCGCGCCGCCGGCCATGGCCGGCAGGATCACCAGCGTGTCGCCCTCGCCGACGCTCGTATCGAGCCCATCGAGCACGCGGACGTCCTCGTCGTTGAGGTAGACGTTGACGTATCGGTTGAGCCCACCGTCCGCCGCGAACAGCTGCGACTCGGTGTCGGGGTGAGCCTCGGCCACCGAACGCAGGATCTCTCCCACCGACGCGCCGGAGGCGCTGAGCTCCTTCTCGCCGCCGACCGAGGGGCGCAGCACGGGTGGGATTCGGACGGTCGCCATCGTCGCGGACAAACCCTAGTGGGCGCCGGCGCAGAACGCCTCGTAGTCGGGGAACACGCCCAGTTCGTCGTCGGCGATCGAGTCCGGGTCGCGCGAGCAGATCGGGCAGTCCGGGTCGCGGCGAACCTTGACCTCGGCGGTCGTTGCCGCGAGCGCGTCGTACATGAGGAGGCGGCCGATCAGCGGCTCGCCCTCGCCGAGGATGAGCTTGACCACTTCGGTCGCCTGGAGCAGGCCCATCGTGCCCGGCAGCACGCCGAGGACGCCGTTGGCGCCGCAGGAGGGAGCTAGCTCGGCCGGCGGCGGCACCGGGAACAGGCAGCGGTAGCACGGCCCCTCGTGGGGCTTGAACACGGATAGCTGCCCCTCGAACCCGAGGATCGCGGCCGACACGACCGGAATCCCGAGCCGCACCGAAGCGTCGTTCAGGAGATACCGGGTCGGGAAGTTGTCGAGGCCGTCGACGACGATGTCGTAGCCCGAGATGATCTCGACGATGTTGTCCGCGCCCAGGCGCACCGGGTACTTCTGCACCTTCACGTCGGGGTTCAGGGCATTGATGGTCTGCTCGGCCGAGTCGACCTTGGGTACGCCGATCCGCTCACTCGAGTGGATCACCTGGCGCTGGAGGTTCGATAGATCGACCTCGTCGTTGTCGACGATCCCCAGCGTCCCGACGCCGGCCGCGGCCAGATACAGCGCGGCGGGCGACCCGAGGCCGCCGGCGCCCAGCAGCAGTACCTTGGCGTCGAGCAGCTTCTGCTGACCGTCCATACCCACCTCCGGCAGCAGCAGGTGGCGCGAATAGCGCTCGCGCTGCTCGGCGGTCAGGGTGCGAGGCATGTCGACCTCGTACCCGCGATCCTTCCAGAGCGTGAAGCCACCGGTCATCGACTCGACGTGCTGGTAGCCCAGGTCCTCGATCAACGTGCGGGCGGCCCAGGCCGAGCGGTTACCCGAGGCGCAGTAGAGGACGACGTGCTGCCCGTGATCGGGGACGGCGCCCTCGATCCTGGACTCGAGATAGCTCTTGGGGACATGCACGGCGCCGGGGATATGCCCGGCCGACCATTCCTCGGGTTCGCGGACGTCGACGACCACCGCGCCGTTGGAGAGCTGCTCGCGCACTGCAGCGGGATCGACCTCGTCGATCCTGCTCTTGATTTGGCGGAGAACTTCGGCTCCGGACGGCATCAGCGAAAACTCCTCAAATGCAGTAGAGATTCAATACTTCAGAGAGTATAGCGGCGGAGAGCCATGACCGAGGCGCTTTTTCCACGCCTGCTGGACCCCAATGATGACGAGGCTATCCGGATCGGCAAGGAGTCTCTGAGCTACCGGGAACTCGCCGCCGCGGCGGCCGCCGTGTCCCGAGAGCTCGAGGGCGCGCGACGGGTCGCGGTATGGGCACAGCCGGCGCTCGAGTCGTGCGCGTCGATCGTCGGCGCGCTGGCCGCCGGCGTGTCGGTCGTCCCGCTCAATCCGGGTCTGGGCTCGCGCGAGCTCGAGCACATCGTCACCGACAGCCGGCCCGAGCGGCTGCTCGCCTGGCGCGGCGTCGATCCTCCCGAGCAGCTGTCCGGGATGCCCCGGCTCGACGTCGACCTCGCCGCCCGTCGCGACCGCGACGGTCGACTCGGCGATGAGCTGGGCGAGGAGGACGTCGCGTTCCTGATGTACACGTCGGGGACCACGGGTCCCCCCAAAGGCGTGCAGATCCCGCGGCGGGCGATCACATCCAATCTCGACGCGCTGGCCGAGATCTGGCGGTGGACCGCCGAGGACCGGGTCACTCACGCCCTGCCGGTGTTCCATGTGCACGGGCTGGTGATCGGTGTGCTCGGCCCGCTCCGGCGGGGCGGGCGGCTCGAGCACGTTGGCCGCTTCTCGCCGCAGGCGCTCGCCGGGGCGTTCCGGCGTGGCGCCACCGTGATGTTCGGCGTCCCGACCATGTACACGCGGATCGCCCGCGAGGCCGCCGAGGACCGCGACCTGGCCGAGGCCTTCGGAGGCGCCCGGCTGCTCGTGTCCGGCTCGGCGGCGCTTCCGACCACCGTCCACGAGCGGATCCGCGAGCTCACCGGACAGGCGATCCTCGAGCGCTACGGGATGACCGAGACGCTGATGAACGCCGGCGCGCGCCTCGGCGACGAGGTGATCGCCGGGCGGGTCGGACCGCCCCTGCCCGGCGTGGACCTGAAGCTCGTGGCCGAGGACGGCTCGATCATCGACGCCCACGACGACGAGACGATCGGCGAGATCGCCGTGCGCGGACCCAATCTGTTCGAGGGCTACCTCAACCGCCCCGACGCCACCGAGGAGTCGATGCGCGACGGGTGGTTCATGACCGGCGACCTGGCCACCCGGAACGAGACGGGGTCGTTGAAGCTCGTCGGCCGCAAGAGCACCGACCTGATCAAGTCCGGCGGCTATCGGATCGGCGCCGGCGAGATCGAGGGCGCGCTGCTCGAGCACCCGGCCGTGGCCGAGGTCGCCGTGACGTCCGCGCCCGACGAGGACCTGGGCGAGCGGATCGTCGCCTGGGTGGTGGTCGAGTCGGGTCGCAGGACCACGGAGGACGAACTGTCCGAGCACGTGGCGAACCTCCTCACCCGGCACAAGCGCCCTCGGGAGGTCCACTTCCTCGACGAGCTCCCCCGAAACGACATGGGGAAGGTCATGAAACGCGCCCTCACCCAGCCTGGTCGGGAAGAAACTCCCGCATAGTCGTAGTTTCTTCCCAAACGCCGGCGGGGCGCCCCCGAAACCCGAAAGGGACGCCCCGCAAACCAAATCAGACCCAATCGCCTTCCACGCCCGACGCCACGCCGGTCCCGGCGAACGCTTGTGGAGAGCTTGCAGTAGCGGTTATCGGCCTGGCCGGATGCGGTCGATATCGGGCGAAGACCCCATCTTGCTCTCGCTGCCCATGAGCCGATACGGACAAGCGGGAGCCGACCATGACCCATGAAATCGCGCTCGCTGCTCTTCCAAGTCCTGTCGGTCAACCTGCTCCTGGTGGCGGGGACCACGGTCGTGGCCGCGATCGCGCTCGATCACCGCGCCGCGAGCGACGTACGCGGCCGCGAGATGATCGTGCTCGGGCTCGCGTTGGTCGCGACCCTGCTCGGCAACTGGCTGCTGCTGCGCCGGCGCTTCACCCCGCTCGACCGGCTGATCACAGCGATGGAGCAGATCGACCTGGCCACGCCCGACCGCCAGCTGCTGACGAGCAACTGGATCGACAGCGCCGACACCAAGCGCCTGGCCGCGGCCATCAACCGCATGCTGGCGCGGCTCGAGGCGGCCCGGCGAGAGGCTGGGCGCGCGGCGATCCAGGCCCAGGAGCGCGAACGGCGGCGAATCGCCCAGGACCTCCACGACGAGGTCAACCAGGCGCTGACCGCGGTCTCGCTGCGGCTCCAGGCCTCGATCGAGCACGCGCCTGGGCCGTTGCGCCGCGAGCTGAACGAGACCAAGCGACTGGCCGGCCAGGCGATGGAGGAACTGCTGGCGCTGGCCCGTCAGCTGCGGCCCGCCGTGCTCGACGACCACGGGCTGCTGCCGGCGCTGCACAGCCAGGTGCGCGACTTCTCCGACCAGACCGGCATCCGCGCGTCGTTCGACGTGCGCGGCCCGGTGGCGCGGCTGACGCCCGAGCAGCAACTCGTGGTCTACCGGGTGACCCAGGAAAGCCTGTCAAACGTGGCCCAGCACTCGGGCGCGCACAAGGTGGTCGTGGAGCTTTCGTTCATCGGTCGCACCGTGCTGCGGATCAACGACGACGGGCGGGGGTTTGTCTCGCGGCGCGACGGCGGGCTCGGCCTGTCGGGCATGCGCGAGCGCGCGCTGCTGGTCGGGGGACACCTTTCGATCTGGTCGGCTCAGGGACAGGGAACGCGAGTGGAGCTGACGCTCGCCTAAGGCGCCGCCTTCAGGCGCCGCCGACGATCATCATGAGACACGGAGGTACGCACAGATGAGAATCCTGGTGGCGGACGACCACGGCATCGTTCGATCTGGCATCAAGCTGCTGCTCGAGCGGCAGCCCGGGCTGGAGGTGGTGGCGGAGGCCGCCGATGGGGTTGAAGCGGTCGAGCAGGCGCTCACCAGCCACCCCGATCTATGCATCCTCGACGTGGGCATGCCGCGGATGACCGGCCTCCAGGCCGCCCGGGAAATCCGCTCACACCTGAAGGACGTGCGCGTGCTGATGCTCTCGATGCACGACGACGAGCACTATCTGTTCGAGGCGCTGAAGGCCGGCGCCTCGGGCTACGTGCTCAAGCGCGAGGCCGATCAGGATCTCGTCGGCGCAGTGCATGCGGTCAGTCGCGGCGACGCGTTCCTGACCAACGCCGCCGAGCGCTCGATAATCCGCCGCTGGATGTCCGGCGAGGACGAGGGGCCGGTCATCTCGCTCACCCCCCGTGAGGAGGAGGTCGTCAAGCTGATCGCCGAGGCGTACACGAACGCCCAGATCGCCGGGGTTCTCCACCTGGCGGAGAAAACCGTTGAGTCGCACCGCGCCAACGTGCTGCGCAAGCTCGGCATGCGCGACCGGGTGGAGCTGGTGCGGTACGCGATCCGGCGCGGGTTAGTGGAGGCCTAGCCGCCACTACGATCGGGGCGGCAGTGCGCGCACCCGTCGACCACATCGCGGCCCCCCGCTTCCCGCCTCGCCTCCAGTGGGTCAACGGCGATGACCGGGGCCCGCGCACCCATCCGATGCTCGTCGAGTTCTGGGACTTTTGCCGTCCGCAGTCGATCAGGACACTTCCCTACGTCAAGGCGTGGCACGAGCGCTACCCGGAGCTGAACGTGATCGGCGTGCACACCGCCGGGTTCCCGCCTTCGGCCGACCCCGAGGCGGTGCGGGCCGCCGTCGGGCGGCTCGAGATCGCCTATCCGGTGGCGATCGACAGCGAGTACGAGGTGTGGGACCTGTACGGGAACCTGGGCTGGCCGGCGCGCTACCTGTTCGATCAGCGCGGCATGCTGGTGCACTACCACTACGGCGAGGGGGGCTACGAAGAGACCGAGCGCGCGATCCAGGAGCTGCTCGGGATCGAGCAGCCCGTGGTAGGGCCGTTCCGGGTCGAGGAGGCGCCGGACGCGGTGCTCGAGCCCCAGACCGATGACGTCGAGGGCGCCTACTCCGGACCCTACCGGGCCGGTGGTGTGTGGGCGGTGCTAGACGGACGCGGCGCGGTGACGGTGAACGGGCGCGTGGTCCACGTCGACCATCCGGGCTGCTACGAGCTGATCGCGCACGAGCGGAGCACCGAGGGAGAGCTCAGGCTCGAGGTCGCCGACGGCGTCCGCTGTCACGCCGTCTGCTTCACGCCGGGCGTGGCCGACGGGTCCCCACGATCCTGACGCCCACCGCCGGCAGCCGGCCCGCCGCGATGTCCTCCTCCTCGGTCAGGCGGAGCCCCGGTGGCAACTCCCAGCGGTACAGGTAAGGACCGCGGAGCGGCGGCCCAAGCTCGAACCACTCCCCGAGGGTGTCCTCGAGCGTGGCCAAGTCGTGGATGTGGTGGCGCAGGAAGTCCACAATCTCCTCGGGCGTGCCGGGTTCGTGCCCCGCCTGCTCGTGTCCGCCGTGTTCGTGCCCGCCGTGTTCGTGCTCGTCGGCGTCGCGATGCTCAAGCCACCAACGGGCGGCGCGTTCGTCGAACCGCGCGCAATCGATCTCGTCGAGGACGAGCGTGCCGCCGGGGCGGACGACCTGGGCGAGCCGCCGGCACGACTCGCGGAGCGGCTCGACGTGATGGAGCGAGACCACGGCGACCGCCGCGTCGAAGCTCTCGGGCCGCTCGGGGAGATCGTGCAACGGGATCGGCCGTACGGGATCACCGGTCGAGGCGGGATCGATGGGGACGACCTCGTAGCCGGCCGATACCAGCGCCGCGGCGAGCTCGCCGCTGCCCGCCCCGACCTCAAGCACGCGAAGCGGCGCCGGCAAGAGCGATTCGCGCACGAAGTCAAGGACGCCGGGGTCAAGCATCGCCGTCGAGCAGGTTGATCAGCTCCGGAGGTCTGTCGTCCCGAACGATCGCGGCGAACCCGGGCCGGTAGGGACTCTCGCTAGGGGAGTCGCCCAGCCAGGCCGGTTCGTACACCCAGCTGCCCGTGTTGAGCAGCCGGCCCCATTCGCTGCGCTCGTCGCCCGGCAGCGGACCGGCGCGGTGGGTGTGCCCGAAGATCACGTGCTCCGACGGTACCTTCAGGCGGTCCAGTACCTGCTCCGACGCGCGCAGCGCCGCCTGCCGAAGCCCGACCGCCGAGACGTCGGCGTGCAAGGGCCCGAGCCCCGCCCGGTTGAGTCCGGCTACCAGAACTGGGAACCCGGTCGCCAGCACACGCCCCCGCAGCCCACCGGCGCCGCTCAACGCCCGCCACGCCCGGATCTGGAAGCTGCCGTCGCCGCCGCCACCACGCAGCCCGCCGCTCTGGGCCACCGTGTCGATCCACGCGTACATCGGCGCCAGCGCCGCCTCGTAGTCCTCGGCGCGCGACGGGCCGCCAGCGGGCTCGCCGGCGAGCCGGATGGTCAATCCCGCCCCCAGCCGCTCGATGATCGGCACCGTGTTGTGGCGGTCGCCGTAGTGGCCGTGGATCGCGTAGGTGTCCTCGCGCAGCCACGCGCCCGGGTACGCCACCCGCACCCGTGCCGGAGCGAGCGCCTCCACCACGGCGCCGAGGGGCTCCCGGGGATCCCACGTCACCGCCGACTCGAGACCGAGCGGGGCCGGATCCCGCCGCTCGAGCCAGCCTCGCAGGAGCGCGTGGTCGTGGTTGCCGGGCACGACGACGACCTCGCCGACCGCCGAGCCGAGCTCGCGCAGCACCGGAACGGCCTCACTCAGCGCGCCGCGGAGCGGCCCGTGGCGCAGCTCCAGCGTGTCCCCGAGGAGCACCAACCGATCGAACCCCTCCAGCGCCCCCAGCAGCGCCGCGCGCTCGCGCTCGCGCCGTAGGACGTCCGGGCGCCCGCGGGCGCCCAGATGCAGGTCGGAGACGACCAGCGTGCGCAGCGGCCTAGGCCGCCATACCCTGGCGGATCACCTTGGGGAGCATGAAGCGAACGTCCTCCTGGACGACCTCGAGCTCCCGCACGTCGCTGCACCCGCGCGAGCGGAAGAAGTCGACGAGCCGCTGCACGAGTTGCTCCGGCGCGCTCGCCCCGGAGGTGATGCCGACCACGCGCTTGCCGGACAGCCACTCCTCGCGAACCTCGCCCTCGGAGTCGATCAGGTGCGAATCGGCGCCGTGCTCCCGCGCGACCTCGACCAAGCGGTTGGAGTTGGACGAGTTGCGCGAGCCGATCACCAGCACCAGGTCGCACTGCTTGGCCAGCTGCTTGACCGCGGCCTGCCGGTTGGTGGTGGCGTAGCAGATGTCGTCGGTGCGGGGGCCGATGATGGCCGGGAAGCGCCGGCGCAGGCGTTCGATGATCGCGCGCGTCTCGTCGACCGACAGGGTGGTCTGGGAGATGTAGGCCACCCGACCCGGGTCGGGCACCTCGAGCCGATCGACGTCATCCTCGGTCTGGACCAGCACGATGTCCTCGGGCGCCTCACCCATCGTGCCCTCCACCTCCTCGTGGCCGGCGTGGCCGATCAGCACGATCGTGTAGCCGTCGGCCGCGAACCGCTTGGCCTCGACATGGACCTTGGTGACCAGCGGGCAGGTGGCGTCGATCGTCTTGAGCGTGCGCTCCCGCGCGTTGGCATGCACACTCGGAGCGACGCCGTGGGCGGAGAACACCACGGTGGCGCCCTCCGGCACGTCCTCCTCGGATTCCACGAACACGGCGCCACGCCCGCGGAGCTCCTCGACCACGGTCTTGTTGTGGACGATCTCCTTACGCACGTACACCGGCGCTCCGTACAGCTCGAGCGCCCGCTCGACGGTCTGTACGGCACGGTCGACCCCTGCGCAGTAGCCGCGCGGCGCCGCAAGCAGAAGCTTCTCTGGCGTTGACCCCACGAGAAGCCAGTGTAGGGCGGGCACGAGAGAAGCTAGGCTTGAGCGACCTCGTCCCGTCAGAGCCAGACTCGCATGCCGCAAAGACACCTGGATCGCCTCAGCTCGATCGACGCGTCGTTCCTCCACCAGGAGGGGCCGACCTCGCACATGCACATCGGCGGTGTGCTGGTGTTCGAAGGCCCGCCGCCGGAGTTCACCGACTACCTCGACCACGTCCGCGGTCGCCTGCACCTGGTGCCGCGCTACCGGCAGAAGCTGTCGACGCCGCCGCTCGAGACCGGCCGCCCGCTCTGGGTCGACGATCCGGACTTCAACCTCGAGTACCACGTGCGCCACACGGCGCTGCCCTCCCCGGGCACCGAAGAGCAGCTGTTCCTCCTCGCGGGGCGCATTGCCTCTCAGCAGCTCGATCGCGCCAAGCCGCTGTGGGAAAGCTGGCTGGTCGAGGGGCTCGAGGGCGACCGCTTCGCTCTCATCTTCAAGACCCACCACGCCCTCGTCGACGGCGTCTCGGGAGTGGACCTGGCCACCGTACTCCTCGACCTAGGCCCGTCGGCGCAGCGACCGCCTGAGAATCTCGAGCCGTGGCGGCCCAGGTCGCAGCCCTCGCCGGCCGAGCTTGTGGCGGCGGGTGTCCGCGGGATGGTGGGCGTCGCCACCGGACTGGCGACGCGCGCGGCCGCGGCGACCACCCATCCGGGGAACACGCTGGGCGGGCTGCGCGACGCCGCCGAGGGGATCGGCGAGATCGTATGGGCGGGGCTCAATCCCGCGCCGCACACCCCGCTCAACGTCGAGATCGGCCCGCACCGGCGCTACGCGGTCGTCCGCCACCAGCTGGCCGATTACAAGATCGTCAAGAACACGTTCGGCGGCACCGTCAACGACGTCGTCCTGACCGTCGTCTCGGGTGCGCTCGCGGAGTGGCTTAAGTCGCGGGGAATTCGAACCGAGGGCCTTGAGATGCGGGCGCTGGTGCCCGTGTCGGTGCGCAGCGAAGCCCACCGCGGCACGCTCGGCAACCAGCTCACGGCGATGCGCGGACCCCTGCCCGTGTACATCCACGACCCGGTTGCGCGCCTTCAGTTCGTGCGCCGCGCGATGGACGGGCTGAAGGAGTCAAAGCAGGCCGTCGGTGCCGCGACGCTAACCGCGGTCAACAACCTGGCGCCGCCCACGATCCTCGCGCAGGCCTCTCGCCTGAACTTCTCCACCCGGCTGTTCAACCTCCTCGTGACCAACATCCCCGGGCCACAATTCCCGCTCTACGTCCTGGGCCGCGAGCTTCAGGACCTCTTTCCGCTCGCGTTCCTGCCCAAGAACCACGCCCTCGCGGTGGCGATCATGTCCTACAACGGCGGCCTCGACTACGGGCTGCTCGGCGATTACGACGCGCTCCCGGACATCGAAGTGATTAAGGACGGAATCGACGACTCGCTGAACGAGTTGCTCGAGGCGGCGAGGCGTCGTGGCTCCGCGCCCAAGCCCTCCCCTTCGGCAACGCCCGGCGCCGCGCCACCAGCGGCGGTCGGCAACGGCACAGCCCGCAACGGAACGCCGCCCCCGATCCTGCCGTCGGGGAGCGCCCGCCCGAAGCAGGGACCCGCCGCGGACATGCGAGCGAAGCGAACCGCTCGCTCGGCCGGGACGAGCAAGCGGCGCCAGGGCTAGCCAAGCCCCGCTCCGACGGTTGCCGCTTGCCGTTTCTCCTGCGTGCGGATACCGTTCCCAAGGCGCTGCCGACAAGTTCTTATCCCCTTGGACGATTTGATACAGCCCGACGAGATCGCCTTCCGGTTGGAGCTCACCGCGGCGCAACTGAAGATCGTCCACACGGCGCTCAAATCGCTGTTCGACGACCTCGGCCACGAAGAGCGCGACGTCAAGCGGGTAGTCCAGGCGGTCCTGGCCAAGCTCCCGGGAGAGCACGAGATCCGCGCAATCGACCTCGCGCGCGAGCTCCGGCGGACCGCGGCCGCCTGACGCGGCCTCTCAGCCTCCCGGGATCCCGACCGTCTCAGAAGCCGAGTGCGAACTTGGCGTCTTCGCTCATCCGCTC
Organism: Solirubrobacteraceae bacterium; assembly: GCA_035625625.1. GTDB lineage: Bacteria > Actinomycetota > Thermoleophilia > Solirubrobacterales > Solirubrobacteraceae > Palsa-465. The sequence goes on from DASPPG010000043.1 coordinate 37,336, forward strand.
GGGCGTCCACGGCGGCGAGAACGTCATCGTCGGTTGGACCTCCTCGACGCCCTCCAGCTCCCCGACGAACTCCTCGATCTGCTCGGAAACCTGCGGGCCGATCGGGCAGCCGGGACTCGTCAGCGTGTAGGTGATCCTGACCGTCGGTCCCTCGACCTGGATGTCGTAGATCAGGCCCAGCTCGACGAAATCGAGCCCCAGCTCGGGGTCGATCACGTCGCGCAGGGCGTCGGTCACGTCTTCAACACTTGCCATTTCAGGAACAGTTTAAGCGCCACCCGCGCACCGGTCCGGTCCCGACTTGCGGCCAGCGCACCAATTTGTGTAAGTTTCGCCGATCGTCGACTTCGATCAAACCTCCGCCACTCTGCGCTGCAGCGGAGATGAGGACCGGTCAACGCAGGGGAGTCGCCGCCAGGCGATGGTCCGCGCGTTGCGCGCCCAGAACAACGTCACCGTCGATCTGAGCGAGCTGGTCTTCGCGGACTCATCGCTGATGCTCGACCTGGCTGTCCTGGCGCGCCGCCTGCGGGCGGGCGGGCGGGCGATCCTCGTACGCGGCGCACAGCCGCAGGTGATGGCCCTGATCAAGCAGGTGGGGCTCCACCGGCTGCCGGCGGTCAGGCTCGAAGGCCCCGCGCCGGTCTTTGCCTAAGGCGCCGCTGAAAGGCGCCAGCCGACCATTATTTGACTAGTCGACCGGCGCGGCCCCCTAGCCGGGGACTGCCTCGGCGCTGCCGTTCGCCTTCTCGGGAGCCGCGGCCTGGCCGGGCAACCCCGCGCCGGCGCCGACCGGCTCGCCCGGCTCGCGCAGCAACTCGGCCACCTCGGATCCCTCCTCGCCGAAGCGCGGGAACCGCTTGCCCTCGGCCTCGCCGATCGCGACGAGCTGCTCGCCGACCGCCCGCATGTCCTCGAGCAGCCGGCGGCGCTCGTGCCAGATCGTCTCCGCGCTCCGCGCCAGCTCTCGCGCCCGGGTCTCGGCCGTCTCGACCGTCTCCTCGGCCTCGCGGCGCGCGGTCTCGCGCATCTCCTCGGTCTCGCGCTGGGTCGTCGACCGCAGTCGCTGGGTCTCGCGCTGGGCCGTCTCGCGCAGCTCGGTCACCTCTTGCTGGGCGGTTGCGCGCAGCTCCGCGACTTCGCGCGCCGCGGTGTCGCGCATCGCGGTCACGTCGCGGTCGGCCGCCTCGCGGAGCTCCGACACCTCGAGCCGCGCCGTTTCGCGCATCTCCCCCACCTCACGCTCGGTGCTCGCGCGCAGCTCGCCGGTCTCGTGCGCGACCTCCTCGCGCAGCTCACTTGTCTCACGCGCTGCCTCTTCACGAAGCTCGCCCGTCTCACGCGCTGCCTCCTCACGCAGCCGGCTCGCCTCCTGCTGCGCCGCGTCGCGAGTCGCCGCCGCCTCGCGTTCGGCCTCGCCGCGCAGCTCCTGGCCCTCGCGCTCGGCCGTCTGGAGGCGGTGATCGGCCTTGTTGCGCGACCGGGCGGTGATCTCCTCGGCGGTCTCGTGTGCGCGCTGCAGGATCTCGCGGGTCTCCTCGCTCACCTCGTCGAGCGCGTGCCGGACCGCGGCCTCGGGCGAGGAGGACATTTCGAGCTCGGTGATCAGCCGGCTCATGCGCTCGACGTAGCGGTCGACCGCCGTGCGGTCGTAGCCGCGCAGCGCCACCGGGAACTCGACCTCGCGCGCGTCCTTGAGGATGCGGTCGCGATCGGCCGCGGTCAGAACGCGGCTGGCACCGAATCGGCGCCCGGGCCGCTCTTCCTCCTTGGCCGCTACCGCACCGACCAGCTCCGCCGCCTGGCTCTCCACCTCGGGCGAGACTCCGGCGTCTTTGTCGGTCCCGTTTCCTCGCATCTCCGAACGCGCCATGGCAAAAAGTTCCCTTCCTCGCTTGTCGCTCGAGGCAACCCGTGGCTACGCGCACGAGCCTCCAAAGCATCAAGCTACCTCCTCGGTCAAGCGTACCGGAGGGTTGGCAAGGATTGGCGCGTACTAGCCTGTTTGGTGTGCTGATCGTCCTGCTCTTCATCCTCTGGCCCCTCGCCGAGCTGTACGTCCTGATCAAGGTCGCGGAGGCGATCGGCGTGCTCTACGCCGTCCTGCTTCTACTGGTGAGCTGGCCGGTGGGCACCTGGGCGCTGCGCTCGCAGGGACGCGCGGCATGGCAGCGACTGTCGGCCGCCGTCGCGGCCGGCCGTTCGCCGGGTCGCGAGGTCCTCGATGGCGCTCTGGTCGTGGTCGGCGGCTTCCTACTGATCGTCCCCGGGTTCATCTCCGACTTGGTCGGCCTGCTGGCGCTCTTCCCGCCGACGCGTGCACTGCTGCGCCGCCAGCTCGCTCGTCACCTGCAGAGCCGGCTCGTGGTCGGAGCGACGCGCTTCACCCGCGGTGGGATGCCGTACGACGTGGACTCGACCGCCACCGACCTCGATCAGCCGCAGCTGCACGGATGACCGCCGCACCACCCGCGCTGCGCACGGTCGCTTTCGGCGATCTCGACGGGACCGTCTGGGGGGCCGGTTGGTTCTCGGATCCCGCCGGCGTGGCGCTCGCCGCGCTGGGCGGTGGCGCGAAGGCGACGGTCCGTCCCGGCCTCCGCCTCTCCGCCGGCGCGGATGGTGACGAATGGCGCCTCGAGGACGATGGCGCGGCACTGGTCGTCTCGCCGGCAGGCGACGCCGTCTCGGCGCGCTCCGTCGATGGGGAGATCGAGGGGTTCGACCAGCTGTGTCGCATCGCCGGTCGGTTTGAGCTAGAGGGCTCCGAGCACCCGGTCGACTGCCTTGGCCTGCGGACCTGGTGGTCCGCGCCGGTCGACCTCGAGCGGTTCGAGTCGGTCCGGGCCGTGGCCGCGTGGTTCGAGCCCGAAGAGGCCCTCGCCCTGGCAGCGTTCCGCCCCCGCAAGGCCAAGGATCACGGCGGCGACGTGGTAGCGGGTGCGGTGATCACTGCGGAGAGCTCGCCCGTCGTCGAGGACTCGCGGCTTTCGACCACCTACGAGGCCGATGGGTGGCCGGTACGGGCTGGGCTCGAGCTGTGGCTAGCTATGCCGGAGGACTCCGAGCAACAGTTTCCCCGCCGCGCTTCGGGCGAGGCGACAGGTCCCCGTGTACAGGGCGTAGTCAACGGCGGCCTCGCGCTTCGCGCCGAGCCGTTTCGCTGGCACAGCCGCGGCCGCGACGGCGCCGGGATGTACATCCTGGCCCGCCCGCGATGAGCCGGGTCGAAGCGGTTATCACTGACTTCGGTGGCGTGCTCACCTCGCCGCTGCTCGACTCGTTCGTGGGCGCGGTGGAGTCCTCGGGGATCTCGCTCGAGGAGCTGGGCAAGGCGATGGCCGCGGTCACCGAGCGCGACGGGACCAACCCGCTGTTCGAGCTCGAGACGGGGCGGATGACCGAGGCCGTCTTCCTCGATCGGCTGGCGGCGCAGCTATCGGACCAGCGAGGCAGCCGCGTCGAGCTCGACGGGTTCGGCGAGCTCTACTTCCGCTACCTGCACCCCAACGAGCGGGTGATCGCCTACATGCGAGAGCTGCGAGACCGTGGCTACAAGCTCGCCGTCTGCACCAACAACGTACGCGAGTGGGAGCCGCGATGGCGGGCCATGCTCCCCGTCGAGGAGATCTTCGACGTGATCGTCGACTCGGCGTTCGTGGGGACCCGCAAGCCCGAGCCGCGCATCTACGAGATCACCCTCGAGCGGCTGGGCACCGCGCCCGACGCGACGGCGTTCGTCGATGACGTAGATGTCAACTGCGATGGTGCGCGCCAGGTCGGCATGACCGCGATCCGGTTCCGCTCGACCGACCAGGCGATCGAGGACCTCGAGGCCGTGCTCGGGGGCGAAAGCCACTAGAACGCGGGAGTACCCTGCCGTGCGTGAAACCCGAGTCGGTCCAGACGATCCTGGCGATCGCCGATAACGCGTTCGTCACCCTGAACTGCGACGGGCGGGTCCTCGAGTGGAACCGACGCGCCGAGGAGCTCTTCGGCTACTCGCGCGCCGAGGCGCTCGGGGCCATCCTGGCCGACCTCATTGTCCCGGCCCGCTACCGCGAGGAGCATCTGGCTGGGCTGGCGCGCGTCCGCGAGAGCAGCGAGGCCGGCGTGGTTCGCCGTCAGCTGGCCGTCGAGGCCTTGCGCCGCGACGGCACCGAGCTTCCGGTGGAGGTCTCGGTGACCGCGGTTCACGAGGATGGACAGCCGGTCATGCACGCCTGGATCCGCGACGTGTCCGAGCGGACCCAGCTGCTGGGCGAGCTCGAGGCGCAGCTCCGCGGCGCCCGGCCCGGCTTCGCCGAGATCCTCGACGTGCTGGCGGAGGCGGTGACGATCCGCGACCCCCACAACCACATCCTCTACGCCAATCGGGCCGCGCTCCGGCAGATGGGCTTCGCCTCGCTCGAGGACATGCAGCGCCAGCCTCCCCAGGCGATCTTCGCCGACTATCTCGTGCACGGCGAAGACGGTCGCGAGGTGACGATGGAACAGATCCCCTCCGTGCGCCTGCTGGCAGGTCAGGATGCAGATCCGCTCGTGATCCGCACCATCCACCGGACCACAGGAGAGCTCCGCTGGGAGCTGCTCAAGGCTGCGCCGATCCACGACGAGGAGGACCGGACGATGGCCTCGGTGATGATCATCGAGGACATCACGCGGGAACGGAACACCGAGCTGCGCGATCGGTTCATGGCGCGCGCGTCGGAGACGCTGATGTCCTCGATCGACCACGAGGAGACGCTGCGTAACGTAGCCTGGCTCGCGGTTCCCGAGATCGCCGACTGGTGCACGGTCGAGCTGGTCGACGAGCGGGGCAGCCGCCAGCAGCTGGTGGTCGCCCATCGCGACCCCGCCAAGCGCGAGCTGGCCGAGCGGTTGCGCCAGTTCCAGCCCGAGCGGCTCGATCCCGAGCGCGGGGTCGGCAAGGTCCTGCGGACCGGTACGTCGGTGCTCTACCAGCAGATACCGGACGAGGCGCTGGTCCAGGCTGCCGTGAACGAGGAGCACCTGGCCCTGCTGCGCGCGGTGGGGTTCAGGTCGGTCCTGCTCGCGCCGCTTAAGGCTCGCGGCCGGGCGTTCGGCGTCATGACACTCGTCAACGCCGAGTCGATGCGCCGCTTTGACGAGGACGACCGGGAGTTCGCCGAGCAGGTCGCGGCGCGCGCCGCGGTCGCGGTCGACAACGCCCGCCTGGCCACGGGCCGCCGGCAGACCGCGAGCACGCTCCAGCAGAGTCTGCTGCCCGACGTGGTCCCACCGATCGACGGTTGGCGCGTCGCCACGCTTTACCGCTCTGCGCGCGTGGCCGACGAGGTCGAGGTCGGAGGCGACTTTTACGACTTCTACGTGAGCGGGGACGACTGGATCGTGCTGCTGGGCGACGTCACCGGTAAGGGAGTGGAGGCGGCCACCCTCACCTCGCTGGTGCGCCACGGCGCCCGTTTCCTCAGCCGCTACGAGCGCAGCCCGAGTCGCATCCTGGCAGGTCTCAACGACGCCCTGCGCGAGCAGTCGGGGTTGTGGCTGTGCACCGCGCTCTGCGTGCGGCTGGAGAGAGAGCAGGCGGTGATCGCTTCCGCCGGGCATCCGGCGCCGCTTGTCGTGCGGAGCGACGGGCGCGTGCGCGAGATCGGCGCCGCGGGACCGATCCTCGGCGCGTGGACGGCCCCCGGGTCGGTCGACCGGGCCGTGCCCATCGCTCCCGACGAGACCTTGTTCCTGTACACGGACGGCGTGATCGATGCGCGCGGCGAGCACGAGCGGTTCGGCGTGCGGCGGCTCAAGCGCGTCCTATGCGAGCGCGCCGCCCGGCCCCCCGAGCAGCTCCTGGCATCTCTGGAGGAGGAACTCGACGGCTTCCAGGTCGGCCCCCCGGCGGATGACACGGCGGCGCTGGCACTCCGTCCAGCTCCCCGCGAGAGCGCCGTCGGCGCCGGCCCGGAGCATCCGGCCCGGCAAGTCCGTACCCTTCGGATGTCCTGAGCGAAGGGGGTACGTGGCCGCGGCGTCCAGCTTCCGGATTGAGACGTTTCAGAACGAGTCCGGAACCACGATCAAACTGACCGGCGAGCTCGACAGCGCAACCTGCGCGGCGCTGATCGAGCGCTTCGAGAAGACCGCCCGCCCGCCGGGCACCCGCCAAGTTGTCCTCGACCTCGCCGGGGTGTCCTTCATCGACTCCGCCGGCATGCGCGCGATCATCGTGATCGAGCGGCTCGCCGGCCAACATGACCTGTCGTTGACAGTCTCGCCCCCGCCGAGCGCTGTGACCGAGCTCCTCCAGGTCACGGGCATCGCCGACCATGTGAGGCTGACCCCGCGGGACGACCAGCCGGCGCTGAGTGCGCCGCTGATCGAGCGGATCGAGCTCAAGCTCCCGCGCGACCCGCACGCCCCCGGCCGGGCCCGTGCCGAGCTGCGTACAGTGCTGCCGGGTCGCATCTCCGACGCCGACCGTGCCACGCTGATCCTGCTCACCTCCGAGCTCGTGACCAACGCGGTGATCCACCCCGCGCGCGGCGTGGAAGGCGCGGTCGAGCTGCGGATCAGCGCCCACGCGGACCGCGTGCGCGTCGAGGTCGGCGACGCCGGCTCCGGATTCGACCTCCAGACCCTGCCACCTCGCCCGCGCGAGTCCGGCGGTCACGGCTTGATCGTGGTCGAGGGGCTGTCCAACCGGTGGGGGACCCGCCGCCGCACGGCCGAGGAAGGCGATGGTTTCTGCGTGTGGTTCGAGCTGGACGTCGACTACGCGCCGGAGGCGACGGGCTCCCCAGAGGCCACCGAGCGGCCCGTCGCGGCAGCCGAAGGCTAGCCTCCACCGGCGACCGGGAGTCAAAAGGTTGTCGGCGGCGCCTGACGGCGGCGCCTTACGCGACCGGTCGCTAAAGCCTCAGTTATCGGCGCCCAGCCGGTCCCAGCAATACAGCTCCAGGCACTCCTTGGCGAGCTCGATGCAGCGGGCTTCCGATAGCCACGGCAGCACCGTGTCGAACGCCTGGTCCTCTCCCACGCCTGCCTCGAACGCCTCCTCGCCCCGGAAGCCGGCGGCGATCTTGAGCGCCTCGCGCCGGTGGACACCCAGCGACGGGAACACGTTGACCAGGAACTCGCGATTGGGCAGCGGATGCCCGACCTCGAGGGACGCGTGCCATGCCGCCAGGAGCGACAGGTCATGCTCGTCAAGATCGGCCAGCGCTTTGGCGTAGTGCGACTCGAGCTCGGACTCGGGGATCTCGTCCACCCACGCCCGAACCACCTCTCCGAGGATCTGGCGGCGCGCCTCGCGCCCCACCGACTCGGCGATCACGCGAATAGCGTCCTGAGGTTCGATGAAGCAGAGTGACATTGCGGCTCCGGTCCGGGAGATTGGATGCTGCCTATCGAGGCTGACGCCTCGATAGGGCTCGGAAACGCCGCAGACGGTAGGCGGTGGACCGGACGTAAAGGCCTCCGAGGGACGCAAAGGGCGGTCGCCCGCGGCTGAACGGGGTCTAGGGCTTGACGGTCAGCGTGACCGTCGGCGAGCTCGACGCCACGTTGCGGCTGTCCAGCCCCAGGACCGCCCTGAGCTCGGCCTTCCCGGACGTGGCGAATCGGTGCGAGAACGAGTAGCTCGAGCCCTTGGAGAGGCGCGGACGGGCCATCACGTGCCACGTGCCGCCGTGGCGCTGTTCGATCAGCACTACTTCACCGGCATGGCTCGGAGTCACATGCCCAGTGAATACGACAGACTGGCCCGCCATAAGCGATCGCGTCGACGGGACCAGTCCCACCAGCGCCCGCACCTGCTCATCGATCGTCGCGCTGCGCAGCGCGCCGGAGGTGACGTACCACGCCTGGTCGGCCATCACCGTCCCGGGCTTGAGGGTGAAGGTGTACCGGCCGGAGCTGTCCGTCGTGGTCTGTGCGAGCTGGTGGAAGCTCGATTGCCCGGCCTTCTCGCGCCACAGGACGACCTGCGCGCCGGACGCGGGACTTGCGGTCAAGACGCCGGAGATCACCACCTTCCGGCCCGCGGTGGACGGATTCGGCGAGGAGGCGATCGTCAGGCCGCCCGACGGACACGGCACGGTCGTGCAGCAGGTCCCCGGGGAGCAGCACGTCGCGGACGTGCAGCACGTGGTGCCGGTACAACAGGATCCGGTCGGCGCACAGCAGGGGATCGTTGCGCCCGCGGTGTCGGGCGGGCCGTTGGGCGGGACCGGGCAGCACAGCTCGATCTGCGGGCAGACGAGCCGCGGCGAGAGCCGGGCGGCGCCCGCCGGGGCTGCTACCGCCAGGACCGGGATCGTGGCGGCGGCCAGGAAAAGCGAGATCAGGACGATCGAGCGGCGCATCGGGGAGATTCGGACGGATCCCGAGACGCCCCAAGCCTAGCTCCTCTTCACAAATCGAGCGCCGCTTGGATCGACGCGAGCGCCTCGAGCTCGGGGTCGGGCTCCGCGGCGAGTCCCAGCGTGGCCCGCTCTCCCCGCTGCCAGTTGTGCAGGCCGAGGTCGAGCGCCGCGAGCGGGAGCCCGCACGCCTGCGCGAGCTCTCCCGCCCGCCGCTCCAGCAGCAGCGGATCGCCGATCCCGAAGGCCCGCTTGGCCCCGACCGTGGCGTCGTTCTCGCCACCGAGCGCCAGCGCGCCGGCCTGCAGGTCGTAGACCCCCAGCCGCCCCAGGGTGACGAGCAGATCGAAGCGGGCGTCGCGGGTGAGGCCGGGCAGCGAAAGCCGCTCGTAGGCCCGGGCGAAGCGACGCTCGGGAGGCCAGGCCTCGTCGCCGCTGAACGCCGCCGCCTGCGACCCAGCCCGTGCCGCCCAGGCCCGGTAGGCCTCGAGCGTGCGTGCGCCGCGCGCCGGGTCGTGCGCGCTGCGCGGGCCGGTTTGGACACCCTCGAGATCCGGTGGCTCGCCCGAGGCCCAGGTGGTCCTGACCCGCTCGATCTCGCTGAACGGGTCCTCCGTCTCGAGCGGGCACAGGTAGGCGATCAGCAAGGCCAGCCAGCTGCGCTCCTCCACGCCGGCGCCTGCATCCGCCACCTCGGCGTAGAGACCGGGCGGGTCGCGCTCCAGTCGCCTGAGCCGGTACTCGGCGAAGGCCAACTCCTCCGCCAGCCGTGCGGCGTCGGCGCTCGACTTCAGGCCGATCAGCAGCGGGCTGCGATAGCCGTCGTCCGCGCCCCGCGCGACCCGCCGCACGACAACTCCGCCGCCACCGGCCGACCGCGAGGCCGACCCGCCGGACCGCGCCCGGGCGGGGCGCGGCGTGGTCGGGCGGGGCTGGGTCGTACGCGGCGCGCTCGAGGTGACGATTGGACGCAGCTCGATCGCCTGCTCACGGGAGCAGATCGGGCAGTTCTGGATCAGTCGGTTGTGTCGGCAGAAGGTGGGCACTGGGTCAGCCTACCTGGCTCGCGCCCACTACCCTCTCGCAGCTTGACCGCCGATCCGCCGACCTTCGACCTTCAAAGCCACTCGCTGCACTCTGACGGCTCGCTCGAGCCCCGTGAGGTCGTCGCGGCGGCCGTGCAGGCCGGGGTCGAGCTGCTCGCGCTGAGCGACCACGACACGGTCGACGGCGTGCAGAGCGCCGGCGAAGCCGCCGCCGAGCTGGGCCTGCGGCTGGTCCCAGCCGTCGAGATCTCATCGGTCGACCTCTCTCAGCAGGACCTGCACATGCTCGGCTACGTGATCGACCACCACGACCCAGCGCTGCGCGACCTCCTGCGGCGCTGGCGCGAGGACCGGGAGCACCGCGCCGAGGCCATGGCCGACGCCTTACGCGAGCTTGGCTACGAGCTCGACGAATCAGATCTCGAGCGCCGCAAGGCACAGGGAAAGCCGATCGGCCGCCCGCACCTGGCCGACGCCGTGGTCGGCCACCCCGCCAACGCCGAGCGCCTTCGAGCGGAGGGGCTCGACGAGCGATCGGCCTTCCTCGAGGCCTACCTGATCAACGGCGCCCCCGCTTTCCGCCCCCGCACCCAACCGACCGTGAGCGAGTCGATCGAGGCGATCCACGCCGCGGGCGGGGTGGCCGTCTGGGCGCATCCGTTCTGGGACGTCGCCGATCCCGGCGAGGTGCTCACGACGATCGACCGCTTCCGCGACTGGGGCCTCGACGGCGTCGAGTGCTTCTACCCCACCCACACTCGCGAGCAGACCGAGCTGATCGCCGACCGCTGCGACGCGCTCGGGCTGCTGAGCACCGGCTCCTCGGACTTCCACGGCCCCACTCACCGCCTGTTCTCGCGCTTCCGCGCGTTCAGCACCTACGACCGCACGCCGGTGCTCGGACCGATCTCCGGCTGACTACGCGGTCGACCCGAGGATGCCCCGGGCGCGCAGCTCCGCCACCAGCCGATCGACCAGCACCTCCACCGGTTCGTCGCATGGGCGCAGTTCGAGATCGGGCTCGCGTGGCGCCTCGTAGGGCGCGTCGACCCCCGTGAAGCCGCGTACCTTCCCCTCCCTCGCCCGGGCGTACAGCCCCTTCGGATCCCGCCGCTCGCACTCCTCGAGCGGCGTGTCGACGAACACCTCGAGGAACTCCAGGCCGTGACCGGCGTGGACGCCGCGCGCCATCTGCCGGTCGATCGCGTAGGGGCTGATCACGCTGACGATGGCAATCGTCCCTGAGTCGGCGAACAGGCTGGCCACGTGCGCGACGCGGCGTATGTTCTCGGCCCGATCGACGGGATCGAACCCCAGATCCCTGTTCAGCCCGTGGCGTAGGTTGTCCCCATCGAGCCGGTAGGCGCGCAAGCCGTCGCGGGCCAGCCGCTCCTCGAGCGCCGCGGCGATCGTCGATTTGCCGGCGGCGGGAAGGCCGGTCAGCCACACTGTGGCGCCGCGCTGGCCGAGCAGCGCCCAGCGCACCCTGCGCTCCAGCCGGCTGCGATCCCAGGTGACATCGGCGCGCTCCGCGTCCGGACGGTCGATGTGGGCCTCGAGGATCATCCCGGCGCCGACCGTGCCGTTGGTCGCCTCGTCGATCAGGATGAAGCTGCCGGTAGTCCGGTTGCGCCGGTACTCGTCGAAGATCAACGGGGCCGTGGTGCGCAGGCGGACTCGGCCGATGTCGTTGAGCGCGAGCTGACGCGCGTTCTCGTCGCGGTGCAGCGTGTTGACGTCGATCCGGTAGCGAACCTCCTCGACGACCGCCCGCGCCGCGCGCGTGGTGTGCTTGATGGCATAGACCCCGCCGGCGACGATGGGGTCGTCGGCCATCCAGCAGACGATCGCTTCGATGTTGCGGTCGACCGTCGGCCGGTTGTGCGGGCGGCAGATCATGTCCCCGCGCGAGATGTCGAGATCGTCCTCGAGCCGCAGCGCGATCGACATCGGCGCGCACGCCTCCTCAAGCGACCCGTCGTAGGTTTCGAGTGAGAGGACTCGGCTCTCCTCCCCTGACGGGAGCACGACGACCGGGTCCCCGGCGCGGAACACGCCCGCCGCGATCTGGCCGGCGTAGGCGCGGTAATCGGGACGGCCGGACTCTGCCCCCGGACCCGGCCTGACCACCCACTGCACGGGAAAACGGCAGTCGATCAGGTTACGATCAGACGCGATGTGAACGTGCTCGAGGTGGTATAGGAGCGCCGGGCCCTGGTACCAGCCCATGTGGGTGGAACGTTCGACGACGTTCTCGCCGTGCACGGCCGAAATCGGAATGAAGGTCACATCGGTCGTCTCGAGCCGGGCGCAGAACTCGCGAAAGTCCTGTTCGACGTGCTCGAAGGCCGCCTGCTCGTATCCGACCAGATCCATCTTGTTGACGCACACCGCCAAGTGACGGATCCCCAGCAGCGAGGCGAGGAAGGCATGCCGGCGGGTCTGCTCGACGACGCCCTTACGCGCGTCGATCAGGATCACCGCGAGGTCCGCAGTGGAGGCGCCCGTGACCATGTTGCGCGTGTAACGCTCGTGCCCCGGGGTGTCGGCGATGATGAACTTGCGCTGCGCCGTCTGGAAGTAGCGATACGCAACGTCAATCGTGATCCCCTGCTCGCGCTCGGCCCGCAGCCCGTCGGTCAACAGGGACAGGTCGAGGGCGTGCTCGCCGTTGCGCCGCTCGGAGGCAGCGCGGAGCGCCTCGAGCTGATCGGTCAGGATCTGCTTGGAGTCAAAGAGCAACCGGCCGATCAGCGTGCTCTTGCCGTCGTCGACCGAGCCGGTGATGACCAGGCGCAGCATGGCCGAGGCCTGCGGCTCGTCCAGGGCCGCCGCCACCGTTTGCCCCACGCCGCTGGACGTCATCCCGCCGGTCACGGTAGCGCAGCACGCGGGTAGCCGCCGGCGCGACTGCCGCGCGAGCAATCGCAATTCATCAGGCACTCTCCGGATCAACCGGGACGGCCGCCCGCGCCGGCACGGGTCGCGCGAATCCGGCCGCCTGCGCTCTGCGCGCGCCGGCTTTCATCTCCCGCCGAAGCCGGTATAGGTAATCCTCGAAGTCGACTTCCATGGTGTGGCGCTTGGAGGCGACGTAGCGCCGGCGCATCCGCTCGTGCTCGCGCCGCATGTCGGCCTCCATGACCGCGGGCGCGGGCAACCGGTACTCGCCGCGCAGGTACGCCGCGATCCAGCGCCCCTGCGCCTCGGCAAGCGGCATCATCGCACCGACCGGCTGGAGCAGCGCCACGAAGAACAGGTTGTCCATACCTGGCTTGAACACGCGGCGGTACAGCAACAGCTCGTTGTCGGGCGCCGAGATGAATTCGGGGTCGAAGAACGGGAACGTCACCCTGTATCCGGTGCACCACACGATCACATCGATGGGCTCGGTGCTCCCGTCGACAAACCTCACCTCATCCGCGGCCAGCGAGGCGATCCCGGGCTTCCAGGTCACCTCGCCCTGCGCGAGTCGCCCCAGGAAGTCCGCGGAGATCGTCGGGTGTGACTCGAGCAGCCGGTGGTCGGGTGTGGGCATTCCGTAGTCCTCGACCCGACCGACCGCCACTCGGTAGAGCGCGCTCACGAACGCGCGTCGCACCGGGAACGGCAAGAGCGGGGTCACCGCGCTGACCTCGAGCTGATCGATGGGGCGCCCGAACGCGTACTTGGGCAGCACGTGCGCCCCCCGCCGCGCGGACAAAAACGTCCGCCGCGCGACGTAGCTCGACTCGACCGCGATGTCCATGGCGCTGTTGCCGATCCCCACCACGAGCACGTTCTTGTCGCGCCAGTCGCTCGCGTCGATGAAGTGGTGTGAGTGGAGCTCGAGCCCGTCGAACCGTCCCGCATACGGCGGCTCGGACCAGCGCGGGTCCCAGTGGTGCCCGCTGGCCACGAGCAGCGCGTCGTAACGCCGCGTCTCGCCGTTCGAGAGCTCCACCGTCCACACGCCGTCTGAACCCCTGGCCGCTCGCTCGACGCCGGTTTCGAACGTGATCCTCTCCATCAACCCGAAGTGGCGGGCGTAGTCCTCGAAGTACTGCGCCAGCAGCATGTGGTGAGGGAAGTCCGGATACGACCGGGGCATTGGAAAATCCGAGTACTGCATGCGGTCCCGGGAGGTGTTCGCGTGCAGCGAGCGGTAGGCGGACGACATGCCGTTCTTGTTGGCGAACACCCAGTTGCCCCCGACGCGGTCAGACCTTTCGAAGCAGTCCACCGGGATACCCGCTCCGTGAAGCGCCTTGAGCGCCGCGATCCCCGACGAGCCGGCGCCGATCACGCACGCGCTCGGTAGGTCAGCCACCGGACGACGGTAACAATCGCCGCTCGGGGCCGTCAAGCTCGCACCACCACGTCCTCGGGGCGCTCCGGCGCACTGTCCGCGCGCCGGTCCGCCTTGCCGCGCTCGATCACCTCGCGGAAGCTGCGGAAGCGGAAGATCAGCACCAGCGCGGCGAACCCGCAGGCGGTGGTCAGCACCGCGGTGGCGATCTGCTGACCGACCGAAAACGACGCCACGTAGGGGTTGTGCGCGAAGATGGTCAGGAGCAGCGCCTGCTGGACGCCGGCGCCGCCGGGCGTGAACGGGAACACCGATGCCACCACCTGCACGGCGAGCACGAGCAGGACATTCCGCACCGACCCACCGATGTGGAACGCTTCGAGCATCGCCCAGTAGGAGGCGAACCGCGCGATCCAGCTCGCGAACTGCCAGCGGGCCATGTCCCGGCGATAGCGCCGGCGGTCACGCAGGATCGCGAGCCCCTGGCGCACCCTCTCCCAGAACGCCTTGACCTTGGCCGAGAGCAGCGCGAACCCCACCAGGAACACCACTCCGAGGACCGTCAGCAGGAACAGGGTGAAGCGCATGTTGGACGCGAAGAAGCTGATGTCGAATGCCGGCAGCTTCGAGAAGTCGGGCGGCTTGGGGAACACCCCCTGGGTGAACGCGAAGCACATCACCAAAAGGCCCATGAACCAGTCGAAGATCACGCCGGTCGACAGCGCCGTGGCGACGGTCGGGTAGCTCGAGGCGGGGATCGCCGCCCGGGTCAGGAACAGCTGCGCCACGTTTCCGCCGCCGAGCGGGAACACGTTGTTGATCGCGTAGCCGACCATGTACGCACCCCAGACGTCCCGCCACCGGATCCGCTCCCCCGGGTAGGCGGCATGCAGTGCACCCCACAGCGCTCGTGAGCGCAGCAGCAGGTACACCGCGTACAGCGCCAGCCCGAGCAGGAGCGCCCCCCAGCGCAGGTTCTCGAGCTGCGAGAAGAACGTGCCGATCGAATCGATCAGGCTCGTGACGGTCGAACCGATCGATGAGCCGTGGTGGGCGCTCGCCGCCGAGACCGCCGCTGCCGCGAGCGCGGGCATACACCTATTAAACGACCCGCGGCCCTACACCCTCGGAGTTCAAGACGGTCCTGCGGTCAGGGCCATCAAAAGCCCGGGGGACCCAGATCCATCTGGGCCCCCCGGAGAGTCAGGGAAGTGGGGGCGCAGTTCCCTGACCGACAGGGGCGAGTTTCCCCGTCCCAAGCTTTCTCTAAACCTAAATTCGCTCCACGGGCCGCTCCACCACGAGAGTCGCGGTGCTAACCCTACCATTCCCCGCTGTGAGCAGGGCAAAACCCAATCCTCGCACTGCCGCTGATTTACAACCACACAGGGTTTCGCCAGCCGCGGTGAGATCCCTGCCGAAACCTCACCGTCCGCGAGCACCCGGCCCACTGAAGAATTCCTCGCCCGCCCGTACGGTCCCGGCCGCTTCCGCCTCGTGGCGAAGCGTACGATCGGCCTCGCCGCTCCACGCGCCGATCGACAGCATCTCCCGGTCGGCATCCATCGGGCTCCCGCCCAGATCGTGGTTCACCACACGAGCGCACTTGCGTCCCTCGGCGATCGCCGTGACGACCAGTGACTGCCCGATCCGTGCGTCACCGCATGCATACACGCCGGGCACCGAGCTGCGATAGGTCTGCTCGGTACGGATGTTGCCGCGCTTGTCGATCTCGAGCGCGAACTCCTCGAGCATCCCCGCCCGCTGCGGGCCGGAGAACCCGATTGCGATCAGGACGAGGTCGGCCTCGAGGACGAACTCGCTCCCCGGCACGGGTGTCAGGTCGCGCGAGGACGTGCCGGTTACCTGCCGCGCGTACACGTGGCTGACGTGACCGTCGGTGCCGCCGAACCCTGTCACCTCGGTCCCCCACCGCCGCTTGCCACCTTCCTCCAGGGCATACGTCGAGAGCGTGCGCTTGGGCGGCAGCGGCCAGGGATGTCGCGGGTCGCGCCCGCTCTCGGGCAGCGCGGCGTACACGTCGAGCATGACCACGGTGCGCGCCCCCTCGCGGTGGGAGTTCGAGATGCAGTCCATGCCGGTGTCGCCGCCGCCGACCACGATCACCCGCTTGCCCGCGGCCGTGATCTCCGTCCCCGGCTCGGGCTCCCGGTAGCGCCGGCCCTCCTCGCGAGCCACCCAGCGGTTGCGCTGGTAGAGGTAGTCCATGGCGAAGTGGATCCCGCGCAGCGCGCGGCCGGGCGCGTCGAGGTCGCGGTGCACGCGCGAGCCGGTCGCGATCACCAGCGCGTCGTGCCGGTCTTTGAGCTCCTGCGCGCTTACGGCTCGGCCCACGTCGGTGTCGTAGACGAAGTCGATCCCTGAGGCGGCGAGTAGGTCCACGCGCCGGTCGATGATCCGCTTCTCGAGCTTTGCGTCGGGCACCCCGAAGCGCATCATTCCGCCGGGCCCCTCATCTCGCTCGTACACCGTGACCGAGTGGCCGCAGCGGTTGAGCTCCTCGGCCACGGCCAGCCCGGCCGGCCCGGAGCCCACCACCGCCACCTTCTTCCCGGTCCGGCGGTCGGGCGGCTCGGGCACCACCCAGCCTTCCTCGAACGCCCGCTCGGCGATCGCCATCTCGATCTGCTCGATCGTCACGGGATCGTCGTTGATGGCCAGTACGCAGGCCGACTCGCACGGAGCCGGACAGATGCGGCCCGTGAACTCGGGGAAGTTGTTGGTGGCGTGTAGCTGGTCGATCGCCTCGCGCCACTTGCCCCGGTAGACGAGGTCGTTCCAGTCCGGGATCAGGTTGCCGAGCGGGCAGCCCTCGTGGCAGAACGGGATGCCGCAGTCCATGCACCGTGCACCCTGCCGTTGGAGCTCGTCCTCAGGCTGGAGCGCGAAGTACTGCCTGTAGTCGCGCACGCGCTGCTCGGGGTTGCGCTTGTCGAAGCCAACCCGGTGAATCTTGAGGAACGCGCCGAGCTCACCCATGAGCAGGACGGGGGAACGTAGGGACGAACCAACCGTGCACGATTCGGTGATCGGCGAGGCACCTGCCACCGAGCGGATCACGGACTGAGTCCAGGCCCATCACGCCTCGACGGCCTCGCTGCGCTCGCGTTCAGCCGCCTCGGCCAGCGCGCGCTTGTAGTCGCGCGGCATCACCTTGACGAACCGCCCGCGTGCGCGGTCCCAGGAGGCCAGGACGTTGCGGGCCACGAGCGACCCCGTGCGCGCCGCGTGCTCGGAGATCAGCTCGCGCACCTGGGTGTCGTCCTCGGAGGCGAGATCATCGAGGTCGACCAGCTCGAGGTTGCACCGGCCCTCGAACCGCCGGTCGACGTCGTACACGTACGCGATCCCGCCGCTCATGCCGGCGGCGAAGTTGCGCCCGGTGCGACCAAGCACGACCACCCGGCCGCCGGTCATGTACTCGCAGCCGTGGTCGCCCACGCCCTCGACGACCGCGAGCGCGCCCGAGTTGCGGACCGCGAACCGCTCGCCCGCCAGGCCGCGGAAGAACGCCCGGCCGGCGGTCGCGCCATACAGGACGGTGTTGCCGACGATCATGTTCTCTTCGGCCCGGAAGCGGTGACGCTCGGGGGGACGCACGGACACGACGCCGCCCGACAGGCCCTTGCCGGCGTAGTCGTTGGTCTCGCCCCGCAGCGAGAACGTCACGCCCGGAGCCAGCCAGGCGGCGAAGCTCTGTCCGGCCGACCCGGTGAAGGCAATCTCGATCGTGCCCTCGGCCAGGCCCGCTGCGCCGTGGCGGCGCGCAATCTCGCCCGACAGGATCCCGCCGACGGTGCGGTTCACGTTGCGGACGGGGATCGGGCCGAGCTTGACCGGCTCGCGGCGCTCGAGCGCCGGCGTGCAGCGCCTCACGAGCTCCCAGTCGAGCGCGTCGTCGAGCACCGGCTGCTGCGCGCGCGTGCGGCACCGCGGCGTGCCAGGAGGCAGGTCGGGAGCCTCCAGCACCATCGACAGATCGACACGGCTGGCCTTCCAGTGCTCGATCGCCCCGTCCATGTCGAGTAGCTCGATCCGCCCGATCATGTCCTGGAAGCGGCGCACGCCGAGCGAGGCCATGATCGACCGCACCTCCTCGGCGACCAGCATCAGGTAGTTGACGACCTGCTCGGGCGTGCCGCGGAAGCGCTTGCGCAGCTCCGGGTCCTGGGTGGCGATCCCCACCGGGCAGGTGTTCAGGTGGCAGACGCGCATGATGATGCAGCCCATCGCGATCAGGGGGGCGGTCGAGAAGCCGAACTCGTCGGCGCCCAACAGCGCCGCCACCACCACGTCGCGCCCGGTCCGCATCCCACCGTCGACCTCGACCACGATCCGCGAGCGCAGATCGTTCAGCAGCAGCGTCTGCTGGGTCTCGGCCAGTCCGATCTCCCACGGAACGCCGGCTCCCTGGACCGAGGACTGCGGCGAGGCGCCGGTCCCGCCGTCGTGTCCGGCGATCGTGACGTGGTCGGCGTTGGCCTTGGCCACGCCGGCCGCGACCGTCCCGACCCCGACTTCGCTCACCAGTTTCACCGACACCGATCCCGTCGGGTTGGCGCAGCGGAGGTCGTAGATCAGCTGCTTGAGGTCCTCGATCGAGTAGATGTCGTGGTGCGGGGGCGGCGAGATGAGGCCGACGCCGGGCGTCGAGTTACGAAGCCAGGCGATGTACTGGTCGACCTTGTGGCCGGGCAGTTGGCCGCCCTCGCCAGGCTTGGCGCCCTGGGCCATCTTGATCTGGAGCTGGTCGGCGTTGACCAGGTAGTGCACGGTCACCCCGAAGCGTCCCGAGGCGACCTGCTTGATCGCCGAGCGCCGCAGGTCTCCGTTCGGGTCGGGCGTGTAGCGACTCGGATCCTCGCCGCCTTCACCCGTGTTGGAACGAGCCCCGAGACGGTTCATGGCGATGGCCAGCGTCTCGTGCGCCTCGCGTCCGAGCGCGCCGAGACTCATCGCGCCCGTGGTGAAGCGCTTGACGATCGACGTGGCCGGCTCGACCTCCTCCAGCGGGAGTGGCTCGCCGGTCGGCTTGAACTCCATGAGGCCGCGGAGCAGCCCGTGGCGGACCGCCTCCTCGTTGGTCTGGCGTGCGAATTGCGCGTAGGTCTCGCGGGGGTCCCCGTTGCGGCCCTCGACGGCGTGCTGGAGCGTGGCGATCGTGTCCGGGTTCCACACGTGCAGCTCGCCGTTCCGGCGCCACTGGAGCACGCCGCCGACCGGCAGCACCTCGCGGTCGGTGCGCGGATAGGCACGGAAGTGGCGCTCGATCGCCTCCTTGGCCAGCTCCTGCAACCCGACCCCGCCGATCCGCGAAGCGGTCCCGGTGAAGTGCTTGTCGATCAGCTCGCGCTCGAGGCCCACCGCCTCGAAGATCTGCGCGCCGCAGTAGGACTGGATGGTCGAGATCCCCATCTTCGAGATCGTCTTCATCAAGCCCTTGCCGATCGCCTTGACGATCCGCTTCTCGGCCTCGTCGCGTTCGAGATCCACGGGGAGTAGCGAGCGGTCGGCGAGCTCGTCAAGCGACTCGAACATCACGTAGGGGTTGATCGCCGCCGCCCCGTAGCCGATCAGCGTGGCCATGTGGTGGATATCACGTGGCTCGCCCGACTCGATCACGAGCCCCGTCCGCAGCCGCGTCCCCCGCCGTACCAGGTGGTGATGGACGGCCGCCACCGCCAGCAGCGACGGCATCGCCACCCGCTCCGCCCCTAGGTTGCGGTCCGACAGGATCAGGATGTTGGCGCCGTTGTCGACGTACCGCGCCGCCTCCTCGCACAGCGCCTCGAGGCGCAACTCCATCCCGTCGTGCCCCTGCTCGATCGGCCACGTGATGTCGAGCGTGGCCGCGTCGAAGATCTCGTGCGAGACCTGACGGAGCTTCTCGAGCTCGTGGTTGCGCAGGATCGGCTGGTCCATGACCAACTGGTGCGCCTGCTCCGGGGATTCGGTCAGCAGGTTGAGCTCGCCGCCCACGCCGGCCTGCAGCGACATCACCACGTTCTCGCGGATCGGGTCGATCGGCGGATTGGTGACCTGGGCGAACAGCTGCTTGAAGTAGGCGAACAGCGGCGGCTGGCGGTCGGACATCACGGCCAGCGCGGCGTCGTTGCCCATGCTCGCCACCGGCTCCTCGGCCTTGGTGGCCATCGGCGCGATGATCAGACGCAGGTCCTCCTGCGAATAGCCGAAGGCCAGCTGCTTGGAGCGCAGCGGCTCGATCCGCGGCGTGCGCGGTTCACGGTCGGGCAGGTCGTCGATGTGCACGACCGAGCGCTCGTACCACTCGGCGTAGGGCTGGCGGCGGGCGACGCGGCGCTTGACGTCCTCGTCCTCGACGATCTTGCCCTCCTCGAGGTCGACCAGGAACAGCTTGCCTGGGGCCAGGCGGCCCTTGCGCTGGATGTGCTCCGGCGCCACCGTCATCACGCCGGTCTCGGAGGCGAGCACCACGTAGCCCTCGGTGTCCTGGATCCAGCGGCCCGGACGCAGGCCGTTGCGGTCGAGCACGGCGCCGGCCACCCGGCCGTCGGTGAACACCACCGCCGCCGGACCGTCCCACGGCTCGATCAGGCAGGAGTGGAAGTCGTAGAAGCCCTTGACGTCCGGGTCGAGATCCCTACGCGTCCGGTACGCCTCGGGGACCATCATCATCACCGCGTGCTGAACCGAGCGGCCGCTCAGCACGAGCAGCTCGAGCACGTTGTCGAAGATCGCGGAGTCCGACCCGCCCTCGCGGACCACCGGGATCACCTTGCGCAGGTCCTCGCCGAACAACTCGGAGGCGAGCTGCGATTCGCGCGCCCGCATCCAGTTGACGTTCCCGCGCAGCGTGTTGACCTCGCCGTTGTGGGCGATCATCCGATAGGGATGGGCGAGCTCCCAGCTCGGGAAGGTGTTGGTCGAGAAGCGCGAGTGGACCAGCGCCAGCCGGCTCGCCACGCGCGGGTCCCTGAGATCGGTGAAGTACCGCGGGAGCTGTGGCGCGGTCAGCATCCCCTTGTAGATCATCGTTCGGCTGCTGAAGCTCGGTAGCGCGAGGTCCCGGCCCGCCGCGCGCTCGACCACCCGCCGGATCACGTACAGCTTGCGCTCGAACACGTCCTGATCCTTGATCTCGTCCGAGGCCGCGATCAGCACCTGCCGGATCACCGGCGCCGACAGCCGGGCGGTCTCGCCAACGTGGCGCTCGTCGACGGGCACGTCGCGCCACCACAGCGCGCGCTGTCCCTCGGCCTCGATCGTCTCCTCGATCAACTGCTCGAGCACGGCCCGGCGCTCCGGATCGGTCGGCAGGTAGCACACCCCAACGCCGTAGCGGCCGGGCGCCGGCAGGTCGACCCCGGCGACGGCCGCCCTCAGGAACCCGTCGGGGATCTGAAGCAGGATGCCGGCGCCGTCACCGGTGTTCGGATCCGCGCCCTCGGCTCCGCGATGCTCCAGGTTCTCGAGCGCGTCGAGCGCCTTCTCGACCACCGCGTGGCTGGCCTCTCCCCACAGCTTCGCCACGAGCGCGATGCCACAGCCATCGTGCTCGTTGGCGGGGTCGTAGAGGCCAGTGGCCCCTGGCGGAGCGGAACGTCGATACATAGCAGAGGGATGGGATCGGGACAGGCGCGGCGCGGCTCTCGTCGAGCGCCCGCGAAGAGTACCAGCGGGGGTTAAAGGCTCGTTAGGGTCACGTAATCAACGGCTCGATGGGGCCTCGCTTCGCTCAGCGTCCGTGGGACCGTGTACCCCGTCCGGACAGGGATCGCGCTAACTCTTCGCCTTGGCGCGGCGCCGCGGGGCAGGAGCGCCGCCTCCGTCGGTGCTCTTGGCCGCCGCTCGGCGGGGCTTCGGGACGGGCTCGTCCTCGTCGCCGCCGCGCACCGCGGCCAGGCTGGCCTCGAGCGCCGCCATCAGGTCCGGCGCGGCTGCGGGCTCCTCGGCCTGCGGCTGGACCGCGATCTCCTCGCCGGCGGCCTTGCGGTCGATCAGCGCCAGCACCTGCTCGCGGTACTCGTCGTGGAACTTCTCGGGCTCGAACTGGGCTGACAGCGAGGCGATCAGCTGCTCGGCCATCTTGAGCTCGCGGTCGGTCGTCTGGGCCTCCCCGATCTCGCCGATCTCGTCCAGGCGATCGGGCGAGAGGACCTCGTCGCCCCACAGCATCGTCGTCAGTGTCAGCACTTCGCCCGTCGGGCGCAGCGCGCACAGCTGTTGCTTTGAGCGGAGCACCACCTTGCCGATCCCGACCTTGCCCGACTCGCGCATAGCATCGACCAGCAGCCGGTAAGCCTTGGCCCCGCCGGCGGTGGGCGCGAGGTAGTAGTTGTGGTCGTAGTAGATCGGGTCGATCTCGGCCAGGTCGACGAACTCCTCGATGTCGATCGTCTTCGTCGCCTTGGGATCGAGCGCGTCGAGTTCGTCGTTCGTGATCACGACGAAGCGGTCGGGCGTGATCTCGTACCCCTTGACGATGTCCTCGTAGGGGACCTCCTCGTCGGTGGTCGGGTCAACCCGCTTCTGCCGGATGCGGGCGCCGGTCTTGCTGGACAGCTGATTAAACCGCACCGTCTTGGGCGACGTGGCGGTGTACAGCTTGACGGGCACGTTGACCAGCCCAAAGCTGATCGCGCCTGACCAGATTGCTCGAGCCATAGGTGTCCTTGTATAGCGAACGGGGTTTGATGGCAAGGGATGAGCGGCGTCTTGCCGGCGCCTGCCATGTATAAGACGCCAAACCACCCCCGGACTCATCGCCCTTGGCGACATAAGCATTGACCGAATGCTTATGTCGCCAAGCTCGGCGCCGGGGCGGGGACTTTGGTGGGTTTCGCATGGCCGCGCCGAGCGCCAAGGCCACCGCGCGCGCCACCGCCACCGCGCCCCAACGCCACCGCCACCGCGCGCCAACGCCACCGCCACCCCGCGCGCCAACATCTCACGCGGTGGCCCGCCGGCGCGTTACACCCGTAGTGAAGCTTCCGCCCTTCCAGACGCTGCTGGACGACCACGGCGCCGCCGTGCACCGCTTCCTGGTGGCGAGCGTCGGCCCGATCGACGCCGACGATTGCTACCAGGAGACGTGGCTGGCCGCCCTGCGCGCGTATCCGAAGCTCCGCGACGCCTCGAACCTCAAGAGCTGGATCTTCACGGTCGCCTCGCGCAAGGCGATCGACCACGTGAGGGCCGGGCGCCGGCAGCCGGTGGCGGTCGGCGACGTGCCCGAGCCGGCCACCGCCCCGGACCTCACCCCGCCGGACGACGGCCTCTGGAGCCGCGTTCGCGACCTTCCGCCCAAGCAGCGCACGGCGCTGGCCCTCCGCTACGTGGCCGACGCCGGCTACGACGAGATCTCGGCCGTGATGGGCACCAGCGAGGAGGCGGCACGGCGAAACGTCCACGAAGCTCTCAAGAGACTGCGAACGGAGTACGAACGATGACCGACATCGAAACCCAGCTGAGGCAGCCCCTGCCGGAGACGGGCCGGCTGCCGGATGTGACCGAGGCTGCGGCCGCCGCCGGCCTGCTCGACGTGGCCTACGCGAGGTTCGACTCCCCGCTCGGCACCCTGCTCCTGGCGGCCACGCCGAAGGGCCTGGTCCGGATCGCGTACGTCGACTACGACGACGAGGACACCGTCCTCGAGCAGCTCGCGGCCAGGGTGTCGCCCCGCCTGCTGGCCGCCCCGCGCAAACTGGACGAGCCCCGCCGCGAGCTCGACGAGTACTTCGCCGGCCGGCGCCGGCACTTCGAGACGCCGCAGGATTGGCAGCTGATCCGCGGCTTCGCCCGGCGCGTGCTCGCGGCGACCGCCCACGTCCCCTACGGCGCCACCGCCACCTACAAGCAGATGGCGCTCGAGGCCGGCAACCAGCGGGCGTTCCGCGCCGCCGGCAACGCGCTCGGCTCGAACCCGATCCCAATCATCGTGCCCTGCCACCGGATCCTGCACGCCGACGGAGGCCTGGGCGGCTACACGGGCGGGCTCGACAAGAAGCGCCTGCTGCTGGCGGTGGAGAGCGGCCAGGGACTGCTCGGCTACAACGGGTTGAAGCAGCCGTAGATCACGAACAGCGGGTTCACCACCTGGTGCCCCCCGGCGGCCCGCATCGTCTGCTGCCCCACGAATGACGGCGGCGACTCCGCCTTGTAGCAGCCGTTCCACTCCAGGCTCACGTCGTAGTTGACCGGGGTCTGCTGGAATGGCTCGGCGCCCAGCTGCGGGATGAACACGTCGAGCGTGCAGATCCAGTCGCCCGGGCCCGACGGCGTGGCGGCGCGCCGGCTGCAGCTGGTGATGACGTTGAGCTTGGCCCCGCGCGGGACGTACCGGCCGAGCTCGCGCTGCTGAAGCAGGGTGAGGTTCTCGAAGGTGGGCATGATGCTCGCCTTGAGCCGTGTCGCCGTGTCGCCGGCCGGGCCCCAGTTGCTGGCGATGGCCAGGAACGCGATCACTATTGCCGAGCCGAACGCCACCCGCGTCGGCACCACCCAGCCCGGCCGGCGACTCACCGGCGTGCCCGCGAAGTCGCGCCGGCGCAGAATCAGCCACGCGCCACCCACGCACGCGATGATCCAGATCAGGCTAATGATGCAGGCAACGGCCAGCGGGCCGTAGTAGTGGTGGGTGACGAACAGCGTGTACCACCCGTCGAAGGCCGAGGCGGCGAGCAGCGAGTGGACCCACACCCCGGTGCCCACGAGCAAGAGCAGCTGCATCATGAGCGCGACCAGCGCCGGCCCGATCACGCCCATGATCCCGTTTCGCGACGCCACCGAGAGGAGCACGGCGATGCTCGTGAAGGCAAGCATCGGGAGGATGTTCAGCAACCAGCTGATCACCACCAGCACCAGCGCGTGGCCGTTCGACAGCTCGGTCCCGCCCAGGCTCACCAGCTTGCCCGTGCCGACCAGGAGCAGTCCGGCCGCCAGGCTCGAGACCATGAGCAGCAACAGCAGCCCGACCGAGAACGTGAACGCGGCCAGGACCTTGCCGGCAAACAGGGACCGCCGCGTGGAGGAGCGGGTCAGAACCATCTTCCAGGTGCCGTAGCGATCCTCCGAGGCGAAGATGTCACCGGCGAGCACGCCCGCGAGCACCGGGAAGCCCCACGAGCCGCAGAACCCGAGCACGACCAGCGACAGTGCGAAGCCCGATTGATGCACCCACACGCCGAACAGCGCGTCGGCCGGGCTGCCGCTCTGGATCTTGAGCACACCCGCGAACGCGAACGGGCCGAGCACGCACACCAGGGCCAACAGCCGCGTGGCCAGCTGCGTGGAGAGCTTGCGCCGCTCGGCGCGGTAGACGTGCCAGACGCCGCCGCCGGACCCGGCGGGCGGGACAGGCAGTGCCTCCCCCGGGCGCAGTGCGTGGGTGGCGCTCATGTCTGGGCGAGGGCCGCTTCGATCAGATCGCCGAGCGCGGCCAGGTCGAGCTCGACGTCGCTGGTCAGCGCGAAGAACATCGACTCGAGCGGGCTCACCACGAGCTCGAGCCGGCGCACCGCGATGTCGGCCCGTCCGAGATCGAGCACGTAGTCGTCGACCAAGGCGCCGCCGCCAGGCGCCGCCGCCAATCCCATTGACGTCGACACCGCGAGCCGGAGCTCGCCGCTCGGCGAGGAGGAGGCGTGCACGCCCGGATGTTGCTCGGCGATCTCGAGCGCGCGAGCATCGTCGCTGGTGGCCAGGCGATACGCCGAGCCGGGAGCCTGCTCACGCAACTGCCGAGCGCTCCCGTCCCAAACCACCTTGCCACGGCGCAGCACGGTGAACGAGTCGCACACGTTCTCGAGGTCGCCGATCAGGTGACTCGAGAGCAGCACGGCGGTCCCGCCGGCGGCGAGCCGGCGCACCAGCCGAGCCATGTCACGGGCGCCGGCCGGGTCGAGGCCGCTGGTCGGCTCGTCGAGGAGCAGCAGCCTCGGCGAGCGCAAGAGCGCCGCCGCGATCCCCAGCCGCTGGCGCATGCCGGTCGAGTAGCCGCTGACGCGATCTCCACCCCGCTCGGCGAGGCCGACCATCTCAAGCACCTCGTCGACGCCGCCCGCGGTCACCCCACCGTCGAGCTCGGCGAAGAGCTCGAGGTTCACCCGGCCGCTCAGGTAGGGATAGAACGTGGGCTCCTCGACGAATCCCGCGACGCCGTCGAGGTTGACCGCCTCGGCCGTCCCGAGGGGGTGGCCGAAGAGCTCGATCTGCCCGTGGTCGGGCGCCACCAGCCCGAACAGCAGCCGCAGCAGCGTCGTCTTGCCGGCGCCGTTGGGACCGAGCAGGCCTCGTACCTCTCCCTCCTGCACGGTCAGGTCCACCCCGTCGACCGCGACCGTCGTCTCGAACCGCTTGACGAGCCCGTTGGCACGCACTGCCGCCACCGGCGTCACTATACGGTCAAGCATTCCCGCCAAATCCCCCCCGGGTACCTACCGATCGATGGATCTGCTCGGTCCTGTCCGCAGGTTCGACCGCTTCCAGCAAAAGCACACCGGCTGGGCGATTCCGTTCGCCGTGATCAGGAAGTTCGGCAACGACCAGGCGGGCAGCCTCGCCGCGCTGGTCGCGTACTACGCGTTCTTCTCGATCTTCCCGCTGCTGCTCGTGTTCACGACGATCCTCGGCTTCGTGCTCCAGGGGAATACCGAGCTCTACAACGACGTGAAGAACTCGGTGCTCGGCCAGTTCCCGGTCGTCGGCGATCAGCTCCAGGCCCACGCGCTGACAGGAAAGGTGACGGCTCTGGTGCTCGGCCTCCTCACGTCGCTGTGGGGCGGACTGGGCGTCACCCGGGCGGCACAGAACGCCTTCGACCGGGTGTGGGCGGTCCCGTACAAGGACCGGCCCGACTTCATCCACGCCCGACTGCGCGGTCTGCTGCTGCTGATCTGCCTGGGCGTGCTGTTCGTGCTCTCGGCCGCGATCACCGGCCTGATCTCCGCGATCGGCGGCCCGCTGGTCACGGTCGGCGCGGTCTTCGTCTCGCTGGCCGTCAACTTAGGCCTGTACCTCGCGGCCTTCCGCTTCCTGACAGCGGCCACGGTCCCGACGCGATGTCTATGGCTGGGCGCGGGAATCGCCGCGCTGTTCCTCGAGATCCTCCAGCTGGTCGGCGGCATCTACGTCAAGCACTTCCTGAGCCACGCCAGCAACACCTACGGCACGTTCGCAACCGTGATCGGGCTGCTCGTGTGGCTACACCTGATCTCCAGGCTCACGTTGTACGCGGCCGAAATCAACGTCGTGATCGTGCGCCACCTGTGGCCGCGCAGCCTGCTCGGCCCCCCCGAGGCGCCCGCGGACCGGGAGACGCTGGCTGCGCTGGCCAAGGTCGAGGAGCGCCACGACGTCGAGCAGGTCGACGTCCATTTCGACACCCAGCCTACGAAGTCACCGTGATCGTCTCGGAGTTCGACGTCTGCCCATTCGCGGTGACAGTCACCGTCGCGCTGCCCGGGCAGAAGCGGGAACGAACCGCTGTCGGGCGGCAGATCGAAGCTGATCGACGTGTTGCTCCAGCTGGTGATCGTGAGCTTGGCGCCGTCGTACGGCGCGCCCCAGCTCGTATTGCCCTGGCGAGCGTGAGGTAGCTCGACCCCTGCGTGGTGCCGAAGTTCTGGCCGGTGAGCGTGACCGCGTCGCCCGGCGCGGGGTCGCCGGTGACTGTGCCATCGCGGGCAAGGCAAGCACCGCACTCGCGACCAGAGCCGAAACGACCACGGCGACTCGCGGACTCGGCATCTCCCAACCTCCACGCGGCCGAGCCCGGTGGACGCCCGGACGTCGGCGTATCGATCCGGTCCGCCCGGCTCCCTACCACTGGAAGCCCGCCCGCCTGGCGCCGCTCAGAACAGCCGATCGGGAGCGTCGCGCCGGGTCATCTCAAGGGGCCAGGAGCACAGGCCGCCCTCGGCCGGGCAGCCGTCGCACACGCTCCGGTGCGGCGCATCGGTCACGGTGAAGCGGCGCTCCAGGACTCCCCGCGCCGCGCCCGCCAGCCGGGCTTCGAGCGCCGGCGCCTGCTCGCGCGTGAACGTCGCCACCGCCGGCCGCTGCGGAAGCTCGAGGAACGTGTGCACGACCTCTACCTCCACCGCGCCGGCGCGGAGCGCGGCGAGCGCGTACACGAGTCGCTGTGTGCCGTAGGCAAGATCGGCGAGCTCCTGCGGGTCGGCTCCGTCCAGCCGGTCGGTCTTGTAATCGACGATCAGCGTCCGGCCGCCGGGCTCGCGTGCGATCACGTCGAAGACGCCGCCGATCAGCATGTCGTCGAGCAGGAACCTGAATCCCTCCTCGCGGCGCACTCCGGTCGCGCGGCCCAGCCGCCGGCAGAGGTCACTGGTGGCGAAGCGGTCCGCGAGCTCGATGATCTGGGCCGCGTCGGCACCGCCCGGAGCGACCGTCAGCCCGTGGCGCGAGGCCAGGTCGGCGATCGCTTCCCCGGTCGCCACGACCGGCCGGCGAAAGTCCAGGCGCTCGAGCAGCGCATGCACGAGCGTCCCGCGCTCGGTGGCGCTGAGTGTGCCCGTCGACGCGTGGGTGCCCCCGCGTTGAACCGGGAGCGCCGTGAGCCGCAGCACCCGCTCGGCGTAGAAGCGGTAGCCGCAGCGTTGGTATTCGGCCAGAGAGGTGTAGCCGAGCGCAGCCAGCGCCGGCGGCGGTGGCGGTTCGCGCGGCGGCGGTGGCGGCTCCGGTATGGGCGGCGGCGGTGGAGGTTCGGGTATGGGCGGTGGCGCCTCCGGCACGCCGAGGTTCTCAGGCTGCACGAACGTGATCGCCACGTCGTCGCGCTCAGCTAGGCCAGGCCCGATCCAGGCGATCGGGCCTCCTCCCCCGCCGGGGCCGTTCAACTCAGGCCAGACGTCGAGCTTGGCCGCGCCGCTCAGGATCAGCCGCTCGCGGGCGCGGGTCATGGCCACGTAGAAGAGCCGGCGCTCTTCGTCCGCCTCGGCCGCCTGCCGCTCGTTGCCGAGCGCCTTGTAGTCGAGCGCCGACTCGCGCTTGCCGGTGCCGGGCTCGGCCAGGCGCAGCCCGAACCGGCGGTCGCGGCCGATCCGCATGAGCTCGGCCCGCCACCGCGGGCCGCGACCGAGGTCGGCCACGCACACCACCTCGAACTCGAGCCCCTTGGCGCGGTGGATCGTCATCAGGCGCACGGCGTCGAGCGCCTCGCCCTCGACCGGCGCCTCTGACTCGCGCGACTCGCCGCTGCCGGCACCGCCGGCGAAGCCCGTCCGGGCGCGCCGCGCAGCCAGATCGAGGAAGCCGCGCAGATCGGGACCGTGCGCCGCCTCGTGCTCGCGCGCCAGGCGCATCAGCTTGCGGACGTTGGCCAGCCGGCGCTGCCCGCCCGGCATCGCCAGGACGGCCAGGTCGTAGCCCGTTTGCTCGATGGCGCGCTCGATAAGCGCCCCGGGGCCGGCGCGGGCGGCCACCTCCCGCTCGACGGCGAACAGGTTTGCGAACCGATCCAGTAAATCCCTATCCCCATCCCCCAATCCGTCGAGCGCCCCGTCGACCTCGCTCAGCACCCGCCACGGATCGCAGGACCGGGCGCGCGCGGTCGCCGCCAGCACGACCAGCGCGTCGGCCGACACCCCGACCAGCGGCGACATCAGGACCGTGTAGAGCGCCTCCTCGGCGCGCGGGTTGGCCAGCGCCTCGAGGTAGCTGACCATATCGATCACCTGCGGATGGGCCCAGTAGCCGCGCCCACCGATCACGTAGGTGGGGATGCCGCGGTCCTCGAGGGCGCGCTCGTAAACGCGCAGATCGGTCGTGGCGCGGGTCAGGAGCACCACGTCGCGGGGCGGGGTGCCGGAGCTGAGCAGGCGCTCGAGCCGGGCGGCGAGCGCACGCGCCTCGGCCACCCGCCACGGCGCCCCGAGTCCCTCCATCGCCCAGTCGGCTCCCTTGTCGGCCACCAGCAACTCGACCAGCGGCTCGACCGCCGGGTCGGGATCCGGCTCCCGCCCGGCCTGCAGTGGTCGAAACCGCTCGCGCAGCTCGCGCTCGAACAGGCCGTTGATGACGGCCAGGATCTCGGGGCGCGAGCGGAAGTTGGTGTCGAGCGTCGCCCGCGCCCCCACCTCGGCCAGCGCGGCGCCGCGGCACTCGAACAGCTCCACGTCGGCGTGCCGGAAGCCGTAGATCGACTGCTGGGCGTCGCCGACGGTGAACAGGTTCGACGAGGCGAGCAGCTCGATCAGCTCGAGCTGGACGTGGTTGGTGTCCTGGAGCTCGTCGACCATGATCCGGGCGAAGCGCACGCGATAGCGCTCGCGCAGCGCGGCGTCGCCGCGCAGAAGCTCGCGGCAGTCGAGCTCGAGGTCCTCGAAGTCGAGCCCCGAGACCTCGCGCTTGGCCCGCGCGTACTGCTCACCGAACAACCGGAGCAGGCGGTCGAGCAGGTCGTGGACCTGGACCGCCCGGCGGTGCTCGCAGGCGGTCCGGAACGCGACCAGGGCCTCGCCGTAGCGCACGCAGACCTCGGTGCAGAGCGCGGCACCGTTTCCCCCGGGGAGGGTCACGGCCCACAGGTCCCCCGGCCAGGGATCGTCGAGGTCGAGCAGCGCGTCGCACCGCTCGAGCCGCGCGAGGGCTTCGATCACGCGCGCGCCGGGGTGGTCGATCGTGGCCAGCTCGCGCACCGCGGCGGCGCGGGCGTCCCGTAAGACCGAGCGCGCGGCCTCGAGGTCCGGCGCGGGCCCGAGTGGCGGAAGCACCGGCCGGCGCTGGCCGCGCGAGCGCAGCTCGCCGTGAACCTGGAGGATCGCGCTGCGCAGCCCGCCGGCGCCGTAGGCGGCGATCAGGTCGACCGTGTCCGGGCTGGTTCGCGCCAGCTCCTCGAGCGCGTCGTTGAAGGCTGTGTCAGCCAGCTGGTCGGCGTCGGGTGCGTCCAGCACGGCGAACGCGGGGTCCAGGCCGGCGGACAGGGAGTGCGCGCGCAAGACGCGCGCGCAGAAGCCGTGAATGGTCGAGATGAAGGCGCCTTCGGTGGCGCGGGCCGCCTC
>DASPPG010000044.1:0-2340 GCA_035625625.1 Solirubrobacteraceae bacterium
GGTAGACGATCGGATACAGCCGCTCCAGCGGCCGGTTCTGCCACGCCTTGGCGTCCTCGAGCACCGCGTCGGTGATCCTCGAGATCAGATCCGGCGAGACCTCGGTCCCGTAGATCTCGGCCAGATGCTCCTTGATCTCGCGGACGGTCAGCCCGCGCGCGTACAGGCTGATCACCTTCTCGTCGAACCCGACCCACCGGGTCTGACGCTTGCGGACGATCTGCGGCTCGAACGTACCCTTACGATCCCTCGGCGACCTGATCCGCAACGGCCCCTGGTCGGGAGGATGTCCGGATCGTCGTGGATTTTGACCGGCGATCCATCCCAGGTTGGTGCGTTCTGTAACTATTATACCGTGACTGTCAAATGCGTCTTCTGGGTCATGTCGGTGTAAGTGTCACTCGTCCCTATGTCACTCCGAGTGTCACCTTGAATGCCAGTAACCGGCTTGTGCTCGGTAGCCGTGCGCAGCGCGTGGCGTTCGATCGCGATCACCAGTTCGGCGAGGCGGCGGTAGCCGATGATCCTGCGGAACTGCCACTCGGCTTCGAGCATGCCGGCGGCCGTCCAGCGCTTGCGCATGTCGCCCTCGCGCCAGCGCTTGACGTTGCGGTGGGTGCGCCGGACGATCTCGATCATCGACTCGCACGGGTTGGTCGAGCACAGCGTCTTGGCGAGCTGGCCGGTGGCCCCCAGGCGGGTGAGGGTGAGCGTCTCCTCGAGCCCCTCGGCGAGCGAGCGAGCGGCGTCCGGCCAGGAGCGCTCAAGCTCAGCGAGCAGGCGCCGGAGCCGCTCGCGGGCGGCCTTGGGATCGGTGAGCGCCCAGGCCTGCCGGAGCCGCGCGCGGACTCGCTCGCGCTCGACCTCGGGGAGCTGGTCACAGACGTTGCGTTCCTTGTGCCGGTGGCAGCGGTGAACGAGCGCCCGCTCGCCGAACACGTCGCGGATCGCGCGGCGTATGGCCTTGCCGCCGTCGATGATGAACAGGATCGCTTGCTCGGGGTCCAGGCCGCGCGCGACCAGATCGCTCAGTAGCGCGGTGGCGACGGTCGCGTTCTCGGTCGATCCCTCCCACAGCCCGAGTGGGATCTTCACCCCGTCGGTGGCGATCCCCAGCGCGACGACGTGGGTGCGATCGGCGATCTCCATGCCATCGATCATCATCGCCGCCAGCCTGACGTCGTCCAGGCGGCGAGCCATCAGCTCATCAAGCGCCGTGCGGGTCGACTCGATGAACAGCTCAGACACCGTGCTCTTCGACGTCGCGCTCGACTGCCGCTCGACGGCCTCGCCGACCGGCTCGCCCACCCGCGCGAAGCGGCGGGCGGAGACGCCAGCGAGCATCCGGTCCATCACCACCTGCTCAAGCACATCGCGCGAGGCGAAGTACCCGTAGCTGGCCAGCGACAGCTCGCGATCCTCCACGATGCTCCTGACCCGCGGACGGCGAACCTTGACCCGTCGGCCGCCAAGCGTCACCGACCCATCCTCGTAGCCGTGACGCTTCACCACCCGGTCGGGGCCGTGCTTGCCCTTCGGGCCCGCGAGCTGCTCCACCTCAAGCTCCATCAGCTCGCGCACCAGCACGAGCCCGGCACCCACGCTCAGCGCGAGCAGCCCCTCCCTCGCTGCCCCGACCAGCTGACCCAGCGCGTCCTGAATCTCCGCTGGTAGCGCCCTCTCACCATCCTGCGCGGCAGTAACGACCTTCCGGCCGGGTACCTTCTGCATGGCGGTTCCTCCCGTCCTTTCGGACTTGGTTGACGCCCCGAA
Source organism: Solirubrobacteraceae bacterium (assembly GCA_035625625.1). Lineage (GTDB taxonomy): Bacteria > Actinomycetota > Thermoleophilia > Solirubrobacterales > Solirubrobacteraceae > Palsa-465. The sequence continues at coordinate 1,774 of DASPPG010000044.1, forward strand.
CGCTCCCAGCCGGAGCGGACGGGACGGGAGGACCGCCACTCAAAGTTCCACGAGAATCCGGACAACCTCCTTCTCCTCTTCTTTAGACAATATGGAGGTACCGGCCAGTCTGCGGCGAAGGTAGAGGCCGGTCCTCCCGCGCTGTTGCGGGGGTGACCTTCGTGCCGCGCGGCTGCCACCGCGCGGCGGCCCACAATCGCATAGGAGGAGCCAGCCATGGCGAAGGCTAGAACCCTCGTCGGCTTGGATGTGCACGCCGCGAAGGTGGTGGCGGCGGTCCTGGACGCCGAGACGGGCGAGTTGCAGTTCTTCGGGATGGAGATGGACGTTGACCGGGTGGCCGGGTTCTGCGCGGCGCTGCCGGGCCGGGTGCGGGCGGCGTATGAGGCCGGCCCGACCGGGTACGGACTCGCGCGGGAGCTCGCCAAGCGTCGCGTGGAGTGTGTGGTCGCGGCGCCGTCGAAGATTCCGCGTGGGTCAGGCGAGCGGGTCAAGACCGATCGCCGCGACGCGGAGCTTTTGGCGAGGCTGCTGGTGGCCGGCAAGCTGCACCCGGTGCGGGTGCCG
>DASPPG010000045.1:0-89348 GCA_035625625.1 Solirubrobacteraceae bacterium
GATCGTCTCCCGCGCGATCTCCTGGATGTCCACGTAGGTGGTCGTCGTGATCTCGCCCGAGATCACCACCAGGCCCGTGTTCACCAGCGTCTCGCACGCCACCCGTCCCACCGGGTCGTCGCGCAGCACGGCATCCAGCACGCCATCCGAGATCTGATCCGCGATCTTGTCCGGATGCCCCTCGGTCACCGACTCCGACGTGAACAGGAACTCGTTGTCAGCAAGCATGGTCATGGGATCTCGAGCGTCAGCTCCGTCGTCGTGTCGTTCTCCCCGCTCGTGGAGCTCAGACCGATCGTGCGGACCTTCGAGAGGTCGGGCAGCAGCTCGCGGGGCGCGTGCCGCTCGTCAAGCCCGTCTGCTCCGCGAGGCTCAGGAGCCTGGTGAAGTCGCCAAAGAGTAGCGAGGACACCGGCCCCGACCCATCCGGAATCACGGCCTTATAGGCGGCGTCATCCGCGAGGGCGCGGCTGCGCGGCGCCACTTCGTCGATCGCCTGGATGCTCGTCGATACGACCGCGAGCCCGCCCCACACGCCGAAATCGACCTGCAAACCCGGACCGAGCTGGACCTCGTGCACCGTGGCATCACCGGCGGCGTGCAGCAGCTCCGGCGCCATCCGGTCGAGTCCGTCGACGTCGAGCATCAGCGTCGAGCCGGAGGGCAGCACCGACTGAAGCGTCGGCGTGAACGAGCGGGCCCCCGACTTCGCGCTCGCGGCCAACACGCTGTGGATGAGGATCTGCGCCCCGCTGGGCACCGCCGAGAGCGAGATCGCGGTGCCGGCGATCGCCGGACGGTCCAGGAGCAGGCCGATCGCGCCGGCGACCCCCGTCCGCCCGTCCAGCAGGCTGCCCGGCGTCGGACGAGTGGCGTGACCGCGGACATCGACGCCCGTCACTGAAGCATCCTTGGGCAGTTTTTGCGCCAGTAGGCGCCGCCGTCAGGCGCCGCCGACCGATCTATTCCCAGTGACGCGCCGACTCCCCGAGCTCGGGCTCAGGCGACCGCCGTGCGCCGCCGGCCGGGGGCCCGGCGCTCGTTGCGCTCGACGAAGTCGATGATCACCGGCACCCCTTCGAAGTGGTAGCGCTCGCGCAGTCGGTTCTCGATGAAGTAGGCGTAGTCGCGCGTCACCCGGGCCCGCGAGTTGACCTGGATCGAGAACCGCGGCGGCCGCTCGTCGGTCTGAGCCATGTAGAGCAGCTTCAGCCGGTGCCCGCCGCGCGCCGGTCCGCCGACCGGGGGCTGGCGGGCCGCCGTCACGTCGGACAGGAAGCGGTTGAGCTGCGGGGTGGGGATCCGGGCGGCCCGGCGGTCGGCCAGCGCGATCGCCTCTGCCAGCAGCCGCTGGATGTTGCGCCCGGTCTTGGCGCTCGCTGTCAGAACCCGAGGGCGCAGCCGGAGCTTCTGGTGGGCGCGGGCGCGCTCGTGGTCGAGATCAACCCCCTCCGCGATGTCCCATTTGTTGAGGACGAGTGCGGTGGCGCAGCCGCTGCGCATCGCGAGTTCGGCGACGCGCAGGTCCTGAGAGGTGATTCCGTCGCTCGCGTCGCACACCACGAGCGCCACGTCCGCCCGCTCGGCCGCGCGTCGCGAGCGCAGCGACGTGTAGTACTCGACCGATTCCCCCACCTTGGCGGCCCGGCGCAGGCCGGCGGTGTCGACCAGGATCAGCCGGCGCCCCTCGAACTCGATCGGGAGGTCGATCGCGTCCCGGGTCGTCCCCGCCACAGGCGAGACGATCACGCGCTCCGCGCCGGCGAAGCGGTTGACCAGCGAGGACTTCCCCACGTTCGGGCGTCCGATGACCGCCAGCCGCACGACCCCGTCTTTGTCACCGTCGTCCTCATCGTCCAACGACGGGCCGAGCTCGACGATCCGGTCGAGCAGGTCGCCGGTGCCGAGCCCTTGCGCCGCCGAGACCGCGATCGGCTCACCCAAACCAAGGCGGTGAAACTCGGCGGCGAGCGGAAGATCGCGGACGGTGTCGATCTTGTTCGCTGCCACCAGCACGGGCTTCGGCGCGCGCCGGAGCAGGTCGGCGACCTCGTGATCGCCTGGCCGCGGGCCGGCTTTGGCGTCGACGACCAGCACCGCCACGTCGGCGTCGGCCAGCGCGGCCCGCACCTGATCGTGCACCTGGGAGGCGAGCTCGGCGCGATCGTCGAGATCGACCCCGCCGGTGTCGATCAGCGTCAGCGAGCGGCCGTTCCACTCTGTGGGCAGCTCTTTGCGGTCGCGGGTGACGCCGGGCTGCTCGTGCACGACTGCCTCGCGCGACTCGGTGAGCCGGTTGACCAGCGAGGACTTGCCGACGTTCGGGTATCCGACGATTGCGACCTTCATGAGCGGGACCCGAGCGTAGTCGACTCGGGTCCGCCGATCGGGGCGGGAATCGCTAGCGGTGTGTGCCAGGGAGGAGCGCGGCGATCCGGTCGACCACCTCGTCCACCGTGATCCCGGTGGTGTCGACCTCCACCGCGCCGGCGGCCGGCGCCAGCGGCGAGTGCTTGCGCGTGCGGTCGCGCTCGTCGCGGATCGTCTGCTCGGCCAGCACCGTGGCCGGGTCGATGCCGAGCTCGTCCGCGCGCCGCCGCGCCCGCTCGGCCGGATCGGCGGTCAGGAACACCTTGAGCTCGGCATCCGGCGCGACGACGGTGCCGATGTCGCGGCCCTCCGCCACCCAGTCGCCGTGCTCGAGCAGATCTCGCTGCTTGGCCACGACCACCCGGCGCACTACCGGGTCGGCGGCGGCTCGCGACGCCGCCTCGGACACCGCCGGCATGCGGATCTCGTCGGTCACGTCGCGGCCGTCGAGCAGGGTCCGCTCCCCCGGCCCGATCGCCAGCGACTCCGCGATCTGTCCGGGCTCGACCCCCCGCTGCGACGCCGCCAGCGCCACCGCCCGGTACATCGCCCCGGTGTTCAGGTAGGTGAATCCGAGCCGTTCGGCGAGCGCCCGCGCGACGGTTGACTTGCCCGCGCCCGCCGGTCCGTCGATGGCCACGACGGTCACGACGCCAGCCGGGCCACGTCGCGAGCGAAACCGGGGTAGGACACATCGGCCGCCTCCATCCCCACCACCTCGACTCCCTGCTCGGAGGCGAGGCCGGCCACCGCCCCGAGGAGCGCCAGCCGGTGGTCGCCGTGGGCGTCGAGCACGCCGCCGCGCAGGCGGCCGCTCCCGGTGACCGCGAATCCATCGGGGAGCGCCTCGATCTCCGCCCCCAGGCCCCGCAGCCCGTCGACCACGGTGGCGATCCGGTCGGACTCCTTGATGCGGAGCTCCCCGGCTCCCCTCACCACCGTCTCTCCTTCGGCGAAGCAGCCGAGTAGCGCCACCAACGGAAGCTCGTCGATCGCCAGCGGCACCTCGTTGGCCTCCACGGTCGTGCCCTCGATCGGCGCGCTCGAGACGTCGATGTCGGCCACCGGCTCGCGCGGCATGAAGAACCCGGGCGGCTCGGCACCCGACAGCACGATCGCTCCCATCCGCTCGAGAATGCGCAGGAAGCCGGCGCGCGTCCAGTTCACCCCGACCCCCTCGAGCACGAGGCGCGAGTCGTGGACCAGGACCCCGGCGGCGATCAGAAAGGCGGCTGAGGACAGATCGCCCGGCACCTCGATGAGCTCGAGCTCGAGCTCATCGGTGTTGGCGACGGTGGTGCGATAACCCTCGCCCGCCCCGCCGACCCGCTGCACGGGAGCCCCGGCCGCGGCCAGCATCCGCTCGGTGTGATCGCGGCTGGCGACGGGCTCGATCACCGTGGTCGAATCGGTCACGAGTCCGGCCAGGAGCACGCACGACTTGACCTGGGCGCTCGCCACCGGGAGCTCGTAGACGATCCCACTGAGCGCGGCGCCGTGGACGGTGAACGGCGGGTAGCGCCCCTCGCGCGCCTCGATCCGCGCCCCCATGCGCTGCAACGGCTCTGCGATCCGATCGACCGGGCGCCGCCGGATCGACTCGTCGCCGTCGAGCATGAAGCTCCGCCCCTGCTGGCAGGACAGCCACCCGGGCAGGAGGCGCATCAGTGTGCCCGCGTTGCCAACGTCGATCGGGTCGGTGGGTGCGAGGGCGTTGCGCAGGCCGCAGCCCCGGATCACGAGCTCCTCGCCGCGGTCCTCGACGCTCGCGCCCAGCCGCTGGATGGCGGCGAGCGTGGAGCGCGTGTCGGCCGCGTCGAGATAGCCCCGGACCCTGACCGGCTCGGAGGCCATCGCGCCGACGATCGCGGCGCGATGCGAGATCGACTTGTCCGGCGGCACGCGAATCGTCCCGCGCAGCGGCGGCGATGGGTCGAAGCGAAGGTTCACGCGCGCGCCACCGGAAAGCCCAACGTGCCCACCAGCTCCTCGGCCCGGCCCGCCTGCTCCTCGCCGGCGATCCACAGCGCGACCACGCCCTCGCGCATGTCCGGGGCGGGATAGAGCGCCATGTCGGTGATGTTGACGCCGGCTCGCCCAAGCTCGAGCGCGAGCTGTGCCACCACGCCCGGCCGGTTCGGCACCGAGGCCCGCAGCTCGAACAGCGGGCCACCGGCGAGCTGGGCCTCGAGCAGCCGCCGGCGATCGGCCGCCGCCGCGTCGTTCCAATCGGTCAGGCGGGGACCGTCGGCCGCGTCAAGCGCGTCGCGCACCGCCTCCAGGCGCGCGATCGTGTCATCGATCCCGGCCGCCAGCGCGTCGCGGTTTGAGATGTAGATGTCGGTCCAGATCGCGCTCGGCGCGCCGGCCACGCGGGTGGCGTCGCGGAAGCTCGGGCCGGTGGCAGGTAAACGCTCGCCGCCGGCCTGGAGAGTCTGCGCAGCCTGGGCGACGAGCACGTTGGCGAGGACGTGCGGCAGGTGGGACACGGTGGCCAGGATGATGTCGTGCGTCTCGGGCTCGATCGCCACCGGCCGGGCCCCGAGCGTGCGCAGCAGCCGGTGCAGGCGCTCGTACAGGATGCCCGAGGTGGTCGGCGTCGGCGTCAGATACCACGTGGCGCCCTCGAACAGGTCCTCCCGGGCATACCTCACGCCGGCGGTCTCGGCGCCGGCCAGCGGGTGGCCGCCGACGAATCGCGGATCCTCCAGGGCGGCCACGATCGCGCGCTTGGTTGACCCGACGTCGGAGATCACCGCGTCCGCCGGCGCGGCCGCGATTGCCGCCTGCACCGCGTCAGCCAGCCGGCCCACCGGGACCGCCACGAACACCGCCTCGGCCTCGCTGACGGCGTCGGCGATGCTGTCGGCCGGGCGATCGATCGCTCCCCGCTCGCGGGCGAGCTCCAGCGCCTCGGCATCGGTGTCGTAGCCCGCCACCGTCGCGGGCAGCCGCTGTCGCGCCGCCAGCCCGATCGAGCCGCCGATCAGCCCCACGCCGACGAGCGCGATCTTCAAGAGTTCGACGACCCGTTATACGGCGGCGAGCGCCTTGCCCGCGACCTCGGCCGCGGCCAGCACGCGCGCCATGTACTCGGGGAAGTCATCGGCGACCAGCTGTTGCGGGCCGTCGCAGATGGCCTGGTCCGGGTGCGGGTGCACCTCGACGATGATCCCGTCGGCCCCGGCCGCGGCGGCAGCCAGCGACAGCGGCAGCACGAGGTCACGCCGGCCCGCGGCGTGGCTCGGGTCGACGATCACCGGCAGGTGGGTGAGCTCCTTGAGCACCGGGACGGCCATCAGATCGAGGGTGAACCGGTAGGCGGTCTCGAACGTGCGGATCCCGCGCTCGCACAGCATCACCGCCGGATTGCCCTCCTTGAGCACGTACTCGGCGGCCATCAGCAGCTCTTCGAGCGTGGCGGACAGGCCGCGCTTGAGCAGCACCGGACAGCCCGAGCGCCCCACCTCGGCCAACAGGGGGTAGTTCTGCATGTTGCGCGCGCCGATCTGGATCACGTCGGCCACCTCGAGCATCTGGTCGAGATCGCGCTGGTCCATCAGCTCCGTGACGATCGGCAGCCCGGTCTCGGCCTTTGCCTCCGCGAGCAGCCGCAGCCCCTCCTGGCCCAGGCCCTGGAACGCGTAGGGGGAGGTGCGCGGCTTGTACGCGCCACCGCGGAACAGGGTGGCGCCGGCGTCGCGGACGATCCGCGCCGTGTCGAGCGTCTGCTCGCGCGACTCGACCGTGCACGGCCCCGCGATCATCGCGAAGTTGCTTCCGCCCAACTTGCGCCCCCCGATGTCCAGCACGGTCCGCTCGCCGTGCTTGAACTGCACCGACGAGAGCTTGTAGGGCTTCAGGATGGGGACGACGCGGTCGACGCCCGCGTAACCTTCGAGCTCGAGCCGCGCGACGTGCTCGCGATCGCCGATGGCGCCGATCACGGTGACCTCCTCGCCACGGCTGACGTGAGTGCGCGCACCGACGCTTCTGACTCGCTCGACGACGGCTTCCACCTCCTGCTGGGTGGCCGTCGGTTTCATCACGATCATCATCTGCTGTCCTCTCTGAGTGACTGGAGACTGTACGAAAGCGGGAGCGGCCGGTTTCACACCCGACCGGGGGGTTTTTCGGCGCTCGGCTCGACGGTCGCGCAGGCCCGCTGTTCGGCTCGCGGGCGAGGACTAGGGCAGCCGAGCGCCTAGCTAAATCGCCAGGCGTACGGGTACGAGTAGCCGCGGAAAGCGAGATAAATGCGGCTACCGGTACTCATCGCGAGCGTGTTGTACCAGACGGCCGGCGAGATGCCAAGCGTTACGCGAGCACGGCTGCCAGAGCGTCGCCGAAGCGCTCGTTCTCGTCCGCCGTCCCGATCGTCACCCGGAGCGAGCGCTCCCGGCCCAGCGCGGCGCCGGCGCGGACGAGCACGCCGCGGTCCTTCAGCCCGTTGACCACCTCGGCCTCCTCGACGTCCTCGGGGAGGTGCAACCAGATGAAGTTCGCATCCGACCGCGCCACCCACAGGCCGAGCGCGCGCACCCGATCCTCCATCGCAAGGCGCTCAGCGATCGTCTCGGTCACCCGCTGCTCGACCTCGTCCTGATGGCGCAGCGCCTCGACCGCCGCCGCCTGCGCGGCGGCGTTCAGGTAGAACGGCTGGCGGACCTGGTCGACCGCGACCCGGAAGTCCTCGCTCCCGCACAGGCCGTAGCCGACTCGCAGGGCGGCGAGTCCGTACACCTTGGAGAAGGTGCGCAGGAGCACCAGGTTCGAGTGCCGGCGCAGCAGCTCGAGCGAGGCGTAGGTGTCGCCCAATGTCAACGCGAACTCGCAGTAGGCCTCGTCGAGGATCACGCAGACGTGACTCGGAACCCGCCGCATGAACGCGTCGATCTCGTCGAGCCCAACCGCCGTCGAGGTCGGGTTGTTGGGGTTGCAGACCAGCACCAGGCGCGTCGCCACCGTGACCTCCGCGGCCATCGCGTCGAGGTCGTGGCGATCATCGGCGTCGAGCGGCACCTCGATCGCGCGAGCGCCCGAGGCGGCAGCCAGATGCGGATAGACGCTGAACGCCGGCCAGGCGTAGACGACCTCGGCCCCGGGCTCGAGCAGCGCCTCGCCGGCGGCGAGCAGGACGTCGCACGATCCGTTGCCGAGTGCGATCCGCTGGGACGGAATCCCGTAGCGGTCGGCGAGGGCCCTGCGGAGCGGCGCGTACGCCGGGTCCGGGTACCGGTGGGCACCGGCGATCGCGCGCGACGCGGCCTCGACGACCGACGGCAGCGGCGCGAAGCACGACTCGTTGGAGGCGAGCATCGCCACGTCGCCCCCGAGGTCGTAGCCGGCGGCCAGCGGGTACACGGGGATGCGGCGCGTGCGGGCTGCGAACTCGAGCGGCATCGGCGGCCTCTAGCGTAACTGGGAGATTGTCGGCGGCGCCTGGCGGCGGCGCCTTGGGGCCGCCTTCGGCGGCGTCCTTGGGGCCGCTCCGCCGGGCATCCCTGCCCGGCGGCGCCGTCCTACTGTGCTGACTCGAGGTCGGCCCGGAGCACCCGCGCCTCGCGCAGGTAGACGTGGTACGGCTCGTGGTCCTCCGACGCGTAGTAGTGGATCAGGACCCGGATCACGCGCGGCAGCGACCCCGGCACCGGCACCTCGCGCGAGCACAGCAGGGGCACCCGGCTCAGGCCCAGGTTCCGTGCCGCCACGGCCGGAAACTCAGCATTCAGATCGTCGGTCAGCGTGAAGATGCAGCTCACCATCGCCTCCGGCTCGAGCTGGTTGCGCTCCATCAGCTCGCGCATGAGCTCGTCGGTGGCGGAGAGGATCGCCGCGGCTTCGTTGGCGGTGACGCTGTTGGCGCCGCGCAGCGCGAAGAGCCGCATGGAGGGGCAGTCTGCCAGAGGCCGCTGCGAGTACTCAGTCGGATTGTCGGCGGCGCCTGACGGCGGCGCCTTATTCGACCTCGTACACCGCCGCGCATCCAAACGAATGCGTCGAGCGGATGACGGGACCGAGCAGCTTGCGCATGTCGGCGGTCGTCTCGCAGTCGGCGAGCACGAAGCGGACACCGCTCGAGAGCACGAACCGGCGCGAGACCGACGGCGAGAGCGTGCCGCTGAACAGGGACTGCGCCTTCCACGCCAGGTCGAGGCACCCCGGCTCTGACCACAGGCAGTCCCCGATGTACGTGTGACGGCCGGTGCGGCCTGGCACGACGGCGCCGAGGTAGCTCCGCGTGAGCACGCTGCCCGGCTCCTTGTCGCTGGCCAGCCAGTTGAGCGCATCGTTCTCGTCGGGCCTGATGAAGTTGGCGTTCTCGGGGGTGGGGGCCGACAGCTCGTGGGCGGTCTTCAGCTCGTCGATGGTCGCCGGGATCGTGAACAAACCGACCAGAACCGCCCCGATCAGGACCGGATGGCGCAGCCGGCGCCAGCCGAGCAGCTGCAGCCCCTCGACGGCCAGGACGCTCAGCGGGAGCGTGATCCCCTGGAAGGAGTGAAGTGGCGTGGCCCCGAGGCTCGTGCCGGACAGGAGAAAGATCCCGAAGGCGGCCACCGGCCACGTGCGCGTGGCGGCGGCCAGGAACGTGGCCGGGCGCTTGCGGTACGCGACGAGGGCCGGGAGCAGTAGCGGCAGGACCGCGATCAGGATCCCGGTGAACGGGAACGAGTGCTTGCTCGCGATCTGCGCGAGCCTCCAGTTCAGATCGGCCTTGCCGAGGATCGCGTAGTAGAGGAGCGCCACGCCCGTTCCGATCACGGTCGCGGCGGTCAGCCGCACGTACTCACGGCGGTAGCGCCGCCCCAGCAGCAGCACCGCCTCGGCCCCCAGCACGAGCACGATCAGGAGCTCTCCGTTCCACGGATGGAGCAAGGTGGCCACCGCGCCGAGCAGGCCCGGCAGCCACCACCGACGGGCGCCCAGACGGGCATCGTCGTAGGCCACCAGGGCCCACACCATCGCGGCCAGCGCCATCAGCCCGAACACATAGCCCCAGGTCAGGAAGCCCGGGAACAGGTCGCCGAGCACGCTCCAGTTCCCGTAGATGTACGTGTAACAGCCGAAGAACAGCGTCAGCACGAGCACAACCCGGCGGGGCCATAGCCCGGCCAGGCTGCGCCGGGCGTACGCCCGCACCCCGAAGAAGAAGGCCGCGACCGCGACCGGCTTCCACAGCAGCAGTGACACCCACGGGGCGACGCCCAGCGCGGTGAGCCCGCCCGAGATCGCCACGGCCGGCTGGAAGTAGTCCGCGGGCGTCGAGCGCAGGACAAACAGGTTCGACACCAGCAGGTGCTGCGAGGCATCCTTGATCCACGCCAGGTACTGCATCTGGTCGACGATGTAGACGCCGTCCGTCCCGGTCCACACCGCGCCGTCGAAGACGACCCGCGCTACGTCGAGCGCGAGCACGAACACCGACAGCGCGGCGAACGCAACGAGCACCCCGACCTCGAAGCGGTCGAGTCCCCGGCGCCGGCGAGGCCCGATCCAGATGGGCGGTAGGTCCGACGCCGGACCCGCCCGGCCGGCTCCCCCGCCATCGATCAGCTCTATTTCAAGACGCATCGATGCGCGACGCTAACACGATCCTAATAATCACGGCATAAACCCAGCGGAGCAGCTAGGAGTTGCGCTAGACAGGTCTCCGGAGGGTGACTTCCTCCGTGCGTCCAGCACGCGTGGCTCGCGGCGTAGCCGCAGAGGCCGGACAACGCCTCACTGGTACCAAGATAGCTTGCCCTGAAGAGTCTGCGACGCCTGTCCGGCGGACCCGCTCAGCGGGTTGAAATTCAGGAGGCTCCACAGCGTGCCCGACGAGGGCAGGAACGTGATCACCAGGAACACCGTCGCCACGAGCGCCGCGCGTCGCAGCCGCAGGCTCGTCCCGAGCGCAGCTAGGGGCAGCACCCAGATCACGTACCACGGCATCACCCAGGCTAGGCTGGCGATCAGCGCCAACGTTGCCCAACCGGCGTGGCTGAGCCAGTCGCCACGGCGGCGGACCAGCAGCACGACGACGACGATCAGCGCGACGTCGGCCAACCGCAACAGCGCCGGCGTCCCGCCGCCGATCCCGATCGCGTAGCCGAACAGGTTGGGGACGCTGAACGGCGTGAGCAGCGTCCCCTGCTGGGACAGGTTGGGCAGCGAGAGCCCGAACAGGGCCAGACTCATCACGACCAGCGGCACCGCCGCGAGCACGGCTCCCTCCACGATCGCGCGCCGGCGTGCCCCGGTGTGCGCGGCGACGAGCAGGAACGGTAGGAGCAGCACCGCCGTGAACTTGACGGCGACCGCCAGCATCAACACGGCGCCGGCGCTGCGGTCGCGCCGCGCCAGCAGGAGCGCGATCGCAGCCGTCGAGGGCACCAGCATGAAGAAGTCGTTGTGGAAGCCGCCCACCGCGTACACCAGGTAGATCGGGTTGAGCCCGACGAGCACGGCGGCGTAGCGCGGGTCGCGCCCCAGGCGCCGCGCGCAGTCGCAAACGAGCGCGATGAACGCCAGGCTGAGCGCCACCGTGACCACCTTGACGATCCAGTAGGCAACCGGCAGCGGCAGCAGCGCCAGCGGATAGCTCAGCGCGGTGAAGAGCTCGCCATACGGGCTGTGCAGGTTCAGCCACGTCGCGAAGTGATAGACCGGGTCGTGCATCTCCTGGCCGATCACGTGCGTGTACGGGTTCAACCCGTGGAGCCCACCGAGGCGCGCGTATCCGAGGTAGTTGAACATGTCGGTGAGCTGGAACGGCGGCGCGAGCACCAGGAGCAGGTGGGCGGCCACGATGCACGCCACGATCATCCGCATCGACAGGGTGCGGAGCGCCGCCAGCGCCACGCCGTAGGCGGCAAGCATGATGAGGATCAAGGCGCTCAGCGCGTAGCCGAGCGCGGTCGACCCGGGGTGAAGGCCGCTCACCAGCCCGTACAGCGGCCCCGCCTCCCACGAGGCGAAGATCTGGCTCGAGCGCGGCACGAGCTGCGTCGGGCCCCCGGACTCGTAGACCACCATCACGAGCACGCAGACCACGATCGCCGCGAGCGCGATCCGTCCCGCGCGCGGTTCTCGCAGCGCCTGCGGCACGCGCAGCGCACGCGGCAGGCGCAGCGAAGGCAGCCCGCGCAGCGCCACGGTCGCCTCCCCGTGGCCCGCGCCGACCGCCGTCGCGGACAGGATGCCGGTGCCGTTTGCGGTCGGCGTGGGCGCTGAAGCGCCTTCGATCTGGCTCGAGTCCTGTCGCATCAGTCAGAAATACTGCCCTGCGCGAGATACGGAGGCCGTCTGCGCGGGTTGAAATCTTGTTAAGGGGTTTGCAGCCTCTCCAGGGTATCCGTGCCCAGCCTGGTCATAAGATCTCGCCCGTGAGCGTCGGTACGGCGGCACCCGACCTGCGCGGTCCCGCGGCCCGGGCACCGGTTGCGCGCACCCGCGCGCTGCTGGCCGATCCCACCGTGACCGCGGTCGCGGCACTCACCGTGCTGGCAGCCGTCCTGCGTTTTTACCGGATCGGTCATCAGGGCTTCTGGTTCGACGAGGCCAATACCGCGCTGCTCGTGCACTTCTCGCCGGGCAAGATGCTCGGGCTGATCCCGCAGACCGAGTCCACTCCCCCGCTCTACTACTGCGTGGCCTGGGTGTGGGCACGGGTGTTCGGTTACACCGAGGCGCCGCTGCGCGCGTTGTCGGCGGTGTGCGGCGTGCTGCTCGTACCGGTGGTGTACGCGGCCGGGGCGAAGCTGGTCTCGCGGCGCGCGGGGCTGATCGCGGCCGCGCTGGCCACGTGCAGCCCGTTGCTCATCTGGTACTCGCAAGAGGCGCGCTCGTACGAGATGCTCGCGCTGCTGTCGAGCTTGTCGCTGCTCGCGTTCGCGTATGCCCGTGCAAATCCGACTCCACGTTCGTTGACGGCGTGGGTGATCGCGTCGGGGCTGGCACTGGCCACCCACTACTACGCGGTCCTCGCCGTCGTGCCGGAGGCGATCTGGCTGCTCGTCGTCCATCGCCACCGGCGGCCCGTCCAGATCGCGTTCGCTGTGGTCGGGCTGTGCGGCCTGGGTCTGATCCCGCTCGCCATCAGCCAGCACGGCACCGGCAAGGGCAACTGGATCGGGAACTCGCCGTTCGGCCGGCGCCTGGGCCAGCTCGTTCCGCAGTTCGCCGCCGGTTTTGATGGGCCGGCGCACGGGGTGATCGAGCCGCTTTCGATCGCGATCGTGGTCCTCGCGCTGGTGCTGCTGCTCACGCGCTCCGCCCCGGAGCCGCGCCGCGGCGCCCTGCTCGCGGGCGGGCTCGCCCTGGCGGGATTCGTGCTCAGCCTGATACTCGTCGTGGCCGGGTTCGACGACTTGTTGACGCGCAACATGCTCGCACTGTGGGCGGCATGCGCGCTGCTCGTCGCCGGCGGCCTGGCCGTGCCTCGCCCGCGCTTCGTGGGCACGGTTGCGGCGGTCGCGCTGTGCGTCATGGGGCTGATCACCACGGCCGGCGTGGCCTTCGACCGCAACCTCGAGCGCCCCGACTGGCGTGTGGTCGCGAGCGCTCTGGGACACGCCCCTGCAGGCGGTCGCGTGATCCTCGTCCAGCACTACAAGGACCTGCTGCCGCTGTCGCTGTACATGCCCCGGCTCGCGTTCTGGCGCGGCCACGAGTCGGTCCGGACCCGCGAGCTCGACGTGGTGTCGTTCACCGCGCCGCCCAGCGCCGGCTTCTGCTGGTGGGGTTCGGCCTGCAACCTGTGGCCGTCACGGATGCAATCCAGCTATCCGGTCTCCGGCTTCCACGTGGTCTCGGTCCGTCACGAGCTCCAGTTCTCGATCCTGCGCATGGTGGCGGCGAGGCCCGTCCGGCTGACCCAGGGCGCGATCTCCCGCGTGCTGACGTCGACTCGACTCGTCAACGACGAGCTGCTAACCCAGCGCTAGATGGGCGAATCGCGCGACCGCCGGCCCGGTGAATCGCGCGATCGCGGGCACCGGCCTGGCTCACGGTCACCTGCGTAATTCGACAATCGGGCGCGCACCCGCGTGGCTGTGACGAGCTACGCAGCCGGGGAGGCTGACCTGAAATACGCCCGGATTTCCTCCCTCCGTCCGAACTTTGGCGATCCGGCTGACAAATACGGGGGGTAAATCGCCAAAGTCCGCTTGGTTCAAGCGTGCCGGTCAGCCGCAGCAAGTCGCGACATTGTGCGCCGACCACAACGACCATCATTTATGCGACAGCGTTCGGGCATGCTTACGTCGTCACCGTCGCTGACGGCGGCGTGCCGTCACGAGTTACATAGGTCGCGAAGCGGCCGCAGTCAGCGTCTCGACCTCGGCGTCGGTCAGCTTGCGCCACCGCCCGCGCGGCAGGTCGCCCAGCTCGAGCGGGCCGAAGCCGATTCGCTCGAGCCGTTTCACCGGATGCCCCACCGCCTCGCACATGCGTTTGACCTGGCGCTTGCGCCCCTCGTAAATCGTGATCTCAAGCGTGTCCGCGGACACGCGCCGGACGCGCGCCGGCGCGGTGGGACCGTCCTCGAGCTCAACCCCGGTTCGCAGTGCCCGTAGCGCCCGCTCCTCGAGCGCCGGCCCGCCGACGACGACCCGGTAGGTCTTCTCGACCTCGAAGCTCGGGTGGGTGAGCCGGTGCGCGAGCTCGCCCTGGTTGGTGAGCAGGATCAGCCCCGTGGTGTCGATGTCAAGCCGCCCGACCGGGTAGAGCCGCTCGGTCTGCGGGACCAGCGTGACCACGGTCGGGCGCCCCTGGGGGTCGCGCGCGGTCGAGACGACGCCGGGCGGCTTGTTGAGCGCGTAGACGACCCGCTCGTGGGTGGCGGACACCGGCTCGCCGTCGAGCGCGACGGCGTCCTCGGGGCCAACGTCCCGCGCCGGGTCGGTGACGGTCTCGCCGTCGACGGTAACCCGGCCGGCACGGACAATCGCCTCGCTCGCTCGACGCGAAGCGACGCCTGCGGTGGCGAGGAACTTGGCGAGCCGCATCTTGCTGCCACCATAGACACCGTGGATCTGAAGTTGCTCGACCAAACGCTGGCCGAACTCGGCGAGCCGCGCTACCGCGCCGGCCAGGTGTGGCGGTGGGCGGCGCGCGGGACCACGGACTTCGAAGACATGTCGGACCTGCCGCTCGGCCTGCGCGCCTCACTCGCGCACGCCGTCCCGTTCTCGACGCTGACCGTCGAGCACGAGGCCCATGCTTCCGACGGCACGGTCAAGGCGCTGTTCCGCACGCACGACGGCCGGCCGGTCGAGGCGGTGCTGATGGTCTACCGCGACGGCCGGCGTTCGATCTGCTTGTCGTCGCAGTCGGGCTGCCCGCTCACCTGCACCTTCTGCGCCACCGGCCAGATGAAGTTCGGGCGCAACCTAACCGCGTTCGAGATCCTCGATCAGGCGCTTCACTACCGCCGCCTCGGCGCGGTCGATCACGCAGTATTCATGGGCATGGGCGAGCCGATGATGAACCTCGACAGCGTCCTGGCCGCGTGCGAACGGCTGCCCGACCTCGGGATCACCCACCGCCGCACGGCGATCTCGACGATCGGGTGGATCCCGGGGATCGAGCGGCTAGCCGACAACCCGATGCCGATCCGCCTGGCGCTGTCGCTGCACGCGGCCGACCCGGCGCTGCGCACCGAGTTGATGCCGGTCAACGAGCGCTACCCGCTCCCCGACGTGATCGCCGCCTGTGAGGCCTACTACGAGCGCAAGCGTCGCAAGGTGTTCGTCGAGTACGTGATGCTAGCCGGCGTCAACGACTCGTTCGCGCAGGCGGCGCAGCTGGCGGCGATCCTCGACCCGCGGTTGTTCAAGGTCAACCTGATCCCGTACAACCCGACCGACTCGGGCTTCACCGGCTCGAGTCCCAAGGCGATCGCCGCGTTCCGCGAGGAGCTCGAACGCCACGGCCTGGATGCCACCGTCCGCCTCACCCGCGGGCGCGAAATCGACGCCGCCTGCGGACAGCTGGCGGCCCACGCGGTGTCGGCGTCAGCTTGACGGCCGGGTGCCGACCGCCACCCGCGCCGGGACGGACGGGGCGGGTGGCGATCGGATCAGCTCAACCGGTGAACGTGGGAGGCCGCACCGCTGCCGCGGCCCGCACGGTCGCGACGTCGACGGCGGGATCGGCGTTCGCGGCGGCGGCGACCGCCATGTCCGTCTGCAACCCCGTTCCCGTCACGAGCATCGTGGCGTGGACCGTCCGCTTCTCCCCGGGCGCGAGGTCCCCGAGATTCCAGATGACGGTGCCATCGCTTTGGAGGGAGCCATGGTCCGCGACCGCCACGATCCGGCCGCCGGGGGGCGGGGTCTCGTGCAGGCGGCCGGTGTCCGACGTTCTCCACGGTGATCGTGATCGGCACCCGATCGCCGACGCGCGCGTGGACGGGCATCTGCTTGGTAACCGACAGGCGTGGCGCGGCCGCCACGTGACCGCACTCGGGGATGCCATTGTCGATGTCTGGGCATTCCGCCGGCGGGGTGGGCGGCTGCGGGGGCGGGCTCCACCTTGCGCGTGTTGGTGATGGTGCACACGACGTTGGCCGCGCTCTTCAGCTTCACCGAGACCGGGTTGCTCACGGTTCCCACGCCAGATGCGACCTTCTTGCCGGTGGTCGTGTTGACGCAGGTGGTGCTGGTGTCGTAATCATCGAGCGAGATCGCGTTCGCCTCGGGGGCGCTGATGCGCTCACTGACCTTGTACGTCCCGCGCTCAAACTCGAGCGAGCCCGTCGTCCCGCCGTCGCCGACCCCTCAGCGAACGCTGTACCGTCGACGAGCAGCTGAGATGGACGTTCCCGTGCTCGGTCCTGCGACCACCTTGGTCCCGTTTAGACAGATGATGGTGCTCGAGTAATCAGCGAGGTCGGTCCCGGCCGCCGCGGTCTCGCTGACCGTATGCGTGCCGAGCGCAAGGAGGCGGCGGCCCGTCCCCTCGAGGTTGCCGGCGGCCGCCCTCCACACATTGCCGTCGACGAGCAGGTTGAAGCGCCCCGGGTCGTTCTCTGGATCCAAGTGCTTGGTGACCGTCAGTGTCTCTGTTATGAACCGTGCACTCGGCATAGGCGAAGTCGAAGTCCGGCCTCGAGTTCTCGCGGACGAGCGTCAGCGTCGCCTCCTCGGGGTGGGTGAGCTCCCACTCGAATCTGGCCGTCCCATCGGTGTCGGTGACCAGGCTCACGGAGTCCACCGAGCCCACGTCCGGCCTCACCCACCTATGTCCTGACGTGGTCAGGGTCGCGGTGAACCTCCACTCCCCCGTCCGCGCCTGGGTCCACCCCGTTCCGTTCGGTGTGGATTCCCACTTGATGCCGTGGCAGCACCCTTGAGGGCGTCGGCGGCGGCGACGGCGGGCGGCATCACGTCGACGCCTCCGTCCAAACTGGTAGTGAAGCTGGTCGTCGAGTTCGTGCCGTTGGGATCGCCGTCGGTCACGAACACGACGAGGTTGGGAGTTTGCCGAGAGTGTTGACCTGATCGAGTGCGCCCTGCCAGTTCGTGCCGCTGCGGGTCCCCACGGTGGCGGGCGGGTAAAGGTAAGCGGGGCTAGCCGTGCCGTTGATGAAGGGCCGGAAGGTACTACCGATCGTCGTCCCGCTGACCTCCGTGTAGGGGACCCCCGTACGGGCTCTTTGCGCAAACGCGATAATCGCCACGCTTGCCCCGGTGCCGCTCAACGCTTCCACGAATCCATTGGCGGCGGCTCGAACATGTCCGGCGTCAGTTGCGTTGATCGAGGCCGACTCGTCCAGCACGAGCGCCACCCTCAGCCCGCAAGGAAGTGTTGTGGGCGGGTTGGCCACCGGTGCCGTCACCGTCACCGTGCCGCCCGAGACCGTGGTGCTACTCGTACCTCCACAGGTCGCGCTGGAATACGCCGTGAAGGAGATCGTGAACGTGCCGGGTGCCCGCGGCAGTGCCGGGGTGACGTTCTTGGCTCCATTTGAATTGCTCGCTGTGACACACCCAGACGCGCCCACCGCCGGGGTCGGACTGTAGGGATACCTAATCGAACCTAAAGTGGTGGTGGGTGTGCGCTTCTAGTAACCGTGACCGTCCGAGTAGGCGACGCCACTGGCGCCACTGCTGTTGATCCCGCCGATCAGGACCGCCCCGGGAGGTCCGCTGCTTCTGGCTAGACTGACGCTGTTGATCGTGAGCGCCGCCGACGCAACGGCCGGGATCGCCGCCATAAACGCCATGACGGCTGCGACGCCGCACACGAGTCGCCCGATCCACAACAAGTGACGCCAACACGAACCGTCTGACGACGCGTCAGTCATTGGGACCTCCCCACTGAATCCTCTATTGACGTTCGACTCCAGCCCACCTTCCCCTTGGCCTCGGTAACCGGACCCCGAACGTTTCGGGAGCTACGACGGCGGCGTCGCGCTGTCAAATGATGGAAAACCAGTCACATTCCTCAATGCGCTCGGGATTCGCGGGGCATACACCCCGCTAGGCCTTCCGGACCTCTCGCCGGCGTCCTGTCGGCGCTACGCTTTGGCGCGGACAGACGTGCGCGAGCTCCGCTTTCCCTACGCGAAGTACGTCGGGCGGATCGGGGGGCTGCTGTGCGCTCTAGTGGCCGCCGGCGGCGCCACCGCGAGTGCTTCGACGGTCGCGCCCCTGCCGCGTACGGTCGGAGCGATCAGGTCCTCTCGAACGAGACCACGTTCACGCGCTGGGCGTACGTGAACCAGACCGCCTGGATCCAGCGTGCGCCGAGCACATCCTCCCCCCGCGTTGGGCGACTGACCCGGTACACGCCGGATGGCCTCTCCTCTGACCTACCTGCTCCTGCGCGCGCACTGGGACACCGCCGGCCAGGAATGGTTGGAGCTGCGGATCCCCGGCCGTCCCAACGGGCGGACCGGCTGGGTCGAGAGGAGTGCGCTCGGTCCGTTTCACCTCACCCACCTGCTGGTGGTCGTGAACCGTGAGCGGATGCGGATGTACTTCTATGACCGCGGCCGGCAGATCTGGACTGCGCCGGTGGGCGTGGGCAAGCCAAGCACCCCAACGCCGGCGGGTGACTTCTGGATCGACGAGCGCTTCAAGATCAGCGATCCAAGCTCGGGCTACTACCCGTACGCCTTCGGCACCACCGACTACTCGACGCTGACAGACTGGCCGGGCGGCGGGGTGGTGGGCATTCACGGCCCGTACTACGACCCGCAGGGCATCCCGGGACAGATATCCCACGGCTGCATCCGCCTCGAGATCGCCGACGACTTCTGGCTCGCCGAGCACCTCAAACTCGGCACGCCGCTACAGGTGGTCTAGAGGGACCGGCCGTTCCCGGCGATCATCCGGCGGCGCGGGCCTCGCCGGCCTGGAGCAGCCGCTCGCGCAGCTCGGCCTCGAGCTCGGGCGAGGGGTCGAACTCGCCGATCTCGGGCAGCTCGTCAAGCGATCCCAGGCCGAACAGCCGCAGGAACAGGTCGGTGGTCCGGTACAACACCGCACCGAACTGCGAGCGGCCGGATTCCTCCACCAGCCCCCGCTCGAGCAGGGTGGCGGCGGCCGACTCGGCGTTGACCCCCCGGATGCGGGCGATCTCGGGGCGGGAGACGGGCTGCAGGTAGGCGATGATGGCCAGCGTTTCGGCCTGCGCCGGCGTGAGCGCCGGCGTGCGGGGCTTCGCCAGCAGCCGGCGGGCGGCCGGCTCTGCCTCCGGGTGCGTCGAGAGGACCCACCCGCCCGCGAGCTCGCGCAATACGAGCCCGCGCCGTTCGAACTCGTAGTGCTCACGCAGCTTCTCGAGCGCGGAGACCACCTCGTGCAGCTCGGCTCCGGTGGCGCCGGCGAGTGCGTCGGCCTGCACCGGGTCGGCGCACAGGAACAGCAGCGCCTCGATCGTTGACTCGAGCGGCAGGCTCACGCCGTCAACCTCTCCGAGGCCGCCGCCGTCGGGCCGCTGGCGCGCCCGGTCTGACGGGCCTCGATCGTGATCTCGGCGAACGGCTCCTCCTGACTCCAGGTCAGCTCGCCCTGCTTGTAGAGCTCGAGCACGGCATAGAGCGTGACTGCGATGGTCACCCGGTCCGCGCGCGCCACCGCCTCGTCGAAGTTGAAGCGGCCGCGCCGGAGCAACTCCCGCAGGTGCGCCAGGCGCTCGGCCACGGTGACGCGCGAGCCCACCATGTGGCGCACGTCGACGGGCTCGGGCACCTCGAGCAGCGTCCCGATGGCCGCGGTGAGCGTGGCCGCGTCGTACACGGCATCGGCCTCCAGTAGCGAGGCGCGCCGCAGCGACGGAGGCAACGGAGCAGAGCGAAAGCGGTGGCCCTCCTCGGCGGCGAGCCGGTCGCGCAGGTAGGTCGAGGCGGACCGGTAGCGGTGGGCGTCGAGCAGCCGCGCCAGCAGCTCCTCGGCGGCCTCGCCCGGCTCGAGCTCGATCAGCTCCTCGATCTCCTCGCCGGGCAGCAGCAGCCGCGACTTCAGCTCGAGCAGCGCCGCGATCAGGACCAGGAACTCGGTGGCGGCCTCGAGGTCGAGCTCGCCGCGGCTCTCGAGGTGGTCGATGTAGGCGATTACCACCTCGGCGAGATCGACCTCGAGCAGGTCGATCTCCTCCCGCAGGACCAGCGTCAGCAACAGGTCGAAAGGTCCAGCGAAGACGTCGAGGTCCAGCTCGAGCTCGGCAATCCGCATCGTCGGCAGGCTACTGGCGCACCCGGACCGGTCCGACTCCCATCGCCTCGCGGACGTCGATCATCGTGTCGGAGGCGATTGCGCGGGCCTTCTCGGCCCCTTGCTCGAGGATTTCCTCCAGCGCCGCCGCGTCGGCGCGCAGCTCCTCGTAGCGCTCCCTCACGGGGGCGAGATAGTCGACCACCGCGTCGGCCACGGCCTGCTTGAACGCGCCGTAGCCGGCCCCGTTGAACGACGCCTCGACCTCGTCCGGGGCGACTCCACGCACCGCGGCGAGAATGTCGATCAGGTTCGAGATCCCCGGCTTGTCAGGCGCGCGCACGACCTCGGTGCCCGAGTCGGTGACGGCCGAACGGATCTTCTTGGCCACGGTCGCCGGATCATCGAGGATGTACACCGTGCCCTGGGGGCTTCCTCCGGTAGTGGACATCTTGCGGTCGGGGAACTGGAGGTCCATGATCCGGGCCCCGACCGATGGGTAGCGGCCCTCGGGGACCACGAACGTCTCGCCGAAGCGGGCGTTGAACCGCTCGGCGACGTCGCGCATCAGCTCGATGTGCTGGCGCTGGTCGTCGCCAACCGGGACCTCGTTGGCCCGGTAGACGAGCACGTCGGCCGCCTGAAGAACCGGGTAGACGAAGGTGCTCGCCGACACCAACTCGCGCCCGAGCGTCGCCGACTTCTCCTTGAACTGGTGCATGCGGGTCAGATCGCCGTACGCGGTGACCGCGCACAACAGCCAGCACAGCTCGGTGTGCTCGTGGACGTCGCCCTGGCGGAAGAAGATGCAGCGGTCCGGGTCCAGGCCGGCGGCGAGCAGGGTGGCCGCCGTGTCGTATACCGCCTCGCGCAGCCCGCTCGGTTCATAGGGAACACCCGTGGCGTGCAGGTCGACCAGACAGTAGATCGCCTCGCCGCGCTCCTGGAGCGCGACCCACTGCACGATCGCCCCGATGTAGTTGCCCAGGTGCTTGCGCCCGGTCGGCTGGATGCCCGAGAACGTCCGCATTGTCACCTGGAGGCTAGCCCCTCGCCGGCTGCTGCGTTCCAGCGGGGTGCCGGTTTCCCGCTCTAAGCGGTGATCGCTCGGTCCAGCGGGTTGGTCGGGCCGGAACCGGTCTTCGCGGGCCGTTCGCGCCGCAACAGGTAGGCCGCCACGACGCCACCGATCGCGCCGCACACGTGTCCCTGCCAGGAGATCCCGGAGTGTGGAACGACACTCGACACAAGCGCTCCGCCCCAGATCACCCCCACGATCAGACCGGTCAGGAGCTCGAGCGCGCTGCGGTTGAAGAACCCCCGGGCGAACAGGTACGTGGCGTAGCCGAATACCACGCCGCTGGCACCGTCGGTAACCGAATGCGAAGGAGCTACCAGCCACGTCCCAACGCCGCCGACCACGATCACGATCGCGGTCACCTGCAGTAGTCGGCGGGCCCCCTGCAGGGCGATGATCAGTCCCATGAACACGAACGGAACGGTGTTCGCGATCAGGTGCTGCCAGCTGAGATGGATGAACGGGGCGGTGAAGATGCCCCACAGGTGCTCGAAGTTACGAGCCCAGATGCCGTCGCTGTCCAAGCGGTTCGAGTCGAGCGTGTTGACCGCCTCGATCAGCCACATCAGGCCGACGATCCCCGCCAGCACGATCACGCCTTCGAGCTGGGTCTGCCCGCGGCCATTCGGGAGCCGTGGTCCGGTGCGGGTCGGAGTCGTCGCGCTCATATCGGAAAGGATCGCATGTGCGTTGCGCGCCCGATGAAGGTTCGGCTAAGAACGCGCGGCTCAGATCCCGAGCACCTCGGCCGCCAGCGCCAGCGCCACCTCCGCCCGATCGCGGAACGACGGCGCGAGCACGAACTCACCGGGATTGTGCGCCGCGCCGCCGCGCGGCCCCAGCCCGTCGACGGTCAGCGGGATGGTCGCCGCGAAGTGGCTCGCGTCGCTGGCCCCGCCCCGCGAGACCCCGGCGATCGGCCGCCCGAGCCGGGCACCGGCCCGCTCGAGCAGCCCGCGCGTCGCCTCGCGCGAGTCCATCCCGGGCCACACGCGTTGCAACGCCACGTCGAGGCCGACGCCGTCGAGGTCGGCGGGAACGGCGGCGCACACGGCCTGGAAGGACTCGCTCCGATCGGCGCGCATGTCGAACAGCAACTCGCCCTCGGCGGGCACGACGTTGAAGGCGTCGCCCGAGCGCACCACGGTGGGAACCACGCTGAGGTGCTCCTCTCCGCGCGGATCGTGGAGCTTGGCGATCTCGATCGCGGTGGCGGCCAGCGCCAAGAGCGCGTTCCGCCCCTGGTCCGGGGCGCTCCCGGAATGCGCGGCGCGGCCGGTGGCGGCCACCCGCATCGTCCCCGCCGCCTTGCGCTGGACGACCACTCCCTCCATGCCATCCGCCGCGAGCTGACCTCCCTCGAAGCACAGGCAGGAGTCGTAGGAAGCGAAGCGCTCGACATGGCGGAACGGCTCGACTCGCCATTCCTCGTCGGTGACGAGCAGCACCGATACCTCGTCGAAGGCGTCGAGGCGTGTGGCGAGCGCCCGCGCCACCCCGAGGGCCAGCACGTCGCCACCCTTCATGTCGACCGTGCCGGGACCGTAGAGCCGCTCGCCCTCACGCCGGAGCGGAGCGTGCGAGGAGTGGCCGATCACGGTGTCGACGTGACCGAGCAGCAGCAGGCGACCCGATCCCCGGCCCTTGATCCGCGCGAGCATGTCCGGGGCGCTGCCTGGCGTCGAGCACGGGATCCGTTCGATGGCGGCCTGCGGTGGCAGGAACGCGGCGCACAGCGCGATCGCCTCCTCGGCGCCGTCGATGTCGCCCGAGGGCGAGGACACCGCGACCAGCGCCTCGAGTTCGCGTTCCGATCGGGACGCGATGTCGGCGGCGCTGTCAGCGACGAAGGGATCCATCTGTGTAGTTTGGCGACGAAGCGTGCTCGAGGACCTCGCCGGCGGATACTGAGCTCGGCGGCCGGCGTTCCCGGACGTGCCGGGCCGAGAGCTCGCACAGGGCCTGGCTGACCGGCGCGGGCACGCCGTGCAGGCGAGCCAGCAGCACGATCTCGCCGTTCAGATAGTCCGTCTCGACCGGCAGGCCGCGGGCGACGCTCTGCCGGGTGGAGGAACCGGCCCGCTCGCGTCCCGCGATCGGCTGGACCTCGAGTCGCTTCCAGCGCGCCAGCACGTCGTTGACCTCGTCGGCCACGAAATCGATCTGGGCAGCGCTCAGCACGGCGCGACCCTCCTCCTGCACGAGCCTGATCAGCTCATCGGCCTCCGGCCCAGGCTCGACGATCGCGTCGACCGCGTTCGGCAGGTTGCTGATCAGCTTCGCGTACTTGAAGCGCATGATGTCGGGCCGCGGCTGCGAGCTGAAATGAGAAGCCGCGAGCGCCTCGGCGATCTCCTGGCTGCGCTCGTCGACCCCTGAGGGGTAACAGCCGACGTCGATGACCCCGGTCATCCAGGTCCCGTAGGCCTGCACAACCCCGGGCTCGAGGTGGGCGGTCGGCGCCATCACCACCGCTCCGTACACGTGCTCGAACAGACGCAGCGCCACCCGCTCGTTCTCGACGGCGTTCTGCAGGCAGACCACCGGTGTGTCGACCGGGGCGGCGTCGCGCAGGGCGGCGAGTGCGCCGGCCGTGTCCTGGCTCTTCACCGCCAGCAACACGACCTCCTCGCCGCTCCAGTCGAGCCCGTCCGGCGAGTCCGCCACCGGGATCTCCAGCACCGCTCGTTCCGCGGGTGTCTCGAGCGTCAGCCCGGCCTTTCGGATCGCCTCGTAGTGGGCCCCGCGCGCGATCAGCGCCACGTCGTAGCCGGACTGGTGCAGCCGCGCGCCGACCACGCCGCCGATCGCGCCCGCGCCGAAGACGACGAATCTCATGCGGCCGGTACAGGCCCGTTGTTAATCGAATGGTCGGCGGCGCCCGGCGGCGGCGCCTTAGACTGGCGGACGACGGGGTGGCGCGCGGCGCCGGCTTCGTCGAGCCGACGCACGGGCGTCGTGTAAGGCGCGTTCTGCGCCACCGACGGGTCGTCGCGAGCCTCGCGCAGGATCTTCGCGACGATCTCGGCGAAGCGGTCGAGCGTTTCCTTGGTCTCGGTCTCGGTTGGCTCGACCATCAGCGCCTCCTCGACGATCAGCGGGAAGTACACCGTCGGGGGGTGCACGCCGTGGTCGAGCAGCCGCTTGGCCAGGTCGAGAGTCTTGACGTGGAGTTGGTGGCGCATCGGCTCGCCCGAGAGCACGAACTCGTGCATGCACAGCCGGTCGTAGGCGGCCGGCAGGTACTCGGCCACGCCGTGCTGGCGCAGGCGCGCGAGCAGGTAGTTGGCGTTCAGCACCGCGGTCTCGGACGCGTCCCGGAGTCCCGGCGCTCCGAGCGAGCGGATGTAGGCGTAGGAGCGGACGAACACGCCGTAGTTGCCCTGGAACCCCCGCAGGCGCCCGATCGATTTGGGCCGGTCGTAGTCGAGGTCGTAAAACGGCTCGGAGCCGTTGCTACCCAATTCTCCACGGACGACCTGCGGCCGCGGCAGGTAGGGCTCGATCCGCTCGGCCACCGCCACCGGCCCCGCTCCCGGGCCGCCGCCGCCGTGCGGCTGGGTGAACGACTTGTGGAGGTTGAAGTGCACGATGTCGAATCCCATATCGCCGGGACGGCTGATGCCCATGATCGCGTTCAGGTTCGCGCCGTCGTAGTAGAGCGTGGCGCCCACGCCGTGCACGATCCGCTCGATCGCCTCGATCCCGGTCTCGAACAGCCCCAGCGTCGAGGGGTTGGTGAGCATCAGGCAGGCCACGTCCTCGTCGGCCTTGGCCCGCAGGTCGTCGAGGTCGACGTTCCCGTTGGCGTCGCTTTGGACCTTGACCATCTCGTAACCGCCCATCGTCACGGTCGCCGGATTGGTGCCGTGCGCGGTATCGGGCGTCAGCACCTTGGTCCGCCGCTCGCCGCGGTCCTCGTGATAGGCACGCGTGAGCAGCACCCCGGCCAGCTCTCCCTGCGAGCCCGCCGATGGCTGGAGCGAGACGTACGGGAGTCCCGCGATCTCGCCGAGCGCCTCCTGCAGCCGCCACATCAGCTCAAGCGCGCCCTGAGCCCGTGTCGGGTCCTGCAGCGGGTGCATCCGGGCGTGACCGGGCAGCCCGGCGATCCGCTCGTGCAGCTTCGGGTTGTGCTTCATCGTGCACGACCCGAGCGGATAGAAGCCGGTGTCCAGATCGAAGTTGCGCTTCGACAAACGGTTGTAGTGGCGAACGATCTCGGGCTCCGAGACCTCGGGCAGCCACGCCGGCTCGCTCCGGCGAAGCTCGGCGGGGAGCAGCTCGTCGAGCGAGCGGGGAGGGACGTCCAGCGCCGGCGCGACGAACGCGCGCCGGCCGGCCTTGGAGCGCTCGAAGATCGTGAGCGTGTCGTCGGCCTCGGCGATCACGCCTGGATCCCCACCGCTTCGCGTTCGGCTACCACGGCCGCGGCGAGCACGTCCGCCAGGCGATCGATGTCGGCCCGGCTTCGCCGCTCCGTGATCGCCACCAGCAGCCCATCGGGATGCTCCGGGTACTCGCGCCACAGCGGATACCCCGGATTGACGCCCTGCTCACGGCAGCGCGCGATCACCGCTCCGACCGGAGCGCCGATCTCGACCGCGAACTCGCGCACCACCGGCCGCTCATGCAACGGGGTCACCCCAGCGATCTGAGTCAGCCGCTCGCGCGCGTAGGCCGTGCGCTGGAGCATCAGCTCGGCCAGCTCGACGATCCCCTCCCGCCCCAGCCAACTCAAATAGATCACGCCCGCCAGCGCGTTCAGCGCCTGGGCGGTGCAGATGTTTGACGTGGCCTTCTCGCGGCGGATGTGCTGCTCGCGGGTCTGAAGCGTCAGCACGAACCCGCGCTTGCCGTCGACGTCGGTGGTCTCGCCCGCGATCCGCCCGGGCATCCGCCGCATCAGCGCCTCGGTCGCGGCGAAGAACCCAAACGACGGGCCGCCGAAGTCCAGCCGGTTCCCCAGCGACTGGCCCTCCCCCACCGCGATGTCCACGCCGCACTCCCCCGGCGTCTTGAGCAGCGCCAGTGGCAGCGGATCGCACGCGGCGATAGTCAGTGCGCCCGCGGTCCTCGCGGCGTTCGCGACCGCGGTCAAATCCTCCACCGCCCCCAGGAAGTTCGGCTGCTGGACGATCACCGCGCTCGCGTCCTCGCCCAGATCCGGCAGCTCGGTGACCCCTCCGTTCAGCGGCGCCTCCGCGACCTCCATTCCCCACGCATGCGCGTGCGTGCGCAGCGTCTCGCGCGAGTGCGGGTGTACCCCACGCGAAATCACGAAACGCCGGCGGTTGTTCGTGTGCTTGGCCACGTACCCCGCCGCGGCTACCGCGCTCGGCCCCTCGTACACCGACGCGTTCGAGACGGGCAGGCCGGTCAGCTCGGAGATCGCCGTCTGGTACTCGAACATCGCCTGCAAACCACCCTGGGAAATCTCAGGCTGATACGGCGTGTACGGCGTCAAGAACTCCGAGCGCCCGATGATCGAGTCGATCAGCGCCGGCACGTAGTGGTCATACATCCCGGCGCCGAGAAAGCCGATCTCGTCCTCCGCCGACGTGTTGCGAGCCGCCAGCGCTCGGAACTCCTCGAACACCTCCAGCTCGGAGCGCCCGTCACCGAGCGAGAGCTGACGGTTCAGCCGCAGGCTCTCCGGAATGTCCTCGAACAGCTCCTCGACCGCGGCCACGCCGATCGCGGCGAGCATCTCCTCGCGATCGGCATCGGTAGCAGAGGTGTAACGAGTCATGTCTGCGCTACTCCAGGGTCGCCTCATACTCGGACGAATCCATCAACAAATCGGCCTCCGACGGGTCAGACAACTTCACCCTGACCAGCCAGCCTTCACCGTACGGATCGTCGTTGATCGTCTCCGGGCTGTCGGCCAGCGCGTCGTTTACCGCCGTCACCTCCCCCGACAACGGCGCGATCACATCCGAAACCGCCTTGACGGACTCGACCTCGGTGTAGGCCTGGTCCTTGCTCACGGAGGCCCCGACCGCCGGCGCATCGAAGAACACCACCTCACCCAGGGCATCCTGGGCATACCAGGTGATCCCGAACGTCGCCGTATCCCCATCGATACGCGCCCAATCGTGCTCGGGGTGGTACTTGAGGTCGTCCGGGTAACTCGGGTCGGCCATTGATTCATGCTCCCTAGGGGTTCGGAGATGGATAACGACGAAGTTGAGGGGTTCGAGGACCGAGCATGGCAAGGACGCAGGGGCGCCGGCGTAACAGCGCTGCGTCAAGCCCCGAGGACGCGGCCAGGCGATGGTCATAAGGGCCCTTCAACGAGCCATTATCCATCGACGGACCCCTTTCTTCGATACAGAGGCTTGGACTCGATGACCGCGGGCCGGACGCGGCCCCGTACGTCGATCTCGAAGTGCGTCCCAGATTCCGCGCCGGCGCTGGAAACGTACGCCATCCCGATCCCTCGCTCCAGGCACGGCGAGAACGTGCCGCTCGTCACCTCGCCCCCACCCACTACCGGATTGCCCTGCCGCGCGATCCCCTGACCCTCGATCACGAACGCCACCAGCTTCTCCGCCGTCCCCTCGCTCCGCGCCCGCGCCACCGCCTCGGAGCCGATGAACCCGGTGGCCTCCTTGCAGCACCACCCGAGGCCCGCCTCGATCGGACCGCGATCCTCGCGCAGATCGTTGCCGTACAGGTGAAAGCAAACCTCTAGCCGCAGCGTGTCCCGCGCGCCGAGGCCGACCGGCGTCGCGCCCGCGGCGACGATGGCATCCCAGACACTCGCGGCGTGATCCGGATCGAGCAGTAACTCGACGCCGTCCTCGCCCGTGTAGCCCGTACCGCACACCAGGGTCGGGACGCCGGCCACCGCGCGCTGGCAAACATGGAAGCGCGAGGGCAGCGACCCGTCGGTGAGGCCCTGCACGAGCCGACGGGCGGTCGGACCCTGGACCGCCAGCATGGCGAACTTCGAGTGCGCGTCGATCACGTCGACGTCGAACTCGCCGGCATGTCCCTGGAGCCAGGCCAAATCCTTCTCGTGGTTGGCCGCGTTCGTGACCGTCAGGAACTCGCAGTCGGCCAGCCGATAGCTGAACAGGTCGTCGAGCACGCCACCGTCTTCGCGGCACATCACGCTGTACTGCGCCCCGCCCTCGGGCATCCGGCGGAGGTCGTTGGAGAACATGTGCTGGAGGAAGCGCAGCGCGTCGGGGCCGCGCGTCTCGACCTGACCCATGTGGGAGACGTCGAACACGCCGGCGCCCGTACGAACCGCGATGTGCTCCTCGCGGATACCCGCGTACTGGACCGGCATCTCCCAGCCGGCAAACGGGACAAGCTTGGCGCCGGCGGCGGCGTGCCGGTCGTAGAGCGGTGTGCGGCGTAGTTCGGTGGTGGATGTCACCGCTGATGCAGGCTAGTACACGCTCCGGTGCGTGTCCCACCTGATGCCGCCCGTCGCCACGCGCGGCGGATCCACCGCCTCCGGCACCGTCCAAAACGCTCAAGAGCGCCACCGTGGTGCGCGCCGCATAAGCACCGCCGGTGCGAAGCACCCGGGTGCGCTCATGTCCCGATCGGGGAGGCGGAGACGGCGGTTTCGGGCCTTGTGTGCGGCCACCGCGCCCAGGATGTAAAACGCGCCAAAGCCCCGCCTTCGCCGCGGGCCTTGGCGACATAAGCATGGCCACGCTGCTTACGTCGCCAAGGTCCGCGGCAGAAGGGCGGCTTCGTCAGGTTTTGCAGGTCCGGTGCAGCTCCGGTCGGGGGCTCGCACGGGCGAATCGCGGGCTCGCACGAGCGGACCACGGGATCGCGCGGCTCGCGGTCACTGACCGGACGGGGTCCCCGGCCCCACGGACGCCGAGCGCAGCGAGGCCCAAAAGGCCGTTACGGAGGAGCGATCTGCTGCGTGGAGTGGTAGATCTGCGACACCACCGACCACGCCGGCTTGGGATTGCCGTTGAAGTCCAGCAGCCCCTTCTGGTTGTACGGCGGATCCGGGAACGGGTTGCCGCCCGAGTACTGGGGGAAGGCCACGTAGTCCTGCAGGACGAAGTACATCGCTCCGGACAGCCACGGCTTGGTGGCGAATACGCCGAGGTGGAACGCCACCGAGTTGGCCTGGAACTCGTACGTGCCCCGCTCCTCGACCGGCCCGTCGCGGTTGGCGTCGAACCCGAACTCGGTGATCATGATCGCCTGCTTCGGATAGCAGGCCCGGACGCTGTCCAGGAACGGGCTGAGCGCATCGCGGTCGTCGTCCCCCCCGCCACCGGCGTCGAACCAGCCGAAGTACTCGTTATCGCCGATCACGTCGAGAGGCGCCCACGCCGCCTGACACCCCAGCGCGGGCCAGTTGCTGACGGCCATCCCGACCGGGCGGGTCGGATCGAGCTGGTGCGCGAGCGATACCGCGCCCGAGATGTAGCGCGCCTCTGCCGGCGTGGCCGGCGAGGGCAGCTCGTTGCCGATGCTCCACAGGAGGATCGAGGGGTGGTTCTGGTTGGAGAGGATGTTGTCCTCGAGCATCGCGTGCGCCTGGTCGATCACCGCCGGCTCAGCGAGGTACTGGGATTGGAGCTGGTAGACGGGGATCTCGGACCAGATCAAGATCCCGTCGCGATCGGCCATCTCCTCCATTTCGGGCCCGACCGGGTAGTGCGCGCGGATCACGGTGGCGCCGAGCTCCTGAACCCAGGTCATGAGCTGGGCGATCTGCGCGGGGGTCATCGCCGCCCCCGTCTGGAGCGTCTGCTCGTGGAGGTCGACGCCGCGCAGGTTCAGGAAGCGGCCGTTCAGCTGGAGGCGGCCGTCGACCACTTTGATCGTGCGGATACCGCTGTAGGTGAAGTAGCCGCCGAGGCGCCGACCGCGCGAATCGGACAGGGTCAACGTGGCGGCGTATAGCTTGGGATGACCCGGCGCCCATAGGCTCGGGTGGGGGATCCGGACCGAGGCGTTGGCGGTCCACGTCCCGTGCGGCGCGATCGTCGCCGAGCCGAAGTCGATCGGCGCCCGGCCGTAGGAGCCCCGCAGCGACACCCGCTGGCGGGCGCCGGTCACGTTGCGCACCAGCACCTGCTCCTGAATCGTCGCCGCGCACGTCGGACAGGGGTGCAAGGTGTGGATCTGGACACGCTGGAGGTCGGCGTCCTGTACCGCCCGCAGGTAGACCTCGCGCAGGATCCCGCCGTAGTTCCACCACTGGCCGCCCGGCCCCGGCGGAAGGTCCGCCGGGGTGCGGCGGTTGTCGACGCGCACGATCAGGCGGTTGACCCCCTTGCGCAGGTAGCTCAGGTCGAACTCGAACGGGAGGTAGGCGCCGGTGTGGCTGCCGATCTCGTGACCGTTCAGCCACACCGTGGCGCGGTAGTTCACCGATTCAAACCGGATGATCCAGTGCCGGCCCGAGGCCGGGACGTAGCTGTCGAATGCGCCGGCGGGGAGGGTGAAGTCGCGCCGGTACCACCCGACGAAGCCGTTCATGCTCGCCTGCGAGAAGTCGCCGGCGTTGTAGGCGTTGGGGATCGAGACCGTCGTCCACCCGTCGGTGGAGGCGACGTTCCGCCACCAGCCTTCGCTCAGCCCGACGTCCCCCGTGTCAGCCCGGTACAGCCAGGTGCCCCCCAACAGGTAGCGGCCGGTTTGACCGTCCTGGTACCAGACGTTGTTGTTCGGCGGCGACGCGCTGTACGCCGGTCCCTGGGCTCGCGCCACGCCCGCGGCGCCGAGCGTCAGCAGGACCGAGAGCAGTAGGGCTCGCCGGATCAGCTGTGCTCGCAACCCGGCCTACCTCGAAGCGATCCGCACGAGCTTCACGACCTTGGTGCTGTTGCCGGCGCGATCGGTGACGAGGACGGTGATCTTGTAGCGCCCCGGCCTGCGGTAGGCATGGACGTCGCTGTGCATTCCGGGGGTCAGATGCACCACCGTCCCGTCCCCCCACCGGATCGTCAGCTTCTCGACGCCCGATGCGTCGCGCGCCGGCAGCCCCTTCGGTGGCGCGTCCCGATAGCGCAGGGTGAGCACCACTCCCGAGCCCACGCGCCGGAGCCCGCCGACCTTGACCGCGAGCGTCGGCGCCACCGTGTCGACGAACACCCGGGCCACGCCCGAGCCCCCGGTCACGCCGGCCGGATTGACCGCGGTGACCTGCCAGCTGTGGACCCCGTCACGCAGGGCGACCGGCACCTGGAACGAGGTCGAGGTGGTCTGCCCGACCTGGACGCCGTCGACCGTGACCGTGTAGTGGTCGGGGCCCCAGCGACCCGCGGCCGCCGACCAGGACAAGAGCGGCTCGGGGCTGCGGGCGTAGATGAGCGACTTCGCCGGCGCCACCGACCCCGGGGGCTGATAGAGCTGATCGACCACGATCTCACTCGAGGCGCCGGTGCCCTGGACCCACGCGGCCGCCGCGTCCCCGCCCGCATCGCCGGCGGCGGCCAGGCCGAGCGAGGCGTCGGTCGGTCCCGACGCCGGCGAGGAGACGACCATCTCGGACCCCAGGCTGGACGCGCGCGGCTGGTAGCGCAGGCGGATCTCGGCGGGTCCCGTGGATCCCGGGTCCTGCTGCCAGACGATCAGATCCGAGAACAGGCCGGCGGTGGCCGGAACCGGATACGGCGGCGAGCTGTACGCGACGCTGTTGACCTGGAACGGGTTGCCGTAGGCGCCGTTGTCGCCCAGCTCCATCGCGATCACCTGGCCGGCGTTCTCCTGGGCCGCGGTGACGAACCCGGCCCCGTACTCGGTCATCGCCACCTGCGGGTCGTCGGCGGTCCCGCCGCCGGCGTCCGCCGCGGTGGGCCCGTTGTACTGCGAGCCCTGGAGCCGGTTGACCAGCACCCGGGTCTGCTGAACGCCCGCGCATGAGACGGTCTCCTGGAAGGCGACATCGGCGTAGGAGGAGTCGCCTCCGGCCGATGCTGCCGGCTCGCCGGCCGACACCTCGCCGCAGCCACCCACCGAGGACGGATCGGCCTGCTCGTCGACGACGCTCGGCGCGGTCCCCCACACCCGGCGCGAGTAGATGTGCCCGTTCTCTCCCCAGGCGACAATCGCCACCCCGTCCCCGGCCGCGGCGACGGCCGCCGCGCCGCTGCCCGTGCCGGCGTCGTCGGCGGGGGTCGCGTTGAGTGGCGCCGACTCGAGCGCCCAGGGGCCTCCCACGTTGTAGTAGGCCGCCCTGACGTCGAACCCGGCGCCGTCGGCGACCGTGAAGGCCAGGTAGCCCTTTCCGAAATTGGTCATCTGGAGCGACGGGTTGCTCGCGCCCGCGGCCAGCCCCTCGGGCGCGCCGAAGGGCGACGAGCTACCTGCCACGTCGACGACGTACAGCCCGCCGCTGTTGATGAAAGCGACAAGGAGCACGCCGCCGTTGCCGGCCGCGATCACCGGCTGCGACGAGGCGCCGGCAAGCCCAGCGTCGACCTCAACCGGTGCCTGGAACTGGCCCCCGACCAGCCTCGAGACGAACACGCGCTCCAGGCCGGCGACCGTCTTCAGGTAGACGAGACCACCGGTCCCGTCTCGCGCGACCGACAATCCTCCCAGCGAGTCGATCGCCGAGCTCGGCCCGTCGATCACCTGCGGCGGTCCTGGCGAGGGCTGGGCCACCGCCGCGCCCGCGGTCCCGAGCAGCAACGCAAGTGCGAACGCGCCGGTGCGCGCCCACAGCATGACTCCCCCCTGAATCGATTGTCGGCCGTAACGTCTGACGGCCCTAGAACAGCTCAGGCCACGCAGGGTTGCGGCGGCAAGGCGATTCAGTGAGATTTGTCGGCGGTTGCCGAAATTTGATTTTTCGGCGGTTGCCGAAATTTCATTTTTCGGCGGTTGCCGCCTTAGCGATCCTTGAGGAACGACGGGATGTCGATCTCGTCGTCGCGGATCTCGAGCGAGGACCGCTGATCCTCGTCCATCGTCACGTCGCGGTCGCGCCGGGCTCGGCGTGTGGTCTCGCGAGCGGTGCTGGGCCGCGAATACCGGTGGTCGAAGCCGGTCGCGATCACCGTGACTCGCACCTCGTCGCCCATCGAGTCGTCGATCACCGCACCGAAGATGATGTTCGAGTTCTGATCGGCGGCGCTTTGGACGATCTCCGCCGCCTCGTTGACCTCGAACAGGCCGAGGTCGTGGCCGCCGGTGATGTTGAGCAGGATGCCCGTGGCGCCCTCGACCGACTCCTCCAGCAGCGGCGAGGAGATCGCGGCCTTGGCGGCCTCGGCGGCGCGGTTCTCGCCGCCGGCGTTGCCGATGCCCATCAGCGCGGTGCCGGCGTCGTGCATGATCGTGCGGACGTCGGCGAAGTCGAGATTGATCAGCCCCGGGATCGTGATCAGGTCGGTAATGCCCTGGACGCCCTGGCGCAGAACGTTGTCGGCCTCCCGGAACGCGTCGAGGATCGTCGTCCGCCGCTCGACGATCGCCAGCAGCTTCTCGTTGGGGATCACGATCAGCGTGTCGACGTGCTCGCGCAGCTTCTGGATCCCCTCTTGGGCCTGGCGGGCGCGCTGCGTGCCCTCAAACGCGAACGGGCGCGTGACACAGCCAACGGTCAGCGCGCCGATCTCATTCTTGGCGATCTCGGCGATCACCGGCGCCGCGCCGGTGCCCGTGCCGCCGCCCTCGCCCGCGGTGACAAACACCATGTCGGCGCCCTTCAGCGCCTCCTTGATCTCGTCGCGCGACTCGGCCGCCGCGCCCTGCCCAATGTCTGGGTTGGCGCCGGCTCCGAGGCCCTTGGTGAGCTCGTGACCGATGTTGAGCTTGATATCGGCGTCGCACATGGCGAGCGCCTGAGCGTCGGTGTTGCACGCGATGAATTCGACTCCCCGCAGGCCGGCGTCGACCATTCGGTTGACCGCGTTCGTGCCGCCGCCACCGACGCCGACGACCTTGATGACTGCGAGATAGCTGCCGCTTTCCATGTGTGACCGTCCGAGCCTTGAGTTAGAGTTGAACGTTTCGTGAACAGTCGCTCGTAGCGGGAGTTTCGCACGTTATGCCCTGGAGTTGCGGGAAGTCAACGCCAAGCGCCGGAACGCAAGCGCTGTTGCAGATCCGGAAACCCTCGATCGGCGTCTCAGACTTCGCGATTTTCGAGAGTAAAGCTGTAGTTGAGGGTTAGCTGTAGTTGAGGGTTAGTCTGTCCTAGGGCGCGGAGGGCGCGCCGCCGAGGCCGTTTGCCGACGAGCCCGTCGTGGCCAGGCCGGCGGCGGCGACCGCCTGCTCGCTCACGCCGGCGACCGGGCTCGCGGGGTCGTTGACGTCGATATAGCTCGCGCCGGCCGAGCTCGGGTCGGCGAGCACATCGGTGGCCGACACCCATTTGGCATAGAGGTCGGTGCCGTCGCCGAAGTAGATGCTCGGTCCGGAACGAAGCTGGACGACGAGGCCGTAGGCCGAGCTGGTGGTGACCTGGGTTATGTGGGATACCAGCCGCGAGGGCGCGGCGGCGAGCAGCGCGAGCGCGTCGAGCACGGCGCCGTTGGTGACCTGTGAGCCTCCCGGAAGCGACGCGACCGGAATCGTCGGCAGCGACGCCGTGGGCGAATCGCGCAGGAGGGTCCCATCGCCGCTGGCCGCGACCTCCTGTCCGCCCGCCACCAGCGCGCCGAGCGGGAGTTGCTCGACGACGTCGATGCGCATCCCGTGCGGGAACTGGGTGCTCACCCGCAGGTGCTTGACGATCGGGTAGGGCGCCACCGCCATGCGCAGCTCGTTCTGGCGCACGTCGAGCGTGGTCATGTTGAGCGCCGCCAGGCGCAGTGCCGAGCGGATCCGGCCGGCGTCGGGCCCGTAGACGCCGGTGATGCTCACGCGCCGCACGGCGACGAGCGGCGAGTCGCGCAGCCACAGCCACGCGCCGCCGAGCAGCGCGAGCGTGGCGAGGACGGCAATCGCGACCTTCACGCGCAACCCGATCCGCCGTTTGACGGTCACGCGCGGCCCCAGTCGGCGGGCAGCTCCACCGGCCCGAGCGTCTGCACCTCGGGCTCGAGCGCGATGCCGAACCGCTCGAGCACCCGACGGCGCCCCTCGGCCATCACCGCGACCACGTCCGCGGTGCTCGCCTCGCCGTGATTCTCGACGAAGTTGGCGTGCTTGGCCGAGAACCCCGCCCCCCCGATCCGCAGCCCCCGGCAGCCCGCCGCGTCGAGCAGCTGGCCCGCGGTGCGGCCCTCGGCGCGTGGATCGTCAGGATTCTTGAAGGTCGAGCCGAACGTCTTGATCCCCGAGGGCTGCGCCGCCTTGCGCCGGGCGCGCATGTCGGCGAGCGTGGCCTTCACCTCCTGGCTGGGCGCGTCGCGCAGGCCGAAGCAGGCCCGGGCGACGATCTCGCCACGGGCCAGGTTCGACCGGCGGTACGCGAAGCCCAGCTGCTCGGGCTTCCGCCGCTCCGTGCCCGCGGGGCCGGACACGTCCACCCATTCGAGCACCCGCGCGAGCTCGCCGCCGTACGCGTTGGCGTTCATGCGCACGGCTCCACCGACCGTGCCCGGGATGTTGACGCCGAACTCGATCCCGGTCAGCCCGGCCTGCGCGGCCCGCGCCGATACGGACGGGAGGCGCGCGCCCCCGCCGCAGCGGATCCGGGTTCCGTCCAGTTCGATCGTGCTCAGCTCCTTGTCCAGCTTGAGAATCAGCCCGCGGACGCCCGCGTCCGCCACCAGGAGGTTCGACCCCGATCCGACGGTCCCTACCTCGAGTCCCTCGGCCTGCGCCCACGCGAGCAGCCGCTCGAGCTCCTCGACTGACCCTGGCCGCGCGAACAGCTCGGCGGAGCCGCCGGTGCGGACCGTGGTCAGGCGCGCCAGCGGGTAGTCGCGCTGGACGCCGGGAGGCAAATCGGCCATGCGGGCAGCGTAGAAGGCGCCTCGGCGCCTTCAGTTACCGCCTCGACCGACCAGCGACCGCGCCAGCGCGTCGATGTCGCCGGCCCCCATGCACAGGCACAGATCGCCCTCGCGGAGTGTCTCGAGCAGGAAGCTGCGGGCGGCGTCGAATGAGGGCATCCACGCCACCCTCCTCCCCGAGGCGGCGTCCGCGGCCGCCGCGGCCACCAGGTGTCCGTCGACACCCGGGAAGTCCTCGGCCCGCTCGCGCGCGGGATACACCGGCAGGACCACCGCGAGGTCGGCGGCGGCCAGCGCACGGCCGAACCGACCCGCGAGGGCGCGCGTGCGCGAGTAGAGGTGTGGCTGGAACACCGCTACGAGCCGGACGGGAGCCAGGGTGCGCGCGGCGGCGATGGTGGCGGCGACCTCGGTGGGATGGTGGGCGTAGTCGTCGTATACGGGGAGGTCTTTTTCTGTGCAGCCCAGGAGCTCCAACCGCCGCCGAGCGCCTCGGAACTCGGCCAAAGCCGCCGCCGCCAGGGAGGGGTCGGCGCCGGCCAGCGCCGCGGCGGTCAGCGCGCCACTGGCGTTGACCGCATTGTGGACCCCCGGCACCGACAGTGCCACCTCGATCCCGCGCCAGTGAAACCGGGATCCGTGCGGCGACACCACCACGTCCCGAGCGTCATAGGCGAGCGCGTCGGGCGGGCACAGCGCCCGCAGCGCGGAGCGGTCCCAGACCACGGCTGCGACCGTCGCCCGGCCCATGAACTCGCGCAGGGTGTCCTCGAGGTCGAGGCGCGAGCCGTAGGTCGAATGATGGTCGAGCTCGGCGTTGGTGAGCACGGCGATGTCCGGGCTGAGTCGAAGCAGCGAGCGATCGGATTCGTCGGCCTCGACCACGATCCACTCGCCACTCCCCCACCCGGCGTTGGCCCCGGTGCCCCGGAGCTCGCCGCCCACCACATACGCGGGGTCCAGGCCACAGGCGCGCAGGACCTGCACGATCATCGCCGCGGTGGTGGTCTTGCCGTGGGTGCCGGTGATGGCCAGGCAGCGACGCAGCGCGGCGATCTGGGCTAAAAGCTCCGAGCGGTGCAGCTCGCGTCCGGCGGCGGCGCGCCGCTCGGGATTGTCGGGCGGGACGGCGGTCGAGAACACCACCTCCGCGCCGGCCGGAACGTTCTCGGCCCGATGCCCGAGGATCGGCTCGATCCCGGCGCCGCGCAGCAGCTCGGCGTAGCTCGAGCCGGCCCGGTCAGAGCCGGTGACGCTCGCGCCGAGCTGTCGGGCGATCAGCGCCAGGCCGCTCATCCCAGCGCCCCCGATCCCGACGAAGTGCAGCTTGCGAGCCGACCAGTCCGCGTCGGCGATGCCTGCGCGGCTCGGCCCCGTCACTCCTGTCGCTCGAGGACGACCACCGGAATGTCGCGCCTGGTCTTGCGCTGGTACTCCTCGTAGGCCGGCCAGCGGCCGGTCATCATCCGCCACAGATCAGGCTTTTCCGCGTCCGTGGCCGTCCGCGCATGCGCCTTGAAGCGGTCGCCGCGGACCTGC
The DNA here is from genome assembly GCA_035625625.1 of Solirubrobacteraceae bacterium. Classification (GTDB taxonomy): domain Bacteria; phylum Actinomycetota; class Thermoleophilia; order Solirubrobacterales; family Solirubrobacteraceae; genus Palsa-465. Next base: position 37,482 of record DASPPG010000045.1, read on the forward strand.
ACGGTGACCTCGGGCTGCTCGGAAAGGTTCAGGTACCACGCCGGATGTTCCTCAGCGCCCCCCTTGGAGGCGACCACCACGTGGTCCATGCCGTGCTTGCCGTAGATCAGCGGCGTGCTGTGCGGCTCGCCCGAGCGCCGCCCGGTGGTCGTCAGGATCAGCACGGTCGTGCCTTGCCAGTCGTGCCCCTCGGCGCCGTCGGTCTGTAGATAGCGCCTGACATGCTCCTGGCCGAACAGCATCCCTCCACCTCGTTTCGAAGCCTTGCGGACGCGAGGCTATCCAAAGCCGCGGTGTTCCGCATAGGCAAACTGCGGCGGCGCCTCACGGCGGCGCCTTGGCACGCCCGCTGGATCGCGCTCGGCTCAGCGGCTTCGCGCCGCCGCCAGCAGCTCGTGCGCGACGTCACGTGCGGCGTCCGGTCGCGCCAGGCTCGCGGACGCGCGGGCCATCGCGGCCAGCCGGCCGCGATCGGCCAGCAGCCGCCCCACCTCGTTGGCCAGCCGCGCGGCCGTCAACTCGTCGTCGGGGATCACCACCGCTGCGCCGGCGCGCTCCATCCAGCCGGCGTTGGTGGTCTGATGGTCGGCGGTGGCGTACGGATACGGGATCAGCACGGCGGGCTTGCCGTGCGCGGCGATCTCGAAGATCGAACCGCCGGCGCGCGCCACGACCAGGTCACACGCCAGCAGCGCCTCGCCGAAGCGCGATACGTAGCCGCGCAGGTCGTAGTGCGGGCCTGGCGCGTGCAGGTCGGGCAGGTCCCGCTCGCCGGCGGCGTGCAGCACCCGGAAGCGCGCGCCGGCAAACGCCTCGATCGCCGCGTGGTTGATCGACCGGGCGCCCTGAGAGCCGCCGAACACGAGCACGCAGGCGTCGCGCAGGCCGATCCCGAACCGCGCCCGCGCTGCCTCCCAGTCGGTGGCGGCCGGCGGCACCGGCCGGCCCGTGATCAGGTACCGCCTGCCGTCGCGCCCCTCGATCGGGAAGGCCAGGCAGACCCGCCTCGCGAACGGCGCCAGCATCCGGTTGGTCAACCCGAGGTGGCTGTCCGCCTCGCTGAGGACGAGAGGCACCCGGGAGACGACTGCGGACACTCCCACGGGGCCGGCGGCGTAGCCGCCCGCGCCCAGCACCGCCACCGGACGCAGCCGACGGAGCGCCGACTGAGCCTCCCGCACCGCCCCGGCCGCGATCAGCCCGGCCCCGAGCGCCTTGAGCGGGCGCCCGCGGGGAAGCGGCGCCACCCGCAGGCGGCGCAGCTCATAGCCGGCGGCGGGAACCAGCTCGACCTCGGCCCGATCGCCGCCGAGGAAGATGACCTCCGCGCCCTCAGCCCGCAGCGCGTCGGCCACCGCCAGCGCCGGCACGACGTGCCCGGCGGTCCCGCCGGCGCCGATCACGATCCGCGGCGCTGTCAACTCTCGTGTTCCGGACGACTTGCAGCCGCCTTCCCGGCCGGGCGATGTTCAGCAGCAGGCCGACACTGCCGAGCATCACGCACAGATTGGTGGGGGCGTAGGAGATGAACGGCAGGGGCACCCCGGTGAGCGGAGCGAGCCCCAGCACGACGAACAGGTTGAGAATTCCCTGGCAAAGAATCAGCGAGGTCAGGCCGGTGGCCAGCAGCTTGGCATACCGGTCGGTGGCGCGGCGCGCGGTGCGCAGCCCGGCGTAGGCGATCATCCCGTACAGGCAGATGACCCCGAAGATCCCGAGCACGCCGAGCTCCTCGCCGATCACGGCCAGGATGAAGTCGGTCTGCGCCTCGGGCAGGTAGAAGATCTTCTGCACGCCACGCCCCAGGCCGACCCCGAGGAGACCCCCCGAGCCGAGTGCGATCTGCCCCTGCACGGCCTGGTAGCCGGGTCCCGACTTCGTGGCCGAGGCCCACGGGTGCAGGAAAGAGGTCAGCCGCGCCCGCTCATATGGCTGCGCCGTGGCGAGCAGCACCACGCACAGCGCGACGATCCCGGCCAGGGCGGCGACATAGCGCATCGGCATGCCGGCGGCGATCAGCAGCGCGGCGACGGTCAGCGCCACCACGATCGTCGTGCCCAGGTCGGGTTCGACCACGATCAGCAGGCAGGCCGGGCCGGTGACGACCGCGATCGGCGCCACGGCGGCCCGGAAGCTCCGCATCCGCTTCGGATGATCGGCCAGATACCGAGCCGCGTACAAGACCAGCGCGAGCTTCATCACCTCGGAGGGCTGGAACTGGATCGGACCGGCCGAGAACCACCGCCGCGCGCCGTTGACGACGACCCCGAAGCCCGGAACCAGGACCAGTAAGAGAAGCGCGAACGATCCCAGCAGCAGGATGGTGACGAGGCGCGGGGTGATGATCTCGAGGCCGTGTCGCGCCAGCACATGCATCGCGATCAGGCCGAGGCCGCCGAACAGCAGGTAGCGCACGAACTCGCCGGTCCCGGTGCCCCCGCTCGAGAGCACGCCAAGCGGCGACGACGCGCTGTAGACCATCACCGCGCCGAAGGCCAGCAGGCACAGGGTCGCGGTCATCAGCATGCGGTGCTCGAGCGGCGGGGGGACGCGGCGCGCCGCCGTCCGGGAGCGCTTCGAGGTCCGGCCCGGCGATGTACCCGCGGCCTCGCGCGCGCCGCCACCAGCACTTGCGCGCGCCGCCGCGGCCCGCGCCATCAGCCGCGCTCCACGAGCGCCCGGAAGTGATCGCCGCGGGCTTCGAAGTCGGTGTACTGGTCGTAGCTCGCGCACGCCGGTGAGAGCAAGACGATCTCGCCGGGAGCCGCGGCCGCCCGGGCCAGCGCGACGGCGTGCTCGAGATCGCCGGCCTGGTGAAGCGGGATGCCGGCGGACGCCAGCGCGCCGGCGAGCTCCCCGGCCGCCTCGCCTATCAGGTACACGGCGCGGCAGCGCTCGGACACCGGCCCGGCCAGCGGGGAGAAGTCCTGCTGCTTGCCGCGGCCGCCGGCGATCAGGTGAATGCCATCGAGGAAGGCGTCCAGAGCCACGATCGTGCTCGCCACGTTGGTGGCCTTGGAATCGTTGATCCAGGTGACTCCGTCCCGGGTGGCGATGCGCTCGAGCCGGTGGCGCACCCCGGCGAAGGTGCGCAGCCCGGTGGCGACTGCCTCCCGGTCGACGCCACGCGCGAGGCACACGGCTGCGGTGGCCATCGCGTTCTGGATGTTGTGGGCCCCCGGGAGGGCCAGGTCCTCCACGCGCACGAACGGCTCCTCCCCCCACCACAGATAGCCGGCCCGCTCGGATAGCTCCGGGCCGGGGCCCGGCCCGAATGTCACGCGCCGCGCGCACCCACCGAGATCCTCGACGTCCAGATCGACCGGGGCAACCGCCACGTCGTAGTTGCCCTGGTTGGCGAAGATCCGGAGCTTGGCCGCGACGTACGCGGCGTAGGTTCCGTGCCGGTCGAGGTGGTCGGGCGAGAGGTTGAGGAGCACCGCCGCCTCGGGCGAGAACGCGAGCGTGTCCTCGAGCTGGAACGATGACGCCTCGCACACCACGGTGGTGTCGTCCGCCAGCCCGTCCACCAGCGAGGAGGCGGCCGTCCCCACGTTGCCGGCCACCGCGACGGGCAGGCCGGCTTCCCGGTGGACGTGGCCGATCCACTCGGTGGTGGTGGTCTTGCCGTTGGTCCCGGTCACGGCGACGAACTCGTTGGGGATGAGCCTCCAAGCCAGCTCGAGCTCACCGAGCACCGTCGCGCCGCGGGCTCGCGCCGCACCCAACACGGGCGCGTCCTGGGGTACGCCGGGGCTCTTGATGAGCGTCCTGGCGCGGGCGGCAAGATCGACGCCTGACGCATCTAGCCGTACTTCGACGCCGGCCTCGCGAAGCCTTCCCGCCGCCTGCTCCAATCCCGGCCGGGCCGCGCCGCCGGCGTCGACGCCGATCACGGTCTCCCCGAGCGCTCGGAGCGCGAGCGCGGCGGCCACCCCCGAGCGGGCCAGACCGACGACGAGATATGGCCCTCCCGGAAGCGAGGGCCTCGGTTTACCCACGAATGCTCAGGCGGTACACCGTGAACGCGATCGCCGCGCAGGCCGAGGCGACGATCCAGAAGCGCAGGATGATCTTCGTCTCCGACCAGGCCTGGAGCTCGAAGTGGTGGTGGATCGGCGCCATCAGGAAGACGCGCTTGCGCAGCATCTGAAACGACAGGACCTGGATCAGGACCGACAGTGCCTCGATCACGAAGATCCCGCCGAGCAGGATCAGGAGCACCTCCGTGTTGGTCATCACCGCGAGCCCGGCGATCGCGCCGCCAATCCCGAGCGAGCCCGTGTCCCCCATGAAGATGCTGGCTGGGAAGCTGTTGAACCAGAGAAAGCCGATACACGCGCCGACCAGGCACGCCGACAGCAGCGTCAGGTCGTCCTGGCCCGAGATGAACCCGATCCCGATGTACGCGAGCAGGACGATCGCCGCGGTGCCGGCGGCCAGTCCGTCGAGGCCGTCGGTGAGGTTGACGGCGCTGGTCGTGCCCGCCACCACGAGGTAGATGAACACCGGAAACAGCGGGCCCAGGTCGACGCTGGCGTCGACGAACCGCAAGCTGATCGTGTCGCTCACCCCGGCTTTGTGGGTCGCCACCCACCACAGCCCGAGCGAGATCGCGATCGTGACCACGAGCTTGGTCCGGGCACGCAGACCCAGCGACCGGCGCTTGACGATCTTCGTGTAGTCGTCGGCGAAACCGAGCAGGGCGCACGCCACCGCCGCGCCCAGGACCCCGACCGACCGCCAGTCCCGCGTGGACAGGATCAGGAATGGGATCGCGAAGGTGAGCATGATGATGATGCCGCCCATGGTCGGGGTGCCGGCCTTGGTCTTGTGGCCCTCGGGTCCCTCCTCCCGGATGTTCTGGCCGAACGCCCGCCGGCGCAGAAACTCGATGAACTTCGGGCTGAGGAACAGGCACAGCAGCAGCGAGGCCGTGCCTGCGATCAGGACTCGACCGGAGACCGACCCCATCACACGCCGGCTCCGGCGCCGTTGGCGGATGGCGCGGTGGCGCTCAGCGTCCGGCACACCAGCTCGAGCCCGACGCCGCGTGAGCCCTTGATTAATACGACGTCGCCGGACCGGAGCAGACCCGGCACGATCCGCGCGGCGGCCGCGGCGTCCTCGGTGCGGTGAGACTCCCCATCGAACTGCTCACCGATTGACCCGGCGAGCGGGCCGACAGTGACGAGCAGCTCGACCCCGGCACGGCTCACCTCCCGGCCGAGCTCGAGGTGATAGCCGCGGGCTTGCGGGCCCAGCTCGAGCATGTCGCCGAGCACCGCGACGGGGCGGGCGTCGCCCATCCTCGCGGCGGTTTGGGCCAGGTCCTCCAGCGCGGCGCGCATCGACATTGGGTTGGCGTTGTAGCAGTCATCGATCAAGGTCACCCCGGCGGGGAGGGCCACACGCTGCCCGCGCCCGGGGGACAGCTCGAGCGCAACCCATCCCTCTGGGGTCACCCCGACCGCCTGCGCCGCGGCGACCGCCGGGAGAAGGTTGCCGCGCAGGTGCGCCTGGGTGAACGGGACCTCAAGCACGATCGACCGGCCGCGTACGTCGATCTCGACGAAGTCTTCCTCGGAGCGCACGAGACGGACATCCCCAGAGTCCCCGAAGGTGACCGTCTCAAGATCGGCGCGAAAATGCGGGTAGAGCAACGGCGCGTTCGCCGGGACCACCGCCGTGCCTCCGGGCCTGAGCCCGGTGATCAGCTCCGCCTTGGCCGCGGCGATCGCCTCGATCGTCCCGAGCAGCTCCAGGTGAACCGGCCCGATGCTGACGATCACGCCGACGTCGGGCTCGGCGACGGCGGCGAGTTCGGCGATCTGGCCGGCTCCCCGCATGGCCATCTCGAGCACCAGCACCTCGGTGCCGGCCGGCGCCGCGAGGATCTCCAGCGGCAGGCCGATCTCGGTGTTGTAGTTGGCGCGCGAGGCGACGGTCCGACGGTGGGGCGAGAGCAGCGCCAGCAGTAGGTCCTTGGTGGAGGTCTTGCCGGTCGACCCGGTCACTCCGATCACGCGGGCGCCCAGCTCCCGCCGCCAGGCGGTCGCCAGGCGCTGCATCGCACCGAGTGGATCCTCGGCCGCGAGCAGCGCACCCGGAGGGGCGCAGCGGGCGTCCTCGGCGTGCTGCGGCGTCGTCAGCACCCCCCACGCGCCCGCGGCCAGCGCCTGCGGGGCGAACCGCCCACCGTCGGCGTTCTGTCCGTGGAGCCCCACGAACAGCGATCCGGGCCCGGCCTGGCGCGAGTCGATGATCGCGCGCTCCGGACCCATCGTGGTGGGCGCCGGCGAGATGAGCCGTGCTCCTGCCGCCCGCGCGACCTGCTCGGGTGTCCAGCTCCTCATGCTCCGAGTGCAGACTACTTGGCGGGTCGGGTGGTTAGTCGCATGGTCGGCGTCCCTCAGCTCGTCGCGGGAGCGCCCTGGAGCGCCTCGCGGGCCACGGTCACGTCGTCGAACGGGATCTTGCGCCCGGCCTCGAACTCCTGGCCCTGCTCGTGGCCCTTGCCGGCGATCACCACGACGTCCCCGGGCGCCGCGCCGCCGATCGCGCCGGCGATCGCGCTCCGCCGGTCGGCGTCGTGCTCCACGTCGGGCCCGGTACCGGCCAGGATCTCGTTGATGATGGCCTCGGGATCCTCCGAGCGCGGGTTGTCCGAGGTCACGATCACCCGATCGGCCAGGCGCCTGGCGATCTCTCCCATCATGGGGCGCTTGCCCCGGTCGCGGTCCCCCCCACAGCCGAACACCACGTGGAGGCGGCCGTCGGTGAGCTGCCGCGCGGCCGACAGGACGTTCTCGAGCGAGTCCGGGGTGTGCGCGTAGTCCACCAGCACCGCGAAGTCCTGGCCGGCGTCGACGGGCTGAAAGCGGCCGGGGACGTGTCCGGCGGTCCCGATCGCGGCGGCGGCGACGCCGAGCGGGACACCGAGGGCTCGGACGGCGGCAAGTGCGCCGAGCACGTTGTAGACATTGAACCGCCCGGGGAGCGGCGAGCCCAGCGTAACCGCCCCGTCCGGGCCGTGCACCGTGAAGCGCGAGCCGGTCAGGTCGGTGCGTAGATCGGTGGCCCTGTAGGTGGCATCGCGATCGATGGCGAACGTCTCCGCCTCCGGCAGCTCGGCGGCCAGCCGGGCGCCGTAGGGGTCGTCGACGTTGACCACTGCGTGGCGCAGGCGAGCGTCCCTGAACAGCCGCCGCTTGGCCAGGAAGTACTCCTCCATCGTCCCGTGGAAGTCGAGATGATCCTGGGTCAGGTTGGTGAAGATGGCGGCGGCGAAGTGGATCGCGTCGGCGCGGTGGAGCTCGAGTGCGTGCGAGGACACCTCCATCGAGCACGCGATGTCGCCCGAGTCGAGCATCTCGCGAAACGTGCGCTGGAGGTCGATCGCCTCGGGCGTCGTCCGCTCGACCGCCCGCTCGACGCCGCCGATCACGCTCTTCACGGTGCCGAGCAGCCCGGTCTGGCGACCGTCGGCGTGTAGCAGTTCATGGACCAGGAAGGCCGTGGTGGTCTTGCCGTTGGTGCCGGTAACGCCGACCGTTTGCAGGGTTTTCGTCGGGTCGCTGTAGAACGCGGCGGCCGCCGGGGCCATGGCCGCGCGGACGCTCGGCACCTCGATCTGTGGGACGTCGAGGTTGAGCGGCCGCTGGACGACGAGCGCCACCGCGCCCCCGGCGACCGCCTCGGGGGCGAAGTCGTGGCCGTCACGGGTGAAGCCCGGCACGCAGAAGAACAGGGTGCCCGGCTCGACGGCACGCGCGTCGTAGGCCAGGCCGGTGATCTCGAGACCGCCGGCGCCGTCCGGCGCATCCAGGATCACATGGTCCAGTCGCATGCGCGCAGCGTACCTGCGACGCTGGCGTCAGCCGGCGAGCGCTTCGTGGAGCACGTCCGCCGCCAACGGTCGCTCCTGGATCTCGCCGGGAACCTCGACCGGCCGCCCGGCCTCCTCGACGTCGGCGGCGGTGATCCGCTCCTCGATCGCGACCACCAGGTCCCATTCTGCCAGTTTGCGGGTCAATTGGTACTGGTGATCGTCGACGTGCTCGCCGAGGGCGGCGCGGCGCGGCACGACGATCGGCCGGCGACCGGCGGCGAGCGCCGAGGAGATGATGCCGGCGCCACCGTGGCAGACCACCGCTGTGGCTGAGTCCAGCGCCTCCTCGAGCTCTCCTGAGCCGAGGAAGGGCGTCACCTCGGCACCGGCCGCGCTCTAGGTGGCCGGACCCACCTGCGCGCGGACGGGCTGCGGAAGCGTCCCTTCCTCGACCGCGCCGTGGACGATGTCGAGGAGCCGGGTGTAGGGCTGCGCGGTGCGTTCCGACGGCGACGAACGTGCCCGATCCGCGCGAGCCCCTGCCCTCCCGAGGCCCTCGAGGAGGGGGGGCCGGGATACCTCGGCCCGGGGGCAGTGCGGAGGCCAGCTCGGGCCACTGAACGACCACCCGCGCGGCGACCCGGGACAGGAGCCGCGCCGTCATGCTGGGACTGCTCACCCGAGCCATCGTCTCCACGAAGAGCAGCCGCGCCCCGGCCAGATGGGCCAGCAGACAGAACGGCGCCACCACCCCGGCCCCGGACGTCACCACCGTCCGCGGCCGGCGCCGGATCACCACCCCCAGCGGCGGCAAGCACGTTCCGGAGCGCGCCGATTACGCTGCGCCCGTACTCAGGGAGGAGCTCCACCTGCGCGCCGTCGCGTCGCAGCCGCTCGCTGCGCGGCGTGCGGGAGGTCACCCACACGGGATCGGTGCCCTCGACCGCGTCGGGAACGATCGCCCGCGGCCGCGAGCTCGATTCGCTTGTGCGGCACCAGCTCCGTGACGGCGAGGAAGTAGTCGTCGAGCTTCTCCGAGGGAAACGCTCAACCTCAACTGGAGGGTGAACGATGTCCGAATCTCGGCCGTAGACCTCCTTAATCCGGCCCTGGCTGTGGCGCGAGTTGGCCACGTAGCGGGTCACGCGGCGCGACGCGCTCCGATCCAAGCGCCGGCTCGAGCTGACGCCCGGCGCAACCGGCCACTGGCAGGTACTCGGCTCGAGCCGCGTCCCGCTCGACGAGATGGTCGCGATCGATTATCTGTACGCGGCCAACTGGTCGCTCTGGACCGACCTGAAGCTGCTGCTGTGGACGATCCCGCACGTGTTGACGGGCCGCGGTCGCTGATCCGAGAAATCGGCGCCGCGGCCCCGCCTCCCGGTCAGCCCCGTCCGAATCCCCGCGCGCCCCGGGCGAGCTCGCGATGGTCGATCACGCGATCCACGAGACCGTAAGCAACCGCCTCGGCACCGGTGAAGAAGCGGTCGCGCTCCATATCGGCATGCACGCGCTCGAGCTCCTGGCCGGTGTGCTGGGCATACAGCTCGTCGATGCGCGCACGCAGCGCGAGCACCTCGCGCGCGTGGATCTCGATATCGGTCGACTGTCCCTCGAATCCGCCGGAGGGCTGATGGATCAGGATCCGGCTGTTCGGTAGGGCAAGGCGCTTGCCCGGTGCCCCTCCGGCGAGCAGAAGCGAGCCCATCGACATCGCGATCCCGTAGCAGATCGTCTGCACATCCGGCCGGATGAACTGCATCGTGTCGTAGATGGCCAGCCCGGCATAGATCGAGCCACCGGGGGAGTTGATGTAAAGGTGGATGTCCTTGTCGGGGTCGTCGGACTCGAGGTGGACTAGCTGGGCGACGATCAGGTTGGCGGTGTCCTCGTCGACCACGCCGCCGAGGAACACGACGCGGTCGTTGAGTAGGCGGGAGTAGATGTCGAAGGAGCGCTCGCCGCGAGCGGTCTGCTCGACGACCATTGGAACCAGTGGCATGAGACCTCCTGACGGTTTGGTAAGGTGCAACCAGTTGGTTGCAGAGGAAAGTAGCAGACGCGCAACTTTACGGTTGCGCATGACAGGAGGCACTAATGACCGAACGCATCGAGCGTGAGCTCTGGCTCCCCGCCACCCCTCAGGAGGTGTGGGACACGGTGACGAGTGACGGATGGCTGGGCGACCGCGTCAGCCTCGAGCTGCGCCCCGGCGGCGACGCCGAGTTCGAGTCGGACGGCCAGGTGCGGACCGGGTGGGTCGAGGATGTCTCGATGCCCGAACGCCTGAGTTTCTGGTGGGCGGTGGACGACGAGCCGGCGAGCCGGGTCGAGCTGAGGATCCTGGAGCGCGACAACGGGACTCGTTTGCGCATCGTCGAGACGCGTCCCCTCGACGTGCTCGACTTGGTCGGTGTGCCCCTGCCCGGTACTGGCGGCGCCGCCTATGGGCCGGCTCTCGTGGCCGCGTGAGCAGAAGTCAGCCAGATGATCGCGCCGGCGCAGTGTTCGGCGCGCTCTCCGATTCCACCCGGCGCGCGCTCCTCGCCGCGATCGCCGAGCATCCCGCCACGACGGCCACCGAGCTCGCAGCACAGCTCCCGATCTCGCGCCAGGCGGTCGTCAAGCACCTGAACGCGCTGGCCGCGGCCGGCCTGCTCGAGCGGGCGCGCGCGGGTCGCGAGGTGCGCTACCGCTTCACGCCGGCGCCCTTGTCGGACGCGGTCGACTGGATGACCGCGGTTGGAGCCGAATGGGACGAGCGACTCGCGGTGTTGAGGCGCCAGCTAAGCGCCGGCAGACCGATGCCTACCTCGGCGGGATCCCGAGATACGGCACGGCCCAACCCACGATCTGCTGGAAGGCCGGCGCCGCCACCGACCCGCCGTAGATCGACCCCTGCGGCTGGTTGACGACCACCGCCACGACCAGCCCCGGGTGGTCGGTTGGCACCATCCCGATGAACGAGGCCACGTACGCACTGTCGGAGTACTGGCCGTCGATCGCGATGTTCGCCGTCCCGGTCTTGCCGGCCATGTCGTAGCCGGGGATCTCGGCTCCGGAGGCCGTCCCCCCATCCGCGAATACGCCACGCAGCATGTCGCGCAGCTCCGACGCGGTGCTCGCCGAGATGATCCGGTGCCCCGGTGGCAGCGGCGTCGGCTCGCCGCCGACCGACTGCACGACGTGGGGCGCGCGCAGGACGCCGCCGTTCGCGATCGCGTCATAGGCGGCGATCATCTGCATCGGCGTGACGGATTCGCCCTGCCCGAACGGTAGGTTGTACATCGACGCGCCTGAGTACTGCGAGGGCGACAGGACGATACCGGCGCCCTCGCCGGGCAGATCGATCCTGGTGGGAGACCCGAACCCGAACCGGCGGACCCAGTAGTTGAAGCGTTGCGGGCCGAGCCGCTGACCGATCAGGTCGGCGCCAATGTTGCTCGAGACCTTGAGGATCCCCGCGACGTTGAGGGTCTCGTAACCGTGGTCCTCGGCATCATGGATCGGGGGCTCGTTGGCGGCGAACGATAGATCCGGCGGGATGTCGAACTCGGTGCTCGGAGTGACGAGCCCGTCCTGGAGCGCGCCGGCCACGGTGACCGCCTTGAACGTCGAGCCCGGTTCGTAGCTGAAGCCGACGGCCATGTCATCCGGACCGGCCGAGCTACCCGCGCTCGATGAACGCCAGTTGGCCAGCGCCAGGATCGCGCCGGTGCTCGGGTCAGTGACGATCGCGGTGGCGCTTTGGGGCGAATACTCGCTGCCCACCTGCGAGAGGACGCGCTCGACCTCGTGCTGGAGGCCGGAGTCGATCGTCAGTGCCACCGTCCTTCCCGGCACCGCCGCATGCAAGTCGTCGACCGAGATCGGCTGCCCGATCGCGTCGCTGACGACCCGGCGCAGGCCGTTCGTCCCCTCCAGCACGTTGTTGTACTGGTACTCGATTCCGCTGGAGCCGTCGCCGTCGAGGTAAACGGAGCCGACTACCTGGGCGGCCTCGTCGCCGCGGGGGTATACGCGCCTAGTTTCTGGGATGAGCGAGATGCCCGCGATGTTCATGTCGGCCACCGTGTTCGCCTGCGCCGCGGGAACCAGGTGCGCCAGGTACACGAAGCCTGTATGCGCCTCGGTCAGGAGCTTGATCATCGTCAGCTGGGGAATGCCCAGCGCCGACGCGAGCTCGGCCGACGCCGACACCGGGTTCTTGATCAGGTACGGATCGGCGACGATGTCGTCCGCCGACTCACTGATCGCCAGCTCGGCGCCGTCGCGGTCGGTGATCGTGCCGCGCGGGGCGGGGACGATCACGTCGCTCACCTGCTGCGTGGCGGCCGCGCGCTTCAGCGACGCGGCCTGCACCGAGCCCAGGTAGGCGGCGCGGGCCAGCGCGATCGCCAGCAGCGCCACAAACGCGATGAACAGGATCCCGATGCGGCGGTCGATGAGCGCCAACGCGCCGCTAGCCCCCGCCAGGCTGCTGGTTGGAGTCGGCTGGCTGGATCGCTGCCGCACCGGTCGCCGGACTTTGGCTGCCTGGGTCCGTCGAGACCCCGGAGCCGGTCTGGCCGGTACCCGCTGCTGCCTGCGAAATGGTCGTCTGAGCTTGGGAGGTCGCGGCCGGCGCCTGGGAAGTAGTGGCCGGCGCCTGGGAGCTCGTGGTCGGCGCCTCGGAGGTCGTCGTCGTCCCCGGCTGCACCGTGCCGCTCGAGGACTGTGACCCGCCCGACGCCGCGGTGCTGCCGGTGGTCGACCCGGTGGCCGCGCTTGATGCTGTGCCCGTGCTGAGCGCCGCGGCGGCGCCCGAGCTTGTCGTCACCCCGGTCGTGGCCGGCGGCACGGGGGCGCCTGGCAGCGACGGGAGGGTGGAGGTGCCTGGACCGGTTACGAGCGCCCCGTCTCCGTCCTGCGGCGTCAGGGCGACGAAGGCGGACGGATTCGGAGAGTGGATGTTGGCGAGCGCTCCGCTCACGTTGCCGCTGGGCCCCGAGGATAGGTACCCGACCGCGCCGGGCGGCGGGAGTACCATTCCCATCCCGCTCGCGAGCCGTTCGATCCGCCGATCGTCGCCGAGCATGGCAACGCTTTCGCGCAGCTGCTCGTTTTGGCTAGTGAGCGTCGTGGTCTGCTCGATCGCGCGCCCCATGCTGGCGCCCAGCTTGAGGATCTCGACCTGCATGGCGACGATCCCGGCGAGAAGGACGCCGAGCACAGGAATCCACGCACGGCCGCGAACGAGGCGATCGAGCAACGCATGGTCGGGCAGCGAGGCCACGAAGGCGCCGATGCGCTGCGCCGGGCCGCCGGCCGGCTTGACCCTGGTCCGGCCTCCGGCGAGCGGGCGCAGGGGCCATGCGATTGCGCCGGCGCGGGGGGCTGCGGCGACCGCGGTGGCGGCGGCCACGCGCGGGCCGGTGGCGGCCGCGACTGCGGCCGCGGCTGTGGCCCTGAAGCGCGGAACCCCGGAGGATCGGGCCGCGCCGGAAACGCGAGACGCACCCGAGGATCGGACCGCGCCGGAAACGCGAGACGCACCCGAAGATCGGGCCGCGCCGGACGCGCGAGACGCACCCGAAGATCGGGCCGCGCCGGACGCGCGAGAAGTTCCCGAGGCCTGACCGGCGCCCGAGACGCGAGAACTCCCGCCACCGCCGCGAAGCGGCCCCGAGATCCGGCGCGGCGGTCGGCCCGGCCGCGCCACTTGGTCGGAGCGCGGCGCTCCGGCGGAGCGCTGCTTGGTCCGCGGCTCCGCCGACTGGCGATACGACTTGGCCCTTGGTTGCGCAGCGTCACGGCGGGACGGTTGGGCCGCCCGGCGATGTGAAGCGGCGCTGCGGGCGGCCTGGGTCAGCGCCTTCGGCCTCACTGAGGCGCGCCCTCCAACTTGCGGGCTGCGCGCAGGTGAGCCGACTTCGCCCTGGGGTTCGCCTCGATCTCACCGGCGGTCGGAGCGAGTGCCCGCCGGGTCAGCAACTCCGCCTCGGGGTGGCGGCCGCACACGCAGACGGGCAGCTCGGGCGGGCAGACGCAGCCGCGCGCAAGACCGGTGAGGAACCGCTTGACGCGTCGGTCCTCGAGCGAGTGGAAGGAGATGGCCGCGAACCGTCCGCCGGGCCTCAGCACCTGCCAAACCGCCGGTAGCGCGGCGTCGAGTTGGGAGAGCTCGTCGTTGACCGCGATCCTCAGCGCCTGGAACGTACGGCGCGCCGGGTGACCGCCGGCGAACTGGGCGGGGGTCGGAACGGCGCCCTTGATCACCTCCACCAGTTGCTGGGTGCACTCAAGCTCCTCGCGGGCGCGAGCCCGCACGATTCCCCGCGCAATCCGATTCGCGTAGCGCTCCTCGCCGTATTCGCGCAGCAGCCGCGCTAGGCGGCGCTCGTCCCACTGATTGACGATCTCGTGTGCGGTCAGCTCCTGCTCGGGATCCATCCGCATGTCGAGCGGCGCGTCGTATGCGTAGGAGAAGCCTCGCTCCCACGTGTCGACCTGCATCGAGGACATGCCGAGATCGAGGTAGGCGAGATCGGCCTTGACCCCCTCGGCTTCGAGCCGCCCGAGCGCGGTGGCGAAGTCGGCCCGAATGAACCGCGTTCGACAGTGGAGCTCGGCGGCGATCTCGGCGAAGCGCTCCTCGGCGATCGGATCACGGTCGATCCCTATCAGCGTGCCCGTCGGGCCCAGCCGGTCCGCGATCAGGCGTGCGTGGCCGCCGCCACCGAAGGTGCCGTCCACCGCGGTCTCACCCGGGTGCGGATCAAGCACATCGATCAGCTCCCCGGCGAGCACCGGGGTGTGAGTACGGGTCATGTCAAGGAGTGTGGCCAAGCTTCGCTGCGATGTCGGGGACACGGGTCAGGACGTCGTCGCTGTAGCCGGCGTACCGGGAGCGGTCGAACACCTCCAAACACTCGCCCGAGCCAACCACCACGACTTCGCGGTCCAGGCCGGCGTAGTCCATGAGCGAGGGCGGGATCATCACGCGGTTTGCTGAGTCGAGCTCGGTGTCATGGGAGTAGTTGAAGAAGAAGCGCTTGAGATCCCGGGCCTCCGGTGAGATCGGGCTCAGCCCGGCGAGCGCAGCGGCGGTGTAGGCCTCGTACGCCTCCGGCGTCCACACCGCGATCGAGCGCGGCGCCGACGCGGTCGTCTCCGGCGACGCGGCCAGCACCACCCCACCCGCCAGCGCGGCACGGAACTTCGAAGGCACCGTCAGCCGGTGCTTCGCGTCGAGCGCGTGTTCGAAGGTCCCGCGGAAGATCAAGGTTTCTCATGCGTCCGTGGCGAAATCTGAACCCGGGTGGCTGGGTGGGAGGAGCCCTGCCACCCGGGTTCCGCGATGCATGACCATGCGTGTCCCACTCTACCCCACTTCTTCCCACAGTGCAACCCAATTCCCACTTTGTCCCCCACACGTCCTACTCGATCGCCCCCAATCCGGCCGATCGCCCGCCCGCAATGGGAAACGTCGCCTCGGCGGGGCGCCGGCGCGGGTGCACGGGCGCTTGCAGGACGGAGAAATGGACGGTTGGTTGCAGGATCCGGCCCGGCTCCGTCCGGAGCGTGTGCAACGCTCGTCCGGGGCGTGGTGGCCCTGGGGCCGGGGGTGCTTTTGCTGGGGCGTGTTGGCGGCGCGGGAGGGCGAGGCGGACCCTGCAGGGGCGTCGGCGGCGCGCGAGGGCGAGGCGGACCCTGCAGGCGCGCCGGCGCCACGCGAGGGCGAGGCGGAGTCTGCCGGCGCGCGGGCGGCGCGGGAGGGCGAGGCGGAGTCTGCAGGCGCGTTGGCGGCGCGCGGGGGGGCACGCCGCGGGGAACCGGCCCGATCCTGTGCGGCCTCACGGGCATGCATAACTTGTTAAGGCGCGCGTCCCAAGCCGACCGTGTCGACTTATGCACGACTGACATGCGGTACGCGTCAAGGCCGTCCGCGCCGGCGCGAATTGTCGTGTTATGCATGTCCGCCGCCCCGGTGGCCGGGCAATGGACGCCTAGGTTGCGGCCGGCCGGTGCCGACGCGGACGTGTGTCCGGAAAGCGGTGGCGCTCCCAGGCGGCCGTGGCCAGGAGACAGGTGAACATGCCATCCGGCACGTTCACGCCAAGCCGTGGCAGGCCGCGCATGTCGTCGGCTGCACAACTTGCCGAGGCCTCCACCGAATCGCTTCGCCGGCAAGTTATGCCCGTCGCGGGCCGACACGACAGGCGCTCAGAGACCCGGTCGCTGTACTTGGCGATGGGCTAGGACTGCCCGCCGGCCCGGCTCGCCGGCAGCTCGACCACCAACCGCGCCCCACGCGCACACGGTGCCGCCGCCAGCCGACCACCGTGGCTCGTGATGACCGCGCTGGCGATCGCCAGCCCGCGACCCCGCCGGCCCCGCCCGCCATGGGGCCGGCGCGCCAGCTCGGACACGGGCGCGGGCAGCCCCGGCCCGGTGTCGATGACGTCGATCCGCACCCGGCCCGGCTCCCCCCGTCCTCTCACCGAGACCGCTCCCCCACCGTGCTCGATCGCGTTGGCGATCAGGTTGCCCGTGGCCTGGGCAAGCCGGAGGCGATCGCCCCACACGGCCGGAGACGGGCCGGACCAGGACACGTTCAGAGCCGCCCCCCGAGCCGCCGCCGCCGGCCGCCACGCTTCAACCGAGTCCGCGATCAACTCTCGGAGGTCGACCGGCTCGGGCGCCCGCCGGGCTCGCGGACGCCTCCCGCCGGCGGCGTCGAGGTCCTCCAGCGCCAGGGCGGCGCGGCCCAGCTCGAGGTCGATCGCGCGGAGGCGATCCGGCGACAGCTCACCGGTGCTCGCGCCGAGCTGAAGCCCCAACCTGGCCGCGGTCAGCGGCCCGCGCAGCTCGTGGCACGCGCGTGCAACGCTTTCCATCCGCCCGGCCAGCGCGCGCCACGCGGCACCGGCGCCCACCCCGGCGCCGCTCGCCGCCAGCCATCCGCTAACCGACAGGGCGATCACGACTCCAGCCCCCCGTCCACCAGCCGGTATCCGACGCCCCAGACGTTGATCACGAATCGGTCTCCCGCCCGGTTCAACTTCTGGCGCAGGCGGAACGCATGTGAGTCGAGCGTGCGCGTGTGACCGAGCGCCACGAAGCCCCACACGCCGCGCAGCAGTTCCTCGCGCGTGAACACTCTCGTGGGCTCGCCGGCGAGCGCCCGCAGCAGCGCGTACTCCTTCTTGGACAGCGCGACCGGCTCGCCGCGGACCCAGACCTGCCGACTCGCGGCATCGAGCTCGAGCGACCCGACGCGGACCCGGGCCGCCGTCGGCCGGCGCTGTGTCCGGCGCAGGAGGGCCCTGACCCTCACACTCAGCTCGTGGTAGCTGAAGGGCTTGATCATGTAGTCGTCACACCCCCGATCGAACCCGCGCAACCGGTCCAGCTCGCTCACCCGCCCGGATAGCACGAGCAGCGGCAGGTCGGGATCGAGGCGGCCAGCGATGCGGTCGGCGTTCCGCACGCGGGCCAGCAGGTCCAGCCCGTCGCCGTCGGGGAGCCCCAGATCGATGATGGCGAGATCGGGGAAGGCGCTCTCGAGCAGACGCCGGGCGTCGGACACGCCCTCAGCCTCGATCACGTCGTAGCCATCGGCCGACAGGTTGTCGGCGAGAAAGGTGCGGGTGGTTCGGTGGTCCTCGACGACGAGGATCATGGCCGCTGACTCCATGTCCCCACAGAGCCTCTGGCGGCGGACTTCCTCCCCCTCCCCCGACGCAAGACCCGGACGCCGGCGCTCAAGCAGAGGCGTCAGTCACGACGAGCCTATACGCGCGACGCCGACCATGCGCTCCGGCGCGCGCATGGTCGGCGTCCCGCCGGCGCGGTCGGACGCCTCCACCCGGATGTCGTCCCCAGCGCGTGTGATCGTCAGGTCAAAGCCGCAGTCGGTGTGCCGGATGCAGTTCGTCGCCAGCTCCGAGACCATTAGCTCGACCGCCTCGAGCGTCTCTGGCGAGATGCCGCGAAGGACGCTCGTCGCGAACCGACGCGCTTCGGGGACGGACTGCGGCTCATGCGGGAAGGAGCGCGTGCGGGTCATGGTGTCACGTTCAGAGTTTCGGCGAGCCCCATAGATTCGACCACCCGGCGCATCAGTGGCGCGGCGTTGCGTAGCTCCATCTCGGGCACAGTGCCGGCCCTTGCACCCACAGCGCGATGGCCGAACTGTCAGCGAAGCGCAGCTCTCTGACATCGACGACCATCCGCTGGGGCCCGCGCTCGAGTCCGGGCGCGAGGGCGGACGCGAGCGCGTCGACGTTCGTGATGTCGAGCTCGCCCGCCAACCGTACGGTCACGGTGCGGTCGCCGCTCTCCGCCACGTCGAACGTCATGGTCTCGCGGTGATTGGCGCCTAGTTCAGCCACCGCAGCGGCGCGATCGCGGTGTCGTCATCGTCCCCGTCGCCTCGAAGGTCCGAGATCAAACGGTCCAGGAGCTCGTCCAAGTCGCCGTACTCGCCGACCGCGGCCCGCTCCAGCCGCTCCAGGCCGGCATCGATGCTCTCTCCCCGTCTTTCTACCAACCCGTCGGTGAAGGCCAGCAGCGTCGCGGCCGGCGGCGCATCGACCGCGGTGGACGTGTATCCCACGCTCGAGCGCACGCCGATCGGCACCCCGACCTCGCTGTGGATGAACGTCCCGCTCCCGTCGCTGATCATCAGGCGGCGGCAGATGACCGGCGCTGGTGACCGTGACGCGGCGGCGCTCGATATCGACCATCGCGAACAGGATCGTGGCGATCTGGCCGCTCGTGTCGACGTTCACCAGCCGTGACAGCTTGCTCAGGATCACCGCGGGCGGATCCTCCTGGGCGGCGTAGGCATGGATCGCGAAGCGAAGCTCGGCCATCGTCGCGGCGGCGCGCAGCCCCCGTCCCGATACATCTCCCACAACCAGGAGCAGCCGCCGATTGTCGAGTCCGATGAGGTCGTACCAGTCCCCGCCGACGTCCACGCCCTCGACTCCCGCCTCGTATCGCGCGCTCGTCTCGATGCCCCGGATCTGCGGCAACTGCGCCGGCAGCAGCGCGTGCTGGAGCGTCTGCGCGATGGTCCGCTGCTCCGCGTACAGGCGGCGGTTCTCGTCGGCGGTCCGCTCGAGCGAGCCGGCCAGCCGCTCGGCCTGGTTGCGTCGCGCCAGCAGCTGGGGGGTGAGGAATGCCGCGCCCAGGCTGACGAGGACGCCCACGATCCCGATCACCCACGGCAGTCGCTGTGCGAATGTGCCTTCGAGCGGATGCTTGGCCGCGACCACGAAAGTGAAGGCGCTGTCCCCGAATGGGATCGTGGTCGACGCGCGCCGGCCCCGAATCGGCAAGTTCTTTAGATCGGTGACGAGCAGGTTCGCGGTGTTCTGCGTCCGGCCGAGGTAGAGCGCATAGTGAAGGTCCGCGAACGACGAGCTGCTCTGCAGCCTCGAGCGGCGATTGGCCGGCAGCGCGCTCTCGCCGTAGGCGACGAAGTGACCGGTCAGGCCGGGGGACTTGAACGCGTAGCCCAACCGCGGACTCGGTCCTTGCAGGAGCCCGATCACGCTCAGCTGAGCGCTGGCGGTAGCGCGGGTGAAGAAGCTGGCGGCACGCGCCGGCGACTGCGCGAGCTCGGGGTTTGTCCCGACGACCGACAGGAGGCGAGGCCCGCCTGCGCCGAGCCGCCACAGGGAAACGGAGGCGTACTGCGGGTGGGCGCCGCCCGCGTACGGAGTGATGAAGGTCATGAACCTCTGGATGTCACCGCCGGTGGCGTCGGCCAGCGCCGCCGCGGAAGCCAGCGGAGTCTGGACGCTCGGCAGGGCCTCGGCGATCAATGACCCGGCGTCCCGCACGCGCAGATTCAGAAGCCGGTTCTCGTTGCTCGTGTACGTGGAGGCCGCCAGGGCGGCGAGCACGCCGGTGATGGCGAGCCCGACGACGGCCACGGCCACGGCAGGCCAGTACGGCCAGCGGCGGTGCGCCACCGCAGGCGGTCGCTCTTCCCCCGGATCCCCACCCGCCGTCGCCTCCCCCGCCGGCGCGTCGGAGCTGGACACCGGGCCACTGTCCATCATCGGGACACCGGCATCATCGTGCGGCACGGGTACCGGCCTACCAAAATCCGGCGCTCCAGGCCGGGTCCGGCCGTCCATTCTGCAACGTCCATTTCAGCCACTGCGGGAGGGCAGGAATCAACCATATGATGCCGACGCCCCATGTACCAGCGCGGCAACTACAGCTCCGGTGAAGACTTCGTGCTCGAATACGGCGAGCTGCGCTTCACGTTCAACGAGCGGGACTTCAGGGAGCGTTGCGAGCAGGCGGCGCGCAAGCTCGGGTTCATCGGGGGCTCGGTGGACGAGGACGAGAGCGAGGATCTGATCAACCTCGTGGTCAACGGCGAGGTCGCCGAGCCGGCGTCGGCCCTGGGCGAGCACGTCAACGACTGCTGGCCCGATCTGGTCGGACCTTCAGACCGCTCGCTCGTCCATTGGCTGCGCCGCTTGATCTTCCGCGGGGCATGGCTAGACCAGCGGGTCAAGGAAGGGGAGCTCGACATCCGGTTCGACGCCGACGCCCAGACGTTCGTCTACATCCAGCCCGACCGGGGCGGCGAGGCAATCCAGCTCGCGGCGGAGCCGAGCTGGAACCGCGTGGCATATGTTCGGCGCTAGGAGCCGCTGAGGCCCCGCCCTGAGGCCCCGCCCTGAGGCGCCACCGTCAGGCCGCCGATCTTCTCTGTCAGGCGCCGCCGACCATTTCCGAGATCGCCGTTAGCCGCCCGAACCGAGGACCGCGGCAATGTTCTGCACGCGTGGCGGCGGATTGTCGAGCAGCAGCCTGGGCACCGTCACCAGCTTATAACCCTTGCGCCGCAGCCTGGCGATGATCCGTGGAAGGGCCGCCACCGTCTCCGAGCGGTCACCGCCGGCATCGTGGAGCAGGATGATCGCGCCCGGACGGGCCCCGGCGACAGCAGCCTTGACGATCGCCGGTACGCCTGGGCGCAGGTAGTCGTTTGTGTCAATGGTCCAGAGCACCATGAGCATCCGGTAGCGGTGCAGCAGCGCAAGCGTGGTGGCGTTCCAAAGCCCGTAGGGCGGACGGAACAAACGCGGGAAGCTCGCACCGTAGCGGCCCACGGCAGCGGCCTGCTCGAGCAGCTGCGCCCGCTGCTGGGGGCGGGTCAGCCTCGACATCTCCGGATGTATCTCGGTGTGGTCGCCGATCACGTCGCGGTCGGCGACGATCCTCGCCGTCGACGCATAGAAGTACCGCTCGGCCACGCCGACCTCGAAGAACGTCGCCGGGACGTGCTCACGTTCGAGGATCGAGAGGACCTCCGGGGTGTAGGGGCCGGGACCGTCGTCGAAGGTGAGCGCGATCTCCCGATGCTGGGCGCCGGCGATGCGAACGTAAGGCGTGTAGGCCAGCGTCCGGTTGATCGCCGCGTTCGCCGCCGCAGCCTCGCGCGCCGCGGGCGACAGCGGGCGCGCGCTGCGAAGCGCGCGCGCAGTCGTTGCCGCTCCCCCGCGAGCCGGGTCCTTTGTCCGGCGCGCTTCCGCGCCGCCGAGAAGCAGCAGCGTGACCGCCAGTAGAACGACCCCGCCGATCGACACGAGCGCCACCGCTCGGCGGCGCCGGTGATGCGGCGCCATGCTGACGCGGCGCGCCTTGCGCGGGCGCTCAGGGATTCCGGTTTGCTCCGGCGGGTTGCCGACTTCGACGCCGCGTTCCATGGTGTGCCCCGCCGAGCATGATGCCGGGTGGGCGCTTGAGGCGCATCCGTCACACGATCGTGCCCACGCGCGAAACGGCCGCCGGAGGTCCGACCGGCCGCCCCTCCCATTACGCTCCCGGACGATGCACGAGAGCGTCTGGGTCGTGATCCCTACCTACAACGAGGCTGAGAACGTCGAGGGCATCGTTAGTGCGACGTTAGCTGAGCTCCAGCGGGTGGCTCCGGACTCGCACCACGTCCTCATCGTCGATGACAACTCCCCGGACGGAACCGGGGCCCTCGCCGACGGGCTGGCCGACCGCCACGCGCAGGTCGAAGTGCTTCATCGCCCGGCCAAGAGCGGCCTGGGCCACGCGTATCTGGCTGGATTCGCTCACGCGCTGGCCGGAGACGCCGAGCTGGTGATCGAGATGGACGCCGACTTCTCCCACGATCCCCGCTATCTGGAGCTGTTGCTTGCGGCCGCGCGCGAAGCGGACATGGTGCTGGGATCGCGCTATGTCCAGGGTGGAGGAACCGAGAACTGGGGCATCGTGCGACGTCTCATCAGCCGCGGTGGTTCCATCTACGCCCGAACGATCCTGGGGGTCCACATCCACGATCTCACCGGCGGCTTCAAGTGCATCCACCGGCGCGTGCTCGAGGCGATCGGTCTCGACACCGTGCGCGCCGAGGGATATGTCTTCCAGATCGAGGTCACCTACCGCGCGCTGCTGGCCGGCTTTCGCGTCGTCGAGGTTCCGATCGTGTTCCGCGACCGGCGCGTGGGCACGAGCAAGATGTCGGCCCGGATCGCGCTCGAGGCGATGTGGGCCGTGCCCCGCCTGCGCCGGAGCGCACCGTCCGCGGTGGCGCGTCGAGGCACCACCCGCAGCGCGATCGGATCGCCTCATGACGGGTAGTTGGATCCCACCCAGCGACGCGAACGAAGGACGACAACGGAGAGGCCCGAACCGAGGAACATTGCGGGGGCAGGTTCCCTAACGTAATGGCAACAATGACCAAACTCTTGCCGCCGGGGCGTCGGGCAACCTTCTTGCGATGAGCGTCGACAGTCCGCCGCTTGGCGCTACGCACAGCGGCGCGTTCGAGCTGCGGGCGCCCGCGCTCGAGACGCGCACAACCGTGTCTCGCACCTGGATCGGCCGCCTCGGCTTGGCCGGGATGCTGGTCACGGGTGTGCTCGTCGCGCTCGGAGCTGCCGACACCCACAACCTCCTGCCGCAGACGCTCAGGGTCGGCATCGGCCTGGTCGGCCTCGCCGGCTCATTCGGATCGACCGGGATCAACCTGGGAAGTGTCGGCCTGACCGCGGTGATGGTGGTCATGTTCGCGTCCTACTTCGCCACCGTCGCCGTCGCCGACCGCCTCTCCCCCCTGCTCGTGCTGGGCGTTATCGCGGCGCTCAATGCGTTGATCCTGCTCGCGCCGCCGCTGGTATCGACCGACGTCTTCAGCTACCAGTTCTACGGCCGCCTCGGCGAGATCTACCACGCCAATCCGTACGTGACCGGCCCGTTCGCCCTTCACTACGACCCGCTCTATCCGCTCATCGGCTCCAAGTGGATCTCCGCCCCCACCGTCTACGGCCCGCTGTTCACCGCGATCAGCTACCTGCTGGCCCCGCTCACGATCCCTGCCAACGTGTTCGCATACAAGGCGATCGCGGGGCTCTCGAGCCTGGCGATCGTCGGGCTGGTGTGGAACGGAGCGCGGCTGCGCGGGGTGGACCAGGTCAAGGCGGCGGCGCTGGTGGGACTCAATCCGCTCATCGTCGTCTACGGCGTGGGCGGCGGGCACAACGACCTGCTGATGCTGGCCCCGGCTCTGGTCGGCGTCGTCTTCATCCTGCAGGGACGGGGCCGCCTGGGAGGGGGCTCGATCGTCGCCGCCGCGGCCGTCAAGGCAACGGCCGGGCTCCTGCTGCCGTTCGCGCTGGCCGATTCGCGCGGTGGGCTGCTCCGTACACGCCGACGGGACATTCTGATCGGAGCCGGCGTCGTCTTCGCGGCGGTGACCGCTTTTGCCTTCGCGCTGTTCGGAACCGGGCCGCTGCATCTCCCCGCCACGATCGAGACCGTTCAGGGCAACGGGAACTGGCAGAGCATTCCCAACTTCATCGGCACCCGGCTCGGTTTGGGTACGGTCGGGCACCCGGTCGCGCTGCTCTTGGGCGTGATGTTCGCGGCCTCACTATGCTGGCTCTTGTGGCGTGTGTGGCGTGGCCGGCTCGACTGGATCGCCGGCGCCGGCTGGGCGGCGCTCGCGCTGCTCGTGACCGCGGCTTCGCTGCTGCCGTGGTACGCGGCCTGGTTGATGCCGCTGGCGGCGCTGGGGCGCGATCGGCGCCTGTGGAGGGCCTCGCTCGTGGTGACCGCAGTGATGGGCACCTTCCAGATCCTTTCCTACATCCCTCGCGCCCCCGCGGTGGGACTGTGAGGCCGTCGTGAGCTCGCTACAGAACCCCGGCGTGAACCAGCCACTCGGCCCGTCAGACGGCGGCCGGTCCCTGCGGCTACTCAGCGTGGTCGCTCCCGTTTACAACGAAGAGGCCACGATCGAGCAGTTCTACGCCCGCGTGTGCACGGCGCTCCACGGTCTGCGGTTCGAGCTCGTGCTGGTCGACGACGGTTCCACCGACGGCTCGGAGATCGAGATGGAAAAGCTGGCGTCGAACGACCCCCGGGTGCGGGTCGTGCAGCTGTCGCGCAACTTCGGCCATCAAACCGCGCTTACGGCCGGCCTTGACCACGCTCGCGGCGATGCGGTCGTAATGCTCGACGCCGACCTCCAGGACCCGCCGGAGCTGATCCCCCGGATGTTGGACCACTGGCGCGCCGGCTGCGACGTCATCTACGCGGTCCGCGAGGAGCGTGAGGGCGAGTCCCGCTTCAAGCTCGCCACCGCGCGCTGGTTCTACGCGCTGTTCGACCGCCTGGCCCAGGTGGACCTCGAGCACAACTCCGGCGACTTCCGGCTCCTCGACCGCCGGGCGCTCGACGCGCTGCTTTCGATGCGCGAGCGCAATCGCTTCCTGCGCGGGATGACCGTGTGGGTCGGCTACCGGCAGGCGGCGGTCCCGTACAAGCGCGATCCGCGCTACGCCGGCACGACGAAGTACACGATCCCGAAGATGCTGAGGTTCTCGTTCGACGCGATCTCCTCGTTCTCCCATCGCCCGCTCCAGCTCGCCACGCTGCTGGGATTCCTGATCTCAACCCTCGCCTTCGTCGCGATCCCGGTCGTGATCGCGCTGCACTTCATGGGGTCTTACCTGCCGGGATTCGGCTCGCTGACGATCGCGGTGCTGCTGCTGGGCGGAATCCAGCTGATCGCGATCGGGCTGATCGGCGAGTACGTGGGTAGGATCTACGACGAGGTCAAGGGCCGCCCGCTATACCTGGTCCGCTCGCGCGTGAACATCTCCGAGCACGAGACGCCGACGGGACACACGCCGTCGGCGCATACGCCCTCGGCGCAGGCACCGTCCGCGCCCAGCGACGCGGGCGACACGCTCTAGTCGCACCGGCCGTCTCCCGCGGGCCCAGCCGCAACCGGCGCTCTATCCGCCGGCCGGGTTCGGACCGACCGACCGGTTCACCCGGCTTGCGGCGTCGCCCGCGTCCTCTCGAGTGTCGGTCGGCCGCAGCGGCCGCCCGTTGGCTTCGGTGGCGCCGTCGCCGGCCTGCTCGAGTGCGGAGATCCGGCTGGCCAGGGTCTTGATCGCATCCGCGATTGGGTCGGGTAGATGCACCCAGTCGGCGTCCGGGCCCTCGGGCCGGCGGCCCTCCACCCGCACGGGATGGCCCGGGTTCCCGACCACCGTGGAGTTCGCGGGCACGTCGTGGATGACGACGCTGTTGGCGCCGATCTTCGAGCCATGCCCGACCGTGATCGGTCCGAGCAGCTTGGCGCCCGACCCGATCGTGACGTTGTCCTGGACCGTCGGATGGCGCTTGCCGGTGGCAAAGCCGGTGCCGCCGAGCGTCACGCCCTGATACAGCGTCACGTCGTTGCCGATCTCGGCCGTCTCGCCGATCACGACGCCCATTCCGTGGTCGATGAAGAACCCGCGCCCGATCCGGGCGGCGGGGTGGATCTCGATCCCGGTGATCGCGCGCGACAGCGCGGCTACCGCCCGAGGCAGGAACGGCACGCCGGTCTCGCGCAGCGTGTGCGCGACGCGGTGGGCGAGCAGCGCGTGCACGCCCGGCCAGGTAGCGAGGATCTCGACGGGCCCGACGTCCCGCGCGGCCGGATCGCGGGTCCGCGCGGCGGCGATGTCCCCCCGCACCTCGGCGAGGGTGCGGCCGATCAGCCCGAACCCGAGCATCCACAAAGCCTAGCTACCGGAGGATCTCGAGTTTGTTGGCATGTATGGCGATGGCTATCCGGCGGCGAAACGACCACGGGATCGGTGGATCCAGGCTCATGGCGCGAAGAACGGAGTGGACACGTAGCGCTCGCCGGAGTCCGGGAGGATCGTGACGATCCGCGCATTGCGGGACTCGGGCCGCCGCGCCAGTTCGATCGCCGCCCACACCGCCGCCCCTCCGGAGATGCCCGCCAGCACCCCTTCGCGACACGCCAACTCGCGGGCGGTGTTGATCGCGTCCTCGTCGTCGACCCGCATCACCTCGTCGACGATGTCCCGGTTGAGCACGGCCGGGATGAAGCCGGCGCCAATCCCCTGGATCTTGTGGGGACCGGGGGGCCTGCCGGACAGCACCGCCGACGCGCTCGGCTCGACCGCGATCACGCGGCAGCGAGAGTTGTGAGCCTTGAGCACCTCGCCGGCTCCGGTGATGGTGCCCCCCGTTCCCACCCCGACCACGAACGCGTCGATATCCCCGTCGAGCGCTTTCCATATCTCGGGGCCGGTGGTTTGGCGGTGTATTTCGGGATTCGCCGGGTTGGAGAACTGGTCGGGCAGATAGACATCGGCCTCTGACGCCATCGCCCGAGCCGCGTCGACGGCCTCGTTCATGCCGCCCAGCGACTCGGTGATCTCCACTCGCGCGCCGTAAAGCCGGAGCAAACCCTCGCGCTCTCGGCTCATACCCTGGGGCATCGTCAGCACGAGCTCGTATCCCTTGGCGGCGCACACGAACGCGAGGGCGATCCCGGTGTTGCCGCTGGTCGCCTCCACGATCGTGGTTCGCCCCGGCTCGATGATGCCTTCCCGCTCCGCGGCCTCGATCATCGAGACGCCGATCCGGTCCTTCACGCTTCCGCCCGGGTTGAGAGCCTCGAGCTTGGCGAACAGCCGCGCCTGGACACCCGGGATCATCCGGGTCAGCTCGACCATCGGGGTACGCCCTACGAGCGCCTCGATGTTGCTCGGAATCTCCACCATCCGGCGGGTAACGGTACGAGAATCACCCGTTTGCGGTCCCGTCGCGGCGAGTGGTCGGGTCAGCGGACGCGGATGCGTACGGTCGCGCTACGACCTCGGGCGTGCCCGTTGTCAGGTCCGACGACGACGCGGTAGCGGCCGCTTCGCTCGATCCGAACGCGGACGCCGTAGACCGAGACACCCCCAGCGGCTGCGCGCAGCCGCGTGCGCCTGATCGTTTGCCAGCGCCCGCGCGGTCCGAGCCATTGGACAAGGACCCGGAGCCAGAAGTGCGCCGGCCGCACCTGGCCGTGGAACCGCACCCAGCTCCCCCGCACCGGGTGCAGGCTGCTCACCCGGACGCCGACGCGGAACCGAACCAGTACGAGCACGGGCCCGCTCGTCGCGCCGTCGGCGAGTGCCCGGTAGTAGATGTCGGAGGTGGGCGCCGTCGGCCGGAACGAGTACGCGCCTGACGTCGTGGTGGCGCTCGTCGCCGTGTCGATCCAGGGCCCGGCGGCACTCGGCGCACTCTGCAGCGTTACGGCGACGTGGGACGGCCGGGGAGGCAGCACGTGGCCGCTCAGAGTCGTCGATCCGCCGAACGTGACCGTGCCCGGGAACGCGCCGATCGTGACTCCACCCGGAACGGCGGCGGTCGTGAACGACACATCGTGGCCGTAGGTCGTGCCGGCGGCATTGCTCGCCACCAGCCGGTAGTGATAGGTGGTGTCCGGAGCGAGCGGCCCGAGCGTCGCCGATACGTCAAGCGTCGCCGTTCCCGCTCCCGCGCTGCCCGTCGGCGTCCGGCTGCCGTAAGCGACGCTGGTCCCGTACTCGAACACGTAGCTCGTGGGCTCCCCCTCGGGGTCCACCGTCCCGGTCAAGGTCGCCGCGGTCTGCGTGACATCGCTCGGGTGCTTGGTGTCCACCACAGGCGAGGGTCGACGCGGCGTCGTGAACGACACGTCGGCGCCCAGCGTGGTGCCCGAGGCGTTGGTCGCCACCAGCCGGTAGTGGTAGGTGGTCTGCGGGGCCAGCGACGCGATCGGCACCGAGACGTTGACGCTCGCCGTTCCGGATCCCGCGGCGGCGGTCGCCGTCTCGCTCCCGTACGAGGTGGTCGTCCCGTACTGGAAGAAGTAGCTCGTCGCCTGCCCCTCGGGATTGACCGTTCCGTTCAAGGTCGCTGACGTGGCGGTGATCGCGGTTGCGGTGCCGGTGGCGACGACCGGCTCGCTGGCCGCCGGTGCCGCCGGGGCGGCGACGGCGATCACCGCGACGGCGCAGACGATCACGCGCAGGAACCTCCGCATCGTCCGAACTCAACACGGGCGACCCGCCAAAGTCGCGGCCCGGGCGTCGACGGGAAGACAGCGCGAGCCATCAAATGTGGTACATCGGCGCCGCGCGCGTTTCCGCCTCGGCCACGTCCGCCACCGTCGACTGCGCGAGCACCCCTCGCGCCGCCTCGGCCGCGTCGGCGAACACGCCGGTGGCCCCGGCACCCACCGGCCCGTCCAGCAGCTCCACCAGCTCGAGCACCGTGATGTCCGCCGCCGGGCGCGCGAACGAGTAGCCGCCCTTGACCCCACGCTGGGAGCGCAGCACCCCGGCCCGCCGCAGGGTGGCGAAGAGCTGCTCGAGAAACTGCACCGGGATCTCGCGCCGGCGGGCGAGCTCGGCGATCGGCACCGGCCCCCGATCGCCCTGACGATGTAGCTCTACCAGCGCACTCAGCGCATACGGCGATTTGGTGGTGATCGAGATCACGCCACGCCGATCATTGCAGGAATGGATAGGTTTGGCTGGGTCCGCGATCTGACCCGGACCGGCTTTACAGGAGGTCAGGCCCGCGACCAGCTGAAGAGCGAGCCCGGGAGCCCCCTTGGGCGCCCTCGCGTGAACGGCGATCACCGTCCGACCTTCGTCCGACGAAGCCGGGGCGCCCAAAGGGGGTTCGGGCGAAGCGACTAGCCCGGGCGCCCCGAAAGGCACCGAGGCGAGCGCTTTAGATCCAGCCGCGCTCGGTGGCGATCAGCACGGCCTGGGCGCGATCCATCGCGCCGAGCTTCCCGTACACGTTGTGCAGGTGCGTACGGACGGTGCTGGTCGACAGCCCGAGCTCGGAGGCGATCTGCTTGTAGACCATCCCGCGCGCGAGCCGGCGCAGGACCTCGACCTCGCGGGTCGACATCGGGCAAGGATCGATCTGGCGCCGGCGCCCGCCGGAGCTTGGCAGCGGCAGGTCGTACATGACCGTGCGCAGCTCGGTCGGGGCGATCCCGACCAGGCGCGCCACCGACAGGAGCTCCGAGGGAGACACCGACGCGCCGAGCGTGTAGTGCGCGAGCATGTCGGCCAGGCGCACCAGGGCGGCCTCGCCGTCGACGTCCTCGCCGTGGTGGCGCTCGATCACGCTCGCCACCGACTTGGGAAGACCCCACCGCCGGGCGAGGACGCCGCCGACCAGGGCGTGGTCGACGCCGAGCTCGCGGCGCTCGGACTGGAGGCGCTCCTCGGGCGTGCGCGCCTCGGCGTGGATCTGACGCGGATAGCCGGGATAGGCGTGGACGAGCACGAGCTTGCCGATGTCGTGCAGCAGCGACGTCACCATCAACCGGTCGCGCGCCTCGTAGCCGAGCTCGCGGGCGATCCGGTCGGCGGCCCGCTGGGTGGCCACCGCGTGGAGGCGGAAGCGCTCGGGCACGCCCTGCCACACGGCGGTGCGCTCGAAGAAGTCGAACGTCCGAGCCTTGCTGGCGATCGAGTGGACGGTGCGGGGTGAGAGAACCTCGACGCCCTTCACCGCGCTCTCGACGCGGCCGCGCATCCGGCCGTCGACGCGATTGGCGAGCCGCAGGACGGTAACGGCCAGCGCGACGTCGGCCTCGACGGCGGCAACCACGTCGGCGGTCGAGGGCTCGCCGCTTTCGAAGAGGCGCAGCACGCGGTTCCGAGACTCGGCGAGCATCGGGAACGCCTCGAGCGCCTCGAACGCGGCGGTCAGCCGACGACCGTGGCCTTCATTGTGATGGCGCTCGCGCGATGCGTATGGGTCGGTGGGAGTCTTTACTGCAGCTAGCGTGGCCACGACGGACGTGCTCGCCTTTCTCGGAGGTTCAGAAGCGGTTGGCGGTTCAGCAGAGCTCATGGCCGCCTCAGCCTGCGTTATCGGCACACATACGATGTTCGTTTAGTCGGGGCCGCTCGGGTTGGGGTGGGCGGGCGTTATTCCGCATGTTCTAGGGCCCGGTCGATCCGGGCAAGTGTCTCGTCCCGGCCGAGCAGCGCGACGCTCTCGAAGATCCCGGGTGACACGGTGGTGCCGGCGATCGCCACCCGCACCGGCTGGAACACCTTTGCCGGCTTTGCGCCCTTGCTCTCGACGACGCCCCGCAGCGCCGCTTCCACGTTCTCGACCGTGAACGGCTCGGCCTCCGCAAGTGCGGCGCGGGCCGCCTTCAGGTTCTCCACCCCTCCATTCGAGGCGATCACCTTTTGGAAGGCGGCGGGATCATCCGCCGGCCCATCGAAAAGGAACCCGACCAGCGGCCAGAATTCGGCGAGGGTCTGGATCTTCTCCTCGGAGATCTCGACTGCGTCGTGCAGACCGGTACGCCCGGTGAACTCCTCCAGCCGCCCGGTCAGCTCGTCCGTTCCGAGCTCGCGAATCCAGCGTCCGTTCAGATGCCGCAGCTTGCGCTCGTCGAACACCGCGGGGTTCTTGGAGACCCGCTCGAGCCGGAAGCGCTGCGCAAGCTCGTCGAGCGAGAAGAACTCCTCGTCGGAGGCGAAGCCCGCGCCGAGCAACGCGATGTAGTTGTCGACCGCCTCGGGCAAGTAGCCCTCCGCTCGGAGCTCCTGCACCGACGCGGCGCCGTGGCGCTTGGAGAGCTTGCGACCGTCGGGGCCGTGCAGCAATGGCAGGTGGGCGTAGCGCGGCGGCAGGATTCCGAGCGCGTCGACCACGAGCAGCTGCTTGGGGGTGTTGGAGATGTGGTCCTCGCCCCGGACGACGTCGGTGATCCCGGCGTCGAGGTCGTCGACCAGGTTGGCGAACACGTACAGGACCGACCCGTCGGCGCGCGCAATCACGAAGTCGTCCATGCTCGCGTTGGCGAAGCGGATCTGCCCGCGGATCACGTCGTCGAACACGGTCTCCCCCTCGTCGGGCACGCGCAGGCGAACCGCACCAGAGTCCTCCTCGAGACCGCGGAATCCGCGCTCGAACCCGTGGCGCTCCTTGAAGGCGTGCACGTCGTCGGCGGTCGCCGTCGAGTGGTAGGCGTGCCCTGACTCGAGCAGCTGCGCGAGCACTTCGCGGTGGCGCTCGGAGCGCTCGGACTGGAACACAGGGCCCTCGTCCCAGTCGAGGTTCAGCCACCGCAGCGCGTCGAGGATCTGCTCCACGTTCTCTGGGGTCGATCGCTCGCGATCGGTATCTTCGATGCGCAGCACTAGCGTGCCGGGCTCACCGTCCGGCCCGTACGCCCGGCCGCGGGCGAGCAGCCAGTTGTAGAGGGCCGTCCGGGCGCCGCCGATGTGCAATGCCCCGGTGGGGGATGGAGCGAAGCGAACGCGCATGACCTACAGAATCGCATGCTGATCGGAGCACACGTCTCAAACGCCGGTGGCCTATCCCGCGCGGTCGAGCGCGGTGTCGAGCGCGGCTGTGAGGCAATCCAGATATTCAACCAGTCGCCCCGGATGTGGCGGCCGACGGCCTACAGCGAGGACGACTTCGCCGAGTTCCGCGAGGCGATGAAGGCGAGCCCGATCAAGGCCGTGATGATCCACGCCGTCTACCTGATCAACTGCGCCACCGAAGACCCCGACATGCGCGAGAAGTCGCTCGCCTCGCTGATCCAGTCGTTGCACGTCGGCGTCGGGATCGGGGCGGTCGGCGTGGTGCTCCATCCCGGGTCTGCGAAGCAGGGCGACGTCCCGAAAGCGATCAAGCGCGCCGGCAAGGTCATCAAGAAGGCCTTGGACGAGACGGAAAAATGCCCCCTACTCCTCGAGGACACGGCGGGCGCCGGCGGCACGCTCGGCCGTTCGTTCGAGGAGCTCGCGGAGTTGATCGACGCCGCCGGCGCTGGCAAGCGCCTGGGGACCTGCCTGGACTCCTGCCATCTGTTCGCGTCGGGCTACGACGTGCGGACTCGCGACTCGCTGGCCGAGGTGATCGACGAGTTCGACCGGACGCTCGGGTGCGACCGGCTCGGCGCTCTCCACGTCAACGACTCCGCGGTACCGCTCGGCTCCAACCGCGACCGCCACGCGATCATGGGCGAGGGCGAGCTCGGCGAGAAGGGTTGCGCGGTGTTCATTTCCGAACCCCGGTTCGACGAGCTGCCGGGCGTGCTCGAGACCGGGCGCGACCACGGCAGCCCCGCGGCCGAGGACGTGGCGCTCGCCAAGAAGCTGCGCGGACGCGGCAAGTCCGCGCGGTCGAGGGCCAAGCGGTAGGTTCCCGCGCATGAGCGACCGACCATCAGACGCCCTCGCGGTGTTCGGCATCACGGGCGACCTCGCCCGCAAGCAGACGTTCCGTTCGCTCTACCGGCTCGAGCGGCGCGGACTGCTCGGCGTAACCGTGGTCGGGGTCGCGGCCGACGACATGACCGATGATCAGCTCCGCCAGCGGGCCCGGGAGTCGATCGAGCAGGCGGGCGAGCAGCTCGACGAGGACGTCTTTGACCGCTTCGCCGGCCGCTTGCACTACGTCAAGGGCGACTTCGGTGACGAGCAGACCTACTCGCGCCTGGCCGACGCGCTCCACGACTTCGAGCAGCCGACGTTCTACCTCGAGATCCCGCCGTCGCTGTTCGCCACCGTGGTCGCGGGCCTGGCGAAGGCGGGCCTCGTCTCGCACGGCCAGCGCGTCGCGGTCGAGAAGCCGTTCGGACACGACCTCGCATCGGCGCGGCAGCTCGCGGCCGACCTGCACCAGTACATCGACGAGTCCCAGCTCTACCGGATCGACCACTTCCTGGGCAAGATGGGTCTCGAGGAGATCCTCTACCTCCGGTTCGCCAACACCATGCTCGAGCCCGTGTGGAACCGCAACTACCTCGCCTGCGTGCAGATCACCATGGCGGAGCAGGTCGGGGTGGAGGATCGCGGACGCTTCTATGACCCGGTCGGGGCACTACGCGACGTCGTCGTCAACCACCTGCTGCAGCTGTTATCCATGGCGGCCATGGAGCCACCCGCCGGGAGCGACCCGGACACGCTGAAGGACACGAAGGCCGCCGTGTTCAAGGCGATGGCCCACGCCCACCCGCGACAGTACGTACGCGGGCAGTACGACGGCTACCACGACACCGTCGGCGTGGCGCCCGACTCGACGACGGAGACGTATGCCGCGCTGCGGCTTGAGATCGACAACTGGCGATGGGCCGGCATTCCGTTTTTCATCCGGACGGGGAAGCACCTCCCGGTCCATCAGACAGAGTTGCGTCTCCTCTTCCGCGATCCGCCTCGCGTGCGCTTCGTCCGCGACCAGCGGCGCTTGCCCGAGCCGAACCAGCTCGTGTTCAAGATCGACCCCTCCACGGGGATCCAGATCCGGCTCGACGCACAGCGCG
Organism: Solirubrobacteraceae bacterium; assembly: GCA_035625625.1. GTDB lineage: Bacteria > Actinomycetota > Thermoleophilia > Solirubrobacterales > Solirubrobacteraceae > Palsa-465. The sequence continues at coordinate 70,964 of DASPPG010000045.1, forward strand.
CGGACAAACCTGGGATCAACGAGATCGAGTTCGACATGGAGTTCGCCGAGGAGGGCGGCGAGGCTCCCACGCCATACGAGGTGCTGCTGCACGCGGCGATGGTCGGCGACAGCACGCACTTCACGCGCCAGGACATGGTCGAGGAGACTTGGCGGATCGTCCAGCCGCTGCTGGATTCCCCCCCGCCCGTGCACCCTTATCCCGAGGGTTCTTGGGGACCCGAGGAGGCGCACGGGCTTGTCGCCGCCTTCGGCGGCTGGCACGGACCCTGGGTGCCGCCGGCGACCTAAAGAAGCAGGTTGAGCGGCTGCTCGAGCAGCTGGCGGACGCGCGTGATGAACTCCGCCGCGGGCGCTCCGTACAGGATCCGGTGGTCACAGGTGAGGGTCACGCTCATGCCCAGGCCCGGGACCAACCGGCCGTCGAGCACCGCCGGCAGCTCGCGCACCTCGCCGACGGCGAGGATCGCGGCCTGCGGCGGATTGATGATCGCCGAGAAGCTGGCCACGCCGTACATCCCCAGGTTCGACACCGTGAACGTGGCGCCGGACAGCTCCGCGGGAGTGACGGTGCGCTGGCGGACGCGCTTGGCCAGCGCACGTGCCTCGCGCGCGATCTCGAGCAGCGTCTTTTGGTCGGCATCGAACACGGTCGGGACGATCAGGCTGTCCTCCGCGGCGACCGCGATCCCCACATTGACCCGTCCGTAAAGCTCGAACGCTCCGTCACGGTAGGCCGCGTTGGCGCGTGGATGCTCGCGTAACGCAATCGCGCACGCCCTCACCACCATGTCGTTGTAGGAGGGGATCACGTCGCCGCCGTGGACGCCGCGGCGCAGCTGGTCGCGCAGCGCCACCGCCTGGCGCATGTCGACGTCGGCCTGGAGCGTGAAGTCGGGGATCGTGGCCCTCGATTCGGCCATCCGCTGGGCGATCTGCACCTGCGTACGGGACAGCTGCTGGATGGTCACCGCGCCCTTGTTGCCGCGCGCGGTCGCCGTAGCGCTCGCGGTTGCCGGTTCGACAGCCGGTGTGGGCGCAAGCTCGGGCGGCGGCGGTGCAGGACCTGCCTGGTCAAGGTCTGCCTTGACGATCCGGCCGCCGGGGCCGGTCCCGGTGAGCCCGTTCAGGTCGATGCCGACCTCCCGCGCGATGCGGCGGGCCAGCGGCGAGGCCTTGACGCGCCTAGCCCCGTTGCCGGCGCTCGACGGTGCGGAATCGGCGGCCGGCGCAAGCCCGGCCGTGTGGGCGACCTCTACGGCCCTCGCGGATTCCCCGATCTGCGCGATCACTGCTCCGGGCGGCACCGTCTCCCCCTCCGCCACGAGGATGTGCAGCGTCCCGTCGGCATCGGCCTCGAAGGTCACGGTGGCCTTGTCCGTCTCGACCTCGGCCAGCGCCTCGCCCTGGGTCACCGGTTCGCCGTCTTGCTTGAGCCAGCGCACGATCGTCCCCTCCTCCATCGAGTCCGACAGGCGCGGCATCACTACCTCAGGCATCTCGGTTCACCTCGCGGCCGCCACGCCGGCGCGCTCGCGCACGGCCGCGGCGATCGCGTCCGTGCCGAGGATGAACGCATCCTCGAGCGTGGGGCTGTAGGGGATCGGCAGCTCGCCCGTGGTCAGCAGCCACGCGTCATCGAGGTCGTGCAGGCCGTGTTCTGCGACCTGGCCGAGCAGCCCCGCCGCCCACCCTCCGGTGGCGGGTCCCTCCTCGACGGCGAGCAGACGGTTGGTGCGGCCCACGGAGCCGAGCACGGTATCGAGATCGAGCGGCCGGAGCGTGCGCAGGTCGATGACTTCGGCTTCGATGCCGTTCTCGCCGGCGAGCACGGCGGCGGCCGCGAGCGCGTCGGAGACGCCCTTGCCGGCGGTTGCAATCGTGAGGTCCTTCCCCGCCCGGGCGACCCGGGCGCGGCCCAGCGGGATCGCACCCTCGCGGCCGTCGGGGACGTCGTCCACGCGGCCCTTGACCGAATAGAGCCGCTTGTGCTCGAGGAGGATCACCGGGTTTTCGTCGCGGATCGCCCCCTTGAGGAGGCCCTTGGCCTCAGCCGGGGACGATGGGAACGCGATCTTGAGTCCCGGGATGCCCTGGAACCAGGTGGCGTGCGTCTGCGAGTGGATGGCTCCGAAGCGCCCGCCCCCGCCGACGGCCGAGCGCACGACGAGCGGCACGCTGCGCTGTTCGTTCGACAGGCACCAGTACTTGGCGGACTGGTTGACCAGCGAGTCCATCGACAGGCCCATGAAGTCGCCGAACATGATCTCGATGATCGCGTCGCGAATCGCCTGCCGGAACTCGAGCATCGCGTCAGACCTCACGGCGCGAACTCCGTGGCGGTCTCGGCGCCGGGATCGGGATACGGCGCGGCCAGCGCGTGCTCGACGGCGCGCTCGATGCGGGACTCGATCGCCGCCTCCGTATCGGCGAGGTCCTGCTCCGAGATGCCCAGGTCGGCGAGCCGCCGGCGCGTGACGTTCAGCGGATCCCGGGCCAGCCACTGCTCGACCTCCTCGGGCGGGCGGTACTTGGCCGGGTCGGCCGTGGAGTGGCCGTGGTGACGGTAGGTCTGGCACTCGAGCAGCGTCGGGCCGTCGCCCGAGCGGGCGCGCTGTACCGCCTCGAGCGCGGCCTCGCGGACCGCCCACAGGTCGTTGCCATCGATCGTGACCGCCGGAATCCCGAACGGCACCGCTCTCGCCGCGATGTCCCCGCCGGCGGTCACCTTCAGCATCGGCGTGAACTCGCCGTAGAAGTTGTTCTCGCACACGAACACCGCCGGCAGCGCCAACACCTTGGCGAAGTTCAGACACTCGTGGAAGTAACCCTGGTTGGTGGCGCCGTCGCCTAACATCGCCACCGACACCCGTCCCTCGCGCTGGCCGGTCAGCGCGGCGCCGGTCGCCGCGGCGATGCCGCCGCCGACGATGCCGAAGCATCCGACCAGCCCGTGGTCGACGTCGATCACGTTCATCGACCCGGCTCGGCCGCCGCACACGCCGGTGGCGCGGCCGAGCATCTCCGCCAGCAACGCGTCCGGGTCGGTGCCCTTGGCCAGCGCGTGCCCGTGGCCGCGGTAGGTCCCGGCCAGGTAGTCGTCGGGCTCGAGCGCGGAGCACCCGCCCACCGGCACCGCCTCCTGACCGGCGCACAGATGGGTCGTGCCGTGCACCTCGCCCCTGAGGAACAGCCGCTGCATCTCGGTCTCGAACAGGCGGATCAGCAGCATCAGCCCGTACCGATCGAGGTGGGCCACCGGCGTCTCGGTGCCGACGGTGGCGCCGACCGTCACCCGGCGCGCCCCAATCCATCCGACACCGGCGCCCCCTCGGGCCTTAGCTCGAGCCCGGACAGCTTGGCCTGGAGCTCGATCAAGGCGGCGAAGTCGACGTCGGTGTAGCCGTCGCCGACCAGTCCCTGCACCACCTGCTGGGCCGCCGACGCCACCGGCATCGGCACGCCCAGCTCGCGCGCCGCCTGATAGCCGAGGTCGAAGTCCTTGAGCAGCAGCGGTGGCGTGAACGTCGGCGAGAAGTCCAGGTTCACGTAGGCCGGGGTCTTGTAACGGGTGAACGTTGAGCCGAGCGCGCTGTTGTTGAGGAACTCCATCATGCTGGCACGCGAGACGCCGCCCTTCTCGCCGAGGACGAGAATCTCGGCCAGCGTCTGCGCGATCACCCCGAGCATCAGGTTGTGACAGACCTTGACCAGCCGCGCCCGGTCGCCGTCGCCGGCATAGGTCACGCCGCCGCCGGCGAGGACCTTGAGATACGGCACAGCCTGCTCGTACGCCTCCTCGGGTCCCGAGATGACCATCGTCAGTCGCCCGGCCTTGACGACCTTCGGGTTCCCGCTGACCGGCGCGGCCAGCAGCGCGGCGCCGCGCGCCGCCGCCTTCGCCCGGACGTTCTCGGAGACCTCGGCCGAGATCGTCGTCGAGTCGACGATGATCGAAGGCGCTGCACGGTCGTTCGACAGCAGCCCACCGGGGCCCGCCACGACGTGCTCGAAGTCCGCCGATCCCGCGAGGGTCGTGAACACGATCTGCCGGTCTGCGAGATCCGCCGGCTGGTCGACAACCGTCGCGCCGAGCTCGGCCAGCGGCTCGGCCTTTGACCGGGTGCGGTTGTAAACCGCCAGGTCACACCCCGCCGCGAGGAGGCGCGTCGCAAGCGCTACGCCCATGCGGCCGCAGCCAACCCAGCCGAGCCTCTTGTCGTTAAGCCTTCCATCTTGCATAGGGTCAGCCCCTAGCCCAATCTCCCGCCGCCATGTCGTTATGCAATCGATTGCACAGTAACGTACAGTCAGTTGTGGCGTCAAGCAGCCGAGAGGAGTTCGGGATGGGACTGCACGCCTACGGGACCGTGGCTGTCGACTGGGAGGAGCGGATCCGCTTCGATCGGCTGCGCGAGGAGCGGCTCGCGCGGATCGGCCGGCTGCTCGCCGACTCCTCGATGGGCGCGCTGCTGTGCTTCGACATGGCCAACATCCGCTACATCACCGCCACGCATATCGGCACCTGGGCCCAGGACAAGCTCAACCGCTTCTACCTGCTGCCTCAGAACGACGAGCCGATCATGTGGGACGCAGGCGCGCGTGATCAAGACCAGAGACGAGATCCTCCTCTTGAACCACGCGTGCTCGATGGTCGACGCGGCCTACGAGGAGCTCTACCGCGCGATGAAACTCGGCATGCGCGAGAACGAGTGCGTCGGCCTCGTCAACAAGGTCCTATACGACGCCGGATCGGAGTTCGTCGAGGGGGTCAACGCGATCTCGGGCGAGCGCTGCAACCCGCACCCCCACGTCATCAAGCCCGGCGCCACCACGGGCGAGGTCGTGAGCGTTTGGCCGCAAGCCCAGGACTTCGGCTTCGCCGACGAGGAAGCGGCGTTCGCGCTCCACGCTGAGGATCTCGTCATCGCCGGCAAGCCGTATTACACCGTCGGCGGCTCGCTCCCGCTCGAGCGCGAGGTCACCTCGGAGCGCAACACGGTGCTCGACCACGACAGTCACGAGGCTGCGCCGGCCAACGGTAAGCCAACCGGCGACGTGGGCGCAAGGCTCCCGCTCGCCTGATCGTTCTTACTGGGCCTCGCTGCGCTCGGCGTCCGTGGGGCCAGGCGACCCCGTCCGGTCAGGATCCGAGCTTCGGCACCTGCCACAGCGTGAACCGAGTGCACAGCCCGGCTCCGGGCGGCGCGTACCGGCAGTTCCTCTGCCGGACCGACTGCAAACGTTTGCTGCAATCGTGTGCGACGTTACCGTCGTCACTGTGAGGTGTCAAGGGAGGCTGCGTTGTGATGTGTCTTACGGCGTCGCGTATTCGTGCGCTTGACTCGCGGGCGCGAGGGGAGGTTGGATGATGCTGGCGGCTGCCGCGGCGGGGCGGTGGAGCTGCGGACGACCAGTTTCGGGGCCAGCAGCAGCTGGCGGGGACGGGCGCCGCGCTCCCGCAGCTGCTCGAGCATGAGCTCGGCCGCGGTGGCGCCGAGCTCATAGTGGGGAACGCGAACCGTGGTCAGGGGCGGCCGGAAGCGGTCGACGAACGGCATGTCGTTGTAGCCGACGACGGACACGTCCTCGGGGCACCGCAGGCCGCGCGCCTCCAGCGCGTCGTAGCAACCGAGGGCCAGCAGGTCGTTGCCGGCCACGATCGCCGTGAAGTCCCGCCGGCGCTCGAGCAGCTGGCCGCAGCACCGCGCGCCCTCGCGTTCGGTGAAGGCGTCGCTGAACACGATCAGTCCCTCGTCGACCTCCAGGCCGCTCGCCCGCATCCCGTCACAGAAACCTTGGTGGCGTGACCAGCCGGTGTAGAGCGTCTGGGAGCCGGCCAGGTGCGCGATGCGGCGGTGCCCGAGCTCCGCCAGGTGCTGGACGGCGAGCCGGACCCCTTCGTGGTCATCTCCGGTGACGGCCGGGATCGCGTCGCTGTCGACGCGCCGGTTGACCAGCACGAGCTTCGGCCCCGACTCGACCCGATCGGCCAGCAGCCAGTGGTCGCGGCGCGCGGTGGCGGCGATGAACCCGTCGACCTGCCGGGCGCTCATCGCCTCATATGCAACCCGCTCCCGCTCGGCGTCGTTGTCGGTGTTGGCGATCAGCGGGGTGTACCCGGCCTCGCGCAGCCCGTCCTCGATCCCGCGCACCACCGCAGCGAACAGCGGGTTCATCAGGTCCGGGACGAGCACCCCGATCGTGTTTGACCGGTTCGTCCGCAGTCCCCGCGCAATCGGGTTCGGCCGGTAGCCGAGCTCCTCCGCGGCGGCCAGCACCCGGCGGGCCGTCCGCTCGTTGACCAGCCCCCTGGTCTGCGGGTTGAGCGCGCGCGAGACGGTCCCAGGATGCACCCCGGCCACCCTGGCCACATCTCGCAACGTCGCCGGCCCGGCCAGCTTGCTCGTCGCCATCGAAACGGATTATGCACTCGATTGCAGTCGCTGCGGCTGCTCGCCCCATTGGCACCCCTCGCTCTTCCAACAGTGCTGGTCAGCGGCGGTGACCGGTCGCGAGGGGTGCCAATGCGGCGCCGCAGCCTCCGCTAGAGCTCGTGGTGCCCGTCGGCCCACGAGAGTTGGGCTCAAGCTGGGAAGCGAGCGCTCCGCCGCCCAGCTTCAAGCGAGCGCGAGACGGCCGGGGCCGGCGGTCGCGTCGCCCGTTAGCCCCAGGCGAAGCAAAGAGCCCTTACGGCGACAACGACAACGGCACCGAGCTGGTCGCGCGGAGCCCCGGTTCTCTCCCGGGAGGCTGGTGAGGCTCCGGGTACTGGGGCACCGGCGGCAGCGGGCAGCTGAGGGGCGTACCCGGGGTGACCGTGATCTTCTCGCCGTGGTGGATGAGCTCGATCGGGTCGCCGTCGATCAGGTTGTAGACGGCGTGGTCCGACTCGACCTCCACCCGCAACCGCCGGCCGCGGTAGAGCAGGCCGAAGCTCATCCGCGTCAGGCGCGGAGGCATGCGCGGCGCAAAGCTCAGGCCGTCGCCGTGATCGCGCATGCCGCCGAACCCGGCGACGACCACGTGCCAGGCACCCGACAGCGCCGCCAGGTGAACGCCGTCGCGGGTGTTGAAGGCGAGGTCGCGCAGGTCGATGAACGACGTCTCGGTGAGGTAGTCCCAGGCGAGGTCGAGGTGGCCCACCTCCGCCGCCACGACGCCCTGGATCGCCGCCGACAGCGAGGAGTCGCGCACGGTGACGCGCTCGTAGAAGGCGAAGTCGCGCGCCTTCTGCTGCTCGTCCCAGCGGTCACCGAAGAGGTATATGGCGAATACCAGGTCGGCCTGCTTGACCACCCGACTCGAGTACAGGATGTAGTTGTGGTGATGCAGGAGCAGCGGGTAGTCCTCGGGCGGCGTGTGCTCGAAGTCCCAAGCGCGCAGCCGGGTGAACCCGTTGCACTGCTGGGTGATCCGCGCGTGCCTGTCGAACGGAACGACGATCGCCGCCGCGGCGTCGCGCCAGCTCGCCACCTCCTCCTCGGTCACGCCGAGCTGGTTGGCGTGACGCATGTGACGGACGGACAGGTCGGCGGCGACCTCCATGTTCCGGGCCGCGATCAGGTTCGTGTAGACGTTGTTGTCGCACAGCGCCGTGTACTCGTCGGGCCCGGTGACGCGGTCGAACCGAAAGCCTCCCTGGGCGTCGTGGTGGCCCAACGAGCGCCACAGACGCGCGGTGGACACGACCAGCTCCATGCCCGGACCCGCCTCAAAGTCGCGATCTCCGGTGGCGAACAGATAGCGCCGCACCGCTTCGGCCACGGCGCCGTTGATATGGAAGGCGGCGGTACCCGCCGGCCAGTACGCCGAGCACTCCTGGCCGCGGATCGTCCGCCACGGGAAGGTGGCGCCCTCCAGGCCGAGCTCCCGGGCTCGCGACGTGGCCAGGTCGAGCGTGGCGTGACGCCACAGCAGCGCGTCGCGGGCCGTATCGGGACACACATACGTGAGGACGGGCAGCGTGTAGGCGTCCATGTCCCAGAACGTGTGGCCGTCGTATCCGGTGCCGGTCAGGCCCTTGGCGGGAATCGCGCGGAGCTCGGCGCGAGCGCCGGCCTGGACGAGGTGAAACAGCGCGAAGCGCACCGCCTGCTGGAGCCCTGCGTCCCCGTCGAGCTGGATGTCAGCGCGATACCAGAGGTCAGCCAGAAAGTCGTGCTGGTCCTTCAGGAGGCCCTCCCAACCGGTGCGACGCGCGGAGGCCAGCGCCATGTCGACCTGGTCGCGCAGCGACGGCGCCGAGCGCTGGCTCGACCAACCGTAGCCGACGAACTTGATGATCCTTAGCTTCTCTCCCGGCTCGAGCTCGGTGCTGACCGTGACCCGCCCCAGGTTGGGCTGGCTCTCCGACGAGGTGACGGTGCCCTCGGGCCCCTCGACCACGTGGTCCATCCCCGCGGCCACGGTCAGACCGCTCTTGTGTGTGGAGTGGAGCAGGTTGACCCGTAGCCCGTCGTTGGAGTGGAACATGGGGACTAGCGGCGCCTCCAGCGCGGCTGCCTCGCGGGGGTCATTGGCGACGCCGCCGGATGCGACCGGCTCGTTGGCCACCAGCTCGGATTGGACACCGATCCGCGCCGAGTCCCCCACCGCCTCGACCTCGTACAGGATCGCGGCGATCGAGCGATGCGAGAACGACACCAACCGCGTCGAGCGCACGATCACGGCCTGACCGGCCGGTGAGGTCCACTCCGCCACTCGACGGAGCACGCCCTCGCGCAGGTCGAGCGTGCGCTCGTGACGCGTGAGCTTCCCGTAGCGGACGTCGAACGGCTCATCGTCGACGAGCAGACGGAACACCTTTCCGTTGACCACGTTGATCATGGTCTGGCCGGCCTCCGGGTTGCCGTAGGCCGATTCGGCGTAGGGCAGCGGCCGGACCTCGTAGAAGCTGTTCAGGAAGGTGCCCGGCGAGCCGGCCGGCTCGCCCTCGTCGAGGTTGGCCCGCAGGCCGATGTGCCCGTTGGAGAGCGCGAAGATCGACTCGGTCTGGGCGAGGAGATCGAGGTGAAGCTCGCGCTCGGTCACCGACCACGGCTCGACCGCGAACACGTCCTCGCCGATCACTTTTTCTCCAGTAGCTCGGACCGGTCCTTGACCACGACATCGGCACCGTGCGCGCGTAGATCCTCGGCCTGACCGACGCCGAGCGCTCGCGCCCCAGCCAGGAATGCATCCGGGGTCGGCTTCCCGGCCAGGTGTTCCTCCTCGGCGGTGTTCCCGTCGATCCGCGCCTCGAACAGGTCCTCGATCCCAGCCGCCTCGAGAACGTCCTTGGCGTTCGTGCTCGACGAGACGACGGCCCGGCGCAGGCCGTGCTCGATCGCCTTCTTCACGAACGCCACCGATCCCACGCAAGGCTCGACGCCCTCGTCGTGGATCAGCCTGAGGACGATGTCGTTCTTGTGCGTACCAAGCCCATAGAGCGTTTCGGCCCTGGGCAGATCATTGGGCGAGCCCAGCGGCAGCTCGATCCCTCGCGACTGCAGGAAGGAGCGCGTGCCGTCGAGATGGGGCTTGCCGTCGACGTATTCGTCGTAGTCGGCGACGGGATCGAACTCGCGAAACGGCTCACCGGTGCGCTTGGACCATCCGTGCAAGAACTCGTCGAACATCTCCTTCCACGCCTTCGCGTGGACCTTGGCGGTCTGGGTCAGAACTCCGTCGAGGTCGAACAGGCAGGCCGTGATCTGCTCAGGCAGGTCGAGCACGCCGGGAAGCTTATGCGGCGGAGGCCGTCAGCTTGCGGCGATGCTGGCGCGGCGCTCGCTCTCGACGCTCACGTTCTCGGCGCCACTATCGCCGCCCGCGAGGATCGCGTGGCCGAGGAGCGCGTCGAGCTCGGCATGGAGACTGGCGCAGTGATCGACGCGGTAGTCGGAACCGAGCCTCAACCGGCGGTTGCCCACCGAGGTACTGAACTCAATCACCACGTCGCGATCACCCGGGAAGCCCGCGAGCACGTCCTTGAGCTCGGACAGAACCGACGCCGCCAGCGCGGTGGCGTCGAGCCGCAGCCGCAGCGCGCTCGGCACGGCGATCTCGCGGGCGGCCTGCTCCTGGGCCTCGGCCACCTCCTCAGCGGACGGTTGGAAAGGGTCGACTTGCTGCACGATGATGCACGTCGTCTCGCGGTCCTTGTGGTCGACCCGCCCCCGCACGAGCACGATCGAGTCGGGCGCGAGGAGCTCGCCGGCCGAGTTCAGCGCGTTGCCGAACACGAGCAGTTCCACCGACCCCTCGAGGTCGTCGAGCGTGGCGAACATCATCGGGTCGCCCTTCTTCGTGCGGATCTTCTTGGTCTCGGTGATCATCCCTCCGACCGTGGCCCAGTCGCCGTCGCGGCGGCCGGTCAGCTCGGACAGCGGGCAATCGACGCGCAGGCGTAGCGCCGCCCTGACCTCCTTGAGCGGATGAGCCGAGATGAACAGCCCGATCGACTCCTTCTCGGCCGCCAGCAACTCGGCACGCTCGAACTCGACGGCGGGAATCGGGGCGTGGCTGGGGGTCACGAAGCCGCCGGCGTCGCCGCCACCCCCATCATCGAGACCATCGAAGATCGATCCCTGCCCGATCAGCGCGTCCTGCTGCGCCTTCTGCCCCGCCCCCTGCGCCTGCTCGAGCACCATCAGCATCCCCTTGCGCGTGGCGCCGGTCGAGCCGAATGCGCCGCACTTGATCAGCGCCTCAATCGCCTTCTTGTTGACGGCGCGGTTGTCGACCCGGGCGCAGAAGTCGAACAGGCTGATGAACGGTCCCTTCTCGTTCCTGGCGCGCTTGATCGCCTCGACGGCCTGGTAGCCCACGCCCTTGACCGCGTCGAGCCCGAACCGGATGTTGCCGTCGACGACGACGAACTCGTGATCTGAGAGGTTGACGTCGGGCGGAAGGATCGAGATCCCCATCTGTTCGGCCTGGGAGACGAAGAACGGGACCTTGTCCTTGGTGTCCATCACCGAGGAGATCAGCGCCGCCATGTATTCGGCCGGATAGTTGGCCTTCAACCAGGCGGTCCGGTAGGCAATCAGCGCGTAGCACGCGGCGTGGGAGCGGTTGAAGCTGTAGTCGGCCGACCGCTCGTTGGTCGTCCACAGCCACTCGATTACCTGCTCGCTGGTCCCCGAAGCACGGCACCCGGCGACAAACTCCGGCTTGAGCTTGGCCATCGCCTCACGGTTCTTCTTGCCGATCGCCTTGCGCAGGTCGTCGGCCTTGGCGCCGCTGAAGCCGGCCAGATCCTTGGCGATCTGCATGGCCTGCTCCTGGTAGAGGATCACGCCCTTGGTCGCCTCGAGGATCGGACGCAGCCGCTCGTCTGGGTAGGTGATCAGCTCGGGGTGATGCTTGCCGCGCGCATAGGTCGGAATCTGGTCCATCGCTCCCGGCCGGTACAGCGCGTTCAGCGCCACGAGGTCGTCGAACTCGTCTGGCTTGACCTTCTTGAGCGCCTCGCGCATGCCCTCGGACTCGAACTGGAACACCCCGACGGAGTCGCCGCGGGCCATCATCTCGTACGTGGGCGGGTGATCGAGCGGCAGCGTCGCCATTTCCGGGCGCTCGCCCGTCGAGCGCCCGATGATGTCGAGCGCGTCCTCGATCACGTCCAGGTTGCGCAGCCCCAGGAAGTCCATCTTGAGGAGCCCCAGCTGCTCGACCGGCTTCATCGAGAACTGGGTCACGGTGCGGAACACGCGCTCGCCGTTCTCATCGCTGCCGGCGTCCGCGATCTGGAGGGGGACGATGTCGGTCAGCGGGCGGTCGGCTATGACCACCGCGGCGGCATGGATCGAGGAGTTGCGCACGATGCCCTCGAGGCCCTGGGCCACCTCGACGATCTGGCGCGCCGTGGGGTCGCGATCGACCTCTGCCCGCAGCGGCTCGCCAGGCTTCAGGCAGTCCTCGAAACTGGGTGGCCGCCCCATGATCGGGTCCGGGATCAGCTTGGCCAGGCGGTCCCCGGCGCCGTAGTCGTGCCCGAGCACGCGCGCCGCGTCGCGGGTCGCGGCCCGCGGGAACATCTTGCCGAACGTCACGATCTGCGCCACCGACTCCTTGCCGTACTTGTCGATCACGTAGCGGATCACGCGCTCGCGGCCGCGGACCGAGAAGTCGATGTCGATGTCCGGCATCGACACACGCTCGGGGTTCAGGAAGCGCTCGAACAGCAGGCCGTAGCGCAGCGGGTCGACGTCGGTGATCTGCAGCGAATAGGCGACCAGCGAGCCGGCCGCCGATCCGCGGCCGGGCCCGACCGCGATTCCCGAGTCCTTGGCGAACTTCACGAAGTCCCACACGATCAGGAAATAGCCGCTGAAGCCCATCCGCTCGATCACCTCGAGCTCGTACTCGGCGCGCTCGAGCGCCGCCGCCGGCGGTGGGTCGCCGTAGCGGAAGCGGAGTCCCTCGAGCACCTGTGAACGCAGGTACTCCCCCTCGCTCGCGCCGTCGGGGGTCGGATAGCGCGGGATCAGCTGGCGTCCAAGCTCGAGCTCGACGTCGCAGCGTTCGGCGATCTCGAGCGTCGAGGCGATCGCCTCCGGCCACTCCGCGAACGCCCGGGCCATCTCCTCGCTCGAGCGCAGGTAGAACTCGTTGGCGTCGAAGCTGATCTTGGGCTGGCTGAGCGTCGACTTGGTCTGGACGCACAGCAGCGCGGCGTGATGGCTGTAGTCCTCCCGCCGCAGGTAGTGCACGTCGCCGGTGCCGACCAGCGGACGCCCGACTTCCCGCGCGATCTGCACGATCCCCTCGTTGGCCTGATCCTGCGCCGCCACCCCGTTCTTCTGGACCTCGAAGTAGACGTCGTCGGCGCCGAACGTCTGGATCAGCTCATCGGCGTGGGCGCGCGCGGCATCGGCCCGCCGGTCGAGCAGCAGCTGGCAGAAGCGAGACTGCAAGCAGCCGGTGAGCGCGATCACGCCGTCCGCGTGGGCAGACAGCTGCGCCATGTCGACGGACGGTTTGCCCCGCTGGTAGCCCTCCAGGAATCCCGCCGAGCAGAGCTTGACCAGGTTCCGGTAGCCCGTCGGGGTGGCCGCCAGCAGCGTCAGGTGGAAGCGGTCCAGACGGCCGGGAGCGCGCCTTTCGTGGTCGTCGACCACGTACACCTCGCAGCCCAGCAGCGGCTTGATCCCGTGCTTGCGGGCCGCGGTGAACAGCTCGACCGCGCCGTTCATCACCCCGTGGTCGGTGAGCGCGACAGCCGGCTGATCGAACGACGCGGCGCGCTCCACCAGCGCGTCGATCTTGCACGCCCCGTCGAGCAGCGAGTACTCGGAGTGGACGTGAAGGTGGACGCAGGCTGGGGTCACAGGGCGGGGATTCGGGCAGCGAAAGTGCTCTTCTCCGAGCATAGGCATCGCCGCGGATAGATGGGGCCCACCCACCCCCGGCTGGCTGCGTTCATCCGCATTGTGCGCGCTCGAGCCACTGCAGCAGCAGTGAGAGCGGGCGCTGATCGCCCGCGATCTCGGGAGCGGCGACCGAGCCACCGAGGACGGCCATGAGCTCCTGGGACGCGCACACGATCACGGTCGAGACGAGGCCGTGGGGAGCGATGGCCGAGGCGAGCGCCGCCCTGCCGTCGCGGACCTGGAGATAGGCGTCGGGCGACGGATCCTCGGGCCGGCGGTGACCGATCGTGAAGCGTTCGCCGGCCGTCCACTCGGGCTCGATCATCAGCGCGGCGAGGGTCATGGCCAGGAGCGGGTCGAGCTCGACTCCGGCCGCACGCAGGTCTCGCAGCGCCAGCGGGGCGGTCAGGAGTCGGTCGAGCGCCGGAAGACGGCGGCGATCGCCTCGCACCCGCGCGAACCGTCGCCCCGGCGCCAGACGGCCAAGACGGCGTCGGAACCGACCGGCCGCGAGCAGCCTGGCGATGCCGGCCAGATCACCCACGAGCTGGAAGTCGACCTCCGAGAGTGGCCGTGGCGTCGGATCGAGTTGCACCTGAACGGTCACGCTGTCCACGGTCACCTGCGCCCAAAGGACGTCGCTGAGCGCGAGGTCGTAGGCGACCGGGTGGGGATCCGCGGCGCGCTGGGCCGGCAGCAGCGCCAGCAGCAGATGGCCGGCCGTCGAGGAATCCTGCTTGGCGAGAGCGCGGAACGCCTTGCCCATCCACGGCTTGACAGGCCTGCCAAACGGGGCCGGCAGTGGCTTGAGGGCCTCGGCCGCCGGCGCCTCCTCGGGGACCGGTGCTGCCTCGGCCTCCGGCTCCGTCTCGTCGGCATCCTCGGACGAAGGGACCACCGGGGTCCGTTCGCGTAGGCGGGTGAGCGCCTCGCTCAGCCGCTCGGGCTCAACATGACCGGCCGCCGGCGGCGCGGGGGTCCCCGCCGCGGTTGGGCCGGCGCGGCTGGTGGAGCTGCCCGGGAGCGGAGGCGACGCGGTCGCCTGGCCCGTGGCGCGGAGCTGGCGAAGCTCCCCACGGACGAGGTCGATTGCCTCGTAGGCGCGGGCGGTCCGCCGGCGCTGGGCGTCGATCTCGTCCCGCTGAGCCTCGATCTCCTGCCGCTGGGCCCGGACCTCCTGCCGTTGGACCTCGATCTCCTCGTGCTGGGCGCCGATCTGCTCACGCTGCGTCTCGATCTCCTCGTGCTGCGCGCCGATCCGCTCACGCTGCCTCTCGATCTCCTCATGCGCGGCGGCGAGTTCGCGCTCGAGCGCGGCCATCCGTTCGGCCCCCGCGCCGGACCTCGCGGCGCGGGCATCGGCCATGGCCACCTCCTGCCGGAGCGCGATGCCGTCGCGTGCGTGCTCGGGCGGCAGTTGGGGCACGACCTGCGGGACACCCGGCGTCGCGCTCCGGAGCGCGAGCTCACGGCGGATCGCCTCGGTTCTGTACGAGGTCGGCGGTGAGCCCGACGAAGGCGGTGACGGCGGCGGCGGAGCCGGGGTCGGCGGCGCGCGCTCGGCCAGGCGACGCTCCGCCGCGGCCCGGGCGGCCTCGGCGGCGGCGGCCAGATGTCCGGCCTCGTCGACCGCGCGGCGCATCCGCGTCAGCTCGCGCTCGAGGTCCGCGACGCGCTCGTGGAGCGCCGCGAGGTCGCGGCGCGCCGCGCGCGTGTGCCGTGTCAGTTCCTGTTCGAGGTCCGCTCGGAGCGCCCGCTCGGCGTGGGCGTCCTGCTGGCTGGAGCGCAGCCGGCGCTCGCGGTCGGCGATCGACTCCCGCAGCCGCTCGGACTCCTCCCGGGCCTCGGTCAGGTCGTGCTCCAGCCCCTCCACGTGCGCGGCGAGCTCGGCCACACGCCGACGGGCGCTCTCGGCCGCCAGCTCGGAGCTCCGCGCCCGGCGCGCTTCGATCAGATCGGGGTCCGGCTCCTCCGTCGATTCATCCGCAACCACCACGTCGCCGATCGGCAGCGGGACCATTACCCCGCCGAGCTGGAGGTACGTCCTCCCTGGGAGCGACGGCGCCAGCTCCGCCGGCACCGAGAAGCTCATCCGCCATGTGCCGGGCGCGGCGCCGGTGAGCGAAGGAGGCTCCGGCATGGCGAGGAACCGCTGCCGCCCGGCCGGACCGTCGAACACCACCATCATCTGCCCGCGCAGCTCCGCGCGGCGCCGGCGCCACCGACCGGTCACGCGCACGGTCACACGGGCGCCCTCCGAAACGAGCTCGACCGCCTCGACTCCGAGCGAAGAGGGCAGATCGGTCATCGGCGCGGACGGTAAGGCCGCGCGCGGACGTTACCGGCAAAAAAATCGGGGCCTGGCCCCGGCGCCTTCGCTTATTCGTCGTCGTCGCCGTGGTGCAAGGCAACCGCGACGCCGCCGGCGACGACCAGGCCCGCCGCGCCGGCGATGGCCAGCTTGCGCGGCAGCCTGGGATAGCGCCCGCGCACGTATAACCGCACGCCCTGCCACACGACGAAACCAAGAAGCTTGTAACCCATGGGCGGAGCCTACCCGTCCCGGTCGCGATCACGCAGGCGCCAGGCCATCCGCGACTGCAGCGACCACAGCTCGATGAACCCCGGCGAGGCGGCCTGCGCGAACAGCCCGCCCGACTCGGTGAACGTCGCCAACTGGGCGTCGTACACCGCGTGCGGCGAGGAGCGCGTCACGACCCGGGCCGATCCCTTATACAGCTTGATCCCGATCGCCCCGGTCACCTGGGAGTTGGCCGCCTCCATATACGCGTCGAGATCGCTGCGGAGCGGGTCCCACCAGAGCCCGGCGTAGACCAGATACGCCCATTTCTGGTCGAGGATCGGCTTGAGCTGGTTCTGATGGATGGTTCCGACCAGCTTCTCGAGCTCGCCGTGGGCGAGCAGCAGGATCGTCGCCGCCGGCACCTCGTAGATGTCGCGCACCTTGAGGCCGACGATCCGGTCCTCGATGTGGTCGACGATGCCGACCCCGTGCCGGGCGCCGATCTCCCCGGCCCGCTCGAGCAGCGAGACCAGCTCGAGCCGCTCGCCGTTCAGCGCTACCGGCACGCCGCGCTCGAACTCGAGCGTGACGATCTCGGGTTCGTCGGGCGCCTCCTCGGGACGGGTGACGAGCTGGAACACGTCGTCTTCGGGCGCGTGGTCGAGCTCCTCGATCCAGCGCCCCTCGCTCGAGCGCCCCCACAGGTTGTCGTCGATCGAGTACGGCGCGACCTCGGTGCCGCCCTTGACCGGAATCCCGTGCTCGCGTGCGTACGCGACCTCCTCCTCGCGGCCCATCCGCCAGCCCCGCACGGGCGCGATCACCTTCAGCTCGGGACCGAGCGTCGCCACGGTGGCGTCGATCCGGACCTGGTCGTTGCCCTTGCCGGTGCACCCGTGCGCGATTGTGTCGCAGCCCGACTGACGCGCATACTGCACCGCAAGCTTGGCGATCAACGGGCGCCCGAGCGCCGTGAACAGCGGATAGCCGAGACCATAGACCCCGTTCGCCTTGATCGCGGGGATGACGTACTCGCGCGCGAACTCCTCGCGCGCGTCGACCACGTGGCAGTCGATCGCGCCGAGCCGCAACGCCTTGCCGCGCACGACCTCGAAGTCCTCGCCCGGCTGGCCCAGGTTCACGGTGAGCGCGACTACCTCGGCGTCGTAGCGCTCCTGGATCCACTTGAGCATCACGCTGGTATCCAGCCCGCCGCTGTAGAGCAGCAGCACGCGGTGGACGTGTGCGGGATCGGCCTCGTAGGTGGTGGTGGGCAGCGGCCCGATGTGGGTGCTCACGGAGCGGAAGGGTATTGGTACCGCAAGTTGACGACCGGGCCATGTAAAACGCGGCAAACCCGGTCCCCGCCGATCCGCCCAGGCGACATAAGCATGCCCACGATGCTTATCTCGCCAAAGCCGGCCGGCAAATGGGAGGTTTGGCACGTTGTGCAGGGCGGGGCGGCGGGCGTCATGCAGTGTCCCGAATCAGAAATTGGATGGCATTCGAGCGGCCGAATTTCTGCCTCGGGACATTAGCGGGAAGGGGGCAGGCCCCCTCCCGGCCTCCCCCCGTTGAGGCCGGATGGTCGGGCGGGCGAAGCCCGCCGTTCGCGTTGACCATGCGGGGATGGCGAGCGTGGCGAACATCAACGACGTGCTCGAGGGTCATGTGACGCTCGAGATCGAGTGCGTCGATCGGACCTTGTTGAACGCGTACGTCCCGGGCCTGCAGGTGCCCGGCCAGATCGTGCGGTTTGTGTGCGGGCATCTCGGTCATCCAATCCCCTCACCGGCGTTGCTGGGACGGATCGGCGATCGTTTCCGAGCCGAGACCCGGCGGTTTGTCCGCGCCCGGGGGATCCCGGTGTTGCGGCTGGCATCACCGAATCGGTCGCGGTGGGATGACCGCAAGCTCGATCACGTGCGCCCGCACCTGGAGCAAGCGGAGCGGGAGGGTCGCTTCGGCGTCGTCGCGCTGGTGGTGTGCGAGGAGTTCCAGCGGGTGTGGAGCGCCCGGAACCGTTCGCGCACACCCGGGGTCGCGAGCCTTGACGTCTTCTGGGAGAAGCGGCGCGTTGGGGCCTACTACTTCTACCTGCTGGACCCGGAGTTCGGGCCCGCGTTCATCAACATCTGCACCTACGCGCCGTGGACCACGAAGGTTTGGCGCAACGGCCACGAGTGGGCCAAGCGCCAGGCGCTGCGCGCCGGGCTCGGCTTTAGCGAGCTGCACAACCGGTTTGGGTCCTGCTCGGAGCCGCAGCGCTCGCAGGCGATCTACGACAGCCTCGGCCCCGAGCACATCCAGGCGTTCCCCGACCATTGCGTCGACCAGATACCCACCCCGCTCACGCCCGAGGACCGGGCGGCCGGCTACTGGTTGGAGCTCCACAGGTCTCGATGGTGTTCGCCCGGCAACCGCGCCGACCCACCCAGCACCGCTACCAGACCCGGATCTTCACCACCGGCACCGAGATCCGGATCGACTTCCGCTACAAACAC
>DASPPG010000046.1:0-23251 GCA_035625625.1 Solirubrobacteraceae bacterium
CACTTCGGCCTCTCCATGGTGATCCTCATCGCGGCCGTGGCGCTGGCGTGGCGGGCCACGTTCGAGCCGGGCTCGCGGCCTCGGTCGAACGATCGGACCGGGGTGTGGCTGGTCCGAGCGCTGCTCGGGCTCGGCGCCCTGACGATCTTCGCCGGGACCGCCAGCACCGCCGCCGGGCCCCATTCCGGCGGGGTCACCGGCCAGCACGTGCACCGGCTGCACTTCAAGGGCGCGGACACGCTTACGTGGACCGTCCACCAGCACGCCACGATCGCGGCGATCTTCGGCGTGGCCGTGATCGGCGTCTGGTTCTACCACCGCCACCGGGGCGCCTCGGAGAGCATCATGGAGCCGCTGACCGTGCTGGGCGTGCTGCTGGCCGCCCAGGGGCTGGTCGGGAGCGTCCAGTACGAGCTCCACCTCCCGTCCGAAATGGTCTGGGTCCACGTGACGCTTGCCACGTTCACCTGGCTCACGGTCCTGTGGGCGGTGGCGGCGGTGGGGCAGCTTGTCCCGCGCGCCGCCCCGGTGCCGGCCGGCAGCCCGGCGGGCAGGTCCGGCTCGCATGAGCTGGAGCTGGCGGGCCGGCTCGATTGACGAGCGCGCGGACGCTACGATCGTTCCGGGTTTTAGTTCGATGTCGGCTGGAAGGACCACACAGCCCCACTCCCCGGCGGCGCGCACCAACGATGCCTCGCTGATCATCCTCGTCGTAGACGACGAGTCGGATCTGCGCGAGATGCTGACGCGATCGTTCTCGCGGGAGGGGCACCGGGTGATGGCGGTGGGCGACGGCCGCTCGGCGATCGACCGGGCCAGCACCGACCACTTCGACATCATCCTGCTCGACGTAGCGCTCGGGCCTGGTCCCGACGGGTACGAGGTGTGCCGGACGCTACGAGCGCGCCGGAACGTTGTCCCGATCATCATGCTCACCGCCCTCGACTCGGAGGCGGACGCGGTGCTCGGCCTCGAGGCCGGGGCCGACGACTACGTGACCAAGCCGTTCGGGCTGGCCGAGCTGCGCAGCCGGATCCGGGCCGTCTTGCGCCGGGCCGGGACGCGCGCGATGGGCGACGAGGTGCTCGCGGTCGGGCCGATCGCGCTGGACCGCGCGCAGCGAGAGGTGACCATGGACGGCCGCCACGTGCGGCTGACCTTCTCGGAGTTCGAGCTCCTCGATGCGCTGATGGCCGATCCGGGCCGGCTGCTCAACCGTCAGGAGCTGCTGCGGGCGATCTGGGGCGACAGCGCGTACCGCGACCCCCGGGCGATCGACGTGCACATCCGGCACCTGCGCGAGAAGCTCGAGCCCGAGCCCGACAAGCCGCGGTTCATCCTCACCGTGCGAGGCGCCGGGTATCGACTGCGAGGACCGTAGCCGTGCGGATGCGGCCGTCACGCCGCGCCCTCGGACTGCGCGGCAGGATCCTTGGGGCTGTCCTGTTCACGGCGGTGGCGACGCTAGCGGTCGCGGCGCTCACGCTGCTCGGCCCGCTGGAGCAGTCGCTGAAGAAGGCCGAGCTGAGCACCTTGCGCAGCGAGGTCGGCAGCGCGAACGTCGTGACGGCGAAGTCGATCGCGAAGACGGTCCATCCGTTCGAACTTGACAAGCCCGGGCTCGTCGTCCTAGCCGGTATCCAGCCGCTGAAGGACCGCTCTAGCGGCGGGGCGGCGGTCAGAGACGCCGGCGGGCCCAACGCGCTGCCCTGCGAGGACGCCGGTACGGCCTACGCGCAAGAGGTTTGCCTGCAGAAGGCGGGGTTCACCGCCAGGGGCGCGATCATCAACCAGGAGCGGAGCCTGGAGGCCGCGACGGGTGCGACGGAGGTCGGTCTGTTCGGTTATCCCGACACGTCCGGTCTCCACGCCACCCCACTCGTGGTCTCGCCCGATCCGAACGTCGTCCACGCCGATCCGTACGACGATGTGGTGAGGGCGTTCCACGACAAGGGCGAGCCCATCTACAGCTTTGGCACGATCGGGGACACCGAGTACGCGAGGGCCGCTCTCCCCTTCACCACCACGATCGACGGCGGTCTCGAGGATTGGGTGTTGGTCGTGCGCAAGCCTCTTGACACGGTCAACGCCGCAGTCGCCACTGTGCGCCAAGCATTCCTGTACGCGGCCCTGGCCGGACTCGGCTTGACGCTGATCCTCGGTATCCCCCTGTCGGGCACGATCGTGCGGCGCCTGCGTCGGCTCCGCCACGCGGCGCTCCAGCTGGCCGCCGAGGGGCCGCCCGTGGAGGTCCCCGCCGAGCGCGGCCGCGACGAGGTCGGCGACCTGGCGCGGGCCTTCGACCAGATGCAGCAGCAGCTCCAGCACCAGGAGGAGGCCCGTCGGGCCTTCGTCTCCACCGCGTCCCACGAGCTCCGCACGCCGCTGGCCTCGCTGGACGGGATGCTCGAGCTACTCGACGACGATCTACGCGCCGGCGAGCCCGACATCGACGATGCAAAGTTGCTGCTCGAGCGGGCGCGCAGTCAGTCCCGCCGGCTAGCCCGGCTGGCGGCCGACCTGCTCGACCTGAGCCGGCTCGACGCTCAGGTGCAGCTGCGCTCCGAACCGGTCGAGCTGGGCGAGCTGAGCCGAGCGGTCCTAGCCGAGTTTGAGCTCGGAACCGGCGAGCGCGGGATCATCTCGACGCTCGACGACTCCGCAGGCCAGGTGTGGGCGCACGGCGACCCGGGCTCGATCGCGCGGATCGTTCGCATCCTGCTCGACAACGCCGTGCGCGTCAGCCCTCAGGGCGGCGAGATCTCGGTCGAGCTACGGGCCGGCGAGAACGTCTCGCTCACGGTCCATGACGAGGGGCCCGGGGTCCCACCGGAGGAGCGCGAGCTGATCTTCCAGCGCTTTCAGCGCGGCCAGTCGGCCAGCGGCAGCGCCGGGTTCGGCCTGGGCCTGGCGATCGGCCGGGAACTGGCCGAGCGGATGGGGGGAGAGCTCATGCTCGAGCGCACGGAGGTGCCGGGGGCGACGTTCACGCTGCGTCTGCCGGTGGCGCGGACGCACGAGGAGGAGCCGCTCGCGGTGGCGTAGCCCCCGCGGGCGCCGGCCGAACCGGGCCGGCTGCGAGGATTAGACCATGGACCAACGCTTGATGAGCGCGATGCTCGAGCTCGACGACCGCCATTGGTGGTACCGGGGGCGCCGGCGCATCATCCAGGCCGAGCTCGACCGGCTTCGGCTGGCCGGGGGCGCGCGGGTGCTCGACGCCGGGTGTGGATCGGGGCGCACGCTCGAGGAGCTCGGCCGCTACGGCGAGGTCTACGGGATCGAGCTCGACCCGGGGGCGGCCGAGGTCGCCCAGGACCGCGGCTGCGGCGAGGTCCGGATCGGCCGGCTCGAGGAGCTGCCGTGGGGCGGCGAGTACTTTGACCTCATCACCTGCCTGGACGTGATCGAGCACACGCCGGACGATCGGGTGACGCTGCGCGAGCTGCGACGCGTATGCAAGCCGGGTGGGTTCCTGCTCGTGACGGTTCCGGCCTACCAGGGCCTGTGGTCGACGCACGACGTTGCCAACCACCACTACCGACGGTACTCGCGCGGTCGCCTGCGCGCCGCGGCCGAGGACGCCGGCTGGCAAGTGCTGCGGATGACGTCGTTCAACGGGCTGCTGCTGGGGCCGGCGGCGGCCGTCCGCCTGGCCGACCGCCGGCGGCTGCGCCAGCCGGACGCCGACTACAAGCCCGAGCTGACGCTCGGGCCCGAGTGGCTGAACGCGGTGCTCGAGCAGCCGCTGCGCCTGGAGGCTCGGTGGCTGCGCGGCGGCCGGACGATGCCGGCGGGCCTGTCGCTACTGGCCGTGCTCGAGAACCCGAGCCAGGCCTGACGTCGATGCCGCCATGATGTTCGGTCTCGGGGCGATCGCAGTCTCCTCCGCCGCGATCCTCGGCATCTCCAACAGCCTGGGCTATCTCCTCCCGGCGATCATCGGGCTCGAGTCGATGGGCATACCGTCGCCGGGAGAGACGGCGCTCGTGGCCGCGGCGGTCCTCGCCAGCCAGGGGAAGCTCGAGATCTGGCTGGTGATCCTGATTGGAGTGTGCTCGGCGATCGTCGGGGACAACATCGGCTACCTGTGCGGGCGGCGGTTTGGACGGAGCGCGTTCACCGCGCCCGGGCCGTTCATGCACCACCGCGTCCGCGCGATCCGCGTGGGCGACAAGTTCTTCGAGCGCCACGGGCCGAAGGCGGTGTTCGTGGGGCGCTGGATCGCGCTCGTCCGGTTCGCCACCGCGTGGCTGGCCGGGATCAACCGGATGCCGTTCAAGCAGTTCTTCTTCTGGAACGCGCTCGGAGGGATCACGTGGGGCGTGACCTACGGGCTGGTGGGCTACTACGGCGGCCAGGCAGCGGCAAGCGTGCTCGCCGAGGCCGGCATCGTCGGGTTCGCGCTGCTGCTGATCCTGCCGCTGGTCATCTACCTCGTCGTGCAGCGGCGCGGGCGCCGCGCGGCGGGGAGGGCGTCTGACTAGCCGAAGTCGACTACGACTTGCCCGCGTCGAAGTCGAGCGCGCACGAGTTCATGCAGTACCGCAGCCCGGTCGGCGCCGGCCCGTCGTCGAACACGTGGCCGAGGTGCCCGCCGCAGCGCTTGCACAGGACCTCGGTGCGCCGCATGAACAGGCTGCGATCGTCTCGCGTCTCGATGTTCTCGGCCACCGCCGGCTCGTAGAAGCTCGGCCACCCGGTGCCCGAGTCGAACTTCGTATCGGAGCTGAACAGCTCGGCGCCGCAGCCGGCGCAGCTATATGTGCCGTTCTCTTTGAGGTGGACGTACTCGCCAGTGAACGGTCGCTCGGTGCCGTGCTGGCGCAGGACGCTGTACTGCTCAGGCGAGAGTCGCTCGCGCCACTCGGCGTCGGAGAGCGCGACCTCGCGGGTGTCGGTTTCACGTTCGGTTGCCATGGGGACAACGGTAGCGTGGCGTCTGCCTCCGCTAGGGTGAACGAACGATGAAATTCGGCGTTGCCATCTTCCCGACCGAGTCGGTGCAGCCCCCGGCGGAGATCGCGCAGATGGCCGAGGAGCGGGGGTTCGAATGCCTTCTGTTCCCCGAGCACACGCACATCCCGGCCAGCCGCGAATCTCCCTACCCCGGCGGTGGCGAGCTCCCCGCGTTCTACAGCCAGACGTATGACCCGTTCGTCGGGTTGACCGCGGCCGCGGCGGCGACCGAGCGCCTGTTGATCGGGACGGGTATCTGCCTGGTCATCGAGCGCGACCCGATCATCACCGCCAAGGAAGTGGCGTCCGTCGACGTCCTGTCGGGCGGGCGCTTTCTGTTCGGCGTAGGCGCCGGATGGAACGTCGAGGAGATGGCCAACCACGGCACCGAGGCCTCGCACCGGTTCGGGGTGATGCGCGAGCGGATCGAGGCGATGAAGTCGATCTGGACCGAGGACGCCGCCAGCTACTCGGGCCGGTACGTCGACTTCGAGCGGATCTGGTGCTGGCCCAAGCCGCTCCAGAAGCCGCATCCCCCGGTGCTCGTCGGCGGCAATGGTCCGCGCGTGCTCGAGCGCGTGCTCGCCTACGGCGACGAGTGGATGCCGAACCGCACCACCGAGGAGAAGCTGGTGTCCCGGATCGCCGAGCTGAACGCGCGCGCGGCCGAGGTGGGACGCGAGCCGATTCCGGTCACGATGATGGGGATGGCGCCCGAACCGGCACGGATCGAGCGGGTGGCCGAGGGTGGCGTTCACCGCGTCGTGTTCTGGCTCCCACAGGACGGCCCCGACGCGGTCGAGCGGGGTTTTGACCGCTACGTCTCGGTGATGGAGCAGTTCCAGACCGCGGGTTAGCGGTCATAAGCGGTAGAACCAGACGCCGCCGAGCGACCGCCGCTTGAGCCCGAGGGCCGCGAGCGCCTCGGGCCACCGCTGTGGTGTTTCGGGATCGACGATCACCGCACCCACGTGCCGGCGGGCCAGAAATGAGCGCAGCGCCTGCGGGTTCGGCTTGGCCTCGTGAATCAGGGCGGGGAAGAGCGGGTCCTTCTCGTAATCCCGGGGGTATTGCGGATTGATATACCCGCCCGCCAGCCGGAACCACATGTCCGTGTCGGCCTGCCACAGCATGCTGGCGTCGAGCTGGCCGAACGGCAGGATCAGCACGTTTTCCCCTCGCGTGAGGACGCGTCGGTACTGATGAGTGGTGAAGAACGCGGGGTTGAATTCCCACCCGCGCCAGAGGCCACCGCTGACGTTGGGCACCAGGAATGCAATGCTCGCGGCCGCCACCGCCCACTTGGCCACACCCCATCCACCCGCACGTGGCTGGCCCAACCACATGGCTCCGATCACGCCGACGATCAGGAACATGTACACCGCGAGTCGCAGCGGGATCACATCGTGTAACAACGACTGGTCGAGCAGCTTCCACGGAAGCGGGATCGTCGAGTAGCCCGCGATGTGCAGGTGCGACCCGAGGAGCAGCACGACGACCACCGCCAGCATCGCGAACAGGATCCTCGTCGAGATCCGGCCCCAGCGCGTGATCGTGTAGCGCGCGACGATCAGCGCGAGCGGTAGGCCAACATAGGTGACGGCCTCGGCGTCACTGCCGCTGAGGTTGAAGGCCCGAGCAAGCGCGTCGAAATGCTTATAGCCAAGTCGGACCAAGTCAGTGGGCACGAGGAACCCGAGCACGTCACTGGCGTCGAAGTCGCCGATGTTCGATGCGAACCTCACGGTTCCGTGAAGTTCGTAGTAGATAACCGGGCTGGTCACGATCGCCGCCACGGCCCCGGCGATGAGAATCGGCCTGACGCTGCGGATGATGCGGTCTCGCGCGGTGGGTGCAAGGGCGAACGCCACCGCGAGGGCAACCGCTCCGAGGGCTACGAACGTGAGTGTAAGTTCGCCCGAAGTGAGGAACAGCGCCGCCAGGGTAAGCGCCATCAGGACGATGAAGCGCCGTTCGCTGATGCGCTCATCGAGCAGGCGCAGCGCGAGGTGGACGCCGGCCGGAATCGGAAAGATCAGCACGAGCTGGAGATGACCTTCCATGTGTCCGAGGATGTAGGTCGAGAACCCGAACACGTAGCCGCCGAAGAGACTCGCAGCAAAGTTTTGGGTGATGTAGCGGCACAGGAGGAAGGCGAAGAACGCGGCAAGCACGGGACTTGCCAGCATCAGCAGGTTGTAAGACACGATTGGGCCGAACGCGATCGTGATCGGCGCTCCCACGATCCCCGCCAGCGGGCACAGCGTCGGGCTCGTGGCCGCGAGATTAATCCGATCGGGGACGAATAGAGCGTTAGTAACTAGCGGGTTTAGCCCATGAAGCAGCGCGTAGGGCCACCACGCCAGGCTCCACATATTGGCCGTCGGATCGCTCCAGTTGCGCAGCGCGACAGTCTTGCTCCCGAGGTGCGGAAGCACGTGTAGCCCGAAGTACCCGATCGAGATGACGACGTACAACCCGACCGCAGCCGCGGCCTGGCGGCGTCGCGACGCAAGCCAATCACGACCGATGTCGACCGCCCGCAGGAAGCGGTACCCGGTTCCTGCCTGGGCGTGGCTAGTCACTTCGTCGCGAGGATGACGTTGTGCGCGGCGAACCTCCTCACCCCGGGGGTACCCTCGACTACGCGCTCGAGTGCCGCGGCGCGGCGGATCGCCCGGGGCGGGGTGAAGTCCGGGACGGCCCCGAGCTGCTTGCTGAGCAGGATCTGCCCGCCAGCGGCCCGCAGACCGGTGACGATCTCCGCTTCGGGAATCAGTCGCTCCTCGCCGGTGTCCTGAGGGACGCGGGCCATCAGCGTCCCCCAATATGGGTTACGCGGGTTGTGGTCCCAAACGAGCACCCGTCCGGACGGCTTCACGACCCTGATCATCTCGGCGAGCGTTTGACGTACGTCTTCGGGGTCAGCAATGTGGTGCATGACGGCGACGGTAAGCACGAGGTCAAAGCTGTCGTCATCGAACGGGAGCGAGGTTCCGGACGCATGCACAGGGCGTACGAGTGGCGTTCTCGACTCGAGGATCTCGAGCATTCCGGCTGAGGGATCGACTCCGACCATCTGGTATCCGGCGCCGGCGAGTCGCTCGGCGAGCACCCCGGTGCCGCAGCCGACGTCGAGTCCGTCGCCGCGAGGGCAGTGCGCGAGGACGAACGCCGTCCGCTTCCTCAGGTAATGCTCGGCGACGTGTGCGGGGATCGACTCGTCATAGACGGCCGCGATCGAGTCAAAGTGTGAGCTGCTCATGAGCCGCCTCAGCGTTCGATGTGGGCTGTGAGACGAACGCCGGGGGCCGGTGGCGCCTTCGCGGAGAGGACCCCGCAGCGCGAAGCACGAGGCCAATCATCCGTAGTCCCACTGAGATCGCCATCAGCCGGTTGCCGGTAACCGACGACTGTCCGACGCGCGGGAGATAGTTGACCGGCACCTCGACAAACCGGGCGCCGGAACGGATTGTCAGCAGCATGATCTCGGCGCCGGCGTGGCTGCCACCGACCTTCATGGCGCTCGCGACGCGTTTCGCGGTTTCTCTGCGCAGCAGTTTGTAAGTGCAACCGACGTCGCTGAGATGACTTGTGTTGAACAGCACCTCGATCAGCTTTGCGACGGCCCAGTTGCCCCACCGCAGGAACCGATCCATGTTCGCGCCCTCCCACACCAGCTCCCAGGTCGTCCGGGTGCCGAAGACCGCGTCGCACTCCGCGCTGTACACGAGCAGCTTCATGATGTCCTGCGGCGCGAACGTACCGTCTGGCTCGGCCAGCACGATCAGCTCGCCAGTGGCCTCGATTAGGCCGCGGCGGATCGCGTGTCCATATCCCTGACGGGGCTCTTTGACCAAGCGCGCCGAGGTCTCGCGAACCTCCTCCTCCGTTCCCGGCTGTGCGTTGTTGTCGACCACGAGCACCTCGTCGACCAGGCCGGTGGCGAGGAAGCCCTCGATGACGTCTCTGATCGAGTCGCGCTCGGCGTAGGTCATCAGCACGACCGACACCTGCTGACCGTTCCACATGAACTGACTCCCGAATCGCGCCCGGTATGGGGCGGCCGCATTGTAATCGGACCGTCAGGAATCCGGACTGTCAGGAATCACGACAGCCCTCTCGGACAGGTAGCTGCCCGAGGCGGCGGCCGGATCGGCGGCGAGCAGCTCCATCACCAGCGACGACCACGCGAAGTCGACCGCACCCATGCCACGGCCCGTGTACGGGTGGTAGTACTCGCGCAGGCCGTTGGCGAGCACCGCCGAGGAGATCCCGGCGGCGAGCCCGTCGGCCTGCTTCGTGTACCCGAGGCGCCTGAGGCCGAGCCACACCAGCCAGGCCGCGTTGACCCACGTCGGCCCGCGCCAGTAGCGCCTGATCCAGAGGAACCCGTCCTCGCGAGTGGAGAACGTCCGCTCGGTCGGGGGGACGGACGGCGGCGCCACCGGCAGCCAGAAGCGCTGCCCGTCGAGGAGATGCTCCTCGACCAACCGGCGTCCGATCTCCTCGGGCAGGTCGGGAAGCGCCAGCGGCGAGAGCGCCGCCCAGGTCAGGGGTGGGGTGCGCCGCAAGCGAGGGCGGGTCAGCGGCTCGAACACGCCGGCGCTCTGGTTGTACATGCGGTCGACGATCGTGCCGGTCAGCGACGGCCGCCCGAGCGCCATCAGCGACAGCGAGTAGAGGACGTTCGTCGCCACCTCGCAGCAGACGGGGCCGCCGGCGTGGTCGATCCGCCGCAGGTCGTAGCCGAGCCGGCGGTTTCGCCGGACGAGCAGCAGGAAGCCCGGGCGGTCGTGGGCGCGCCACCCCCACATCGCGTCGAACTGGGGGGAGGCATCGAGCCCGGACTCGTCGGGCTGGACGATCCAGATCAGGCCGTCGCCGTCCAGGTCGCGGTTGTCCGCCAGCCAGTCGTAGTGGCGGACGATCGCCGGCACATCGGCCGGGTCGCCGACGGCGATCCGCCAGGCCCAGGCCAGCATCGGCGGCTGGATGCTGGCCGTCATCGGCGCGTTCGGCGTGGTCACGTTGTACGTGTAGCGGCGCCGGCCGGTCAGCGGCGTGTTCCAGAAGATCGTGTGGCCGATGAAGCCGTCCTCGCGCTGTGCCGCCAGCAGCGACTCGAGTTCACGGCGGGATCTGGCCGGGTCGAAGTGCCGCCAACTGATCGCGGTGAAGCACGAGTCCCAGTACCACTGCCACGGATAGTGGCCCGGGCTGGGGCAGGTGTAGGCGAACTCGACGCCGTCGGCCGCGCGCATGCCCTCGCGCCAGTTCCGCCGCAGCGTGGACTCGCATGCGTGCCGGATTCCCGCCCTGTCCTGCTCGATCAGCATCGGTCAGTAGATCCTCGCAGCCGAGGATCTCGCGCGATCCAGCTGTCCGAGCTGAGGGCGCCGCTACGCGGCTTCGGCGCGGAGCGTCGATCCGTCGACCGGCGGCTCGACCCCGGGGAAGAGGACGACGTCGGGCCGATACTCGATCCGCCCGAGCTCCGCGCGCTCTGCCCCACAGCGGTCGCACAGCAGCACCAGGCGCAGCTCGCCCGTATCGCGGAGATACCGCGACGCCCCACTGTAGGTCCCGGTGTGGTCGCACTCCATTGCGCTCTATCAACGGCGGCCGTGGCCAGAAACGTACGCCTTCGAGGAGATCGACCAGGCCGCGCGGGACGCCGAGGAGGGCTAGGTCATCAAGCCGGTCCTGCGGATGGGAGAGTAGACACCGCCGGCGCGGTCGGCCCGAGCATGTAACGGGCCCGGCGCCGCCGCGGCACCGGGCCCGTCTGGACACCTCCGAGGGGTGAAGAGGTGCTCTATGCGCGGGAGTCCGCGGTCCGGCCGAGGACGCGCGCCCGCGCGGTCGTGCGCCGCCTCCGGCGTGTGGAGCGCACGAAGTTGGCGGTGGCGCCGGGATTGTCGTCGTGGATGCTCCGGGCGAGTAGTCCGACGATGCCAACGATGACGGCGGCGGCGAACACGACGTTGAGGATGATGATGGCGGTCATTTCGGTCTCCGTTCGGTGTCTTCGTTTCTGCACTTGAAATGGTCGGACCCGCGCGGAAGACGAGCGTCGGCTAAGCGTCGGAGCTGTGTAAGAGGGAGGGCGCTCGCAAGATTTGTTGCAAGCGCAGGATCTGGGGGCCGTCTGGCGAGGCGGCTTGTTAGGGTGCTGCCGGCTTCCATCCAGGGGGCTCACCCGCGGCCGCGGCACCCGATGCGATGGGTGTAGGGGCGCGCTCTGCGGTGCCCAAATTCGACATGCCTTCAGCCCATCGCCACCGAGTCCTCAGGGTCGCCGCGTTCCTGCTCGTGGCGGTGGGGCTCCTCGGGAGCGGGCTGACGGCCTCGAGCGCCGGAGACCTCCAGAGCCAGATCAGCGCCGGCAAGTCGGCGGCGTCCGCGCTGAGCGCTCAGATCGCGCGCGACTCGGCGCAGATCCACGCGACCACGCAGGGACTGGCGAGCGCCAATCAGCGTCTGACGGGGCTCGAGGGCCAGCTGACCTACCGTGAACAGCAGCTGCGCAGCGTGCAGAGCGCGCTGCTGCAGGCGCGCAACCATCTCGTCGACCTCGAGAACTACCTGGAGCGAGCGACCCACGCGCTGGCCGCGAACCTGGTCGCCGCCTACGAGAACCAGCAGCCAAATCTGGTCAGCGTCATCCTCGAGGCGCACGGGTTCACCAACCTGCTCGAGCAGGTCAGCTTCCTGCACCGCATCGGAACCCAGGATGCCCAGATCGTGGCCACCACTCGCGCGGCGCGCGAGGCCGTGGCTCGGCAGGCCGCGTTGCTGGGGCGGCTCGAGCGCCGCGATCAGGTGCTGACCGACCAGGTGATCACGGAGCGCAACCAGGTCGCCGCGCTCCAGGCGGCGCTACTGCACCAGCAGATCGCCGAGCTCGGCGCGCGCAGTCAAGACACGGCCAAGCTGCACGCCCTGAACGCGCATCTGAGCTCGCTCGAGGCCAAGGCCGCGGCCGAGGCCGCGCGGGCCGCCGCCACCGGCAATGCCGACGTCGGCGGGATCGCCGTCGACACCGGCGGAATGGTGCACGCGCCGCCGGGCGCCCCGGCCGCGGTGGCGCAGATCATCGCTGCGGGCAACGCGATCGCGACGCTCCCGTACATCTACGGCGGCGGCCACGCCTCCTTCCACGCCGACGGCTATGACTGCTCGGGGTCGGTGAGCTACGCGCTCGCGGCTGCGGGGCTGGTGACCTCACCGATGGTCTCGGGGCAGTTCGAGGACTGGGGCGATCCCGGCCCCGGGCGCTGGGTCACGATCTACGCCAACGCCGACCACGTGTGGATGGAGGTGGCGGGCTGGCGCTTCGACACGGTGGCCCTGGCCGAGAGCGGGACGCGCTGGGCACAGGGTGGCGGCGAGTTCGCCGGCTTCGAGGTGCGCCACCCGCCGGGGCTCTAGCAAGGTTTGTCTGGGCCGCTTCGCGGCATCCATGGGACCACCCGACCCCGTCCGGATGGGGAACGTGGTCCCACGGACGCCGAGCGCAGCGAGGCCCATCAAAGTCCGAGCCATCGCTCCGCGTTGAGGTGCGCGATCCGCCCGCGCGCGGCCCGTGGCCGCGGCGATTTCGTCGCTCGGATCGAGTGCACGGTCTGAACCCAGACATCAGGTCCGCGGCCGCGCGGCCGATGGATGTGGTCGATGAAGCGACTCGCTGTCACCCTGTGCGCGCTCCTCGGCGCGCTCGTTCTGCCTCCGGCCGCCGGCGCGACGCCCGCTGCTCCGGTGCGCGCGAACGTCACCGGCACCGTGATCGGGGTGAGCGGGCGTACGTTCGCGATCGAGGCGAGCGGAGGGCCGATGTCAGTGGTCGCGGCGCTGACCGCTGCCGCCGACAACGTGACCGCCGGGGACTTTCCGTACGTCTACGGCGGCGGCCACGCCGACGCCGGCATCGCGAGCATCGGCATCAAGGGTCCCGGCTACAACGGGCGCCGGATCGGCTTTGACTGCTCGGGGTCCGTCGCGGCGGTGCTGGCCGGGGCGGGCGTCTGGGAGCCCGCCACCGGGGTCCCGAACGACGCCGGCATCATCACCGAATTGATGCAGGCGCACCTGATCGCGCGCGGCGTGGGTCAGGGCGCCACCGAGGTCACGCTCTACGACGACCCCGGCATCCACATCTTCATGAACATCGACGGCCGCTTCTTCGGGACCTCAGACGGTGGCGGCGGCGGTAACCCGAACGGTGGCGCCGGCTGGCTCGACGACGGCGCGCCCGACGCCACGAGCCACCGTTACAAGCCGTACCACCTGCTCCTGCCGGTGCTCGAGCGCCAGACCGCGTTCGCGCGCATCCTCACGTTCCAAACCGCCGGCGGGGAGAGCCTCGCGCACGGCCTCGAGCTCGGCAGCGACGTGCAGGTCGGCTACACCCAGGCCGCCAACGGCAGCCTGACCGCGCTGGACGTCAGGTAGCTGCGTACAGGCGCTCTGCCGTCGAACGCAAGCGACGGGCGCGGATGCTACGGTGCGCGCGGTCGTGTCCGAGAGCAGCCTCGAAGCACTGCCGGCTGTCGAGCAAGGCGCACCCGACCGGATGAAGGCCTCGCCGTGGTCCGTTCTGCGCCGCCACGCGTGGGTGCTGACTGGCGTCGGCGTCGTGGTGATCTCGGCGCTCCTGGTGCTGTGGGCGAGGACCCGGCCGGGGTATGACCCCTACGGCTGGCTCGTGTGGGGCTACCAGACGCTCCACCTGAAGCTCAACCTCGGGGGAGCGCCCTCGTGGAAGCCGCTGCCCTATCTGTTCACGGTGCCCTACGCGCTCGCCGGCCACCGGTACGAGCTGCGGTTGTGGATGATCACCGCGGTGGCGATATCGCTGTCCGGGAGCATCTTCGCCGGCCGGATCGCCTACCGGATCACGCGAGATGCCGGGTTGGCAGCCGGCGACTCCCGGTCCGTCCGCCGGTACGCGCCGGTCGCCGCCGCGGTCTTCGCCGGGCTGGCGGTGCTCGGACTCGAGGACTACATGCACTACGTCCTGAGCGTCCAGTCCGACCCGATGATCGTCACCTTCTGTCTGGCGGGGATCGACATGTACCTTTCCGGCCACTATCGGTGGGCGCTCATATTCGGGGTGCTCGGGTCGCTGGGTCGACCGGAGGTGTGGCCGTTCCTGGGCGTCTACCTCGTATGGGCCTGGTTCAAGGTCCCCTCGATCCGGTGGATGGCGGCCGGGGCCGTCGCGGTGATCGCATTCATGTGGTTCGGGATTCCCTGGATCACCAACGGACGGCCCGATATCGCCGGCGAGCTCGCGTTGCGTTCACCGCGCGAGCTTCACCAGAACAAGGTGTTCGGCACGATCGGCCGCTTCACCGAGCTGCAGTACCTGCCCCTGTGGATCGCGGCGCTCGCCACCGTCGCGATCGCGATCGTCCGGCGCAACCGCCCGGTGCTGATGTTGGCGGCGGCGGTCGTGGTGTGGGTGGTGATCGAGATCGCGTTCGCGTTCCACGGCTTCCCGGCGCTGTCGCGCTACATGTTCGAGCCGGCCGGCGTCTCCGCCGTGCTTGCCGGAATCGGCGTGGGATGGGCGCTGGCCGGCCTGCCGGAGCTGGGTCGAGGCTGGCTCAAGTGGTCCGGGGTCGCGGCGGTCGGGGTGCTGGTCGTGGCGCTCGTTCCGGGCGCGCTCGGGCGCCTCAGAGCCGAGCGCACCGATCTGCGGCTGCAGCGCGGCCGGACGAACGAAATCGGCCTGCTCCAGACGACGATGAACCAGCTCGGCGGCTATCACGCCGTCCGCGCCTGCGGAGAGCCGGTGACGGTGGTCGAGTTCGCGAGCCTTCTGGCCTGGGACACCCGTCTCGACGTCGGCTCGGTCGGGTACCTGCCCGGCGTCGAGATGCGACGGAGATACCCGATCGTCCTGCTGCTGCCGGTCTCGGCGGGAGGCTGGTCGGTTCGGCCGTGGCACACCCGCCGCCAGCAGCGCGGCCAGTGCTCGGACCTTCGCGCCTCGTACGTGCTCACCAAGCAGCATCCGACCGGCGTGCTGGTCCGGGGTCGGGGTCCCGAGGCTCGAGCCTGAACGCCGAGCGGCCGCGGGTCGCTAGGCCACGCGCTCGAGGGACGGGCTCAGTGTCGACTCCTCCGCAGAGGAGGAGGCGCGATGGAGGAGGCTCGCGAAGATGGGCGGGACTGAGGTTCGCGAAGGTGGGCCGGGCTCATGAAGTGCCGTCGAGCGAGCGGTTGCGGCCCAGAGACGACGAAGCCCCGCCATTTCTGACGGGGCCTCGGGGAGACGCAGGTGTCTGAGGCGATCGGCTAGCCGCAGCCGGTGTTGAAGCCGCAGCTCGAGCACGTGTAGCAGCTGCCGGTGCGCTGCATCATCCCGCCGCACTGCTGGCAGGCCGGCCCGAGATCGAGCCCCTTGCGCATTGTCGGGACGACCGGCGGCTCGTCGGTCAGCGCCGACGTCGCCGGCAGCGCCTGGCCCGTCGCGCGTCCGCCGTTCCCACCGTTGCCGTTGCCGTCGGGCTTGCGCTCGGCCGGCTGCGCCGGCGCCGCCACGTCACCGAGATGCGAGCTCGCCGCCTCCTGAGCGGCCTGGCGCGCCCGTACCGCGGGCGTGAGGATCCCGAGCTCCTCCTGGAGGTCGACGTCCAGGAAGCGCGAGGCCAGCCAGCGCATGATGTAGTCGGGCATCGACTTGGCGAACGGGATCTCCGGATTGGAGGTCATGCCCTCGGGCTCGAAGCGCATGTAGCTGAACTTGCGCACGAGCGTCTCGAGCGGCACCCCGTACTGGAGCGCGATCGAGATCGCGGTCGCGAACGAGTTCATCATGCCGCGCAGCGTCGAGCCTTCCTTGCCGATGTCGGTCAGGAAGATCTCCCCGACCGTCCCGTCCTCGTACATGCCGGCGGTGATGTAGCCCTCGTGCCCGCCGATCGAGAACTTGTGCGTGATCGACTGGCGTTCCCGCGGCATCCGCCGGCGCTTCGGTGGCGCCTTGGCGAGCGCTTCGGCGACGGCCTTGTCGAGGTCTGCCTGGGACGGGACGGGCGTTTTCTTTTGCGCGTCAGTTCTCAGTGCCTGTGCCGTCTTCGAGCCGTCCCGATAGATCGCCAGGGCCTTGATGCCCAGATGCCAGGCCTTGACGTACGCGTCCTCGATGTCTTCCACCGTGGCGGACTCGGGAACATTAATCGTCTTGCTTACCGACCCGCTAATGAATGGCTGGACGGCACCAAGCATCTTGATATGTCCCATGTGGTGGATTGGACGTTCTCCGACCGCGACGTCGAACACCGGTAGATGCTCGTCCTTGAGATCGGGAGCACCGAGGATCGTGCCTCGCTCGTTGACGTAGGCAACGATCTGCTCGATCTGCTCGTCGCTGTATCCGAGCGTCTGGAGCGCCAGTGGCACTGTCCGGTTGACGATCGTCATCTGGCCGCCACCGACGAGTTCCTTGAACTTCACCAGCGAGAAGTCCGGCTCGACGCCGGTGGTGTCGCAGTCCATCAGGAACGAGATCGTGTTATGGCTGACGAACCCGTTTGCTACGTAAGTGACGTTATCCGGTACAGATAGGTCAAACGTGGGCTCGTCAGACAACAGCTCGACATTGGCGACACTGTCGTAAAAGTAGCCGAGCAGCTTTTCTAGCTCGACGCATTCTGCACGCTCCTGGAGTTTGGTGGCCAAGCGACGAGTGAGCGTGCCTGTCCTCGAAAACCCGAGCAACGCCGCTCTCTGGAGTTCATCGTTTTTCGGCACAAGTTCGTCGACGAGCTCGCGCGAAACCGGGATACGGTCGAACCGGGCAGCCTGCTTATGATCGTCGCGGATGAGTGCCTCGTTCTTGCGTTCGGAAACGAAGCCGATTTCGGTGACAAACCGAGCGGCGGAGATTGCGTTGAGCAGTCGCAACCGGTAGCCAACCCCACCGAGTTTGCCCCAGGACCGCTGTATGTCACGAGTCGTGACGAAGCCCAGGCTGAGCAGCAGGGTCTGAATGTCGCGAAGAAACGTGTCGCAAGACGTCATCCAGTAGAAATAGCCATTATTGGCGTTCCCGTCTGCTTCGAACAGTCCCCGTACGAACGCGGCGTATACCTCGCGATCGTTTGAGTGGAGGATCGCGTCCGGAATGTGTGGTGCGTACCCCTTGCCGCTATGTCCCTCATACGGTGGCTGCTTCGCGAAACCGCAAGCATCCCACCAGATGGTCAATGGGACGGAATGGAATCCGACCTCGGTGTATCCCTCGCGTGGTAGCGCGTAGCCGTCGAGGCCAAATAGCTCTTGGCCGAGCTCGAGAAGACGTTCAAGGACATCATCGTCGCCGTCCGTGACGCATAGCCGGATGCCCTTGGCGTGAAGGGATCCATCGCCCATGAAGTAGCCGACAAATTCGGCGAGCTCCGGAGACATGTGTCGCGGCACGCGCGTACGGTGATCCGCGTTCCAGTGGAGATCACCAAGCGGTGGAAGGACGACGTCCTGCGGCTCACCCACCATTTGACCGAGCATCATCGGGACTCGGTCGCCGTCGCGAATCTCCGCGAGGCGCCGCCAGACCCAGTTGCCCTCGTCGTCGATGACCTTGATCCGATGAGTCGGCGTCCCTTGGATCCTGTAGCCGCGATGTGTCTCGACGGATACCACCTGCTCGATGCCGTTGATGTAGAACTTTGATGCTTGACGGGGTCCTTCGTCCGTCGCGACTTCGATATTGATGTCCTGCCACTTCGAGCCGTCTGGATTGCCAAGTGTCCCGAGGCGAACGAGCCCGCGGCTCGTCGTCACGAGCGACCCAGCCACCAGACAACCTGTGGGAGCAAGGACTGTGGCTTGTGCGTTTCGATAACCGTTGAGCTCGCCGAGTCCGACGGCTTCCTCCCAGTTCCGGCGCGCCGCAGCCAATAGGTCCGGATCGGGACACGCTGAGTCAGGGATGATGTATGAAGCGTCCCGGTGCAGGCGCATAACGCGGTTATGAGGCTCCCGGTTGACTGCGTAGCCGTCGTAGGCTCCGGTGGTGGCGGCTACCTCGGCCGAGCGTCGGTAAGCACGCCCAGTCATGAGCGCAGTGATGCCCGCGGCCGTCGCACGTCCAGCGTCCGAGTCGTACGGCATACCGTTGGCCATCAGGTAGGCGCCGAGATTTGCGTATCCCAAGCCAAGCTGCCGGAAAGCTCGCGCGTTCTCTCCGATCTTGTCGG
The DNA here is from genome assembly GCA_035625625.1 of Solirubrobacteraceae bacterium. Lineage (GTDB taxonomy): Bacteria > Actinomycetota > Thermoleophilia > Solirubrobacterales > Solirubrobacteraceae > Palsa-465. Next base: position 18,171 of record DASPPG010000046.1, read on the forward strand.
TCGGGTAGCTCGCTGGGTCGACGATGATCTCCTGGGCGAGGAGCACCACGTCGACAGCGTGCTCAAACGCCTCCACATCGAATGTGCCATCGGCCCGACGGAACTTCATGAGATTGAGCGACGCGAGATTGCAAGCAGAGTCATCGATGCTGAGGTACTCGGAACACGGATTAGACGCGGTGATCGGACCGGTGTTCGGATTCGTGTGCCAATCGTTGATGGTGGTGTCGTATTGCAGTCCGGGATCTGCACAGCGCCATGCGGCTTGGGCGATCTGTCGCATCAAGTCGCGAGCGTTGACTGTCTTTACGGGTGCGCCAGTGGTGCGTGCAGTGAGAACCCAGTCCTCATCATTCTCTACGGCGCGCATGAACTCGTCGGTCACGCGAACGGAGTTGTTGGCATTCTGGTACTGGATCGAGAAGAAGCCTTCGCCGTCGATCGACATGTCGAAGCCGGCGTCGCGCAGCGCGGCGGCCTTGTCTTCCTCGCGCGCCTTGCACCAAATGAATTCCTCGATATCGGGATGATCTGCGTTGAGCACGACCATCTTGGCTGCCCTTCTCGTCTTCCCGCCAGATTTGATCGTTCCGGCCCAGGAATCAGCGCCTCGCATGAAGCTGACCGGACCCGATGCTGTGCCGCCCTTCCCAAGCGGCTCCATCGAGCCCCGGATCTTCGACAGGTTGATCCCCGAGCCAGACCCGCCTCGGAAGATCATCCCTTCCTTGGTATTCCACTCGAGGATCGACTCCATCGTGTCATCGACGCTGAGGATGAAGCACGCCGCGGTCTGCGGGCTCTCCTCGAAGCCGACGTTGAACCAGACCGGCGAGTTGAACGCCGCCATCTGGTGGAGCAGGATGTGGGTCAGCTCGGCCTCGAAGGTGTCTGCGTCGTCCTCGGTGGCGAAGTAGCCCCGCTCGCGTCCCCAGTCGGCGATCGTCCCGGCCACCCGGCCAATCATCTGCTGGACCGAGCGCTCGCGTTCGGGCGAGCCGAGCTGGCCGCGGAAGTACTTCTGGGCGACGATGTTGGTGGCGTTCTGAGACCAGCTCTTGGGGAACTCGACGTCGCGCTGCTCGAAGGAGACCTTGTCCCCGTGGCCGATCCGCGCGTCCCGCAGCTCCCACTCGACCTGGTCGAACGGGTGCACGCCCGGGGTCGTGAAGAAGCGCCTGATCGAGAGTCCCTCGCCCATGCGTGCCTCGGCGTCAAATTGGGTCTGGGGGATCTGGTCCATACGGTGCTGCTCCTCTCGTGTTTCCGCGATTTTTCCCTGCTCTTGCAAGACTTTTGCGCAGTCGAGCGGGCAGCGAATGATGGCGGAGGCCCCGGACGGAAAAACCTGGCGGCGGGTGGATCCCCGGAGTTCCAATTTTAGTGCGTCGATCCCCGATTTCCGGGCGTTTCGGAGCCCGGCTAGACCCCGTCCTGTTATATGTCCCGCGCAATGAGCGCGGGTTACCGGGCCAGGCGGGGCCGATGAAATTGCTCGTGACCGGCGGCGCCGGGTACATCGGTTCGGTCGTCGCCAAGCAGCTGCTCGAGCACGGCCATCAGGTGACCGTCTTCGACAACCTCGAGCGCGGTCATCGCGCCGCGGTCCCCGCGGGCGCGGACCTGGTCTTGGCCGACCTGCGGGACCGCCAGGCGGTCGACGATGCCCTCGTGGAGGGCTTCGACGGCGCGCTCCACTTCGCGGCCCTGGCGCTTGTGAGCGAGTCGGTCAGCCATCCGGAGCGCTACTACGGGACGAACGTCGTCGGGACCCTCAACCTGCTCGAAGCGATGGTCGGCGCAGGCGTCCCCCGGCTCGTGTTCTCGTCGACCTGCGCGGTCTACGGACAGCCCGACGAGGTCCCCATCCCCGAGACGGCGACGCCCCGGCCGATCAACGCCTACGGCGCGTCCAAGCTCGCGGTCGACCTGATGATCCGCGACTTCTGCACGGCCCACGGGCTCGGGGCGGTGAGCCTCCGGTACTTCAACGTGGCCGGCGCAAGCGGCGAGCTCGGCGAGGACCACGACCCCGAGACGCACCTCATCCCCAACATCCTGCGGGTCGCGCTCGGCGACGCGCCGGCGGTCAAGGTGTACGGGACCGACTATCCGACCCCGGACGGCACCGCGATCCGGGACTACATCCACATCGAGGATCTTGCCGTCGCGCACCTGCTCGCCCTCAACGGGACGCACGAGGGCGAGCACCGCGTCTTCAACCTCGGCAACGGCAACGGGTTCTCGGTCCGGGAGGTGATCGCCGCGGCCCGGACCGTGACGCGCCGCGACGTTCCGGCGGAGGAGGCGCCGCGCCGCCCGGGCGATCCACCGATGCTGGTCGCGGCCGGAGAGCTGATCCGCTCAGAGCTCGGCTGGGAGCCGCTCAAGCCGGAGCTCGAGCAGATGGTGGCGGACGCCTGGGCGTTCGCGCAGGCGCACCCCAAGGGCTACTCAGAGTAGGTCGCCGATGTCTCTGAGCGCGGCCGCCAGGACCTGGGTGGGCGGTTGCGAGGCGTCGATCTTCCGTATTCGATCGGGCTCTTCCGACGCGAGCTCGAGATACGCCGCCACAGTGCGCTCGAAGAAGTCGTCCTGCTCGCGCTCGAGGCGATCCAGACTTGCCGCGCGCGCGCGCGAGCGGCTCCGCCCGAGGTGCTGGTCGAGCATGAGCAGGAGCGTTCGGTCCGGGCGCGCGGTCCGGATCGCGAACTCATTGATCGCGCGCACGGCGTCGATTCCCAGTTGTCGCCCGCCTCCCTGGTAGGCGAGTGAGGAGTCGATGAAGCGGTCGAGTAGGAGCCACCGGCCCGCCGCCAGCTGCGGCTCGATCGCCTCCTCGACCAGCTGTGCCCGCGCCGCCGCGTACAGCAGCGCCTCGGCCCGGGCGGTGACGTGCAGATCGGGGTCGATGACCAGTTCGCGGATGCGTTCGGCGGCGGGGACCCCGCCCGGTTCGCGCAGCAATCTGATGTCGATGCCTCTGGCGGTCAGGGCGTCGAGCAGCCCGGCGGCCAGCGTCGTCTTGCCGGCGCCGTCGATGCCTTCGATCGTGATCAGCCGCCCGCGCGTCGTCATCCGTGGCTCCCGACCCTACAGGGCACTACGATCGGGGGATGCTGGCAGAGCTCGAGCGTCATCCCCACGCGCGCGCCGTGCTCGAGCCCGCGCTGGCAGAAGGTGGCCGCGCCTCGCACGCCTATCTGTTCTACGGGCCCGGCGGCGCCGGCAAGCGCGCCGCCGCCCGCGCGGTGGCCGCCGAGTTGCTCGCGGCCGGTTCGCCCGATCCGGCCGGCGCCCGCGCCCGGGTCGCGTCGGGCGCGCACCCCGACCTCACCTGGGTGGCCCCCAGCGGGGCCCACGAGATCCTGGTCAGCGACATCGACGTGCCGGTCGTGTCGGCGGCCAGCCGCACGCCGTTCGAGGCCGCTTCCCGCGTGTTCGTGATCGAGCGGGTGGACGAGCTCGGCGACGAGGCGGCCAACCGGATGCTCAAGACCCTCGAGGAGCCGGCGTCGTTCGTCCACCTGATCCTCCTGTCCGACCGGCTGGCCGAGGTCCTGCCGACGATCCGCTCGCGCTGCCAGCTGGTGCGGTTCAACTCTCCGTCCGTGGAGGAGACCGCCGCCGTTCTCGAGCAGCTCGGCGAGTCGAAGCAGGCAGCTCTTGCTTGTGCCCGGCTCGCGCTCGGTGACGGCGAGCGGGCTCGGGAGCTTGCCGGAGACGAGGGTCGTGCGCTGCGCGCCGCCGCCGAGGGGTTCGCACGGGCAGCGTTCTCGGCCGGCGAGATGGCGCGCAGCAAACCGTGGTCGGCGGTGCTGGCGGCTGTGCGGTCCCGCGGGGAGGGCGTGCGTGCGGAACTCGAGGCGCGGGCGCTCGAGGAGGTGGAGCTCTACCCGCGCAAGGAGCGCAAGCGGATCGAGACCGAGTGGAGCGAGCGGATCCGGCGCGCGCGCCGCCGGGTCGAGACGGCGGCGCTAGACCTCGCGCTGCAGGTGGTCGCGCTCTGGTACGCGGACCTCGCGTGCCTTGCGTGGGGGGCCGATGACTTGGTTCGGAACGTCGATCGAGTGAGCGCGCTCAAGTCCGACTCGGGCGCCTCGGGCGCGGACCCACAGCGCCTGCGCGAGGCGGTCGAGGCCGTCGAGGACACGCGCCGGCGCTTTCAGCTGAACGTATCGGAGGAGCTTGCATGCGAATCGCTCGGGTATCGCTTGGAGCGGCTGCTCGCGGCATGACACAACCGGGTAGGGCGCCGTCCGCAGGGCCAAGTTCGCCTCGGGTATCGGGCGAGGATCGTGCCGCGGTGCGCGTGTATCTACGTTCGCCGGAGCATTCCGATCGCGCCGAGTTCATCGCGCTAATGCGCGCCAGCCGGTCGTTCCATCGTCCCTGGGCGACGGCGCCGACCGACGATGAAGCGTTCGATGCCTATCTGGCCGACTCCCGCCGACCGGACTTCGAGGCCATGCTCGTCTGCCGGCGGGAGGATCGGGCCATTCTCGGGTTCTTCAACCTCTCGCACATCACGCGGGGCTCGCTGCAGAGTGCGTACCTCGGGTACGCGGTGGCGAGCCTCTACGCGCATCAGGGCTACATGCGCGAGGGCATCGAGCTGGTCCTGCGCCACGCCTTCCTCACCCTCCATCTGCACCGCATCGAGGCGAACATCCAGCCGGGCAATAACGCCTCGATCGCCCTGGCCCGTGGCGCCGGCTTCACCCGCGAGGGTTTCTCGCCGCGCTACCTGAAGATCGGCGGACGGTGGCGCGACCACGAGCGCTGGGCGATCCTGGCCGAGGACTGGCGCATCAGGGCCGTGAGCCTGGGGATCCCGATCGATCCGTGAGCGGTAAGGAAGGCCGCCGGGCCGGGGGGTCGGCGGCCGTCAGAGAGCGCGTGGGCGCGGTTAGACTGGCCAGCGGACGCCGACGTAGCTCAGCTGGTAGAGCACTTCACTCGTAATGAAGGGGTCCGGGGTTCGAGTCCCCGCGTCGGCTTGGGGATTTGCAGTGGTTTTAGGGGGGCAGAGGCTAGGCCGCTATCCTTGAGGTCAACGGATAGGTCAACATCAAGGATAG
>DASPPG010000047.1:0-3349 GCA_035625625.1 Solirubrobacteraceae bacterium
TCCTCGAGCCGTCGCAGCTTCAGCTCGGTCAGCGAGGACTGCTGGTGGGCGTAGTCCTGTTCGCGGCAGAGCATGCACCAGAACAGCACGGCGAGCTTGCGCGCGACGGCGACGACCGCCGCGTTGTGGCCTTTGCAGGCCTGATCCGCTCGTAGAAGCCATGCATCGGCTAACTTGCGCTGGCCTTTGAAGCGCCGACGCCTGGCACGCTCATCAGCCGCTTGACCTGCGGGGACTGAAGCACATGCCTTGCGATCAGCCGGTCGACCTGCTCGATCTCTTGATCGAGGAACTCGATGTGGCGCAGGCCGGCCTTGACGGTCTCATCCTCCTCCTCGCTCAGCGTCAGCGACCGCAACCAGACGCGCCCCCTGACGCCGAGCAGGTCAGACGCGGGCGCGCGGCCCTTCAGTTGGCGCATCAACACGGCGTGGATCTCGTTCTTGACGCGGGAACGGGCGCGGACGAGCTGCTCGCGGCGGGCCAGGCGCCGGCGCATGCGGGAGATCCACTCTGGCGCCATCCACACCGCCTCGAGCTCGCCAGTCCACAACAGCTTCGCCAACGGCTTGGCGTCGAGCTTGTCCGTCTTCGCGCGCGCCTGGCTGATGCCGGTGTCGCCCGGAGAACGAATGGGCAAACGACACAGACCGATACGCGCTCGCAGCGCACCCGGGCAAGTCGGTGGCTTCTACCCGACCGGTTGGAGCGATGCGACGACGGCGCACTCGACTGCTGGGTCACGCCTGGGGCAGTGGTCCTTGGGCGTCTGCTGCCTCGACGGGTGAGTCGCGCTGGCCTCGGCTCGCTCCGCGTGCCTCGTCAGCGGCTGTCCGCGGGCGGGTGCAATCGGTGTCTAACGTTTGGGGTGGCGCTCAGCGGCTTGATGTTCTGGTTGTGTCGGAAGAGGTTTGTCGGGTCATACTGGGTCTTGAGTGCGGCGAGGCGGTCATAGTTGTGGCCGTACGCCTGCCGGGTGCGCTGATCTCCTTCGTCGCCGAGGTTGTTCACGTAAACGCCCGATCCGAGGAACGGCTGCAGCGCGTCGAACAGCTCGTTCGTCCAGGCGATGTTGTGTTCGGAGTCGGCGGGATCCGGCCATTGCGAGAGGATCAAGCAGTCGTACCTGTCGCCGCGATGCGGGAACGCGGTCGCGGATGGGTCTACGCGGCCCGCGACGCCGTGCAGCTGCTGAAGCCCAATCCCGGAGACGGGCGACGGCATTCTGGTGATGTGGTCGAGGAACACGTCGATCAGCGCATCATCGATGTCCGTTACATAGCCGGACTTCCAATAGTGGTGTTGCCCGGCTGGGAATCCCTCGTCGGCAGCCGACTGCAGCGTCTGGTAGGACATGGGTTGGATCCCGTTGGCTTCGGGGCCGAGGCTGAGTAGCGGCTGGAGCAGCTTGTCGGCCTTCTCGGGCTGGGCCGGATAGCACACGGCGATGCTCACCGCCGCCTCGCCCCCGCCCGGCCGGGACAGCGACAAGGCTGTGCTGAGCTCGTCGGGGCACGCGCTGGCGAACTCGTGGTAGAGCCGCAACGCGGCCCGAGCCTTCCGCGCCGGGTAGGTGACCGCGCCCCCGAGCACCGTCCCGACTGGATGCAGTCGAAACTGGAACGAGGTCACTACCCCGAAGTTGCCGCCTCCACCGCGAAGTCCCCACAGCAACTCGGGGTTCTCGTCGTCGCTGGCGACAACTCGCGCTCCACTCGCTGTGACAACGTCGGCCGCCATTAGGTTGTCGCACGTGAGGCCGTAGAGGCCGTTGAGCCAGCCGAGCCCGCCGCCAAGCGCCAGGCCCGACAGGCCAGTCATCGAGACGACGCCAGTCGGAGTGGCCAGCCCGAACGACTGCGTCTCCCTATCCAGATCTCGCAGCGTCACACCCGGACCAACAACCGCGGTTCGCTGACCTCGGTCGACCGCGACGATTTTCATCGCGGACAGGTCGAGCATGGCGCCTCCGTCGCACACCGCCCGTCCCGCCACGCCGTGGCCTCCGGCCTTGACCGTGACCGGGAGATGTTGTGCTCGGGCGAAGTCCACGCCCGCGAGAACATCCTCGGACGTGTCACAGCGGATGACGACTGCCGGATGTCTGTCGATCATCGCGTTGAACACGCGCCGCGCTGGCTCGTACCCGTCGGCCCCAGGGAGCAGCAGCTTCCCGCGTAGCCTGCCGGTGAGCCGCCGGGCGGCTACCGCCGCGCGGGTTCGTCGCTCGACGCCGGTCTCCGATGACATGGTCGTTCTCATTTCAACCCCCCAAGGTTCCCGCGCAGTCTCACGGATTCTGGGCTCGCCGCGCGGACTATCTCCGTATTGGGTGTACGCTGATTGAGCCGGAGCGTCCCTCCACGGTGAGCACCGAGCAATGGGGTCCCGCCCCCATCTTGATCCATCGACGCCCATCCGAAACCGCCACCTGTTGCGTTTTCGACCGGCGGGAAAGTCCGAACGGGATCGAGCGCAGACGCAGCGGCCTAGCCTGCACGACCAAGCCTGGCCAACGCAAACGTAGTCAGTACGTGACGCCGGCTGATCGGCACGTTCCTCGCTGGGAATGGGCGACCGCGGGGCTACGCGTGTGGCGCTGCTGCGGTGAACCGCCGCGGGTCCTTTGATCGAACATGAGGTCCTCCCCCCATTGTCCGCAGTCGGCGTGCACGCGATTGTCGCGCTCGACGCGACGACCGACCCCAGGAGGCAAAGCACATGACGCCGACAGCACAACCCGTCGACAGCCGAGAACTGGCCAGGCGGAGTTTCATAGCGATCCAGCAGCCTGGATCTGAGGATCTCGCCGAGCTGGTCCACCCCGAGTTCCGGAATTGGGAGGCAGACGGGCCTGCGGTCGATCTACGCGGGCCGGAAGCCCTCAGGGCCGCGATCGACATGTTGAACCTCGCGTTCTCAGAGCTTCGGTACGAGGTGCTGGAACTGATTGCGGAACGCGACGTGGTCGCCGTCCGAATCGTCATGCACGGCGTACACACCGGCCCGATGCGAGATCTGGCTCCGAGTGGGAAGACGTTTGCTCAGAGCCAGTCACACTGGTACTGCTGTTGCAATCGAGCTCTCTGAGGATGAGCGCGCCCACCTGGAGGCGTGGTCGCGTCGGCGCACGACCGCGCAGGCGCTGGCGTTGCGCTCGCGGATCGTGCTGGCCGCGGCTGATGGTCTGTCGAACATGGAGATCGCCGAAGTTCAAGCTCTCCACCGACCCGCAGTTCGTCGAGAAGGTCTACGACATCTGTGGCCTGTACCTGAACCCGCCCGAGCGCGCGGTCGTGTTGTGCGTGGACGAAAAGTCGCAGATTCAGGCGTTGGATCGCACCCGGCC
>DASPPG010000048.1:0-3544 GCA_035625625.1 Solirubrobacteraceae bacterium
TCCTCGAGCCGTCGCAGCTTCAGCTCGGTCAGCGAGGACTGCTGGTGGGCGTAGTCCTGTTCGCGGCAGAGCATGCACCAGAACAGCACGGCGAGCTTGCGCGCGACGGCGACGACCGCCGCGTTGTGGCCTTTGCAGGCCCTGATCCGCTCGTAGAAGGCGTGCATGGGGCCTGGTTGCTGGGCGACCGAGCGGGCGGCCTCGAACAGCGCCCAGCGCGCGCGGGGCGAGCCTTGCTTTGAGCTCCGTCCGCCGCGTGCCGGTCCCGAGCCTGACTGGTAGACGCGCGGGTCGAGGCCGAGGTAGGCGGCTGACTTGCTGGCCTTTGAAGCGCCGGAAATCGCCGACGGCCGCCAAAAAGACAGCCGCGCAGATGACGTTGACGCCCGGCACGCTCATCAGCCGCTTGACTGCGGGGACTGAAGCACATGCCTTGCGATCAGCCGGTCGACCTGCTCGATCTCTTGATCGTCCACAAACGCCGTGCCCGACTGCGTTCTCCACACAAGAACCCCCTGTGCCCGGCTAGTACGCCAGCGGGCCGGGAATTCCTGCGGGAAAGATTTTCATGCCCCGAGAGACGCAACTGCCAGCAGGTCGAGCTCGAGCCTCTCCTCCGCGCCCAAGCGGTAGCCGTAGTCGGCGCACGGCGACCCACGCGCTGCCGGCCGCCAGATTTGTGCGAGTCGTACAACCCGACGCAGCCGCCCGCGCTCAGGGACTGACCGACGAGCGCCTCGCCCTCGACGAGCGGATCGGTGACGTCCTGCTCGCGGCGGCCGGCGTGTGCGTACACACGAGCGGCGTCCTCGAGCGCCGCGACGGCTACTGACGTACGACCGCCTAGTCGGGCGCCGTGCCTCCCCAACGGACCTCGCAACACCGGTGACGCCGATCTCGAGCTGCTGCGTCTCGGGGTTGTGGAACTCCAGCCCGAGACGGCGTCGGACGCTGCGAGCTGTCGGCAGATTTGCGCGATCGGCACAGCCGGAGTCGTTCAGCTCGACTAGAAGCCGGCGAGTGATTGTGTCGAGCGGACACCGCCTGCCGGTGCAGGGAGGCGCGCGCCTCGTAGCGCCGCGACGCCCAAGTGTCCCCGGGCCTCGTACACACCAGCTACAGGCGGCGCTGTCGGCCTGGGCATCCCAACCGGAGCGGCGCCGGCGTGCCGCGACCCCCTGCGCGCGCAAGTAACGGCCCCTGGCGTACGCTCGAGCACACGCCGAGATCGGGCGTAGCGCTGGCGAAAGCCACGCCACGGCGGCTAACGCAAGCCCCCGCGTCCCGATCAGGTCGCCGCTTGCGTCGAAGCTGAGAAGCGCAAGCGCGCCGTTGGCGATCCCCGTGCTCGTGACGAAGATGCGACTCACGCCGCTTCGCCGCTCATCATCTCCATGTTCGACATGTCAAAGCGCTCGGTTCCGCGAACGTTGACGATCACCATCACCACCTGGCCGCAGGTGGGACATCGCGCCACGGCGCCCGGAGCCTTCAGGTAGACGACGAGCTCCGCCATCATCGCGATGTGCCGGCAGTGCATGCAGCGCACCTCGGCCATCGTCATCTCGTGACCGAAATGCTCGAAGAGAACCCCGGCGATCGCGTTTCCGTCGAGTGCATCCATCCCGCCTCTCCCTCCTGTATTCACTTTCCAGTCGGTCCGAAGCGCTCGGTTCGCACCCGCCGGGGATCGTGCCCCTGCCCGACGAGTGACTGGGCGGCGGTCTCGACGAAGGCGGTCGGGCCGCAGATGTAGGTCAGCGGACGCTCACTCGGTGCCCACGCCACCCGCTCCAGCAGCTCGGCGTCGATCCGCCCCCGGTGGCCGGACCAGCCGTCCGGCCACTCCCGAGTCAACGCGACCTGCACCTCGACGCCACCGTAGGCGCCGTCCAGCAGCTCCTCCCGGTAGATCAGGTCCTCCAGCGACCGCGACGAATACAACAGCCGGGTCGGCACCGAGCTATGGACGGCGGACTCATGGCGCAGCATCGCCCGGAACGGGGCCACGCCCGACCCGCCAGCGACCAGCAGAAGCGGCCCACCGAGCGACTCCTCCCAGACGAAATAGCCGCCGATCGGACCGCGAAGCTCGAGCTCGTCCCCCGGCATCAACACATCGGTGAGGTACGGCGAGACCTCGCCGTCCTCGAGGCGCTCGACCGTGAGAACCAGGTGAGGGTCCTCCGGACCCGACGCAATCGAGTAGCTGCGCTCGGCCTGGTAACCGTCCTCAGCCGTCAGACGGATGTCGACGTGCTGCCCCGCCTGGTGCCCCGCCCAATCGGGAACATCCACCATGATGCTCTTGGTCCGGGCGGTTTCGTCCACGAACCCGACCACCCGGCCGAGCTGCCAGTTCAGTCTCCTGGGTAACGCTGTTCCAGCCACGGATCACCGTGATTGTGGTCGCCGTAAGTCTCCCACAACCCGGGTTCATCATCCGGGCTCAGCGTCAGCCGCCGGACCCACTTCGCACTCAACGGCTAACGCCTGGTAAGCCCCTCGTGTTCGCCGATCTCGAGGGCCCGCACCTCGTCACCCGCAACGCGTGGACGGCCTGCCCCCTGTAGCCGAAGCGAACACGTGTTCGCAACAATATGCATATGCGCGAAGAAGACGTCATGCGAGCTACCGATATCGGCATGGTGCCGCTCGGCTACGGGCGGTTCGTGCGAGGGGACGACATTGTGGCTGTGCTGCCTATCGAAGAAGGGCGGGGGCAAGGGCGGCGAACACACGTCCACGTCGCAGGGATCGCGGTGCCGATCGTGGCCTCACGGTCCGAAGGCGCCATTCTCGCGGACATGAAGGCCGCAAGCGTCGCGGGCCGACGCGGAGCGGTCTCGGACGAGCGTCGCTCGCCACGTGCCGAGCAAGCCGTGAGTGCAGCGCCACATCGCCGAAGTCGCCTCGGCTTCGGCGCCCGCCGGGTCTGAACGCGCCCCGTCGTGGGTGTATCTGGCGGCGCGGCGCACTGATCGCCGCTGTGGCATCGGACGATGACGGCGCCCTCCTGCGGCCAGCATCCACAGGCGGGCGTAGATCTAGAGCGGCCGGCTGTGTCGACACTCCTCCGGGATGGCAGGCCTTGCAGTACGCGTAGGCGTCTTCCTTGCCGTTGCGCGGCTGCGTGTACGCACCCCACCTCCCGCACACGCCGACGTAGCGGGCCTTCACCGCCCGCGTCTTCTTGCCGGTCGGATCCCAAGCGTCCAAGAGGCGCTAGCGTCCATCCCTGGGGAGAGGAGCCGGCATGCCGAAGAAGTCGAGAGATGTCGTCGTTGTGCGGGTCAGCGAGCAGGGGGACCGCGAAGAGGAGAACTTCCACTCGCCGAACGCTCAGCTCGCGAAGGCCCAGTTGTGGAGCGAAGATCGGGGCAACCGTGTTGTGGGCGCGTTCGAGGAGATCGATGTGAGCGGCAAGCTTGCGCTCGCCAGGCGGCCGGGGCTGGTGAGGGCGATCGGGATGGTGGAGGCGGGTGCGGCCGATGACGTCGTGGTGGCCTATTTCGATCGGCTGGTGCGCTCGTTGAAGGTGCAG
>DASPPG010000049.1:0-21595 GCA_035625625.1 Solirubrobacteraceae bacterium
CGAACCCGTGGTCGTGTCCATTTCGGCGCGATCGCGCCGGGATGGCAGCGTTTGCAATACGCGTACGCGTCGCTCTTGCCGTTCCGTGAGGCGGTGGGCGCCCCGCAGCCCCGACATATTCCCCGGTAGCGCGCCTTGACCTGGCGCGCCTTGTCGCCGGTCGGGTCGTGGAGATAGCTCTTGATGGTTGCTGGCGCGCGTCCCAGGCGACGCGCGATCTCCGCGATCGCGAGACCCTCCTGGTCGCGGTAGTGGCGGGCGAGTTGCGCCGCGCGGCGCCGTTCGCTCACACGGTCGAGCATCAGAACCGCGAGCCTACCGAAGGTGCTGGACAGCCAGCCCGAGCGCAAAAAGAGATGGTCCATGGTGGGAGGTTTCTCCGCTCGGTGCCGCTCCGGGCAAGGGTGAGGGCAGGCGACCGCCTGCCTCGGCCTCCCGTTCCGGCGCGGGCGGCAGGACACTCGCCGCGGAGGTCCATCGGCGACGGGTTCGACCTGCTCGCCCAGGTCGAGCTCGTCGAGGTTGGAGGCTGGGCGGTGGCCAGCGAGGTCGGCGCTGCATTCGGCCTTCTCGTCGATGATGAGCGTGTCGCGGTGTTTTGGTCATTCAGGCAAAGCGAGACGAATTTCGGGACCAAACTCTGGACGGCGGACGAGCGGTCATCCAGCCCTCCGCGGCGACCGCACCAGATGCATCCGGCTTCGATGGGTCGGGGACGGTGGCGTCAAACCGTCACGGCCATCGCCCGCCCCACTGCGAGAGCAGCAAGACCGCCCACCACAATCCCGGCGTCCGCGTGACCTCCACTCGGGAACCACGGCGCGCGACTAGAGGCGGCCGTCTGTCAGCAGCCGCCCGTTGTTCGGAGCGCACAACTCGGCGATCGGGTCGGTCACCGTCGCGCGGTCGACGCGGCTACCGCAACCGTGGCAAAGGCATAGCGAGGCCGGAGCAGCCGGACAACCAAAGCAGTCGTGGCGCGCCCAGACCGCGCACGCCTGGATGTCGGCGGTCACGACAGGACATCGCGTTTACGGGCTCGCACATCCCGAGCAAGCACGGTCACGTTCGTGTGTAGGCACGGACCGCACCGACGGTCGCCGTGACCCTGATCACCGGGCTGTCGCTTGGCCAGGCGGAGCGGTCATCTCAGCGTTCCTGGCACACCCGCTGCTCTGTTTCGTCCAACTCAGCACTGATGAGCGTGGCTGCCCCCGGGCGCATGCTCACGCTACGGGAGCGACACCGCGGGGTGCTTGCTGGCGGCGCGAGTGAGGCGTATCAGCAAGCGCGTTTGTCCTGCACGGTCGGCGGGGGCGTCGCACCCGAGTTGCCGTCAAAGCGGAACGTCGAGCTGATCGGCAACGGCGGCCGGACAGCGACGACGCGGCAAGTCTCGAGATTGGCGAACACGACTGCTGCGCTACGCTCAACTCCCGGGTTGGAACATTGCGTCGAGCATCCGGTCGTTGGGGACGCCAATCGACGCGTGGGCCTGCACCGCTTTCCACTCGCCATCCTCCTGGTGTAGGACAGCGGTGAAGCGCACCGGGACGCGCTTGCCTTCCATCTCGAAGTGCCCCCGGGCGGCGGCCCAGCCGACGCTGCCCTCCTGGAACGCCTGCACGTCGTCAAGGCCGGCCGTGACGCCGAGCTCGCTGCTCGGCGTCGATTCGCGAAACAGTTGCATGTACTCCTCATAGCCCTCGACCCACTCGCTGGGATCCGAGCCGATCGCGACGACGCACGGATCGCGCGAGGTGCGCCGTCCGATCTCATCCACGTCGGAGCGCGCGAGGGCGTCGAAGGTGGTGCGCAGAACCTGCTCGATCTCTGCTGAGCGTTCAGGCATGTCTCTCCTTCGTTTGAGTCGGTTCGGCGATCGTAACCGTGCAGCCCGCGACCGTCGAGCTACACCCTACGGGCCAGCTTTGCTCGTGGAGCCGTGTTCGCGACGTCCCAACGGTCCCGCCTTGGGCAGGAAGGGAGCGAGTGATCGCACCGGCGGCCCGCACGGCGCGGATCGACGCAGCGCCCCCTCTCCACGCGATGGAGGGACGCGGTAGGGGGGCCGGCCCGATGGTCGGCAGAGCGGGTAGGTGGAAACACGGCTTGGCTCTCGGCTGACGGCCCTTGCCCGGCAGTCGCGCGCGAGGAAACCGCGTGTCTGATCGAAGTCGTGGTGTCTATGTGGTTAGCTCAGACGAGGCCTGGTAGTTGTGCACGTCATAGAAGGTGATCTGCGGCGGTCCCGGGATGCCAACCTGCTGGGAGTACGGTCCGATCTTTTCCTGCGCGTACTGCTCAAACTGTTCCTTGGTCTCCCAGACGTCCGTGACGCGCAGACCACGGTCGGTGAGCGCGCCCCAGTGAAACAGGCAGCCTGGTGGCGCCGCGCCCCCGGGCTCGTAGTCCATCAACTTTGCGACCTCGTCGTACTGCTCGAGCGTTCCACCGTCGAACTCTAGATCTACCGCGACCGCCATCTGCTCCATCCTTTCGTCGGTTGAGCGGACGCTCTCACACCCTCGGCCGAGGAGCAAGGCGGTGAGCAGACCGACGACGCGTCAGAGCACCGAAGCGCGCCTGATCACTGGCGCGACCTCCAGGAATCTCGGCCGCCGCCGGCCGCGGCAGGCCGCCGCCAGGGCACCGGCTCGTAGCAGGTCGTGTCTCAGCCGCTTTCGCCACAGCGCCGCGTTGTGAGCACTCTTGCGAGATACCGGACCTCGCCATGCCTCGATCGTCACACCGCACCGAAACAGCCGCATCAGCACACGTTGCAGTAATCCGGCGCTCGCGCTCGATGCTGGGTTTCCCGAGCAGTTCGTGCAGCCGCTGATCACGCTCGTGCGACGAGCCGCGAGACGATCGGCGCGGCCGCGTCATCCGGCGCCAGGGGTGTTGAGGCGAACTGCGCCTTGATGCCCTCGACCCAGCGACGGCAGCGCTCGGTGAGCTGGTAGTCGTCGGTCTGCAGGTGCCCGCGGGTGACGAGCACGCCGAGTTGGGCGCCCTCGCAGCGGTAGTGACCAGGCGCCGCGACACGCATGTAGAAGGCCTCGGACTCGTCGATCAAGGAGTCCCAGTCGTAGTCCCAGCGCGCATAGGAGATGCGCCCGTCGTCGTCGAGGCGCCACACGCCGGTGCGTGGGGTCGCGGTGAAGCGCTCGATGACCGACGAGGTCTCGTCGATGATCAGCTGACTCCAGACCTCGTCCTCGCCTTCGCCCCGCTCCCAACGCGAGTTGATCTCTTCGACGTCGAGCTCGTACTCCACGTCCATGTACTCGAGCAGGTGGAACAGGAACAGCGGCATGTCGGCGTAGGCCTCGGCGGTCACGTTCGTCATCGGGGTTGCGCCGCTCAGGCGCGGGTTCAGCTCACCCAGGTAGAGCTCGCCCGAGTCCAGGTCGTGCAAGAGGTCCACCTCGAAATAGCCGCGGTACCCCTCGCGGCGGAGCCCGTCGCCCAGCTTTCGCACCATCTCTCGCGCGGCGTGCGTCTGTCCGGGCCCCAGCACCCCGTGCCAGATGTCATTGCCGCACCAGCCGCCCTTGCGCGGAGTCAGCTCCGGGTAACCGACGAGACTCGTCATTGCGGGGCCGACCACGGTGCCGTGGCGCGTCAGGGCGCCCTCGAGGCACACCTCGACATTGCGGATGCGCTTCATGACTTTGACTTCGTGGCCGACCAGGTCACCAGCACAATCGTCCCAGTCGCGCTGACCGCGCACAAAGAACGTCTCCTTGCCGGCGTCGCCATACGGTGCCTCGACCACGAGGTCATCTCCCAGCCCGGCGCTCCGCGCGAGCGCCAGCAGCTCGTCGTTGGAGCTCGCCCGCCCGATCGCGTGAGGCACGCTCGGCACGCCCACCTCGTCGCCTAGGCGCGTGATGAAGATCTTGGAGCCCACGCGCTGGCGCAGCGCCGCCGGCGGGTGCATGACCTCGAGGCCCGCCCTGTCCGCGAGGGCCTCGGTCTCCTCGTCAAGCATCACAAAGCAGGCCTTGCCACCGGGGCCTCGGTGCGCGATGAACTCGAGCGTCTCCGGATCATGCAGGAGGTGGTTGCACACATCCTTCATGGATCCGAAGTCCCTGCGTTCGCGCCGCTCGGGCAGGAACACGCGCGGATGTGTGCTCTCGAACGAGTCAAAGTAGGTCAGGTAGAAGAAGTTCCGTACCCAGCGGTAGATGCCTAATAGGTTGAACGGGGTCGGCGAGATGAAGTACAGCGGTACGGCGTTGGTGCGAAAGAACGCGCGCACATCCGAGATGCCATTCAACACCCGACGCGGCCCGGGCTCAGGTCCGCCGGCGCGCAAGGTCACGCCAGCCGCCGTGACATCGAGGCTTGAGCCCGCCGCAAGCACCGCGTGGGCGTCCTCTGCGGCTGCTCACTCACCGATTGCAGAGTATCGCGTTGCCGGGAGAGCACCTTTTCCCTTCCGGTCACTCCGAAAGCCTTGCCGCGCGAGCCCGATCGCCTGGGTTGCGATCCCGCAGGTGCAGTCGAGGACCGCTAAATCGGCCGGCAGAGCCGCTCGAATGAGCCCCGACAGGGCAGCTCCTTCGAACCACCGCCTCGTCCCAACGATCGCCGTAGATCAAGTCTGCTCGGCCGCAAGACCGTCGTAGGAGGCTGCCGGGTCGGACGTGACGAATCGATTATCCGGGTCGGAGAGTTGTCCTCCGCGCACAGAATCCTCTCCCGCCTCGCGGCGCGCTGCTTGCCGGCCGTGGATCGGCCTCGGGCGTCCGCTCATCGTTCCGCCTGCGGAACACCGGTGCACCCGATCGGTCAGGCGAGGCATCGTTCCTCGACGCGCGGCGTTCTGGCGTGCTGGTCCCGTAGATTCCGCGCGGGTGGATCTGACCGAAGACGTCCTCGAGCTGGACCGGCCTACCGATCCGCAGCTCTCCCCGGACGGGGCGCGGGTGGCGTGGCTCGCCGCGCCGTACGGCGATGGGGGTGAGCATCCGGATGGTGCCGTTTGGATGGCGTTACTCGACGGTTCTGCGCCGGCGCGGCGCCTGAACTGGGCCCAGCTCACGGCGCTGCCGCTTTCAGTGGGACGGGCCACGCTGCCGGGACCGCTGCATCACGCCTTTATGTGCAGGTGGCTTGTGACCGTGCCGTGGTTGCTGGGGATTGACGTCGTTCACATGTGACCGACGTTGGTCCGCAGACACACCGCCTGAGGCGGCCGACTACGTACATAAACGATCAAAGGTAGTCGCGGGTCAGCGGGAACGTCAACGGCGCACCCAGAGCAGGAGCCCACGGCGGCCACTGCGACAAGGGCGAACACCGTGCAGAGGATCGCTCCAGCGCCGCGTGGGTCTCACGAAAGCCGTGCACGCCTTCCGCCGCTTCTCGACTCGATCGACGCGGCCACGAGCACCTGCCGAGCAACGGCGGGCGCTCCGCCCGGCGCCCGGAAGGCGGTCGCGGGCAGCAACGCTGCTTGACGTCGTTCACGTGGAGCGCGACCCTCACATAGCGCGTCCGCGGGCCGTGCTCAGATGCCGTTCGTTCACGTCATTCACGCTCACTCGACGACCTCACATAAAGGCGTGAAGGAGCGTCGATTTCGCCCTGCGACGGCTGGCGCAAACCTGCCTTCCCTGGCAGACCGGCATCTCGCTGCCGACGTCGCGACCCACGCAACGCGCGGATGGAAGGCCCCCGCCTCGGCGGGGCGCACCTGTAACGGATGGGCAGGACCCTCGGGCATGGCTCGGAGCTCGCGGGGCGTCGCGACGGACCTCAGTACGCGCGTTGTGCCGATCGCACAACCCCCGGTCTTCGCTGCGACCTGGCGATCGACTGCCGCTTCGCTAGGAGCCGCACACGCTCCGGGCTGCCGCGACCTCGCTGCTAGTCCGGACGAAAGGGAGCAGCCCAGGCGGCGGACTCTCGCGGTCGGCGGGAGACGCCTCGTTTTCGTTCTTTCCACAACTGTGAAATCGGCTCGGCGAGACGCCCGAGTTCCAACGCAAGCATCAGCCAGGCGCGCTTGCTGAGATCCGTATCGGCGGACGGTGAGCTAACGATCCGCCGGATGGGCGCCGGCTCCCGGTTCTCCTTGCGAAGTAACAGTGTCGCGCCCCCGCGCACCATCAGTGCCGCGGATCGTCCCACGCGAGGGTGTCGGTGCCGTCGATTGGGGCGTGGTCGGCTTCGGCATCGTCACGAAGCATTTACTCTTGGCGCGACGCCGACTCTTCCGGACTTCCTACGAATCCGGACTTGTGGCGTGCGCGGACGTTGACGCTGATGCCACCGTTCCCAAGCAGCTGTTCTGAGCGATCGGGGTGACAGGGCTGCTCGGCCTCGCGAAGCGGCATTTGCCGCCGAACGCATGTCGACAGCGCGTGTGGTCGGACTCGCAAGACTCGGCGGGCCTGGTCGGCTCCCTGATGAGATGGCGTCGGATGGCGTCGACCCGCGACCTTCGGGTGTGTTCACGACGGCTGAACCCGGCTCTGGTGATGCCTCGGGCCGGGCCGGTCGTTACCCGCCGGCACGTCCCGAGTCTCGGCGATACTGAGGGCCGGGACCTACACCTTCTACTGCTCAGCGCCGGGCCGCCGCACAGCCGGCATGAGCGGAACGCTCACGGTCCGGTGGAAGCGGGACCCGTACGCGCCCGGGCGCCCCATCCGACCATACGGAGGCGAGAGCGCGAGGCGGGCGGCAGTTGAGCACCTGGTGTCGACCACTGTGGTATCTCGTCGAGGACCGCTCCGTGGCCGTCAGGCCGGTTACCGTTTGCGCGACATGACGCCGCCAGGGTCCACACCGATGACTGATGTGACGAACAGCGAGGGCGACCATATCCCCGTTGAGCCGGTGGTCCACCATCGCGACCTCGACGGCGCCGTGTCCGACGTCATCGCCGACCTTCACTACGAACGCCTGGCGAAGGCCAAGGACATCGACTCCTATGCCTTCCCGAAGCTGGCCAGGTCGAGAATCCCCGCGGTCTACGAGCAGATTGAGCAGGGCGAACGCGAACTGGTCGCGCCGCGCCTGAGCAAGCGTGACTACGACTTCGGGACGGCGGTTCGGGACAACGAGCTGGCGATCTTCGAGGGAGAGCGGCCGGTGCTGATCACCGCCGAGCACGCCACCGCGCACTATCGGCCCGACGACGACTGGGTGTTGCGACGCAAGGCGCCGGACGTCGGGACCGCCGGGCTCGGCTACGCCCTGCACAAGAGCACTGGCGCGCATTTCATGATGATGCGCGGCCGTCAGTATGGCGACGCCAACTACCAGGAGGAGCACGTCTTCAAGGACGCGATGGCGCGGCTGATCGTCGAGCGCGGAATCACGCAGGTCATCAGCATCCACGGCATGAAGGCGGGGAAGTTCAACGACTTCACTGATGAACGCGCCTACAACGTGCTACTGGGGATCGGTCCCAATCCGCATCCGGGGTCGATCAGGGTGGCCGAGCGCATCGAGCAAATCGCCGCGCGGTTTGACCTGCGGATCGCTACGAACGAGTGGTTCGTGAAGGTGGCCGACGACGACCCGCTGACGGTCGAGGTCAATCCTGATGGCACGATCGTCTTCAACGGCTTTCACGCGCCCTTCTGCACGACGCGGGCGTGTGCCAAGCGCGTCGCCGAGGAGAACGACCTGGCGCTCGCGGCCGTCCAAGTCGAGCTCTCGGATCTGTTCCGGCTGCTGCCGCGCGATGTGCGCCGTGGACGGCGCAAGCGGCTGATCGGCAGCTACGTCGGCTATCGCCTGCTACAGCGGGCGATCGAGGGCTAGGAGCCGCTCATCAGCAACGCCGGCGCGCTCGCGATTTCCGCGGGTTGCCGGCGGACGGCGTGCTTCATCGCTAGCTCGGCAATGTGGCGGGCGATGTCGGCCTCGGTGAAGGCCTCGATGCCGCCGAACTCCGGGCTGACGTTGACCTCGTTGACCACCGACCCGCGGCTGGAGGAAATGATGTCGACGCCGCCGACATCGAGCTTGAGCACCGCGCACGCGCGCAGCGCCAGCTCCGCCTCGCGGGGTGTCGGCTCGTACGGCTCGCCCTGCCCGCCTTGGGAGATGTTAGAGCGGAACTCCCCGATGTCCTTGGCGGTGCGCTTCATCGCGCCGATGATCCGGTTCTCGACGACGATGACGCGCACGTCGGAGGCAAGCTCCTCGGGATCAGGGGCCTCCGCGAACTCTTGCATGATGTACCGGATGTTGTTGGCTCGGTAGGCCTGCGCGTTAGCGATCGCCCCCCGCCGGGGGGTCGGCGGCAGCACGCCCTCGCCGTGCGAGCCGCGGTCGGTCTTGACGACGAGCTTGCGCGTCGGGTTGGGCTCCAGGAGTTTGAACGTCTCGGTCGGGTCCTTCGGCTTGGTGCCCGTCGGCATGATCCCATAGAGCGTCGGCACGCCGTGGGCGTCGAGCGCGATGTGCGTGCTCATCTTGCTCTTGGCGGTCGCGACGGCTTCGGGGCTGGCCGTCGAGTAGATGCCTTGGGACGTTAGGAGCTGCAGCACCCAGATGCCAGACTCGACGAACTTCCCGACGCGCGGGACTACCGCATCCACCTCAACAAGGACGGGGTGGTCGTCGTCGTCGTCGTACTGGAACAGCGCTCGGCCCGTCTCGAGGACGCCGACCGCGCAGCGCCGGTAGTTCACGATCCTCGCGTCACCCCCGAGCTCGGTGATCTCGTCGATCAGCCGCTTGTTCTCGAGCTTCTTCTCGCGCTCGGTGTGCGCCGAGAGGATGCCGATCGTGGGTTGGGAGGGGTCCATATCGCCTCGGAGCGAGATCGTGGCTCTAGTCCGTCAAGCATGACGCATCGGCGTTCCATCCATTGCCTCTGGGTGGGTTCTGAGAGAAGGAGTCGGCCCGGCTTCTCGAACGCTCGATAATCGCTACGGGTCGAGGGGTGCGCTTAGGTCCGCGCACGGCACCTGGCCGTGAGTGGCCTCACAACGTCAGCGGTCCCGAGTTCAGAACCGTCGACCGCTGCCCAGCCAGGCACTGCACACCCGGATCTCACGACCGGAACGGTGGAAACAGGACTGCGCTGGCCATGGCGACGGCGAGAGACCTGCTCACGCAGTGAGAGCGGAAGTTAGCGCGACTCTGTCGCATCCGCAGGCGATGCCGAAGTGCAACGACGATTTGGGCAAGCCTGCCGGCGGTCTCCGCGCCGACGCCCGATCAGTTGTGGAAATCGCCCGCGGCAGGAGAGATTTTCGGAGGGGCTGGGGCTCCCGCTCGCCCCTGCGATTGCGGGACACTCAGCGTCGCGCTCGGACCCGGCGCTGGCGCTTCGGGGGGATCCGGCAATGTCGCGTGAGAATTGCGCACCTGCGTCCGCAGCAAAACAGATTTTCGGTCCGATCCGGCTCGGTCCCGCTGGTTCATCGTTTCAAGGGAGCAGTGGCGCGATCTGTTCCGCAACGAGGCCGGCGCGACCTCATGAGCCGCTCCGCGCGACATCCCCTCGGACGACGGCGATTGGATCCTTACGCGGCTCTCATCCGCTCGAAGCACCGTTGCCGTTGCGTGAGATCGCGATTCGCACTGATGTTGGTCATCGCGAGCGTGCTGCTTGCGGGCTGTAGCTCCCCGCACGCGAAGCCCGCCCGATCGACGGCGATAGGCGCCGGAATCGAGGGACCCGCGGGTCTGCGGGCGACCGTCTTCGCGCGTGGGCTACCGACGGTTGCGGGGCTCGTGTTCGACTCGCGGGGGCGCCTGTGGGCGGCGGCCGCGGGACTGGGCGCTCACTCGCGAGATGGCGTGTACCTGATCGCCAGGCCCGGCGCCGGCACCGGTCCGGATCATCTCGGGACTCGATGACCCACTCGGTCTCATTTGGTATCACGGTGAGCTGTATGTGTCCTCGGTCGGGCGCGTGACGGCGTACACCGACTTCAACGGCACGCGATTCCGCCACGCCAAAACGATCCTCCGCGGTCCCGTGCCAGGCGGCGAGAACAACGACCTGGTGCTTGCGCCCGACGGCCGCTTCCTGATGGGGATCACGGCCAACTGCGACCATTGCGCCCCGCGGTCGAAGTGGTCGGGCTCCATCGTCTCGTTCCGGCCCGACGGCAGCGACCTGCAGCTGTACGCCGCCCGGATCCGCGCTCCCGTGGGGCTGGCCCTTTATCCGGGCACAAGTGACCTGTTCGTGACGATGAACCAGCGGGACGATCTTGGCGCCCGATCGCCCGCCGACGATCTGGCGGTCGTCCGCCCCGGCACCGACTGGCGCTTCCCCGGCTGCTATCACCAGGGTGGCCCCGCGTGCACGGGTGTCCCGCCGCCGCTGCGCTGCTCGGCGCGCACCGCGCGCCGGGCCCGGTCGTGATCATCACCGGCCAGCTCGGTCCCGCGGTCGGGACAGCGGCGCTGATCGGCGAGTGGACCGTCGGTAAGGTCGCTCGCGTCGCGCTTGTCAAACGAGGCTCGAGCTACCACGGCTCAGCAAGCATCCTGCTGACCGGTTTTCCCGATCCGTTCGCGCTGGTGCCCGCGCCCGACGGCTCGGCGCTGGTCGGCGACTGGGGCACCGGAATCATCTACCGGATCGCTGCACGCGACTGAGCACGACCCAGCCGAGGCCGGGTCGTGCTGCTGGACTCACACGGAGGGGGATGGGAAGATTGTGTTCCCGGTGTCCATGTTGGAGGGGGATCGGGAACTTGTGGTGGTCCCGGTGCCCATGTTCGGACAGTTGCTCGGGCTGCTACCTGGGGTGGTGGAGGAGTGGGGGGTCGCCGTGGTGGCGCCGGGGCTCGTCGTGGAGGACGTCGCTGCGTTCGCAATCGCGGCACCCCCCGCGACGATCGCGCCGGATACGGCGAGGCTGATGAGGAGGGGCTTCAGTCGCACGTTTCACCTCCTTTGTTTCGACTCCGACGAACGATCCCGACCGCCGATACGAGGCTCGTAGGAGTCGCGTAAGAGTTTCTTCAGAGTTCAGGCTTGGCTGCCGGCGCTCGCAACGAGGCCAACGCGGCCGGATGTAGCGGACGGCGCGCGATCAGCGTCGCCGAATCTTGGTGGACTCCGCCGCCGGTCGAGCCCGCCGGGCCGGAGGCGCACGATCCGCGGCCGGTGGGCAGCTCGAATCGTCCCTCGCGCGCCAACGCCCCGAGCGTTCTCAGGCAGCGGGCCGGGATCGAGAGCCTGACCGGCAGCAGGCGGGAGTTGCGCTCACTCAGCGGACGTCGGGGGCCGCCCGTTAGGCCGAGCGTTGTCGACGCGGTCACGCGCCGGGTCGCGGCGGTCTCGCTGCCGTCCGACCCGTGCCGCTGTCGGTCGTGCAGGATCAGCACTGCGCCGTCGTCGACGCCGAGCTCCGTGAGCGTTCGCTCCGCCGGGTAGGGGGCCTCGGAGATGGGGCCGAGCACCCAGTCGTCGTGGTCGGGCAGCCCGGCGAGTTCGAGCAGGTCGCCCATCAGCTCGCCCACCGGCACGTCGGCCGGGGCGCTGACCCGGATGCTGCCCCCGGGGTGACGAACGATGATGCCGCTCGCGGCTCGCATGCCGGGAGAGGGCATCGCGGAGGATGACTGCTCTGGTTGTGGCGACATGACGTCAGCGATGACGGTGTTGTGGGCGGGCCGTGGGCTGTGTGGGCGCGGCGGGCTGGCGACGAGCGCCCCGGCTCGCGGGCGACGCGCTGGCCCGGGTTGTCGGCGCGCTCTGCTCGAGCCGGCGCAGCTCGGCGGTCAGCACCTCGATCCTCGCCTCCGCGTACCCGAGCGTCGCGGCGTTGCGATCCGGCCGCACATCAGCGGCGCCACGCGATGTGGACGTCTCGCGGACCTCAACCACCAGCGAACCGAACGAGACCAGCAGCCCCGCCACCGCGACGATCGTCACCAGGGAGCGGTACGGCCTGGCAGCCCGAGCGCGGACCATTCCCCGCCTTCGCGGCCCTCTGCGCCCGCAACCAGGCGCTGACGGCTCTCGACGCCGCCGGCGCGCGCAAGCACCAATTCCTCAACCGCGCGCGCTCGCTGGACGACCATCGGCCTCCCCCCAACGCAGCGCTGAAAACGCTCGAGACCACAGAGCCACCAAGCGACACAGACAGCCCGGGCGACGGCGGGCCCTGCGCCAGGCTCGGCGAGCACGTCCTCGCGACCAGCACCGACGCTGACCCTCTGAGGATCGTAATCGCACGCGGACAGCTCGACGCGGTGATCGCCGCCCGCCAGACAATGACAGCACCCGAGCGCCAAATGCTCGCCAGGATGCTGAACGACAAATCCCAACGCCAGCTCGCCGCCCAGCTCGGGTGGCCGCGCAAAACCGTCATGCTCGCACAGCGCAGCGTGCGTGAGAAGCTCGCAGCCCAACAGCCCCTCGCCGCCTGAACCCCGCTGGCTTCTCCACGTCTCGACGATCGCCCCCAGTCGGGAGTCGTGGCGGGGCTCGTGCTCGTGGCCACTGAACGGTCTGGTCTGCTCGGCCCAGTCCGTGCCGTGTCGGGCAGGTGCCGGCCGACGTGCACACGATCAGGACGTGAATGGTTGCCTCACCGTCGGATCGTGCGGGTAGGTAGACCCGTACCAAGCCCTTCCCATCGACTTCCCATCGAGACAGCTGCGTGTTTGCCAGAGCAACCGCCCACGATGACCGGCACGGCAGGCACCGGCTGGGCGAAATAGATCATGCTCCGGCGGCAATCGGCGCGCCAACTGGGACCAGCCCCCGATTGCCGGCGGGACGGCGTCCGACGATCGGCTCATCGCGTCGAAGCGGTGCTCCGCGGCGCCCGGGTGCGCGTGATCGCGTTCGTGGCATTGCGCAAGTCGGCCCCGATGTCCTGGACCGTCTTCGAGTGCTAATTTGCCCGCCGCCGCTCAGCGAACACCGAGGACATCGGCGCGGCTGCAACAGCGGCATTGCGGAAGTCTGCGCGCTCTCCAGCGGAGACTGCTTGTTCTGTGCCGGTGTGCTTGCAGCTTGGCCTGATTGTGGCTAACTAACGACCTCGCGGTCCTGGTATCCGCGCGCTGGCGGACTCCGAGCTCGCCGGCGGCGGACTGACTTCGCCGGGAGCGCGAGCTACTCCTCGCGACGTCGCGACTTCCTGCCAAGCCCTGGTTCAGGTGCGCCGATGAGGATCGACGTGTTGCCGACGCCGTGGCGCCCCTGATCCATCTCCTGGTGTGCGCGGCCGATCTCGTCGAACCGCAGCACGCGCGTCATACACGGGTCGATCTTGCCGGCCCGCACGAGGTCGTTGTACGCGTACGCCTGCTCGTCGTTCGTGCCATGTGAGCCCTGGAGCCGCTTTTGCCGCACCCAGTGGTAGCGGAGATCGACCACCGCGCTGTACCCGCTCGTACCGGCACAGATGACGACCATGCCACCGCCGTCACAGACGAAGACCGACGTCGGGATCGTGTCCTCACCGGGGTGCTCAAACACGATCGCCGGGTTCTTGCGCTCGCCGACGATCTCCCAGATCTCGGCGCCGAAGGCGCGCGCGCTTGTCGTCCATGCCTTCTGCCCATGCCCATCGGTCCAGTGCGGCGGGGCTCCCCAGTGGCCGAACTCCGTCCGGTCGATGTAGCCGGCGGCGCCGAGCGAGATGCAATACTCCCCCTTCTCCCTGCTCGAGACCACCGCGACCGGGATTCCGGCGGCGTGCTTGACGAGCTGGATCGCCTGCGAGCCGAGGCCTCCAGACCCACCCCAGATCAGGACCACGTCGCCCTCCTGCACGATGTTCCCTTGCCAGCCGAACAGCATGCGATATGCCGTCGTCCCGACCAGTGTTGGCGCAGCAGCGTCCTCCCAGCTCAGATGCTCGGCCTTGGGCATGCACTGGTGCGCCTGCGCCACGGCGAACTGGCCGAAGGCGCCGTAGTTCGGGCCGTCGTACCCCCAGATCCTCGCGCTCGGGGCGATCATCGGATCCTTGCCCGCCTTCACCCACGGTTCCTCCCGGTCCCACCAACCGTGGTGGATGACGACCTCATCGCCGACCCTCACATTGTCGACCTCCTCTCCGACGGCGTAGACGATCCCCGATGCATCGCTGCCACCGACGTGGAAGTCCTCGCCCGAGCCGGCCTTTTGGCGCGTCGCGATGATGTCGATCGGGACGCCGCGCGCCGCCCAAACGTTGTTGTAGTTGATGCCGGCTGCCATCACTGCGACCAGCACCTCGTCGGCCTTGATCGCCGGGGTGTCGATCTCCTCGATCTGGAATGCATCGATGGGGTCGCCAAGCCGATCCTGCCGCACTACCTGCGCGAGCATCCTCGGCGGCACCTCCCCGGCCGGCGGCAGGCTCCCGATCGGATGAGAACTCGATGTAACCACGGCTTACTCCTTCGTCGACAACCAGTTCGAGGATTCGGGGAATATCAAAATCGTGTCGGCGAGCCCGCCTCAACCGAACGGATGCGAGATCATCTCGACGGCGTAACCGCCGGCTTGGAAGCACCGCGTGAGCAGGTGAGACGTCTCCGGCGAGCTGCGGAGTCGTGAAGGCGCTAAGCCAGGTCGAGTCAATCGAGGCGCTTCGGGCGGACGACATCGCCGACGTAGTGTCCTACAGTGTCACTCCGGATCGGCGGGTGGCAGTCACCGAGATCCTCGTCCGCACCACCGAGCAGAGCTGGTTGAACGTGGGAAGCCCGCACCCGCGCCGCTGTGCCGCTGCCAGATTCCGGCGCGGGCACTTCTTAGTAGGCACTCTCTCTTTCTCTGCGGAGCTAGAAGGCGACCCCCTCTTTAAGACGGAGGCCCTATCGATGCGATCCCCTACCGACGTCACGGAACACGGGCTCGCGGGCGGACGCCGATGCGGTTGGGACCCGACGAGTGACAGAAGTCAGCTGCTGTTGGGTAAGAAGGTCCGTGGCTGGAACCGGTCGGAGGGGAGCACGGCCCCACGTCGGCTTATCCGGTTCGCCGGGCAGTCGATGGGACGACGCGGCGCGGAGAACAAAAACGAGCATGCCGTCGACAGTGGTGCCGGACTTCTGCTGCCCGTTGCACCGGAGCGCTAGCGCGCAATCGAGCGCGTGATGCATCCTCGGCGGAAGCAAGCCCGACCGACTACCTCGGCTTCCCAATTGCGCCAAACCCGACGTGCCTGTTTGCGTCGATCCCGGTTGATACGGGCGGTGCGCGATAAGCGAGAACCACCGGGCATCCGTGGTCCAGTTCGGGGTCAGCCTGTCAGGTACGAGGCACGCAAAGATCTAAACCGGCGGAGGCCCACACCTGTGGCTGATCGACGCCGGGCTGTACTACCCGGTCGCCAAAGCGAGGAGCTTGGGCTACCAGCCCGAGCTGCCGATTGACCGCGTGGTGTGCGGTCGATTGCCCAAGCGTTTGGCCACCACGAAGACCGTGCCGTCCACAGCGAGCTGTCGGCACGTGCGATGGCGGACCTGATCCGCCGCGGGGTCAGCACCGGCGCCCGCAAGACCGACATCTGCGCAAGCAAGTGTTCACCCTCGCTTTGCGAGCCGAGCAGAGCTGCGCGTTCATGAACGACAACCCCCGCGTTCGAGAGCCATCCCGACTCGTACGTCAACGACGTCAGCGTCATTTCGTCGGGGCGGAGTCTCGATCATCGCCATGCAATCGAGGATACGTTAGGACGACCTTTACGATCGCGTCGAGGGTCGCGATGATGACCGACCATCGCACCCGACCACCGCATGCACGTTGAGCACACAATCACCGCAGACGGAGCCGTCGGTCTTCTAGGCAGGTCGACCGAAGAGCGCGCGTTTGCACCGATCGATATCGCCCACCCTAGCTTCGCGCGCAACGGCCCCGCGGCCCCTGAATCACGCTCGTCTGAGAGGACAATCATGACGTTCATCCAAGCCCAACTGAAGGACCGGATCGGCACGCTCGCGTTCGACCACTACGCCAAGCGCAACGCCCTCGGCGCCGACCTGATCGCCGAGATGCTCGGCCACCTGGACGAGTTCGTCCGCGCGGACGTGGGCGTGGTCGTGATTCGCTCTGCGAGCGACGACCGGGTGTGGTCATCCGGCCACGACATTGCCGAGCTGCCGCTCGCGAACCTGGATCCGCTCCCCTACAACGAACCGATCGAGATGCTCCTTCGAGCCGTGAAGCGCTTCCCCGCACCGGTGATCGCGATGGTGCGCGGGTCGGTGTGGGGAGGTGCGTTCGACCTCGTATGCGCGTGCGACATCGTCCTCTCCGACGAGACCGGGGCGTTCGCGGTCACACCCGCAAAGCTGGGGCTTCCGTACAACACGAGTGGCTTCCTGAACTTCATGAGCCGCGCTCCGCTTGGGATCGTGAAGGAGATGTTCTTTACCGCGGATCCGATCTCGGCGGAACGGGCGCTGCGGGCGGGAATCGTCAACGAAGTGATCCCTGAGGCCGAGTTGGAGCAGCACACCTACGCGATGGCGCGGACGATCGCGTCCCGCTCCACGGCCGCGGTCGCGGCCGCCAAGCAGGCTATGTACGAACTGAGCGACGCGGTGGCGATCGGCCCAAACACATACGAGAGGCTCCACGGCCTTCGCCGTGACGCCTATTTCGGAGCTGAGTATCGCGAGGGCATCGAGGCCTTCCTCCAGAAGCGCCCACCGGACTTCGAAGCGGCACGCACCCGCACAGCCAGAGGAGGCAGCGACAACCGCGACGGTGCTCCGACGTCGAGCTGAGCGCGACCGCGGTCTGGAGCGCGACAGCGGATGACCGTCAGCTGGGCAGAGTGGTCGCTGTCAGCGGGATATCGACGTCGATGAAGCCCTCGTCGGGACGGCGGAACCCATCCTCGCCACGCTCCCAGGGGTATGGCGCGAGATAGCGGCCGGCAATCTTCGTCGACGGCCACCAGAGCGGGTACCAGTGCACTTGAGCCGGTACCCCGCACGACGCTGAGCCCGCGCTCGACAGCGATCACGAACTTCCCGACAGCGCCAGGCAACAACAGGCGTTTGAGCGACAGCGTGCTGTGCCGGCCTGCCGGCCACCTTCGAGGGGTGAGAATCGGTGTGCGGGCACGAACCGCCGCGCCCCGAGACCCGTACCGCTGCGCAGACGGGGCAAGGTCTGCGCTGGGTGGTCGCGATGGCGAGTGGGACCGTTGCCGGGACTTGCCACGACCCCGTGGCGATTCACAGGACAGTGTCTCTGGCGGCTTGCTCCGCCACCCCTGAGAGATGAGAATCCAAGGCGCCGCCGGGGTGACGCCGGCGAGGCTTGGTCTCAAGAGGCCGGAGGACAGTGTGGCGCGGGAGCCTGTGGAACCGTTGATTGCTGCTGCGAGCGCGAAGGCCAGACTCATTCTGGGAGGCTCCTCCCGGCGGCCGGTCACATCCCTGCGTCCGGGGGGTCCGCGGGCCCGAGCTCACAACTGAGCACGCCTCACTCCGGCCTGCCGTCCGGCAGGCCGTCTTCTGCGTGCCCGGCTCGCCGCTCGGCCTGGCGGGGATTCACAAGCCAGCCTCCGCGCGGATAGCGGGACTCTCGCATTCGTGCCGTGGGTAGCCACCGCCCAGACGCTCGCTCCGCGGATGCCTTCCGCCGCTGCGCCGGTCAGATCGCACGCTCGCATTCGCCCACACGCATCCGTGGGCCGACAGCCGGCAGCGCGACTGCTCGCGTGTCGGAGCAGCAGCCGCGCCCGCGTGACCGCTGTATAAAGGGAGGCGCCACGGATCGTCCGCGAAGACGACCGGATTGCCGCTGTTGAAGCCACGCCGATGTCCTCGGTGTTAGCTGAGCGGCGGCGGGCAAATTAGCACTCGAAGACGGTCCAGGGCATCGGGCCCGACTTGCGCAATGCCACGCAAGCAGTGGCCCGTGCGGCCGGGTACGGAGATCACGCACGACGTGTGCACTGTAGGCGAATCCGCTCCGGGGTCAGAGCTTTGGTCGGATGGTCAGCTCGCGCGGAGCGCGCAGGTGATCGCGGACGCTCCGCGTCGCCAGAAACACTCGACCTCATCGAAGCCCGCTTCGCGGAGCGCGCCCAGCTCTACCTCGAGCGGGAAGTAGCGATCCTCGTCAGCCCACCCGGCGAAGTGACCGCGTGCCTGCGAGTCGGTGATTCCGTGCTCGCTCATCCGATGCGCCCAGCGGTCGAACACCAGGGCGTTTAGCCGCGTGTCCTCGCTCACCGCGGCATCCAGGTTGAGCAATACCCCGCCTGGCGAGAGCGCGTCGTGAATGGCGCGGTAGAGCTCGGTCTTGGTCTGCAGATCGTGGACGTGGTGCAGCGCCAACGACGCGACTACCGCGTCCGCGCTGGGCAGCGGGTCGAGAAAGCTGCCCTCCTTGAACGCGACTCGCTCCCCATAACCAGACAGCCGCCGGCGGGCCTCCGCGAGCATGTCCCGATCGACATCCAGCACCGTCACGCGGACTCCGGGAAGCCCCTCGAGCACGGCGGCCGATAACGCGCCGGTACCGCCACCGAGATCGAGCACATGCCCACTGGCCGGGGCGAGCGCCGCAACCAACTCGACGCCGGTGGCGAGCATGTCGTCGTAGTACGGGATGAACCGACGGATCTGGACGTCATAGCCGTGCGCATCGATGTCGAGATGCCGCTTGACCGAGTGCGTCTGACCACCGGACACTGCACGATCCTAGCTCCCCGGAATAGAAACGAGCGTTGCGCTCGAGATCGCGTTTTTATAAGACCATGCGCCGACGTGCGAGTGTTATCGCGACGATGCGATTACTCGCGCCGTGTACCCCTGTCAACACTTCACCGCCGCCCTCACGGACGCCAGCGCATGACTCGGGGCCATCGTGGGTCGCAACTCCTTCGATGTCGGACTCTTTCATTCCTAACTCCATCCCGGTTCATCCGGACGAACTGCGAACGTATGTTCGCGTGCGCGAGTACGGCTTCACCATCACCGAGCACGACCCCGAGCGTCCGTGGATGGTCCTATCCAGCGAGCACCGCACCATCAAGCTGCCCGATGGCTTCGACTTCTTCGCGTGGGCGCGCAGACAGTGGCCCCCGCCACAATGCTTTCTCCGTCTGTGACGGGACATCGGCATTGGCCTTGGAGGCCCAGCTGTGGGCGGCCGTCGCCCGGGCGAGCAGGCCTCACGGTCCATGCGCACGGCCCGTGGCGCCGGCCAGGGAGGCGACGCCATGACGGGTGCGTTCTCGCCGGGCCAAGCAGCGAGGCCATAGCGCGCATCGTAGCCAGGCCGCAGTCCACGCGCCATCATTTGGCCAATGCCAGAACTGTTGCGGTACGGGCGGCCCGTGAGGACGGTTTTCGACCTGCTCGGCACAAGCGAGGACGACATCACACACGCCGTCGGTTGGGGACTTGCGAAAAGCGAGCGCTTCTGCCGCGCGCTCATGGCCGAGGCCTTTGGAGATGACGCCGACATAAGTGAGCTGACCGCGGTGCGTTTGCAGCAGAGCGACTCGGAAGCCGGGCGCACCGACATCGAGGTCGAGTCACAGCTCCGGACGCTAACCGTGGAAGCCAAGCGCGGATGGAACCTGCCCGGGACGCCGCAGCTACGCAAGTACGCCCAACGGCTCAACGAGGACGACGAGCGCAGCGGCCACATCCTCGTCGTTTCCGAGTGCCGCCCCGATTACCCGCCTGTCCGCGCGGTGCCCAACGACATCGACGGCGTGCCCATCACCTACATGCCGTGGTCCCGAGTCGCGGAGTTGGTCGACTCGACTGTTCGAGGCGTTCGCCGCCCGACCGAGAAAGAGCTGCTGGGTGAGCTCCACCGCTATCTCAAGGAACTGATGACGACCCAGAACACCACCTCCAACCTCGTTTACGTGGCTCCGCTCAACGACAACTCGCTCGATTGGTCCACACTGACGTTCCTCGATTTCGTCGTCGAGCGGCACCGATACTTCCACCCCGTGGGCAAGGGCTACCCGAAGACACCTGTTAACTACGTCGGCTCCGTTTTGACAGGCGCCTGTTGAGCATCCATCACGTCGACCATTACGACGTTATAACCCGCCCGCATGAACACTTCCCAGAGGTCAGCCCCGACGAAGACTGGACTGACAGGCCGCACTTTCTCTACACCCTTGGTCCCGCTTTAGGGCCGAGCCAGATTGTCCCCACTGGTAAAGGAATCTATGGCCCGGGCGCCACCTGGTGCGCGCTAGACCTGCTGCAGACGTGCAAGACCGTCGCCGAGGCTACGACCCGTACACGGGAGCGGCATTACGCCGCCGGCATCCCGTACCCCGGGGTCTAACTCGACCCCGGGCTCCGGGGCAGTCGCTGCGCGGATGGCCGCCACCGCATAGCGGGCAGACGTGCGCGTGGTCAGCGGCCCGCTCTTCCGTGCCCGCCGTTTCTCCCGACATGCCCCCGCCGCAGCCTCGCGGCGTTTGTGCCCAGGCGACTTGTCGAGTCCGTAGGGGGCCGTAGGGGCTAAGGCTCACGATCGGATTGGCGACTTATGTGCAGGTGGTTTGTGAAACTCCCGTGGTTGCTGGGGATCGGCGTCGCTCATATGTGATCGACGTGAAGTGCGTGCCCGGCGGGGTTGACGCGCTGGGGATATACGAAACGACCGAAGCCGGGCAAAGGAGCCGCCGCCTGAGGCCGTCAGCTCTTGGAGGTGAACGCGTCAATGCGCGCGGCGTACGCCACCGCCTGGGCGCGCAGGACAGCGAGATGGCCGCCGAGCATCAGGCAGAACTCGGCGCCGGGGATGAGGCGGGCGAGCTCGCGACTGTCGGCGATGGGCACCAAGCGGCGCGCCGGCCGTGCAGCACGAGCGCAGGGACGTGCACGTCAGTGAGACGCGCCGTGACGTCGTAGTCTCTCGCGGCGTCGAGTTGGCGGCGCATTCCGTGCCCGCCGTCCCGGTCGGCGGCGGCGAGGCCGGCGGCGTCCATCGCCGCAAGGGTGTCCGCCGCCATCATCGCGTAGCTGTACGGCTCGTCGGGCTTGTCGCTTGAGCCGGCACCGCGGTTGTCGGCGGCGAGCACCCGGTGGTGGCGAGCGAGCGCGTCGATCAGCGGCCGGTACTCGCCGGTGTGGACGCCGAGCCCGCCGATGAGCACGAGCGCGTCACCGGTCCCAGCGAGGTCGTAGTGGATGCTCACCCCGTCGCTGTCTGCGTTCGGCATGCGCTCAACATAGCGGCGCATCGCCGGGACAAAGAGGAACGAGAGTCTTCAGACCGGACGTGTAATCACCCGGTAAGCGACACCATGGGCAGGCCTGGGCACCGGTTCGCAGCGCGGTTCGAGAGCTGGGTTCCGCGTCACATTGCCTCACGTCGTGCACGACCTCACATAACGCGTCGACCGAGCCCGCCGCGAGCTCGTACGCTCATGTGATTCACGCCCTCGCCGCACCCGCAGATAAGTCGCCGAACCGCTCGTCCGGTACGCGCCAGCAAGGCATTGGATGCGATCGTCAGGCCAAGCAGCGCGGCGCCACTGCTATCCGCGCATAGGGATCACGAGCACGGCCGAGGCGTGACGATCGCTCTCGTCTCGTGGGTTCGGCCGATGCCATCAGGAAAGCAATAACGCGCCGGATCCCGCCGGACTCGACCTAATGACTACCGCTCAGCCGGGGTGAACCAATAGTCCGCCGCGCCCGGCGGG
>DASPPG010000050.1:0-29918 GCA_035625625.1 Solirubrobacteraceae bacterium
CCCGCCGGGCGCGGCGGACTATTGGTTCACCCCGGCTGAGCGGTAGTCATTAGGTCGAGTCCGGCGGGATCCGGCGCGTTATTGCTTTCCTGATGGCATCGGCCGAACCCACGAGACGAGAGCGATCGTCACGCCTCGGCCATGCTCGTGATCGCTTAGCGCGGGATCCGATAACGCCGCGATCGCCGGTGCGGTGATCGCTTCGATGCGCATCTCGCCGCGGAGCCGGCCGGTGCGCCGGCGACCAACCGCGGCCCCAGCGGCAGTTGGTGCTAGCCGCGACGGCGTCGGCCTGCTAACACCCGCGCTGCTGTTACGTCAGAACACAGGCGCGAGCTCGGGCCAATCGCGCCTACCGGAGCGGCCGAATCTCGGCAATACGGGTGACGTCGATCTTCCCTCTGGTGCGTCTCGCCGTTGCACAAGTCGTGCACGACGACGTCCGACTCCGCGACGGCCGGCAGAGTTGTGGGAGCCGTACGGCCGGAGGGTGTCGACGGAAGCGCGAGAAGTCGCTGGTGGCGGCTTCCTTATGGATGCTGGCCGAGGAACCTGATGTCGATCCGGCGAGCGTCCCAGAGGCGACTGGGGCGCCCGTCCGCGGTCATCGCCGGCGCGACCGTAACCGACTCGACCTCGTCGGTGATCAGCCGTCGCCACGCCGCCAGCCGCCTCGCGGGTTCGCGCAGCTTGTCGATCTCGCCGGGACCGATGAAATTGCTCTCGCCCGGATCGCCGAGTCGAGCGCGGACGGTGTGCGCGTCGTCGAGCGCCGTGGTCAGTTTCTCCAAGGTTGCCTGGCTCGCGGGCCGGCCCAACAATCCAAGCTCGCCGAGCTGCCGGATCGTGTCATCGAGATGCGCGTTGGCGCGTTCGATCGCCTCTGCTGCCCGCGCGACGCGCGTCGGGGCGCGTTGGCCGTGGCCGAGTACGCCTGGACCGCGTCCCGCACCATCTCCTCGACGCGGTCGGCCTTGACCGCCGCTCGTCGCCGGCACCGCTTCGCGCTCGTGTCGCCGCAGCGGTAGCTGCCGCTGTCGGCGTTGATCACCATCCGCGACCCGCACGTCCCGCAGCGCAGCACGCCCGGGCGCGCCAGCAGCCGGTCTGACTTGGCTTGGCGCCCGCCCGAGACCGTCCGCCGCTGCACCCGCTCGAACAGCGCGCGATCCTTGACGATCGCCTCGTGAGCGTGCGTGTTGTGCAGCGCGCCGAAGTGGATCTCGCCGAGGTACATCCGCGACCGCAGCATCGACGCCACACCGGAGAGCGCGCGGTCGATCCCATGCTCGGCCAGCCACGCCTGGATCTCCACCAGAGGGGCGCCCCGGTCACGCCGCTCGAACGCCCGCACAACGATCCGGGCCTTGGGGCGCTCCACGACCAGCACGCCATCCTCGCCGCCCACATACCCGACCGGGACCTTCGGGCGCGGGTAGACACCCCGCGCCACCGCCCGCGCCTGAGCGGCCGCGACCTTCTCGCCGGTCACCTCGGCGTAATACTGGAACGCCGCCCCCATCATGTTCTTGCTCATCCGCATCGCCGCCGTACCGTTGGTCAGCCCGCCGTGGTCAATCGCGTAGATCTCACCGCCCGCCCGCTCGACGCGCTCGATCACCTCCAGCTGCACCTTCAACGAGCGCACCAGCCGGTCGAAATAGGCAACCACGACGTCATCGGCCTCACCCGCCTCCACCATCTCGATCGCCTTCACCGGCCCCGGCCGCCTAGCGAGCGCAAGCTTGCCGCTCACATCGATCTCCTCCAAGGCATCCACAACACGGTTGCCCTGGTCTTCGCTCCACAACTTGGCCTTCGCGAGCTGGGCCTCAGGCGAATGGAAGTTCTCCTCTTCGCGGTCCCCCTGCTCGCTGACGCGCACGACGACGACGTCTCTGGGCTCCTTCTGCATGCTGGTTCCTCTCCGCGGGGATGGGCGCTAGCGCCTTTTAGACGCTTGGGATCCGACCGGCGAGAAGGCGCGCGAGGCGATGCACGAATGGCGCCAGCGATACGGCAGACCACCCTCGTCAACCGACTGGTCTCGGACGCACGCCCGCAGACGCGGCGGCGAAGCACTCAAGCGATTCCAAGTCCGAGACTGGCCGGCGCCGTCGACCGTCATCGACATCTACGGGTCCTGGCCTGCCGCTCACACAGACGCGTTCCCCGACGGTTGACGGACAGCGTCTGCCGGGGCCAGCGGCCGAGACGCCCGGTACCTACCAAACGAGGTGCCCGGCCAGCTTCCGCAGCACGACCACGCGGCCGACCCCCAGGGGGCGGCGGCCGATGGCTGGCACGAGCTGTCGGTCGCCAACCCGACCTTCCTGCTCGAGCGGCTCGGCAGCGAATGCAGCGACCTTCAAGACCTCCGCGAGCTAACCGTCAACGGGCTCGACGCGATCGCCGCGCTCGGCGACCGCGCTGTCGGCCGCGTGGTGTGGGACCTCGACTGGCAGCGGTTCGACGCCTCGGGCGGCCGGGTGCGCAAGCTGTCGGTCACAGACACCGGCACCGGCATGACTCCCGAGCAGCTGCGCCGGTACATCAACCAGCTGGCCGCGAGCGGCCGCGGGCAATCCGCCGCGGGTAACTTCGGCGTCGGAGCAAAGATCGCCGCGGGCTCTCGCAACCCCCACGGACTCGAATACCGCTCGTGGTGCCAGGACCAAGGCGCGCTGGTCTGTTTCAAGCGCCACTCCGATGGCCGCTGGGGGCTTGAGCCACAGCGCTGGAAGGACGGTCATACCGACTACTGGCGCCCGCTCGGCGAGGCGGACAAGCCATCGGCACTGCGCGGGCGGGCAGGGGGCACGCAGGTCGTGTTGCTCGGCCAGCATGAGCGGCACGACACAACGCAGGCGCCGGACATCGTCGGCGACGGTCGGCGGCACTGGATCACGCGCTATCTGAACGGCCGCTTCCTACGGCTTCCCGCCCAGATCGAAGTGCTCGTGCGCGAGCAACGCCGCCTCGAGCCCGGACAACTGCGACGGATCGACGGTGAGCAGCACCACGTTGAGCGGCACGCCGTCGCCGCGGGCGCGGTGCCACTGAGCGACGCGATCGCACGCTGGTGGGTGCTCGATGACGACCACCACGGCCGACGCCGCGAAGCCTCGCTATGGGCCTCGACCGGTCACGCCGCCGCCGTTCTCGGCGACGAGCTCTACGAGATCCTGCCGCAGACCCGAGGCGGGTACGGGCGCCTTCAGGACTTCGGCATCCGCTTCGGCTACGAACGCGTCGTGCTGCACCTCCAGCCGCGGGTCGAAGCCGGCTGACTGGAGTCCAACACCGCGCGGACGCAGCTGCTCCTCGAGCATGAGCCGCTGCCATGGACCCGCTGGGGCGAGGAATTCGCGGCCGCTATGCCCGCGGAGATCCTGCGACTCCAGGAACGCGCGGCCAGCGCCGATGGCGTCCCTCGCCGGGAGGCGATCCGCAACCGAGTGACCCCAATCCTGGCGCTCTACCGCCTGAGCCGCTACCGCGCAACACGACAGCCCACGCAAACTTCAGCGCGAGCGAAGGTGGGCGGCACAACTGGCAGACGTGCCAGCCAGGCGCCGGTAGACGGTGAAGCGAGCGGTGCGCCAATCGCGGATGGGGTGTGTTCGGCCTCGGACATCGATGACGTGCGCGTTCGGGTGTGCGAGCAACACTCTGGCAACGAGCCGTGCCCGGCCCCGATGGTCGATCCGCCCAACGTGGCGTGGATCTCGGCGCGCGACGACTCGCGAGCGCCAGGTGACCTCAAAGACCAAGCCGCCCGCTACCACCCCGCGCGGCACTAGCTGACGATCAACGCACGCGATCAGCGACCTGATCACCCACTGGCAGGATCGCTACAAGGGCGTCCCCGGAGCCCGGGCCGTGATCGAAGCTCACGTGCGGGAATGGTGCGAGCAGATCCTCGTCGAGGTCGTCCTTGCCGCCAGCATCTCGACCTGGAGCGCCGAGCAACTTGAGGCGCTGCTCTCGCCGACGGCCTTCACGGTCGCTCTGCTACCACGCCACCGGCTGCACGCGATTCTGCAGAAGCGCCTCGGCCACCACACGCCGGGGCGACCCGATGAATCCCCGACTCCGCCCGTCAGTTTGCCCGCGAGCTCGAGCTGCCGACCGTTTGCGCGCGCAAGGCGCTCGTGCGCGTCGCTGAGTCTGCGGGCGAGTTCGCTGCGGCACGCGAACCCGACGTGGACCTCCTCACCCTTGCCGGACGCCGCGACCTCGCAAGCGCGCTCTTGCGCGCAACGTGGAGCGCGGGGTTGGAGAAAACCCGGGTGTTCCTGCTCGACTCGCTCATCGCGACCGATGCAGCCGCGACTTGGGAGGCGAGCGGATGAGTTACCCCTCCCAACGTCCGGGCGCGAACGGCGACGGCATCGCTGATCTTCCCGAGGCAGCGACGAGTCAGCCCTCACGGCCCGCGATCACGGATCGAACCGTGGCGATGGCGGCTGAGCTGCACGCCTTGCCCGCGCTGCTGACGGTCGCCGAAACCGCGGCGGTCCTCCGCGTGGGACGAAGTTGGGTCTACGAGCATGCCACCGAGCTGGGCGCGATCAAGCTCGGGCGGGGGCGGACGGCACCGCTCCGTATCCCGCGCGACGGGGTGCGCCGAATTCCCGGCGCGGCTCTCCCGCAGCGAGAACGGCGGTCGGTCCCCGCGACGCAAGCCCGGAAGGCCGAGACGTCGAATGGCGACTTGCGCGCCCGTCCTCGCATGTAGCAATCTCAACGCATGCCTCGCAAGCCGACCGGTCAGATCCTCGAGCACACCGCTCGCAACGGGGTCGTGAGCTACGGCGTGAGGTTTCGCGGCCGCGGCTACCCCCCGAGGTGATCCACCTCGGGCGCAACGACGAGGGCATGAATCGTGCACGCGCTGAACATGAGGCACGGCTGATCGCCAGCCAGATCCTCGCCGGAACCTGGAGCCCACCGCTGAAGGCTGACTACGTCGAGAGCGAAGTGCCGACCATCGCGCAGCTCGCTGACGAGCACCATCAGCGCAAAATCCGAAACGGGCTGCGCCCGAACAGCCTGGCTGACATGAAGCGCAAGCTCGAGATCCACTTGCTGCCGCACTTCGGGGCCATCACCGTGAACGAACTGACGAGCCGCGACGTCGAGGCCTACCTGGACCGCAAGCTCGGCCGAGAACCGCCGGATCGAGGCCGGCCTTGCGATCGGTGAACCGTTGATCGACAGCCGCGGGCGCACGCTTCAGCCGCTGCGTCCGCAGACGATCAACTCGCACCTGCACCCGCTCTCGGAGACCCTCGCTCGCGCCGTGCGCGTGGGGCTACTCGCACGCAACCCGGCCGAAGGAGAGGACCTCCGGCTCGAGGTGCGCCGCGAGATGAAGTACGGCCTCGAGCTGGACGAAGCGATGTCGCTGGTCGACCCGGCGGGCCGGCTCGACCAGCGTCCCGCACCGAGCGACGAGGTGCGCCGCCGCATCGTCGGCATGCGAGCGACGGGCAAGGCATGGAGGGCGATCGCCGCCGAACTCGACATCGCCGAATCGACCGCCATCTACCACGCCAAGCGCGCCGCCGCGCGGCCCATGCCGCGCAACCGCGCCGTCGTCGCCACCCTCACGCTTGCGGGACTACGCGTCAGCGAGCTTTGCGCGCTCAACTGCGAGCACGTCGACCTCGCCCGTCGCGAGCTACGCGTGCTCGACGCCAAGACACCAGCGGGAGTGCGCCGCGTCGACATCCACGACGATCTTCAGGAAGAGCTCGCCGCGTACAAGGCCGCGCGCGCTGCTGCATGGGGGTCGGGTAAACCGGCGTTTCTGAACGCGCGTGGCAAGCGCTGGACGCGCAACGCGATCGCACAGCACGTAATCCCGCCTGCACTAGAAGAGGCCAATCGTCAGCGGACCGAGGCCGGGCTCCCCGACGTGCGCGAGGAGGTCACCCCGCACACCTTGCGCTACATCTGCATCGCATCGCTGTTCGCCGCCGGCGCCGACCAGGAATACGTCGCCGACCAGGTCGGACACGAAGATGTCACGACGACCAACCGCATTTACCGCTATGTGCTTCAGTGGCGCGAGCGTGGCGAGATCGGGCGCCGCCGCCAGTTGGCGATGCGCGAATCAGCCGCGGACGTTCAACGACAGCGACAGCGGTACTCGCCCGGGAGCGCGCGAGAGCGTTGAGCTGTCTCTGAGTACGACCGATAGCTCCCGCGACGCGTCAGTCCAGCACCACCACGCCGCGGCGTCGATCGAGACCGCCGATACGTCGTCAGCGACATGGAGGTCGTCAGCGGCAGCCTTCCGACTCGGATGCTCCTGTCCGTCCTTGTCGTTGCCGTGGCGCGGTCCCAACGCCGGGCTCCCAGCTCGCAGTGCGCACCACGCGCACGACGCCAACCCCGGTTTTGCAGGCCCTTCGGCAATGGCGAGACCCGGACTTGAACCGGGGACACCACGATTTTCAGTCGTGTGCTCTACCAACTGAGCTATCTCGCCGTGGGCGAGCGATGCTAGCGAGTTGTCGGTGGCTGGCAACGAGGCCGGGCGGTCCCGTCCGGGCCCTGTGGCAACGTTGGTTTCCTCGCACGGACGACGTTGATCCTCCAAAATTGGGTACCCCTGCGTGCGGCAGGGAAATATCGCTCCGACCAGCAGAATCGAGACTGGGATGAGTTCAGCTAAGCGCCTGTTCGTGATGCGCCACGCCAAGTCGAGCTGGGACAACCCGGGGCTCGACGATCACGAGCGGCCGCTCGCCCCGCGTGGCCAACGTGCCGTCGAGGTCATGTCCTCCTACCTGCAGTCCAGCAGCATCGAGCCGCAGCTCGTCCTGTGCTCGAGCTCACGACGGACGCGCGAGACGCTCCGCGGCATCGCGGTCGGCGGGAAGCACCTCATCGAACCGGCTCTCTACGCGGCCACCTGCGAGGAAGTGCTCGTCCGCTTGCAGCAGCTTCCCGAAGACGTGACCTCGGCGATGCTGATCGGCCACAACCCGACCATCCAGATGGTCGTCCTGCGGCTGAGCAACCACGATGGCTCTGGGGTCGCCGATCCCCGGCGAGACGCCATGAAGCGAAAGTTCCCGACCGGCGCACTGGCCACGCTGGCCTTTGAGAGCGCCTGGGCCGACCTCGGCGCCGGCCGGGCTCGGCTCGAGGAGTTCGTAACCCCAAAAGGGTTCAGCGGGCGACCTGAAGTCGCCGCAGTAGCTCCAGTGAGCCCCGCTTAGACAGCGGCTCATTGAGGTTGCCGCACTTCGGCGACTGCACGCACGACGGGCACCCGGAGCGGCATGGGCACTCCCCGATCAGACGCTGGGCGTCGCCGACCAGTCGCTCGAACTCGTCGTAGCCCCGGCGCGTGATCCCGACCCCACCTGGGTGGCCGTCGTAGATGAAGATGGTCGGGCCGCCGGTCTGCGGGTGGGCGTTCGTTGACAGGCCGCCGATGTCCCAGCGGTCGCACATGGCAATCAGCGGCAGCACCGCGATCTGCCCGTGCTCGAGCGCGTGCAGCGAGCCCAGAAGCAGCTCCGAGGGGAACTGCTCGGCCGCGATCAGCTCATCGAGCTCGTACCAGAGCGCGCGCGTCGAGAACTCGACGGTGGGCAGGTCGAGCGTCTGGAAGTCGATCACCTCGTGGTCGCGAAGGCTCTTGCGCTGGTAGCCGATGACGGTCTCGGCGTAGGCGATCTCGCCGTAGGAGAGGGTCACGCCGCACGGCTCGCGCTGGTCGAGCAGGCGGGTGATGTAGATCATGATCTCGCGTTTGGCCTGCGTGAAGTAATCGCCGTCAAACGGCTCGAGCAGCGCGCGGCGGCCCGCCAGGTCGAGTTCGAGCACCTGGTAGGAGCGCCCCATGTGCAGGTAGATGGCGCCTTCGTGGACAGTGGCGTAGGCGCGCGCGAGCTCGACCGTCCCGAACAGCTCCCCAGAGCTGGCGTCGATCAGCGCGAAGCTGTCAGCCGAGGCCGATCTGAGCGCGGTGCGGGCGGCCGGGTAGTCGTCGGCGCGCTTGGGCACGAACCCCGTGGCGCGCTCGCGCAGGAACCCCGCGTCGGCCAGCTCGGTTGCGTAGGTCCGCCACTCCGGTCCCAGGATTTCGGCGTCTTCGTCGGTGAGCGGCGCCTCGTGGGCAGCGCACAACAGGTGCTCGGCGTAGATCTCGGGGCTGTGCGGGTCGAGGATGGCGGCCTCGACCGCGCGGTTGAGGAACTCGTCGGGGTGGCGGCAGAAGAACTGATCGAGCGCGTCCTCGCCGGCCACGTAAACAGCCAGGCCGCGGCCCCGCCGCCCGGCGCGCCCCCACATCTGCTTCAGGCTCGCGACGGTGCCCGGGAAGGTCACGCAAACCGCCGCGTCGAGTTCGCCGATGTCGATCCCCAGCTCGAGGGCGTCGGTCGCCACCACTCCGAGCAGCTCGCCGGCGCTCAGCCGACGCTGGATCTCGTGGCGCTGTTGCGGGGTGTAGCCGCCCCGGTAGGGCGCGATCCGTTCCCCGATGTCGGGATCGAGACGGTCGCGCGCGTGTCGGAGGATCAGCTCGACTCCCTTGCGCGACTTCATGAAGCAGATGGTCTTGGCGCCACTCGTGACGAGGTCCGAGAAGACCTCGGCCGCCTCGTACAGAGCGGAGCCCCGGATTCCCAGGTCCTCGTCCAGAAGCGGCGGGTTCCACATGGCGATCCGGCGGGCCGCCCTCGGCGCGCCATCCCGATCGATGAGGTTGAAGCCGTTTAGGCCCGTGAGGCGCTCGGCCAGCTCGGCTGGGTTGGCGATCGTGGCGCTTGCCATCAGGAACCGCGGCTCGCTGCCGTGGATCGCGGCGAGGCGTCTGAGTCGGCGCAGCACGTTGGCGACGTGCGAGCCGAACACGCCACGGTACACGTGCGCCTCGTCGACGACGACGAAGGCCAGGTTCGCGAGCAGCTCCGGCCAGGCCGGGTGGTTGGGCAGGATCCCGACGTGGAGCATGTCGGGGTTCGTCAGGATGAGGTTTGAGCGCTTGCGGATCGCCGCCCGCTCTCCCCGTGGCGTGTCCCCGTCGTAGATAGCCGGCCGGATCTGCTTGTGCAGCCCGAAACCATGCAGCGCCCGCGCCTGGTCCTGGGCCAGCGCCTTGGTCGGGTAGAGGTAGAGCGCCCGCGCGGCTCGGTCCACCGTGAGCGTCTGGAGCGTGGGGAGC
Organism: Solirubrobacteraceae bacterium; assembly: GCA_035625625.1. GTDB lineage: Bacteria > Actinomycetota > Thermoleophilia > Solirubrobacterales > Solirubrobacteraceae > Palsa-465. Next base: position 9,191 of record DASPPG010000050.1, read on the forward strand.
TGGAAGCACAGGGACTTGCCGGACGCGGTTCCCGTGGTGACGATCGTCGGCCCCTCGAACGCGCTGTAGAGCGCGTCGGCCTGGTGTGAATAGAGGTGGTCGATGTTTGCCTGGGCAAGCGCGGCTCGGACGACCGGGTTGAGCTCTGGCGGTACGAGCACGCGGCGCGCTTCGCGGGCCTCGTAAGAATCCTCGTGAACCAGGCGTTGATCGGCGCGGCCCTGCCCCAGCAGGCCGGTCCACGGCTCTGTTTCGTGCGCGATCGCCACTACAGCCCAGTATGGCGGCGTGGGCAGTGGCGGCGTGGGAGCGGCTGCTACGGTCGCGGCGCCATGCGCTGCGCCTACGTGGATCTCGACGGCACCCTCCTCGGGCCGGGCGGGTCGCTGCTCCACGGCGCCGACGGTCGATTCGCACTCGACGGCGTCCGGGCGCTCCAGGCCTGCGCGCGGGCGGAGGTCGAGCTCGTTCTCTATTCAGGCAGACGGCAGACGTCCGTGTTTGAGGATGCGAGGCTGATCGGCTCGAGCTCGTACATCTTCGAGATCGGCTGCGGGCTGGTCCTCGACGGCAAGCTCGAGTGGTTGACCGACGGCGTCGTGCCCTCCGCCGAACGGGGAACGATCCACGAGCAGGTCGAGCGATCCGGGGCGCCGGCGCTGTTGCTCGAGCGCTACGCGGGCCGGCTCGAGTACCACACACCGTGGTCGCTCGGCCGCGAGGTGTCACACCTGTTCCGCGGCGCCGTCGATCCTTCCGAGGCGAACGAACTGCTGGCTGACGCCGGCTACGACTGGCTCCGGCTCGTCGACAACGGCGTCGTGCGCGCGGCTCATGAGCAGATGACCGGGCTGCCCGTGATCCACGCCTATCACCTGATTCCCGCCGGAGCGTCGAAGGCACGAGCGGTGGCGCGGCACATGCAGGCACGCGGATACGCGCGCGAGGACTGCATCGCGATCGGCGACTCGCGCGAGGACATGGACGCGGCAGCGGTCGTCGGCGCGTTCTGGCTCGTGGCCAACGCGCTCGACCGCGATCCTGACCTCGCGGCCGAGGTCTCCCGGCGCCCCGGCGCCCGAATCTCCACCGAGCGCTACGGCGCCGGCGTTTATGAGGCGGTTGTGACTACGCTGGCGACTGAACGCTGACCCGATCGTCGCGGGCGGCTTCTGGCTCTTCGGCCTCGTCCGCCGGCGTGCTCGGCATCCGGTCCAGGTGTTCGCGGTCTTCTGCCGCTCCTGGCACGCGCTCGACTCTATCGGCGTCCTCGACAGCCCAGCCGAGCCGTTCGACCAGCTGCGCTGCAAAGTGCTGACTCTCGAAGTCGGCCACGTTAACCCGCTCACGAAACGTCACGGCCCCTTCCCTGAAAGCCGCCCCGCGATCCGCGGCAACGATGATCTGAGGCATGTCTCTCTCCTTCTAGTTGTGTCCCCGCCCGTCCCACACTCATTCTGGGATCTCCACCTTCAGCAGGCGTAAACATCTTGTTTCAGTCGAGTGAGTGGTGGCGCCGGCGCGAGATCCGGTCCCAGTTCCGCGCCACCGATCGTTCCGAACCGGCTCCACGGGCCCGCTGAGACCCCCCGCCGTCGGCGCGCGCCCAGGGGCAGGCCGGTGACGGGCCGGGCTCAAAGGGTTCTCATCCATTAGAGGTGACCGGCCGGCGGCCCGGAACGCTGTCGTACAAACGAAACGGTTCTAGTTGGTCACAGGGCCGGTCGGCGCTGCCCCCGCCTTCGCCGCCGAAACACCGAGGTTGGTCGGGAAACGGGAAACAACCAAATGCATGACTCGGCGCGGTTGGGGACGTCCTTCTCGCAGTCCGTCGGCTGGGCGATCATGCCCCTGGCGGGGAGGGACGCCGAGCTGCCGGCAGATCCCGCGGCGGTCGGCGTCTGATCTCCCCGTGGCGAGGGATAGTCCCCCGCTGACGTGTCGCGGGGTTCTCCCAGAGCTCAGGCTTCGACGCCTCTCACGCGAGGCGGCACCCATGATCCGTGAGATGCCGCTCGAGCTGGCGCTTCTTCACGCAGCGATGTCGACCGACTCGACCACCGCCCAGCCGGTCGGCGGAATCGCCTCACCGCGTCTCCGACGCTCGTCGAGGACAAGCGCGATGGCGTCCTTGACCATCGCACGGGCCTGATCGAGCGTCTCGCCCTGGGGTGGACCTCGGGCAGCTCAGGGACGTGTGCGTCAACCCAGCCGCCGCCAGCGTCTTCGGAGACGACGTTGAAGGTGTGCGCGGCCATCAGCTCAAGATCTCCCGAATGTTGCTGTGTGCAGGGAGTTACGCGTCTAAGCGGCGGTACGGGACGGGCTCCGAGCTGCGGCGGCTTCGTCCTCTCGTGCGATGGCGGCCGCCAGTGCGGCGGCCGCTTCGGACAGTTCTCCGAACGCGTCCGCGACGACCGCGGCATTCGACCCTGTGATCGCCCGGTTCAACGCAGCGACGGTCTCGTCGAAGCGCGTCCACAGCTCCGCCGGCCCGCGCCGTCCGGTCCCGGGGCGCAATTCGTAGGGCGGCTCTGCCTGTTCGGCGCCCGGGATCGGCCGCCACAACAAGCCCGCGCCGTGCGCGTGTTCCCAGGCCACCTGCTCCCGCCCCGCCGCCTCTGAGAGCGTCCGCAGTCTGGCCGCGAATTTTGCATCCGGCGGCGCGAGCTTGTGGGCCCGCATCGCCTCGGCCCAGTCGTTTCCGGCCTGCCTGACCGCGCGCATGATCTGCGCGCGCTGCCGGTCAAGGTCATCTCTGAAGCTCACGCCTTGCTCCGATGCTCACGTCTCGCCCGGCGAGTCATTTCCCTCGTCGAGAGCGAGCCCCGGCTCAGCGACACCGACGGACTCGCCGCCCCAGAAGTCCTCGGCGGTCGGGCCGGTGTCGAGCGAGGCCGAACCTGGCCCGCCGGTATATGCCTGCGCCAGCACCCGCTCAAAGTCCGAGCGCCTGATCCGCACCCGCCGTCCCACCCGCAACGCCGGCAGCGATCCCTGGTCGATCCAGTTGCGAACGGTCTGCTGATTCAGCTTGAGCATCCCCGCGACTTCGGCGACCGTCAAGAACGACTCTTCGGGCTCAGGAGAATTCATCCAAGAAGTTTCTAATTGAGTCCAATCGGGACTAAATCAGAGTTAGACTATACCGCCTAGTCCGGACGGTATGGGCTGGGTTGATGCAGAAATACCTGCAAGGGGTCGTCAACGGGGTGGAGAGCGAAGGTCCGCAGAGCACAGACGGCAGCCGGGACGCGCTACCCGAGACCAATGTCGTTCGGCTGGAGGACTGGATCGGTCCTTGCGATGAGCTCGTGCCGTTCGGTCGGCGCCGGCGGAGCGCTACCGCAGACGCCGTTCCCTCAGTCGACCCGAGGTCCGACGCACCCCCGAGCGCCGCCGACTTCTGGGGTGAGCGCGCCGCCGCGATCCACGATGCCCTAGAGGCGCCGGATGACGACCGGGCTTCCGCGACTGCTCCTGTTGCAGCGTCCACCCATCGAACCCGGGGCCATGCTCTGGTGGCCGCGGCGGCGTGCCTCGTCGTGCTCCTATCCGCGGGTCTTGCGGTTGCGCTCAACCTCGCCGCCGGCGCGACCAGCACGCCGGGTGCCCGCGAACCAAAGGTGCTGCTGGCGTCGGTGGTCGTGAGGAGGCTGTCGCGAATGTTGACGGCCGAGCTTGCTCGGATCGAGTCAGGCACCAATCATGGTTCGCGATTGCTCGCGGCACGCAGCACCCGGGTACGCCCGACGACGTCCCACCCGCACTCGGTTTCCGAGCCAGTCCACTACAGAAGTCCGGCGCAGAACCCCACCCCGACGAGCGCCCATACGCCTAACACCGCGTCGACCGAACGAGTCGCGCCGCCGAGTCCGTCGCCGACCACCACCACCGACACCGACAGCACACCGGCGGGGAGCTCCGCGCCGGCCTCATCCAGCACACCGACTTCATCGAGCGCGGCGGTCGAACCGACCGGGCAATCCGGCGCGCTCGGGCCCGTGTCTTCCCCGAACGGCTAAGGAGCATCCGATAAGACACCGCGTTCGACAAACGTGCGGCGATGCTAACCGGCACATCCCTCTTTTGCTGGTCCTAGCGGTGGCGACGGTGGCAGCGAGGCGCTCGCAGCGAACAAGACAGAGCCGATCACCGTTCGAATCGTGTGACTCACTCTCAGGCCCAGTGATAGCTCTTGTCCGGATAGCCATCATCTTGTCAGTAATAGTGCCGCTGACTTTCTCTGACGGTGCCTCTGCGAGTATGGGTACATTCCAGTCGGCCGTGCCATCAACCATTTCGGTCACCCCTTTCGCCGGTGAGGACTCCGGTCCAACCATCATCCCAGAGGGCTCCGGCAGCCTATGGAACCAGACCGCCCCAGGTGAGTGGGTCTGGAATCCGGTTGGCGATCCTTGGCCCCTACCGTTCGCGGCATCGGATCCGGCCGGCGTCTGCGAAGTGTGGCTGACCGTCGCCGGATCTGAGTACGTTGATCCGTCGTCGGTTCTGGGCAGTTCGCAATGCCCGGACACAGTGATGGCATGGATGGCTAGCGTCGACACCCGGGCCATCTTCGGTTCTGGCTCACTCCCGATCGATTTGGCCGCGACCAATACATCCGGTCTCGTGGGTTCCGATTACGAAGCGGTCAATGTCGACAACGTTCCGGTTGCTGTGTCGCTGCAGCCGGTCAACGACCCGAACCCAGCGCAGTGGATCAATCACGCGGTGACGATCGATGCCATGCCGCACGCTGGTCCTTCCGGGGTTGGACGGACAGATTGCAGTATCGACAACCTTCCGCCGCAACCATATTCCGGCCAAGGCGTGACCGTCGACGGAGATGGTGTGCATACCGTCTCCTGTACGGCGTGGAACAATGCCGTAGGCCCTCAAGGACAGAATAACAGTGGGACAAACTCGCTCCAGGTATACATCGACGAGGTGCCACCCGCCCTTCGGTTCGAATCACGGACCGCTGCCGACCCCACAGAGATTGTCGTCGACACTACGGACGATGAGTCAGGGGTCGCAGGCGGCTTGATCCAGATGGCGCCCGCCGGCACGAATGAGTGGGAGAACCTATCGACTAGCTTCGACGGCCAGCATCTAACTGCACAATTAGAAGACGATCATCGTCAAGGGCCGTATGTCCTCAGGGCCAGCTCATGCGACAACGCTGGCAACTGTGGCTCGGCGACGGAGGCTATAACCCTCCCGCTACGGCTTGCGCCCGATTCAATGATCAGTCTTACGAAGATCGTGCAGCCTACACGCCGCCGTGTGGTCTACAGGCATGTCCTCGTTGACTGGCACTGGGTCACGGTCCGCCGGGACGGGCGGTCTGTCCGGGTCAAGCGCGGAGGGCACCTTCAAACCGTCAGGGTGGTTGAGGTTGTCCAATGGTGCACAGCCAAACGCGTCCCGACCAAGTCTGAGGGCCGGCAAGCCCGCTGCACGACACCACACCCGCAAGTGACGACGAAGCTCGTTGTACCATATGGGCGGCGCGTCATCGTTCACGGCCTGTTCACCACGGGCCAGGGCGTGCCGCTTCCGGGGCAGGCAATCGACATCTACGCCTCACTCGACAACTACACGAACGCGTTCCGCGAACTAGCCACCGCGACTACCGCTTCGGATGGTAGCTGGACGGCCACGCTCCCTCCGGGACCCTCACGCATCATCCGCGCAGTTACATATGGCACCGCGACCATCTTGCCCTCAAGCGCACAGGTGACAGCAATCGTGCCCGCCGAGATCCGCCTTCTTCGAGTTTGGCCCCGCCACGTCGCCTGGGGCGGCACGGTTCACCTAGTCGGCCAGCTCCTCGGCGGTTACCTCCCGCCCGGTGGCGCGCTCGTCCGCCTGCGCATCGGCTACGGCTCGACCTACAACACCTATGGCGTGCAGGAGCACGTCACCGGCAACGGCCGGTTCTCCACCGTCGCGACGTTCGGACCCGGCGACCCGAGCATCCTGCGCACCTATTGGTTCCAGATCGCCTCCCTACCGATGGGCGACTACCCGTATGCGCCGGCCGCCAGCCAGCGCGTCCCCGTGATCGTCGGCGGCCACCCTGGCTGATCGGCTGCGCATCATCTCCTGGCCGTTTCACAATGGCCTGCGGAACGTCAGCATGGGCGCCGGCCCCACTAGGTTGGCCTCTGACGAGACCCTCCTCGCAGACATCCGGTCCGCCGGATGGAACGTCGAGCACGACGAGGTCGAGCCGGTCGACGAGACCGATCCGGAGATCGCCCGAGTGATCGGGCTGATCCGCCGACTCGCGGAGCGGGTCGCCGACGCCGTGGCAGAGGGCGCGTTCCCGCTGGTGTTCGCCGGCAACTGCAACAGCTGCCTCGCCACGACCGCCGGTGTGGGACCCGAGAACCTCGGCGTGGTCTGGTTCGACGCGCACGCCGACTTCGACGACCCCGAGGAGAACGAGTCTGGCTTCTTCGACGTAATGGGCCTGGCGATGCTGACCGGCCGCGGCTGGCGGGCGCTGCGCCAAACGATCCCCGGTCACGTGCCGATTCCCGAGCGCAGCGTGGTCCTGGCGGCCGTCCGCGACCTCGAGACCTATCAGCGCCGGCGCCTCGAGGGCTCGGAGTTGATGACGGCCCCGGGCGAGATCGACCTCGACGAATTCGAACAGGCCATCGATGAGCTCACCCGGCGCGTCGAGCGTGTCTACCTACACGTGGACCTCGATTCGATCGACGTAAACGACGCCTGCGCCAACAAGTACGCGGCTCCTGGCGGTCCGGCTCTCAACCGGCTATCTGACTGCGTCCGCCACGTCTGCGAGCGATTCCAGGTGGCCGCTGCCGCGATCACGGCCTACGACCCGAATCTGGACGACGGCGATCGCACCCTCGGAGCAGCCAGGCGAATCGCGAGCGACATTGCGCATGGCGTACACGCATGAACCGCGTCCAACCGCGGTCAAGGACCAGCTAAGCTTGCCCCATGATCGGCGACATCCTTCAGCCGACTCACTTGCTGTTCGTCCTGATCGTCGCCCTGCTGGTGCTCGGTCCCAAGCGCTTACCGGAGGCCGGACGGGCGGTCGGCACGGTCATTCGCGACTTCAGGATGGCGATGAATGGGGAGGAGCAGGATCACGGCGCGATCCCGACGGCGATGAGTGCCGCCCCGGGGGCTCCGCCGGCCGCAGCGCCATCACCGCCCGAGGAGGCGACGGTCACGCCATCGACGCCGGAACCGCCGGCCTTCGCCGGGGAACCCGCGGCGTCCGCGCCGGAACCGCCGGCGTTCGCGGAGGAACCCGCGGCATCGACGCCGGAACCGCCGGCGTTCGCGGAGGAACCCGCGGGATCGACGCCAGAACCGCCGGCGTTCGCGGAGGAACCCGCGGGATCGACGCCAGAACCGCCGGCGTTCGCCGGGGAACCGGCGGCGTCCGCGCCAGAAGCCGCTGCGGCGACGCCGGAATCCACGGAATCGGCGCCCGAAACCGGTGGTCCTGCCGCTTCCGCCCCCAGCGCGGAAGCCACCAACCAGCCCGCAGAACCCGCCCAGCGGGTCGCCTGACCAGCCCCGGCGGGGACGTCTCACGCGCGAGATACGCTCGCGCGGTGACCGCTGCCGACGAGCGCGCCGCGATGGTGGTTCTGCTCAGAACCGGCCGGCGCCCGTGGGTCGAGTACGCCGAGCTCGTCGAGGAGCACGGCGGCGCCCTCGCGGTCCTCGAGCAGGAGCTCAAGCCGCAGGCCGCTCCTCCGGCTGAGCAGACGAGCCTCTTTCGGGACGAACCGAGCGCAGGAGCGCCAGAAGCGCAACCCCCGGCCAGCGAGCTCCTAGACCACGCCCGGGCCGACATCGACCGCTGGGACGCGCGAGGCATGCGGCTCGTGACGGTGCTCGATTCCGACTATCCCCCGAACCTGCGCGCGGTGCACGACCGTCCGCCGATGGTGTTCATCGCCGGCCGCCTCGGGCCGGCGGACGCCCGCGGGGTCGCGGTCGTCGGGGCCCGCAAGGCGACGCCCGCCGGCACCGAAAGCGCGCGAGCCGTCGCGGAGCACCTGGTCGACACCGGGTACACGGTCATATCAGGGCTGGCAGCGGGTATCGACACCGCGGCGCACACCGGAGCGCTCGCCCACAGAGGCCGCACCATCGCTGTCATTGGGACCGGCCTCGCCCGAGCCTATCCCCCGGAGAACGCGCCCCTTCAGCGGCGGATTGCGGACGAGTGCGCGGTAATCTCCCAGTTCTGGCCTGACTCGCCGCCGAGCCGGCGCAGCTTCCCGATGCGGAACGCGGTGATGTCCGGAATCGCCCTCGCGACGGTGGTGGTCGAGGCGTCGGAGACGAGTGGCGCGCGGATGCAGGCCCGTCTTGCTCTCGCGCAGGGCAGGCCGGTTTTCCTCCTGGCCTCGTTGATCGAGCGCCAGCCCTGGGCACGCGAGTACGCGACTCGCCCCGGCACCCACGTGGTCAACGATCCCACCGAGATCACCACCATTCTCCATCCGCTGACCGCGTCGGACCCGCTTATGGCCTAGGGCACAGCCGTGCCGTCGGTCAAAGATCTCAGCACGCCGTACGAGAACGTGATGCTCGGCCCGCGCCGTGGCCCGGACGTGTGCCCGATCTGCTTCAACTTCACCGCGGGCTACGACCACTGCTACGCCTGCGCGTACGGACGAGCGGTGCTCGACGCGGTCGCCCCGATCTCCTACAGCGTGGCCCGCGAGCAGCTCCACCACACGCTCGCGAGTTACAAGCGCCTGGACGGCGAGGTGGCCCGCCGCCTCGGCGCGATCCTGGCCGCGATCGTGTGGCGCTTCCTCGCGGAGCACGAGCGCTGCGTGACGCGAGCCGCCGGAACCAAGCCCTTCGATCTCGTCACCACCGTGCCGTCCGGAGACCGGACCCGCGACGAGCGCCATCCACTCCGCTGGATCGTCGACGAGCTCGTCGGCCCCACCCGCGATCGCCACCAGCGACTGCTGCGCCGCACCGACGCCGCTGTCCCGTCCCGCGCCTACAGCGACCACAAGTTCGAGGCCACGCGAGCGCTCGACAGCGAAGCGGTACTTCTGATCGACGACACGTGGACCACTGGCGCCAGTGCGCAGAGTGCCGCCGCGGCGCTGAAGGCGGCCGGCGCCGGCCCCGTCGCCGCGGTCGTGATCGGCCGGCACCTCAACCGCGAGTGGCACGAGAACGACCGACGCCTGCGCGGCATCGCGCAACCGTTCGACTGGTCCACGTGCGCCCTGTGCTGTGAGCCGGTGGCGGCGTTTCTGCACGAAGATCGGCCCGCACTCCACGCGAGACCTTAACTTCGCGTTTACCCCATCCACGGAGGGGTAGCAGTGAACCGGTTCTTCACCACCGGAGAGGGACGGTCAACATCAACTTCCTCTCGACGTCGTCTGACCGGCAGCGCGTTTCGCTGGTGCGCCACTTGGCCGCCAACGATCCGTCGATCGACATCCTGGCCATGGACGTCGACTGGACGGCCGAGTTCGCCACCGCCAAGTGGATCCGGCCGGTCCCGCTGGCATTCGCGCAACAGATCCGGAGCGACGGCTTTCCCGGCCCTATCCAGACCGCCACCTGCCAGGTGCTAGAAGGCAGAGGCCGACGGCGACGCCTGCGCGGTTGATCCTCCTCCCCCGCTAGCCTGGCCTGCGATGGCAACACGTCCCTTGTCCGGTCCACCCAGACGCCGGCGCCCGTACGCGCCGCGGATGTCGCCCGAACAGCGGCGCGAGCATCTGATCGACGCCGCGCTCGAGGTGATCCTCGAGCGGGGTTACGCGCGGATCTCGATCGAGGCGATCGCCCGGGCCGCCGGCATCACGCGGCCCGTCGTCTACGACCACTTCCCGAACCTCAACCGGCTGCTGCACGCGGTCATCGAGCGCGAGGAGCGCATCTCGCTCGAGCAGCTCGCCCACGTCGTGCCCGAGGATCCGGGCGACGAGCGACCACGCGACGTCCTGGCCGGCGGGGTCGGGCGGTTTCTCCAGGCCGTCACCACCCGGCCGGCGACCTGGCGGCTCATCCTGCTGCCGCTCGAGGGGACGCCTCCGATCGTCCGCGAGCACGTGGAGGTGGGCCGGTCACAGGTGCTCGAACGGATCAAGCGCCACGTGCAGTGGGCAATCGACCGCGGCGAGCTTCCGCGCCAACTCGACGTGGAGCTAACCGCACGCGCCATCCGCGACTTCTGCGAGCAGGCCGGCCGGATGGTCCTCACCGATCCGGAGAGCTACCCGCCCGAGCGCTACGAGCGCTACGCGCAGGACTTCCTCGCCCTGCTGGCGCACCGTTAGTGACCCTGTGATATCTGTTGCTCGGTGCGACTCTTGGCAGGGGTCAACGGCGCCGCGCGCGAACTGGGCAGCCACAACCAGTCCGAGTTCGCGAACCGGCCCGATCCGTCGATCGTGATCACCCCCGCCTACACGGACATCACGGGCTATTCGATGGGCGGCATCGGCACGTTCAAGCTCGGGGCGCAGATCCCCGACCTGTTCGCACGCGCCCCAGCCGACGGTCGGCTTCGAGACCACAACAACGTGCTCGCTTCGCTGCGGAACGTCCCGGTGCTCATGTGGAACGCCCGGCCGACGAGCTGGTAAACGCCACCGACTACGGGCAGACCGCGGAGAAGCTCTCGAGCTCGGCTACCGCTACGAGCTCGACGTCTACCGGCCGTGCGCGAACCCGCTGTGCGGCCCCGTTCTGCCCAACCACCTGATGCTGTCGATCAACGACCAGTTCGCGCCGGCGGCCGCGTTCCTGGGCTCGGCCACCGTCGATGCCAACCCGGCTCACGTGACCTACGTGGTTGACACCGCACGCGATGCGCCCAACCATTCGATCGTCGGCGACCACGCCTACTGGGTCTCGGGGCTGACCATTCGAAGCCAGTCTCACACCGCCACCAACGGCGATCCCGAGGGCGAGACCGACGTCTTCTCGCACGGGTTCGGCACCAGCGATCCCGTCGCGTCGGGCAGTGCACCCGGCACCGGCACGTTGACCGGCGGCAACATGGGCCCGCTCGCCTGCGCCGGCCTGACGCAGACGTGGTCCCCACCGGCACCGGCGCCGGCGAGCGACACGCTCGACATCAACGCGACCAATATCGCCACCGCATCGATCGACGTCTCGCGCGCGCACGTGGACTGCAACGTCAACCTCAACATCACGACCGACGGCCCGATCACGGTCACCCTGGCCGGCTGCAACCGCACCGTCCAGGCGGGCTAACCGCTTCTTGGGGCCTCGCTTCGCTCGGCGTCCGTGGGGCCGAGCAGCCCCATCCGGACACTGCTGGTTAAGTACGACGGGGACCCCGAAGGGTCCCCGTCGCTGATCCCAACAACGCGCCCACGGCCGGGTTGGGCACGTCCTCCGGAGATCGATTCAAACGCTCAAACTCCTGGGCGTCCCGAAAGTTGCGCCGGCCCGGTCCGGACCGGATCCGCCGATCTCGGTGTTGCCTGCGATACTGTGAATCCCCCTCCGGGGGCGTAGCTCAGTTGGTTAGAGCGCCGGCCTGTCACGCCGGAGGTCGCGGGTTCGAGTCCCGTCGCTCCCGCTGAAGAAGTGCCCGCATATCGGGCACTTCTTGTGTCTAGCAAGTGGACCGCGCCAAGGCAGGCAACGGTCGCGGGCAACGTTCCCGTGGGAACGCCAACCGCACTCTGCAGGCCTGTAGTCGTGGACGTCGGCGTACCCCCAGGCGCTAGCCCAGCTGCCAACCAGCCGGCGTCTTGTCTGCAGCTCACCAGGGTCATTCGATTCAGAGCGATCACCCGGATCCGCCCTGCCTCGGGAAGCGCGAACACGCCGCGTGGGCCGCTAAAGCCTCCGCCTGCCCCCGACCGGACGAGGGACGAGATCCCGATCTCGGAGACAGAAGATCGGTGCTCCGCGACCAGCGGCCTGAGACCAGAAACAACGAGGCTCGACTGTCCCTCGTCGGACTCGATCCCGTGACCTGCGTCGATGAACACGACTGCGATGTGCCGGCCCGTCACCGGGGCGGCAACAACCTGGCCGGCAATAGCGACCGTCAGACGCAATGGCGGGGGGCCATGCCTTCCGTGCTTTGCGATCGCCCGGTCAGCGGCGCTGCTTCGCGCGAGATCGTTCCCGTGCTCGAAGCTCTCAAGGTCGTTAAGGTCGGAGTCGGTCAGCGCAGCGGCTCCGCTCGGCAGACCTGGTCCGTGTTCGTCGTGATCTTCTCGGCGAGCCGAGTCCGGCCATTCTCGACGGAGCGATGCCTGGCGTGGTCACCGCGAGCCGAGCGATGGGAGTGACCACGGCCGTCAGGACATTGCCCCTTCCAGGATGACCAAAGTCACCAATCTGGCGCTCGCCGCTGAGCGCAATGCCGCGCGCTTCCCCATACCGCCAAGCTGGCGTGCGTCGTATGAGCTCGCGCGCTGCCCTCCGCATGGAAGCAGCTCCCGAGTGGCAGCGAGCTCAACCGAACAGACATCGAGGAGCGCTTTGACGTTCGCCGAAGCAGACCCTCTCCCACCGCGCGAAGTTTCGATCCTGATTGTGGAAAACCAACACCGGCGTAGCTGAAAACGTGACATCCTTCGGAACTCGGGCCGGGACCGGGCGCCAGTGGCTCGATACCGACTCCGATGCAGTCCGCCCCGGCGGGGGACCCTCGCAATGTTCAAGGCTCACACCCATTGCCGACGCTGCCGGCAGGAACTCCAAACGAGTAGCGCGCGATGGACGGGCATCTGCGACGGCTGCGTCACGATCTCCAAACTCGCAGCCGATGCGCTCGCCGCTATGGTAAGTCCGCCAGACGCCCGACACGATGAGACGGAGGCCGCGCCAGGGGCCTGAACACGTGCACACGCCCTGAGACGCCTCCACGCTCTGGCCTTCATCACCGCCGCGCGCAGCGCGGGAACGGTGCCGCGGTCAGACTCGTATGACCCCCACTCGCGGGAACGCGTCCGCGGAGTTCCCTTCTGCGATGAACGAGCGCTACGCGACCGGCCGGGAAGCGTCAAGGATGCGCCCGGTGCACCGACCACCTCTGGTTGTTACCCTCCCTGCTCGTGACACACGGTCCGTACGCGGTCGGCGTGATTCTCACCCGCCGACCACCAAGTCGCGGATGCTATTCACCATCTGCCCCGAACTGGGCGGAATTCGGATGTTGCTGTCAGCGGACGCGGTCAAGCAGTTCTTCCCGGATATCTCGGCCGACGAGGCGCGACGCGGACTCGGACCATACGCGACCCAAGGCTCGGCTCGACGGCCACCCGGGCGCTTGACGCGCCTACCTCACTGGATGCCGCCGTTGAAGGCGTCAGCGGTCTCACATCGGGGCTGCGGCGATCCGCCCGCGCGACGAGAGGGCAACCTTCCCTCACGTGGCGGCGACATCACAATTTCGGCTGGCGAAACCCCTGCATCGCCCGAGCCGCACACGCCGCGGACGACTGCGTTCGTGGTCCCGCGCGGCCGGCGGAGTGCGACTGATTTGGCGACCTTCCGCTCGTTCCGACCCCTGGTCGTTCCGGTTCTGAGCCGTCGCTCGCCACTCGTTGGCTTCCGTCATTGTGTTCGGAATGTCGGGCGACCGCGGTTGGCGCCCGTAGGGGCGTTGGGGGGCCGCCCGCTGATCGACGGCGTCTGGGACGTGGACCTACGTTCGCCCCGCACGGATGCGCGCGGGTGGGATCTAGGACGTGGCCACGATCCGTGCGACCGGTGGATGCGTAATACTGCGTCGCGAAGGATGCTTTGACCGTGGGCGCCAACTTGATCATCTCTTACGACGGAACTCCGAATGATGACGACGCGCTTGCGCTGGGGAAGATGCTGTCGCGGGCCGGGTTCGCGTTGGCGCTCGCATATGTCCGCCATTCGCGTGAGTTTGACCCGCGCCGGGAAGAGGTGGCCCAGCATGACGCTGAGCAACGGCTGGAGCGAGGCGCCGCAACGTTGGGTGATACGGAAGTGACTCGCCACGTCGTCATCGGTGCCTCAACCGGAGACACCTTGGGGCAGCTGGCCGAGCGGGAGGGGGCGTCGGTCGTTGTGTTTGGCTCGGACTACCGGACCCCGCCCGGTCACGTCGAGCCCGGCACGTCCGCGCAGCATCTCCTCGACGGGGGCTCGGTCGCGGTTGCGATCGCCGCCGCCGGTCTGCGGACTCAGCTGGACGGCGCGATCAGAACCATCGCCGTGCCTCTTGCCGGCCCGACGAACGATGTCGCCCGCGAGACCGCGCGCACGCTGGCCGCGAAACTCGGGGCAACGGTTCGCGAGTCAAGCGCAGAGCCGGTGGACCTAATCGTCGTCGGGTCGCAGCCGGATGCACCGGCCGGCCACGTCGTGATCGGCGGGGACGTGCGCAACGAACTGAGCAGCGCCCGCAGCTCAGTGCTGGTCCTCGCGGGCGCCGTGCCGCTTCTCCCTTAGCCCGACCCTTCCTGCGGCGAGAGCACCGGCTCGGGCTCTGGCGTCGGCATCTCGCCGATCGCGGCGCCCGCCGCACGGGCTCAGTGCCCCGGGCGCCGCAGCCCCGCGGCGGTGTACGGTGGTGGGATGGAGCGAGTGTGGGACTATCCCCGGCCGCCGGCCGTCAAACCGTGTGACCGTCGGGTCCGGGTTGAGTGGGCGGGCGAGCTGCTGGCTGACTCGATCCATGCGCTGCGAGTCCTCGAGACCAGTCACCCGCCGACGATCTACATTCCGCCCGCCGACGTGCGCCTCAACCTGCTGACCCCCAGCGATGCCCGCCCAACGTGGTGTGAGTTCAAGGGCGAAGCGCGATACCTGGATGCGATCGTCACCGGGCACCGGGCGCACGCGGTCGCCTGGAGCTACCGAGCCCCGGCCGCGCGGTATGAGGCGTTGCGCGACCACGTCGCGTTCTATCCCGGCCGCTTGGATGCCGCGTGGCTTGATGACGAACGCGTGCAAGCGCAGTCGGGCGACTTCTACGGAGGATGGATCACCGGCGATCTGGTCGGCCCGTTCAAAGGCGCGCCTGGCACCCACGGCTGGTAGCGATTCCCCCGTGCCGAGCTCGCCGCTTTCGAACGCCGGATTAGCGCGGCGCCGACGCCTGGCTCACGACCTGCGGTGGCTCTTGTCCCCGATTGCAAAGGCTCACGCGACGGCGGCGCAGAACAGACGCGATGCCTATGCGGCGGTTCCGTGCGTCGGCTGTCGAGGACCAGCCCTGATTCTCTGGGGATCTGGGGCGATTGCACTTGTCCACCCCCGACGTTACAGAGCCGGATCCGGACCCCTCCTACGTCGGCTCTTGCGATCGTCGCCCAACGTTCGTCCTGGCGAATGCTTGCGTGGCGAACCACGCGTCCCGTGTCGGGCCGGCGGACGCCTGCGTTCAAGATTGCATCGGCGCGGCGTGGCAGCCCCTGACTGTTGCTCCCATGCTCCGCCCACGCCGCGCGATGTGTGTACGGCGCCGCTTGCTCCCTTTCATCCGCGCGAAGGTGGGTAAGCACTGGATCGCTCGGCCGCGGCTGATGCTTTGCCTCTGGAAGCAGCGCTGCTGCACCTCGACACCGACTCCGAGCTGCACCGACTCTCGCACGGCCCCGGCGATACAGCGGTCTCGCGCCCGACGACGAGACGAATGGTCGTCGTGTGTGCCGGGTTGGACACCGGTCAATTTCTCACCGCCTGGTGAACGGGTGGGGGTGACTACATCGAGGTAGGTTCAGGCCGGGATAGTCGCGCCCTATCGCTTCAGATACGCCAGCACGTCGCGGGCAAGGTTGGCGACCTCCGGGGAGCCGAGTCCAGTGGCCAAGTCCCATCCCCTCGTGGCCGGGTAGTAGCGGTTGGCGCCGATGGTGATGACCAGCGCCATCGACGCCGCCCAGAACGGCGTGGCTGCACTCGTCCCCCCGGCAACAGTGATCGCGCCGCCGGTGTAGGCGTCCCAGCCTGACCATGGATCGGCCGCGGCAGCCACGTCTGGAAGCTGGCGCATGCCGGTCGAGAACCGGTTCGCGACCCCCGGGCCGACCTGCCACGCCGGCCTGGCGTAGTCGATACTCAAACTGCCGCCCCCGCCCATCTGCTCGAGCGTATCGTCCCATGCGGTCTCGCCGACGTTGCCTCGGGTGGCGGTCAGCGATAGGGAGGCGCCGCCGACGCTGACCGCGAACGGACTCGAGCTCGGCCAACTCACGGACAGGCTGTGGTTGGTGTCGGTGTCCTCCTGGCAGGTGTAGGCCCCTGTGTCGCCGGCGGCGACAAAGACGCTGATGCCGCGTGCCGCCGCAGCTTCGAGCGCCTGCTCGTCGCGTTGGATGTCAGCCCGCGGCGTGTCCGCCTCGCAGCTGCCCCAGCTGTCCGACACGATGCGGGCTTGGCCGTCGGCGGTAATCCGGTCGAGAATGGCGCCGAAGGTGTCCGCGCCGGACGAGGTCGCCTGGGGTGCGTTGTAGTCCAGCAGTTCCGCGCCCGGGGCGATTTCGTGCGCGACCTCCAGGTCGAGGTTGGCTTCAGCCACGGACGACGGGTCGTCGTCGGTAGCCCCTCCGCCGACGGCCACAGTGCGCGGGGTTACGTCTGGCAGGTTGAACTGCTGGTCGAAGCCGTCGAGGTCCGACTGATCGAATTGGGCGAATTCGACCACGGCGATGCTCTCTCCTTGCCCGGTTATGCGTTGTCCCAACAGCGGGTCGATTTCGTACACGCTTCGCGCGCTCGTTGGCGTTAACCCCTGAATGGCTGCGGAGTCATCCGTTACGAACGTGGCGCCGGGGACGGTCGCCGCGCCGAGCGGGGCGTGGAAGACCTGTCAGCCCGCATTCCGCCAGTCCATCAATCGGACGTCGAAGACTCGATCGATGGTTCCGGCGTTGGCGCGGACGTCGAGTGCCGTGCGCTGGGGGTAGCTGGCGGTGATCTGGACGCCGTCCCGTGCGAGCTGAGCCCGCGCACGGTCGAGAACGGAGCGTGAGACACCGAGGCGCTCGCCGAATTCGGCCGCGCCGATGAAGTGGCGGTAGTGGGGCGCCACGGGATCCGTCAGCTGGTTGAGGAAGCGCGTCAGGTGCGCCTGGCCGGGCAGCCGCAGGACCAGCGTGAAGTCGATCGTCGTACGTGGATTGGTTGCTCCGAGGAGAACGGGCTCGGCCCGGTGGCCCTGGGTCCCCGCGGGCCGTCCGATACGCGGCCAATTGCAAGCACACGTTGCTGTCGCTCGCTGAGCAGCCACCGCCGTCGGTGCCGGTGGCGCTGCCGGTCCGGACGAGAACCAGCGCTCCGGCGTCGACCGCCAGCGCTTCTGCCGGCGCCGAGGATTCGAAAGGCGAGCCTGGGCCAAATTGGACGCTCTTGGGCTTCGCCGCTGGGACCCTCGTGATCAGCAGCTCTTCGCCGACCTCGCTCACCAGCCGTTACGGTGCACGACTTCTTCGAAAGAGCGGCGCTTCAAGCGGGTGCCGGGCCTGAGCGGCCGGTCCGCTGGATAGCCGAGATCGATCACAAACGCAACGAGCTTGTCCTGGGGAACACGGAGCACCGACCTCGCCGCGTCCTGATCGCCGACGGCCGAATGACCGCTGCCGATCCCCCGATCGGCAGCGGCGATCATCATCTGCATCGCCGCTTGGCCGATGTCGAAGCGATTGCGCTCGCGGGCGCGGGGCTCCTCCTCGTCCGGGATTACCATCCCGATCGCGGCAGCTGCGTTCGCGATATGCCCTCCCCCGCGCCAGACTTTGGAGAGCTCACGGAGCATCTCCCGGTCGGTGACGACGACAAAGTCCCACGGCTGATGGTTCTGCGATGACGGCGCGATCCGGCCGGCTTCGAGCACACGGTCAAGGTCCGCGTCGGGGATCGCGCGGTCGGCGAACTCGCGGACGTTGCGCCGAGCGGTGATGGCATCCCAAGTCTCCATCTACAGCCTCCTCATTGGTGGCCAGTGATCTGTATGCGGTCGGTACAGCTGCTGCCGCCTACGAATTTACTTCCGCGGGGGGCTCAGCTTCGCCGCATTGGCCCGGACCAGCGCTGTCTCGCCGAAGGCGCCGGGCGTCGAGACCGAGAGCAGGACGTCACCGCTCCGCTCGTCGGGGCGAGGCGCCTTTCGGTGAGTCCCTGAGCTCGGGCGGCGCCGCGCGCCCCGTCCGTATCCCCCAACTTCACGTCGATGGGCATCGGTGCGCTGGCGCGCATCCAGCGCGGCCTCGAGATCACCTCCGCGGTCGCGACATCCGCGAGGAACTCGAACCGAGAACCAGCACACAGTTCCACCGTGGCGCTCGATGATCGCGCGCAGCTCCGCGAAGCACCGGCTGATCACCCTGCCCCGCAACACCTCCGGATCGAGCTGTTCCGCCGACACGGTGGAGCCGGTCATGTCACCGAACACGCGGTTACCTCTTCCGCGCCTCGCAGGCTGGGGCCTCAGGTAGCGCCGTCCCACAGGACGGGCAGGGCCGGAAGCCGCCCGGATTTTCGGCGTCGCACCGGCGCAGGTCAACATGAGGCTGCACACCCTTTCATGGGGCGAGATTGGCGATTGCGCGGGCTGCCGCTCGCGGAGGGGAAGCAGGCGCCGGGCCCTGCTGGTGGCGGCGGCAGGGCTCGTCGGCGGATCGCAGACGCGCCTGCTCTACCGATGTTGCGCGACTCTGGTCAGACATCGACAAAGTTGCTTTGTGCGGCGACGCGAGGGTCTCCCGAGGTGCAGGCGGCGCGTCGGTATCTCGGTGCATGGCAACGAGCGCGTTGGACAGGGTTTCAAGGTCGTCGAGCAGGTGGAGATCGCTGCCGCGAAGCACCGCGGCGTCAAACGCGCGGGCTAGCGACTCGCACGCCGCCTGCGGTCGTCCTGCATGAGCTCGAGTCCGGCGCGGAAGCTGAAGCGTCCGCGGAGACGTACGGTGTCGACCGAATGGCTGAGCCGCTGTGCCTCGTCCAGCTGTGCTCCCGCACGCTCGAGTTCACCCGCGTGCATGTGGGTTTGGGCCTCCATCACCAGTAAGCCCGAGTGGAGAGCGGGGTCGACGGAGCGAGCGAGAGCGGTCGGGCACTCACTGTCGCGCACGGCGTCGGTGATCTCGTCTCGGTTCAGGTGAATCAGTCCACGGAGCATGAGCGCCTTCGCGCGCGTCTTGACGGCCGGCGCGAGTCCGAGCGCCGCGTCGACTTCAGCGCAGGCCTCGTCGTAGCGGCGGGAGGAGAGGAGTGCGTACGCGTGGGAGTGGTGGAGCTGAGCCTCCGTGAGCGGATCCGTCGACGGCGAGCCAAGCAGCGGCTGCAGCAGCGCGAATGCCTCGTGAACGCGCCATACGATGCTCTGCACCCATCTCTCCGCCGCGCTGTTGCTCGGTCTGTTCGCCAACCCGTTACCGGCTGCCCATGCTGCTAACCCGCGCGCCGCCCAGTCGACATTCTCAGGCGCAATCACACTCGGGCCTTGCGTTCGCGGCAGCTCGGGCATCTCACCCGCCTCAGCGATTGCCCCGCCAGCGCGGACACAAGGCGCCGCGCCCGCTTCCCCTCCTCCGCGAGCGGCAGCCAGCGGTCCGGAGGTCCCGATGAGCGACCTGCAAGCAGTCCTCTCGGATGGCTGCACGAACGCCAGGGCCACTGCTTCACGGTGGACGCTGGGAGTCTCGACGTTGGCGGCGCCCTGATCGATGGCACGGAGCCGGGCTTCCCGTGGCCGGACGAGAGCCCCGAAACGTACACGCTGACCGTCTACATCCCCGTCTTCGATATTCCGCTCGACCCGGACCGCCTGAGCGCCGAGATCGTTGATGACGAACGCCCCGGCTCTAGCCTATCCGTCGTTGCCTAACTGAGCAAAGACCGGCAGAAACGTCCATTGCTGATTGGCGTGTTCCGTGCGGGGGGCGACGTGGATCGATATATCGTCACCACTTGCGAGGGTGATCAGGTTGTCGCCCTCAATTAAGTAGAAGTAGGGCGGGTTGGCGATGCGTCGGCTAATCCGCCATAC
Source organism: Solirubrobacteraceae bacterium (assembly GCA_035625625.1). GTDB lineage: Bacteria > Actinomycetota > Thermoleophilia > Solirubrobacterales > Solirubrobacteraceae > Palsa-465. The sequence continues at coordinate 29,193 of DASPPG010000050.1, forward strand.
CTGCGCGTTTGCGGTCGGTACGAGCTGGAGGTCGACTACCTCCCCCGGTGCGGTGTCCGAGGGCAGACCGATCGCCTGCCCCTGTGCCAGAACGGGCGAATCAAGCAATCCTGGGCTGAGTCCTGCGGTTGGAGCGTCCACCACTCGTTAGTGTTCTGTTCGACTATGGTCCGCTGGGAGAGGTCATTGTCGTCTGGTCCTGAACACCAGAGCGCGTTTCCCGAAGGCGAGAGACGATCTGAAACACTGCGGGCATTGGGTGTGCCTCCTCGGTGTGCGCCTGTTAGGTCTGTTGCTTGAGACGCCCGCGCGTCTCGAGCAGGTTGGTCAATTGTCCTACGGCGTGGGCATGCCTCAGCTGGTGCGGGGCTACGCGCCGACGCACGCCTGCCTGGATCGCGGTGCGATGGAGCTCCAGCCGGGCGCCGCTCTTTGACCAGCGGTGGCCACGAGTCGGGCCGACCCGTAGCGTGCCACCGCGCCCTTGGCCAGGTCCCCCGCGATTCTGAGACCGCCCGGTCGCCAGACATTTCCTGCAGCCGGATTGCTGCATTCCACTGGAGGACCAGCCAGGTCGCGCGATCCCTGTTCGTCTCTATGAAGGTGGGCCGGTTGTCAAGCCCTGTGTGTCAGATCCCTGACACCTCAAGTGCAAAATGGCCGGGTGAGCGCTGCCGTGTCAAGCGGCTGAGCAAGGTCACTGGAGTGAACAGTTCGGCTCATGGC
>DASPPG010000051.1:0-105971 GCA_035625625.1 Solirubrobacteraceae bacterium
GCACCGCGTTTCCGCCGTTCCCGGAAAAGAGGGACATGATCTCGTTGATCCGCGCCGGCGGGATCGAGAAGGACGTCAGCCTCGTCGAGACCGACGAGGCCGGCGAGCAGATCGACGCCGCCTACCAGACCAAGTACGGACCTCGCTATCCGACGATCGTTCCCTCGATCGTCGCGCCGCAGGCGCGCGTCGCGACGCTGAAGCTCACACCACGCGAGGAGGAAACCTGATGCACAAGCGAACACTCGGAAAGAACCTCGAAGTCTCGGCGATCGGTCTCGGCTGCATGGGCATGAGCACCGCATTTCCGCCATTCCCGGACAAGGAGCAGATGGTCTCGCTGATCCGGACGGCGGTTGACCACGGCGTCACGTTGTTCGACACCGCCCAGGTGTATGGCCCGTTCAGCAACGAGGAGCTCGTCGGCGAGGCGCTCGAGCCCGTCCGCGACCAAGTCGTGATCGCGACCAAGTTCGGGTTCGACCTCGAAGGCGCGATTGGACCCGGGGCGCTGGATAGCCGCCCAGACACGATCATCCGTAGCGTCGAGGAGTCGCTGAAGCGGCTGCGGACCGACCGGATCGACCTGCTGTACCAGCACCGCGTCGACCCGAACGTCCCGATCGAGGAGGTCGCCGGCACCGTCAAGGAGCTGATCGAGCAGGGCAAGGTCAGGCATTTCGGCCTCTCGGAGGCCGGGGTGCGGACGATCCGCCGCGCCCACACCGTGCAGCCGGTGACCGCGCTGCAGAGCGAGTACTCGCTGTGGTGGCGCGAGCCAGAGGACGCGATCCTGCCCACGCTCGAGGAGCTCGGGATCGGCCTTGTGCCCTTCAGCCCGCTCGGCAAAGGCTTCCTTACCGGCTCGATCGACACCAGCACCGAGTTCTCAAGCGGCGATTTCCGCAACACCGTGCCCCGTTTCACCGATCAGCAGGCACGCGAGTCAAACCTGGCGTTCGTCGAACTGCTGACCCGCATCGCCGAGCGAAAGCAAGCGACATCCGCCCAGATCGCGCTTGCATGGTTACTCGCTCAGAAGTCCTGGATCGTCCCCATTCCCGGCACCACCAAGCTGCACCGGCTCGAGGAGGACCTCGCCGCAGCGGACATCGAGCTCACCCCGGAGGACCTGCGCGAGATCGAGGACACGCAGATCGAGGCCCGCGGAGCCCGCTACACGGAAGCCGCCCAGCGCATGATCGACCGCTAGGAGAACGACATGCAGATCACAAGAAGCTCCATCGCCACCGCAACCGGTAGCGGCGAGTGGTTCACCGGCCAGGTCTACGTCGACACTGTCACAGGCCCGACGGCGCCGTCGCGGCTGCAGGCCGCGAGCGTCCACTTCACGCCAGGCGCGCGGACAGCCTGGCACACCCACCCCGTCGGGCAGACGATCTACGTGCTCGAGGGAGTGGGCCGCTGCCAGCGGCGGGGCGCCCCGGTCGAGGTCATCCGCCCTGGCGACCGCGTTTACTTCGAGCCCGACGAGGATCACTGGCACGGCGCCGCGCCAGACCGTCTCATGACCCACCTCGCGATGCTCGAAGTCGACGAGAACGGCAACAGCGCCACCTGGGGCGAGCACGTCACCGACGAGGAATACCAGGCCACGTCGTCGCGACAGGAGGCCTCTCGACCATGAGCAACGTCATCGTCGTCGTCGGACCCGGTCTGATCGGCCAAGCAATCGCACGGCGCGTCGGCGTGGGCAAGCATGTGCTCCTGGCCGACCTGCGTCAGGACAACGCGAATGCCGCGGCGGAGGTCCTGGGCAACGCCGGGTACGAGGTGAGCGTCGCGACCGTCGACGCGTCCTCTCGCGAGGCCGTCCAGGCACTCGTCGAGACAGCCAGCGATCTGGGCGAGGTCACGGGACTGATCCATGCGGCCGGCGTTTCCCCATCGCAGGCGTCGCCATCGATGATCCTCAAGGTCGACCTGTACGGCACCGCGCTCGTCCTGGAGGAGTTCGGCAACGTCATCGCCGCCGGTGGCGCCGGCCTCGTGATCGCCTCGCAGTCCGGGCACCGCCTCCCACCACTCACCATCGAGCAGAACAACGCGCTGGCCACAACGCCCGTCGAGGAACTGCTCGCCCTTCCCTTCCTACAGCCCGAGCAAGTGACCGACTCGCTTCACGCGTACCAGATCGCGAAGCGCGGCAACTCGCTGCGCGTGATGGCCGAGGCGGTTCGCTGGGGCAAGCGCGGCGCGCGGATCAACACGATCAGCCCCGGCATCATCATCACCCCGCTGGCCAAGGACGAGCTGACCGGCCCGCGCGGGGAAGGGTACCGGCGCATGATCGAGTCATCCCCAGCGGGCCGAGCTGGCACCCCCGACGAGGTGGGCACCGTGGGCGCGCTGCTCATGGGCCCGGACGCCGGGTTCATCACCGGCAGCGACATCCTGATGGACGGAGGCGTGACCGCCGCCTACTGGTACGGCGAAGTCGCTGAGGTCCGCGACTAGCGCCGCACCGCCCAGCCGAGGACGGCCGGGCCACTGCCCCGACGAGCGATCGCTACGGCACTTAGGTCCGTCTACCGCGGGGTGACGTCGACAACGGAGACGCGATCCTGTCGCTGCCCTTCTGGACTAGGCGTAAGGAGACAATCGCGTCGGCCGCTCGCAAGCGGCCGCCCCGCATTTCCACATCAGACTGCCAGTCTCAGCTGGCGAGCACCGGCCCAAGGCGCTCCTCGAGCGCGGCACGCGGAAGCGCACCAACGATCCGGTCGACCTCGCGCCCGCTGCGCATCACGACCAGGAGCGGGATCGACTGGGCCCCGAAGCGCGCAGCCAGTCCGGGGTTAGCGTCGACATCGACCTTGACGACCTTCAGACGGCCCGCATGCCGGCTCGCGAGGTCCTCGAGCACCGGTGAGATCATGCGGCACGGTCCGCACCACGCCGCCCAGAAGTCAACGACCACGGGCACCGAGGCGTTCGACTCGGCAGCGAACGTCTCCGCATCGGCATCGACCAACCACGGAAGCTCCGACTTGCATCTCGGGCAACGAGGGAACCCTGAAGCGATCGGGCCGACGCGATTGCGCGCTCCGCAGCTCAGGCAGGCGATGATCGTCATAGCACAAGCGTATAGCGCGCGCCGCTTCGCGAGATCATCGGTCGCGCGGGCGGCGCTGTTGCCGGTCGCGTAGGCTCACAACAGCATTTTGTCGTCGGCCGCGGCAATGCCGTGAGGGGCGAAGGCGTCGTCTCCCCGCCCGTGGGCGCGGCGGCGGACGAGGATCGGAGCATCGATCGTGTCGCTCAACCGCTCGCTCGCCGGGCGGAGCTCGAGGTAGGTCGATTCATACTCGATGCTGTCCAGCGGTTCCCGTGCCATCGCAGGGTGACTCTACGCCGGACTCTTGGACTCCCCGGCCCGGCCCCCTGGCCGGAAGTGCAAGCACGGCGAGCGGTATCCGGGGGATGAGCTCCCGGAGCTACGCCGCCGGCCCGATCAGGTACGCCGGAGCGAAACCAGCACGCTCCATCAAATGCGACCAGCTAGCAGGGGTTATCGCGACGCGGCTGGGTCCGCGGCGTAAGAGAAGTAAGTACGCCGCGCCGGCCGGGACGGTGAACCAGCGATCCTCAGCGTCGCTGGCAGTTGCCGCGTGTCTACCTCGGCAACTGAACGGGGTTGTGTTAGTGGCCCGCCCTCAAGGGTTCGTTGCGGGAGGGAGATGATCGCCACGGAGCGGCTGCCGGAGCGCAAGGACGGGTGGGGATTTCTTGGCCACGAGGGCTTGAAAAGCCCCGAGCGGCGGTGGTTTACTTGCGTCGCTTTTCTTTCTGGACCGCAATGGTCTCTTCTCCCCACGCCGGGGTTGGGCAGCACCCGATGGCTCTTCGGAGCGAGTTACTTAACTTAGGCCCCAATAGTTACGTTGGGCTGGATTGTTCTGGTGGCGCCGTCGGCGGTGAATGCGGTGGATCGTCGTCTGCGCGCGCCTGGCCAGGAGGCTCCTGGCCGGGTCGTCGTATACAGGTCGTAGCTGGTGCGCTGAGCGTGTTGAGGATCGCCCTGGTTGACGAGGGATCTCACCTGTTCGATGTTCCGATCCCTCGCGCGGCGCCCGCGGTGAACTACGCGCCCGACGGAGGAAGGGGAGGAGGGTGGAGAGTCCGGTCGGTCGGCCGGGTGTGGGATGGCATGCACGCTGACAGTGGCGGGAACCGGCGATCGAGCGCCGGGGGGCCGGCGGGGGCGCTTTCTTGCTCCCGCCCTGGTGGCGGCGCGCGGGGTGAGGGATGATTCGCGGCGTGAGCACGAGCCATCAGACGGTTCGGCTGACCGGGGGGCGTCACCCGTCGCCCCGGTTGGGGGCGTGCGTGATGGAGCTCGCCTCGATGCTAGCCGGCGAGCCGTTCAGCGACCGTCCCGCGAGTGCATCCCGGGTGATCGCGGCGTTCCTGCGCACGTACAACGACGGCGTCGACGACGAGCGCCGCCAGGATCTGTATCCGCTGGCCGCGCTGATCGTCGGCAGCGCCGGGGGTCGCAGGCTCGAGCGCGAACGCACGAGCCGCTGTCTCGAATTCGCGCGCAGCCTGGGCGCCGGCGCCCCGGCCGGGCGCGGCGCGATGGGGATCGCGACCGCGGAGGCGAGCGGCACCTGGGCGGCGCGGGCGGCGCTGCGAGCGGGCCCGGCGGGGGAAGGGCACACGCGGGCGCTGGCGTTCGTGCAAGAACTCGTCGAGCTCGGGACCCAGGCTCGACCCTCTCGCTGGCCAGCCTGGCTGCGGGGGCGCGATCCCGCTGCCGTGGTCGAGGAGGCGCTCGCACACGTCCCGTCGCCCCGGCGAGAGACGAGCCCGACGGTGCAGGCGCAGGGCGAAGCGCACGGCGCGGCTCGGCGGCGGATTCACATCGGCAGCTGAGTCCCGGCCGTCACGGGGGTGAGCGCACCTCCGCGCTCCATCCGTCTCGGAGGGCCGCCCGCGTGAGCTCGAGCCAGGGGGCGGTCGCGCCGATGCGTGCGATCGAGCCGAACAGCTGCAGGAGGCCGCGGGCCGGCCAGAGGTCCTCGGGCGGGAGCCCGCCGGCGAGGATCAGCTCGGTCAGGGCGTCGGGGCGTTCGAACAGCCGGTCGCGGACGGCGAGAACCGCGTCTGAGTCCAGGCGCGCCGGGCCGGGACGGGCGAGATCTCCGAGCGCATCCGCGATCAGATCGAGGGCGAGCATGCCGTGATCGGCGGGAAGCCACCGGAGCTCGTTAAGCGCGCGGGCCAGCGCGTCCGGATCCCGCCGGGCGAAAGCCTCAAGCGCAGCCGCCGCGACACCGACACGCTCCCGATCGACGGTCCTCGCCGCGCCGAAATCGAGGACCGCGAGGCGCCCATCGGGAGCGAGAAGAACATCGGCCGGGTCTGGATCGGCAGGGACGGTGCCAAAGCGGGCCGCGCCAACCATGAACACCAGCAGGCGCGCGGCCGCGCCGTCCCGATCCCGCGCCTGCGCGAGGGGGACCCCATCGACCCATTCGCTGACGAGCACGTCCTCTCGGGCGAGCCGGGTGACGGGCGCCGGGACCGTCAGGAACGAATGGTGGGCGAGAGCGCGGTGAAACCGGCGCTGCGTCATCGACTCGTGCTCGAGGTCCAGCTCGTCGAGCACCCGCTCGCGGAATTCCGCGACCAGGCCGCTCGCGTCGATGGCCGGAAACGCGGCGGCCAGCGGCCCGAGCAGGCGCTCGACGAGCAGGAGGTCCTGGCGCACAGACGCGGCCAAGCCGGGTCGCAGCACCTTGACCGCAACGGGTCGGCCTTCGAGCACGGCACGGTGCACCTGCGAGGTCGGCGTGGTCGCGACCGGCTCGGGATCGAGCTCGTCGAGCACCGCCGTCGGCGCCACCCCCCACGCGGCACGGAGCACGCGCTCGATGCGCTGCAGCTTGATCGGCTCACATGCAGCGCCTCGCGCCGCTCCGAGCTCGGCGACGATCTCGTCTCCCCACGGTTGCGGGATCCAGGCCGGCTCGAGCACTCGGCCCAGCACGGCCAACAGAACCCTGCCGCTGGGGGCCGAGCGAGCAAGGCGCATGCCGACACCGATCAGCGCGTCGATACGACGGACGGCGTCGTCGCTCACGCGTGTCCAGACGTCAACGGTTGTGGTCCCCTACCGCGAGCACGAACCGCACCCAGGCCCCGTGAACGCGTCCTCCGGGTTCGTCCAGCCCTCGCCCGATGAGCGTATCACCGTGATCCGCCAGCAACCGAACCGACACCCCCGATCGCTACTCAGGGTGCCGCAGAGATGCCGACGGGGAAGCCGTACGCCTGGCGGCTCGTCTGCGCGCCGAGAAGTAGGCGAGCGCGCCGTCAGCCGATGCTTCGACCTTGACCAGTCCGGCGTCGGCGAGCGAAGTTCTCAGCTCGGCGGGCGTGAGCCCCGGACCGAACAGGCCGGCGGCCTGCATCAGGCGCACGACCGCGTCCTGGCGCAGCCCCGCCTGCCTGATCACCGATGTCCCCCGCAGCTGGCCGCCCGGCCGCAGGACGCGGGCCATCTCCACGATCGCCGCCGCGGGGTCAGGGAAGCAGTGAAGCCCGGTGTAGGTGATGCACAGCTCGAAGCTGCGCTCGGCGAACGGCAGCGCTTGGACATCCGCCTCGACGAACTCGATCCAGTGAAGGCGGCGCCGCTCGGCCTCGGCACGGGCGCGCCGGAGCATGACCGGCGAGAGGTCCGCCGCAACGTAGCGCAGTTTCTGCTCGGGCTGCAGACCGCGGAACGCGACGCCGCCACCGCAGGGGATGTCGAGGACGCTCGTGCCGGCGAGGAGCTCGGACAGCCGCGCGATGTCGCGATAAAAGGCCCCGGTGTCGGTGCCCCAGAGGAGCCGGCCGAACACCCCGGCCACGTGCTCGTGCTCCACCGCCCAGTCGTAGGTGGTCGCCTCGATGAAGCCGGTGCGCCAGCGGTCGCGAAGGTCGGGCACGGCTCGAGCATAGGCGACTGCGAGCGCGCCACCGGGCGCCGGCGACCGGAGCGGCCGTGGTGCACTAGCGCTGGCTTCTTTCTGGACCGCATCGGTCTCTTCTCACCACGCCGGGTCACGCAGCACCACATAGCTCCTTCGGAGTGACCTCGTTCGGGCCAGCACGGGTTGGTTTCGGCTGGACGATTTGAGTGGCGCGCAGTCAATTTAAGGCGAGCCTCGGGAGGATGCTGCGAAAACCGTGAGGGGGAGGGGCGCGGTCAACCTGCCGGCGCGGCTCGGCGTCGTGGGCGAGCCCGCCTGCTGCCTTGAATCCGTGGCCGCCATCAGTCCCGACGGCACGAGCGCCGCCGACGCCCCGCCCGACGGAACGATCTTGTTCATCGACCTGTCGACCGGCGCGATCCACGCCGCGGCGGGCGGGCACACCGCGAGCGTGCAGAGCGTGCGGTACTCGCCGAACGGGCGGATGCTGGTGAGCACAGCCGACGACGACAACGTGGTCGTTTGGGACCCGAGGACTGCACAACCGCTCGAGACGCTCGTCGGTCATGCCGGCCGCCCGACGGACAGCGCGTTCAGCGCCAACGGTCACACGCTCTACACCAGCTCGCTCGACGGCACCGTGCTCGAATGGGATCTCGGATCCCAGCGCCGCTTCGGACGCCCGTTCACGACCGGTGCGCACGCTCCCACCCCGGCGGCCAACGCTCCGCTAGCACCACCGCTGGCCATCTCGCCAGACGGATCCCGGTTCGCCGCGTTGACGGCTTCGGGCACTGTCGGGATCTTCTCGGTCCACACGCTGCAACTCCAGAGCTCCTTGACGATCCCGGGAGCAGCGACGATCACGGCGCTCGCCTGGTCGCCGGCCGGTCCGGAGCTGGCCGTCGGAGGCGACGACGACCTGCTGCAACTCTGGGACGTGAGTGGCGCGCCACATTTCGTGCGGACACTCACCATGGCGTCGCCAACGAGGCACATTCCCGGAGCGATCCAATCCGTCGCCTTCTCAGCTGATGGTCGACTGATCGCCGCGAGCGACGTCAGCAATGACCCCACAACGCTCACGGCGAACGGACGGATCGCGATCTGGCGAACCCGCACGGGCACACCCATCACCACGGCCCTTCAGCGTGGGACCTTTGCCAACGCGGTCTCGTTCTCCCCCGACGGCCGGCTGCTCGCGGTCGCGACCGGAAGCGCCGTGGTGGGCGGAGACGGCCGGGTACTGATCCTCGACTCCTCGAACGGAACGCAGCTCCGCACGATTCATCCGCTCGAGGGCGACAACGGCGGCACGATCAGCCTCGCCTTCGCCCCAAACGGCACGCTCGCGACGGGAACCTACGCCGGCGTCGTCCAACTCTGGGACCCGTCGACCGGCGCTTCCATCAGCCATCCCGTGCTCGTCGCGGCGGCGCCGGTCGCAAGTATCGCGTTCGACCCCTCCGGGCAACGCTTCGCGACGGCCGGCGGACCCGAAGGCGGGCTGAAGCTGTGGTTCACCGCCAGCCTCCAACAAGACGGCGCGACGCTCGACCCCGAAGAGGGAACATCGGGCAACGCGCAGTTCACTCCAGACGGGAAGCTCCTGCTCGCCGTCAACGCCAACGGCAACGGATCCCTCTGGCCCGTCAGCACCCCCGCCCTGGCGAACCAAGCATGTGCCGTCGCCGGCAGGAAGCTCACCCGCGAGGAATGGTCCCGTTTCATCACCGGCTACGGATACGGCCAAGTCTGCCCCTGACGCACACCGGCGCGTGCCGACAATCAGCACCAGCTGAACGCCACCTCCGACAGTCCCGGTTCGCGAGGCGAACACGAAAAGCCCGGACCTGGTTATTCGCTCAGAGTCAGCGCGGATGCCGCGACTCGGTCCCGAAAAGACCTGTTTCCGCGGCGCAGAACCTACCCGGGGCTCATCTGCAGCTGCCGATCGAGTCCAACTACACCAACCTCAACCTGGCGAACAACTGGGCGGCCTGGGCCGGCGACATCGGCCAGTCGGCCTTCTATCAGACGATGACGAGCGATTCCGCCTGCGGCCCGTTCACGCAGGCCGAGGCGGAAACCGTGATCAAGCAGCTGCAGACCGAATGGAACGACGTCGCGATCGTCGACACGTCTATCGCCGACCGCCCTGGGGTTGGCTGACGACTACAACAACAACGATTCCGGGTCAACCTCCCGGATGACCAGATCGCCACGACCGGCGCCGATCTCGGCGAACAACTCGAGCAGCAGTACACGACCAGCATCCACGGACTGGGCAACATCGGGGACATCCTGGTCAGCGACTGGACCAAGCTCCAGGACGCGGCCCAGAACGCCGCGGACTCCCCCGGCACCGCCGCCGATTGGTCGTTTACCGACAGACAGCTGAGCCAGGCGGCCAACGGGCTGCTGCTGTCGACCCGCCGGACGGCGTACGAGACGCTGTTCCCGCTCGCCTACCACCTGTACCGGCTCTCCGCCGGCGACGCGCCCGCAAGCGCGAACGATGTGACCTCGTATACCTGCGCGTACTTCCAGATCCACCTGGCCCCACGCGGGGTCTACTCCTACACGGTCTCGACGTGGCTCCCCTTCGCCGGGGAGCCGACAGAGGGCAGCCTCCCGGTCAACGTCTCACCCGACGGGATGCTCGAGCAGTGGGCCTACGCCACGTCAGACGACACCTTCGTCGAAAGCCACGGGGCGAGCGGCCAGTTCCCCAGCGCCGGGCTGCTCAGCCAGCTGTTCGCCGCACCCCAGAACGACCCGGTTCAGACCGGGCCGCTGTTCAACCCCCTGCAGTTCGCCGTGGAGACATACGATGACGGGAGGACCAACACCGAGACGGTGACCCACGCCTACCACAGCGTCGCCAACAGCAACGGCGGCGGGGCCTCGACCAACCTCATCTGCCGGGCCAGCTGAAACCGGCCGAGCCTGACAGCCCGACGCACCCTTCAAATCGTTGACCTCCCGCACCTGCGGGAGGTCAACGCCGTTCTGGCCGGCAACTGCGCTTTGCGTTCGGCGTTGAACAGCCCGACCATCGGGCTGCCCATCTCCCACACCTTCGGGATCTTGCGCCAAGCGATCACCTTCCCAGCACCCACACCGGCCTTCGCCAGGGCTCGATCGTGTCCTTCAGACATGATCGAGCGGCGCCCGGTTAGTGCCGTCCGGAGCGCCCACCACTGTCAAGGCCGGTCGAAAAGTGGACCGGTCACGTCGGTTGAAAAGTGGACCACAGGGTGTAGCTAGCGCCAGTCGAAAGCTAGGCCACTCGAGGGTTGAAGTTGATGCCTGTCATGGGGTTGAAGGGCAGCCGGTCGTCGTCGCGAAGGCCGAGCGCCCTGTCTGTGGAGCAAGGGGAAACTTTCAGCAAGACGCGCGGGATTCGGGTAGCGTGCGCGTTGAAGACTGACGTGGCAGCAGGCCACAGGAAAGGGGTGCGCCATGCACGTGGTAATTCGGAGCTATTCCGGGCAAGGTGCTTCTGAGCTGTTCGACCTCCTTGGACAGCGGGAGGAGGATGTCAAGACCCTTCTAACCGGGGTGCCTGGCTTTGTTAGCTATGCAGCCTTTCGAACCGACAGCGGCGGGGCGGCTGTGACGGTCTGCGAAGACAAGGCCGGTACCGACGAGTCCTCGCGACGTGCGGCTGGATGGGTGAAGGAGAATGTCAGCACGACCGTTGACCCGCCCGCGATCACGGAGGGGGACACCGTTCTCCAGTTCTGAGGACGCTCTTCACCCACCCATCTGGAGGCAAGGCGCGAGGAGTGCGGCGCGCGCGCGACTACGGCCCCATCGACGACGCGATAACCGGCGCCCTGTGTCTCTCCAAGCTGCCCGGTAGTGGGTTGCTGTCGCTTTGATCGATAATCATCAGCGTCAACCATGCCGCCGAGCGTGGCGCATGGCGTCGCGCCGAGCCAGACTCCACGCATCCACGAAGCACGAGGTACGCGCCGGCGACGGAGCCGCGAGGTCGGGCTTCTCCTTCGAGCGGCCTCCCCGCAAGGGCAGAAGCCACCTCTCCGCGGCCGCGTCGGCGACTGCAGAAGCGCTGGTCGCCGCCGTTGATGTCGTCGCCGGCGTGGTCAGTGCGTAGGCAAAAGTTGTCCGCTGGCGTCGCGCCCGGGGCGCTGTTGCGTGTCGTCCGCACCAGCCGCATAAGGTCGCGGCGGTCCCGAGCTTGCGCAGCTCCTGGCAGAGCGGGCAGCCAACGGTCACGACGCGACGACCACCGGGGGTTGTGCGATCGGCACGACCCGGGTCGGACGTCGATCGCGACACCGGCGAGGTTGGAGCCGCGGCCGAGATCCCTCCTGGCGTCGGTCAGCTGGCGCGTCAGCACGGTCGCCGTCGTGCCTCGAATCCGCGGGAAGGGGGTGGAGGCTCGGATATCGCGGAAGGCTCGGCTGAGCGCGGACACAACCTTCATCGTGGCGTCAAGACACCCCAGCCAGTAGATCTTGGCTTCGCGAACTCGCCGAAGCGATCGTGGACCCTCCCCATGAACGCCGTCGGCCGGGCTATTCAGGCGATCATCCGCCAGACGGGCGCGGCGCCTGGTCCGGGCGGCAGGTTCATGAGCCCGATGGTAACCGGTGCTCCGTCGGGCCACGGCGCCCGGACTCTCGGGATCAGCGGTCGCGCTGGGTGCGCGGGTGGGGCTTGCGCGGGTCGCCGTAGCCGAGCCTGAATGTTCGGTCGGCACCGACCGTGGTGCCAGCGGCGCTCGTCGCCACCAGCCGGTAGTGATAGGTCCCGTCGCGGTCCAGACCGGCCACCAGGACCCACAACGGCTGCGGGTCGGTCCCGGCGCCGGCGCTGCGCGCCGGGGTGCTGTGCCCGTAGGCGGTCGACGTTCCGTACTGGATCTGGTAGCGCGTCGCCTGGCCCTCGGGATTGACGATGCCGGACACCAGGACGGCGTGCTTGGAGAGCGAGAGCACCGGGCCGGTGTGCGCCGCCGGCGCGACTACGACCGGGGTGGTGACCGTCGCGACGTTGTTCGCGCTGTCAGGGTCGGGCTGATCGCCCGACACTGAGGCCGTGTTCACGAGCGGAGCGGCGCCGTTGGCGGTAATCACGATCGTGACCGTCGCACTCGCCCCGGGGGCCAGCGAGCCGATCGCGCACACCACCGTGGTGCCGCCGGTGCAGGTGCCGGCTGAGGCGCTGGCGCTCACGAGCGAAGCCGCGCCCGGCAGCGGGTCGGTGATCGCGACGCCGGTCGCGGGTGTGGTCGTGCTGCCGTTGGTGGCGGTGAACGTGTAGGTGAGTGTGTGCCCGGCGGTGACCGTGGCCGGGATGGCCGCGCCGGCGAGCGAGAGGTCGATCGGGGCGGCGGTAGTCCCGGGGGTGGTGAAGGTCTCGTCTTGCCCGGTGGTCGTACCGTCGTCGGCGTTCGAGGCCTCGAGGGTGAAGTGATAGGTGGTGCCAGGCTGCAGGCCGGTGAGTTGGGTCGAGACGAGCTGGGCCGGCGTGCCGGAGACGGACTGCGCGGTGCTTGTCTGACCGTACGCGGTGGTGGCGCCCCATTGGAAGGTGTAGGTGGTCGGCTCGCCGTACGGCGTTACGACCCCGTTGAGCGTCGCGGTCGTCGGCGTGAGCGCGCTCGCCGGCGTGGTGACGGCGTCGTCGCAGGCGGGCGAGGTGGCGGATGCGGTGGCGATCAGCCCGTTCAGGACCCAGCTGATCGAGGTGAACGCGAACTGCCCCCCGAAGGGGACGGAGAACGCACGGGGGACCGTACCGATCGCGAACGTCGTCGGCTGGGCCTGGAAGGCCTCGCCGGGAGAGATCGCATTATTGTCGCCGGGCTCGATCGTGATCGTGTTGCCGCCCGTATTGCTGTAACCGAACCACGCGCGCGAGAACCCGTTCACCGAGGCGACGCAGTCGACGAACGGGGTAAGCGGCAGCGGTTGCGCCGACGCGCCGCCGGGTCCCGCCAGCGCAGCCACCGCGACGAGCACTCCCACGAGCGCGCGCCCCCAACGTCTCACACAACCATTCCGCTCACAGCCTGGGTCGGCGGGCGATAGGTGAAAGCCCTCAATCTGGCCGTTCCGACGGGCGCCGTGTCGCGCTGCGGTTCCTTGCGGGCGCTCCGGCACCCCAGGGTACTGAGAAGTACCCGGCGCGTGGCCACGTGTGAGTTGCATGGGAGCCCCCTTCAAGGTCGACGTTGGAAGTGATCCGCCCGGTGCCTTCACCGAGGTAGGACGCACCTCCGGGCCGGTCTATTCCATGCGAATCAGATTCCTTGCCCTCACTCATGTCCAACGACAACTGCCATTCCCCCGCACGCCACGCTCTCACCCGCCTCCATCGGAGCGCGACGATCGTGTAAGGACAGCCGGCGCCACTTCTGCTTCGTCGCCAACGGGGCAGCCATCGGCTCGGCGCTGCGTCGGGCTGACCCCAGAGAGCCAGCCGGGCTGGCACAGCAGCTAGCAGCAGGCGTCTTGTCCAGCTGGCGTCAGACCGGCGCTACCACACCGGGGGCGGTTCTTCTTGCCGCGGATTGCGAGACCAGCCGCGCCAGCTCCAAGATACGCGTACGACGACTGCAGGGCTGGCCGGGGCGCCCAGCCGCTCGGCCAGGTGTTTCCCTCTGAAGCTGGCTGCTGGCGGCCTGAAATACCCGCCTCCCACTCGATATCCACCGGTGTCGTGCTCTCCACGGTGTTCTACTCGCTCTGACGCCGTGAGACTCTGACGGCGCGATCAATTCATCAGGACCGGGTGCGCCGCTCGGGTGTTGCTACGCACCTGCAACTCGATGCTCAAGCGCGCTACCTGCCGCCGCCCGAGCGCCGCCTGCCCGGATCTCAAGACTGCACGGATGATGCACGCGGCCTGCCGGCTAGTACGGATGCCCCTCTCTTGGCACTGCGGGATCCTTTCGAACTAACGGCCCCGACCGGGGAGGAAGGGAATTATGCCCACACAGCAAGTCATCGATGGGAAGCCCCCCGTGGTCGAGTCCAGCGTGGCTTCGAGCGATGAGGCGCCGGTTCGCGAGTTGGCGGTCAAGCAGATTGAGCGCAAGCGCCATTTTGAGATGCGTGCGTTCGGCGCGGGTGTCGTAGCCGTCTTCCTTGTGGTCGTCTGGGCGGTCGCGGAGTACAACAACGCCGGCGGCTGGCCGACGAACGGGTTCAGCCAGAGTTCGGGCATCTACCACGTGTGGAACGACTGGATCATCTATCCGATCGTCGCCATTGCGCTGGGCGTCGCGATCGACGCGTGGAACACGTATCGGCGCAAGCCGATCAGCGAGGACGAGATCCGGCGCGAGATGGACCGTCTGCGCGGCGTGCACTAGGGCGGCCGGGGCTCGACAGTGGCTACGTATGTGTCACAACGGCCCGAGGCGGCTGCAGCGACGGCGACGTTGATCGAGCTCGCCGGGGTGCAGAAGGTCTACCGCAACGGGAAGCTCGAGTACGAGGCGTTGCGTGGTGTGGACCTGTCGATTTCTGCTGGGGAGATGGTGGCGATCGTTGGGCCTTCGGGCAGCGGGAAGTCGACGATCATCAACATGATTACCGGCATCGACCGCCCGACCGCGGGGACGGTGACGGTTGCGGGCGAGCGGATCGATCGGATGAGCGAGGAGAAGCTCGCGTCGTGGCGTGGCGAGAACGTGGGCATCGTGTTCCAGTTCTTCCAGCTGCTGCCGACGCTGACCGCACTTGAGAACGCGGTGCTGCCGCTGGATTTCGCGCACCGTGGCTCCAAGCACGAGCGGTTCGACTGGGCGGCGCGGAACCTTGAGCTGGTGGGGTTGGGCGACAAGCTCGACCATCTGCCCTCGGAGCTGTCGGGCGGGGAGCAGCAGCGGGTCGCGATCGCGCGTTCGCTGGCCTGTGACCCGAAGCTGATCATCGGCGATGAGCCGACCGGTAATCTCGACACGTACACCGCGGCGGAGATGTTCGACGTGCTGGCCAGGCTGAACGCGGTGGGCAAGACGGTGTTGTACGTCACCCACGACTTGTCGCTGGCCGATCGGGCGCACCGCCGGGTGACGATTCGAGACGGCGTCGTCGCGCGAGGCTGACCATCACTCTTTCAGCGGTTGCACGCAAGTCGGTCAGCGATCTGACGCGGCGTCGCGGGCGCGCCTTCTTTGCGGTCGCGGCGCTGGCGATCGCAGTCGCCAGCTTGGGGCTGTTCGCGCTGCCGACGCTGATGAGCAGGGCGATGAACGGCGAGATCGCCGCCAACAAGCTCGCCGACGTGACGATCACGGTCAAGCCGCTCGCGCTGACCGCGGCACAGGTGCGGGCGCTCCGGAGCCTGCCGAATGTGGTGGCGTTCGAGCCGCGAACGACCTTCTCTACGCGCGTGTATGTGGGTGCTCGCCGGCAGAAGGCGTTTGTGATCGGCGAGAACTCCTTCGCCAACCAGACGGTCGACGCGGTCACCGTCACGTCCGGATCGGCGCCGGGGATTGGTGCAGTGCTGACCGATGTGCAGAACGCGGCCTATGGCAATGACGTGGGAGGCGCCGGCGGGTCGGTACGCGTGTTCGCCGGCGGTCGTGTGGTGTCGCTGCCGATCAGTGGTACGGGACGAAGCCTGACCGGCGCGCAGATCGTGGCCCAGGACGGGATGGTGACCCTGTACGCCACGGCCCGGACGGTCACAGCGCTGAGCGGCACGCCGGGCTACACCCGGCTTGCCTTCCGTCTACGCGACCAGACCCTCCCGGCCGCTCACTGGACCGTGAACGAGATCCGCCAATACCTGGAGACGGTCCCCGGCTTCACCAGCTTCAGCGACCTGCCGGAGGTCCGCGCCCCGGGCGACTGGCCAGGAAAGAGTGGCTTCACCAAGGTCACCAACATCCTCTACGTGGTCACGCTGCTTGCCCTCCTGGGCGCGCTGGTGCTGGTCTCGAGCACGATGAGCACGGTGGTTGGGGAGCAGACCAACGAGATCGCGACGATGAAGGCGATCGGCGCCGGACGCAAGCAGATTCGCGGCGTGTACTTGCGCACAGCGGTGCTGCTCGGCGCGCTGGGTGCGATCGGCGGCGCGCTGCTCGGAATCCTGCTCTCATGGGGGCTGACGGCGTACTTCGCCTCCTCGCTGTTTGCGATCAGCGTCCCGTTCAGCGTCGATCTGCCCGTGGTGGTGGCGAGCATCGCGCTGGGCGTGATCGGGCCGCCGCTGGCCGCACTGCCTGCCGTCCGCCGCGCCGCACGGCTGCCGCTGGCAGAGACTTTGCAGGCCACCGGGAGCGCGACCGGCCCCGAGGGGCGCGTGGACCGCGCGCTGCGCCGGGCCCGCTTCCTCCCCAGGACGGCGCAGATCGGCCTGCGCGGCGTCGCGCGCCGCCGGCGGCGCAGCATCACGACGGTGTTACAGGTCTCGCTCGCCGTCGCCACGCTGCTCGCGTTCCTCTCGCTCGCCACCAGCGTCGGCAACACGGTCAACCAGTCCTGGAACTCGTACCGCTTCAACATTGACGCAGGATCGATGTTGAGTCAGCCACTCCCGCCAAACACCCAAGCGCTGATCAGCGCGGTCCCCGGCGTCGCCCGGGTCCAGCCACTGCTGAACAACAACATCAGCCTCGGCGGGCAGGACGGCCACGTGTGGGCGCTGCCCAACAATTCGATGTACAGCTTCCACCTCGTCTCGGGCCGGCTCCTGACCGCCGCCGATCAAAGTACGCAAGCCCGCGTGGTCGTCGTCGAGCAGAGCATCGCCCGGGCCAGCAAAACGCACCTCGGAGAACTGGTCACGGTGTCAACTGCCGCCGGACCTGTTCAGCTCAAAGTCGTGGGGATCGTCTCAGACCAGCAGGACGACGGCACCGTCCTATTCGCCCCCCTGTCGACGATCCAGTCTGCGCTACGCACCCCGGGTGCTGTCAACTGGTACTGGATCCAAACCACCTCCGGCAACCACCAGCTGATCGACGCCACCAACACGCGGCTTGAGAACACCTTTGTCGCCCACGGGCTGCAGATGGGAACAACGATCGAGTACGTCGGCGCCGCCAACGATCGCGCCACCTACCGCGGTATGACCACCGCGATCACCGTGCTCGGCCTGCTGATCGTGGCGATTAGCATGTTCGCGCTGATCAACACGATCACCATGGTCGTGCTCGAGCGCACCCGCGAGATCGGGATCCTGCGCTGCATCGGCGCCCATGCCCGCGACGTCAGGCGGATCTTCGCCACCGAAGGACTTACCGTCGCGCTCGCCGGCTGGCTGATTGGAATCCCGCTCGGTCTCGGGCTCGCCCACGCCGTCGTCGCGCTCGTCCAGAACGTGTTCAACGAACACGTTCTGTTCACGTTCCCCGCGCTGAACATCCCGCTCGCACTGATCGGAACCATCGTCCTCGCGCTGCTGGTGATGCAGATTCCGCTGCGTCGCGCCGTGCGGTTCAAGCCAGGCGAAGCGCTCAGGTGCGCGTGAGGGTGGTGGATGCGTGATGCCCCGCACCACATGACATCGGCAGGTCGCGGCGGCGTTTTGCGTGGCGCGCTGTTGATCGGGGGGCGCGGTCCTCGTTGTGGTGCTTGCGCGCTGCTCCTCGCCGCCGGCGGCGCCGGTGAATACACAGGGGGCACGGATCTCCCACCTGACGATGGTCGGCCGGTTCGTGTACGGCCCTATGCCGTTGACACTCGTAACACCCGGGGGTAGCGGTGCACACCGCCCACTCCTCGTGTTTCTTCACGGTGCCGTCTATGACAACAATTCCGAGCTCACAAACGAGGTGATCCCCAAGGCGCTGACGGTTCTGGGTGCCGATCCGCGCCGGGTGGCGATCGGCGGCATCTCGATGGGCGGCCTCGGCGCCTACACGCTGGCCCGCCAAGAACCAGGGCGATTCTGCGCCGTCGGCGGCCATTCCGCCGCCATATCACCCACATATGACGCCACGGCAAGCACGGAGCGGGCGCCTTTGACAACGCGAGCGACTTCGCCCGCAACGACGTGATCGCCGCCGCAAAAGCAAACCCGAACCTTACGGCCACGCACAACTGTGGCTAGACGGCGGCACGCAGGATCCCTTCCAAGACGCCGACGAGCAACTCGCCAGCGCCCTCCACATCCACATGCACGTGTGGCCGGGCGGCCACGACTTCACATACTGGAACGCGCACTGGAGCGACTACCTCGGCTTCTACGCACAAGCCCTCGCAACCTGCGGCTAAGCGCCCGGCATTACCGCTCGCACATCGGGACACGGCCGGTACTCGGCATGGCTCCCGCTCGTCCAGTTGCCCAGGCACGGGCGCGTCCACAGAGCGTTAACCACCAAACTACGTGCGTCGCCGCACGCTGACCGTGCACCCCGCAGCCGTCCGAGGGTGCGTCCAAGAACGACCCGGTATAGGCGACCGCCGGTCCCGACGATGCGGTCTCGAGGGCGCTTGCCGCTCACCTGACTCGCGCTGCTCAGCAAGCGGTTCGCCGCTGTCGATCTCCCAGACCGAGCAGCCACCCGATCAAGCGATCGAATCTCTTCCCCTCTGGGCGTCCGGAGGGGCAGTCGAGTCCCAGGGGGTCGCGGGCTCAATGTCGTGCGACGGCATCGACGGGTGAGCGCTCGGTCAGGCGAGGCGCAGGGCTGCCCCGCCTGACTCGGGGTCACCACGGTGCGGAGACGCGTCGGATCTACACCGTCGCCAGAGATTCCTGAACGGCGGTGGCGGCGGTGCGGACTACGTCGAGGACGAGGCCGGGCCGGGAGGCCATCGGGACGTGACTCGTTGCGAACTCGTATGTCGTGGCGCCCATGCGCTGCGCCGCGGCGCGCTCCAGATCGGGGTTGACGGTGCGATCGTTCGCACCCACGATGTACCAGCTCGGCTTGGTCCTCCAGGCGACGCCTTCGAGCTTCTGGTCGAATATGTCGGCGGTCGGCGCCATCGCCGTGGCCCACGTGAGCTCCTGCTCCTCCTCGGTCAGGTCGCGGGCGAAGTATTCGACGCCGGAACGCTTGAGCCAGACGCGGCCGTCCGCGATTTCGATGTGCCCAAACACGTCGGTCTTCGGAAACTTGTTCTGCTGATCCTGCGAGGTCTCTGTCTCATCCGGCGCCAGGGCGCAGATGTAGACGAGCCCGGCGACACGCTCGTCAGTTCCCGCGTGGGTGATCAGGGTACCGCCATAAGAGTGGCCGACGAGAACGACCGGGTTGGCGACCCGCCCGATGGCGCGAACGACACAGTCGACGTCACCCTGGAGGGAGTCGAGCCCATGCTCGCTGGCGATCACCTCGTAGCCCTGTGCTCTCAACGGGGCCATGACCTTGTTGAAGCAGGGCCGCGATCGCGTCCGTGACGAGCGTGACGTCGTAACCCAGCTCGGCGGCCGAGCGGACCGTCGAGTCGATGCACGTGTTCGCCCGCAGTCCGATCACGATCACGCGCTCGATGCCGTGGCGTTTGAGGATGAGGTCGAGGTCGGTTGGCAAAGCCGCTGGACAGCCAGTGCTCCTGGGCGACGAGCTCACCACACGCCGGCTGGAAATCCGGGTGAAAGCTCCCGCCGCAGCTATCGGCCGCGAACACTTGGTTCTTGGCTACGGACTCCTGCGTGGGCGCCGTGTAGTGCCAGGTCTCGTAGTCGCCGGGACGCCAGCGGTGGTGCGGGGCGTAGCACACGAGTAGATCGGCGGCGCGCGCGGCGGCGAGCACCTCGCGCATGTGGGTCACACAGTCCTGCGAGATGATCGTCTCCCGGGCGAGCTCGTACAGCTTCCCGCCCTCGGAGATGAAATCGTTGTAGGGATCCACGACGAGCAGCGCGGTGCCTGCTGCGTCATAGCTCAGATCTCGCACGGCAGATCCTCGTCCGGGATTCAGCGGTCCGATCCGACGAGCTCGCCGGGGAGATCACCGACACGGTGCTCGCGCGCGTTCCCTACTACGCAGCCGTCGGGGGCGCCGGCGCGGCTCGGGTGCGCGAATCCGTGCTGCCCGACATCACCCTGATGTTCGAGCGCGTGCGGGATGGGCGTGACGGCACGCCGCCCGACGTGTCCGAATCGCTCCTACGCGGTCGCACGTGCGCCGCCCACGGCGTGCCGCTCGCCGAACTGCTCAAGGCACACCGCATCGGCGGGCGAATGATGTGGCAGGCGTTCGCCGAAGAAGGCCGACTCCGCCGCGCTAGCGGCCGACGACATCACCGAGGCCGCGACCCTCATGTGGGAGGTCCACGACCTCTGCACCCAGGCAACGGCCGAGGGGTTCGCCCAGGAAGCATCAGAACGGCTACTGGCTGATCACGAACGCCGCTCGGCGCTGCTGGAACTGCTGCTACGAGGGAGAGCTCGCGGACCGCCGCGAGCTCTCCCTCCTTGCCGCCGGTCTGCGCCTCCCCATCGACGGCCCCTACCTCGCGATCGTCACCGAAGCGCCCGACCCCGGCATCAATCCAATGCCCGACATCGAGGTCCAGCTCCGAGCCCACGGCCACGCCTCCGCCTGGCAACTGCTACCCGACGCGCTCGTCGGCATCGTCCAGCTCCCCAACGGTCGCGCCGACGCTGTGAACACGCGCTTGTCCCGCTACCCCAACCAGCACCACGGACTCAGCCCCGCGTTCGCCGACCTCGCGCTCGCCAGCTCGGCAGTGCGCATGGCGCGGATCGCGCTCGCCGGCACCCGAGCCACAGGAGAGCACATCGGCACCTTCGGCGAGCAGCCCGTCACGATGGCCGCGGCCAGCGACCCCGACGTCATGCGCCACATCCGCGACACGGTCCTCGGCGGCCTCGACTCCATGCCCGAGGACGAGAGAGCCGTTCTCCTTGACACCCTCGAAACCTGGCTAGACACCGGCGGCTCGACCGACGCCGCCGCCGCGCTCTTCTGCCACCCCAACACGATCCGCCACCGGCTGCGGCGTCTCGAAGCCGCTACCGGCCGGCGACTACGCACCCCGCGAGACATCGCCGACCTCTGCCTCGCGCTCGCCGCGGAGCGCGTCTCATCACACTGACGGTCAGCCCCGCAGCAGTTCTCGCGGCAGAGAAGAGGTCAGGTCTGGCGTCACGCTCAGTGTCCGCCAGCACTTCGACCTGGACGTCGTCGACCGGCGGCGGGTCCTATCGCTTCCCGCCCAAAGTGCATCCACTCTGTGGACGCACTCGTTCGCCGCCGCGTTGGTGTCTCAGAGACTCAGGAGCTGGGTGCCGGCGGGATCCACCGTTCGGTGGCGGGTAGGCCCTCGGGATGCTCACGAAGGATCTGGCCGGGCGGTTCCGGGCTGGTGTTCCGGAACCCGAGCGAGACGGTGACCTCAGCGCGGCCTAATCTCTGGCGATTGGCTCGCGATTGGCCCGAGAGCGAGCTTGTGGTGATCCACAACGTGCGGCATCGCGGCGGCGCCGCGACCAACGCGGCGCTGGTGCAGGCCGCGGACACGTTCGGGCAGCCGGACCAAGACAGGGTCCAATAGCACGACGCGTTCCGCCAGCAGCGTGACGAGATAGCTGGTTCTCGATCTAGGCGAAGGGATCGCGACCGAGGTCGGCGAGCTCGGTGACGACCGCCGCGAGCGGCTGAGTAGCGTCGATCTCGTGGGTGCACGTGCGACGGAGACGCGGCTCGACTTCTGCCAGGTCGCGAAGCACGAGCTCCCGCTGCGCGGCGCTCTTCCCATACCTGCCGCGGTTGCCGCATAGCCCACTTCGCGCGTCCCGGGCTCGAGTACCCCTATACGTTCGTGACAAATATCTGCCCGAAAGGGCACCGCGACAGCATTCCCGGCGCACTAAGGTGCAAGCGGAGCGAGCGAAGAGGCCTCACACGTGCGACTCGAGAAGCATACGCGCCAATGGTCAGGGACCAGACCGGACTGCGGCACCGGGCGCACGGCGTGACCGGGCGACCCAAAGTGAGGCGCTTGCCTTCCAGCGCTCGGCGGGTAGCGCGGCCTTGGCGCGGCTACTGCTCATGAGGTGATCGCCGGCTGATCGCATATTGCTTGATGATGAGATACGCGGGGAGGGCCTTGGCTTAGCCCGAGTTCGGTGGGATGATCAACCCATGAGTCCTGCTGGGTCAGGCGGCGGGCAGTTTCGCGATGGGCTTGGCCTGCGGCTCGAGCGAGGGAATTCGGCGGGTTTCCAGGACGACCCGCTGGAACCTCACGCCTTCGCGGTGCGAAAGGCGCACTCGCGGCCGCTGGTCTCCACGTGCACGTGGCTACTGCCCTGGTTACTCCCTGCGGGCTTGCTCGGGACGGTCGTCCTGATCTCGCTGCCCGGCGCGTTCGGGATCCTTCTCGCTGGTATTTGGGGCTGGCTTGTGTTTCCGTATGCCGCCGTGTACATCCGCGCTCACGCGCGCGTCGGTCCCGGCCGTGACGAATGGAATGGCTTCCCCGACGGCGAGGCGGACTACTGGCGGACGAAGTTGATGTAGCTGCGCCGACGGACGGGGGTCTTAGCCCGCCCGGGGTTGGGCCGTACGTGGGGGCGGTGTGCCGGGTCGCTCGTCACGCCAGCGTCTCGAGCAGCCACTCGTGGACACCTCGAGGTGGTGCTCGACCAGCGCGAGATGGCCCTCCCCGTCGGAAGAGCGCGCGCCGACGCCGGGAATTTGGCGAGCCAGCCACTCGCCGTGCGTGACGGGGACGAAACGAACCGGACGTCCGTGGAGCAAGAGGACCGGAGTCCGAATCTGGTCGAGCTCGAATCCCCAGGGCTCGATGAACGCCAGGTCGTCGTCCCACCATCCGTCCGCGCCGGGCGCCAGCCCGAGCTGGTCGGACTCGTAGAGGGAACTCCGTCAGAGTGGGCGTGAGGACCTCCCGATCGACCGGCGACAGCAGCGTCTCCATCGTCGCGTAGATCGTCTTGGGCGTTGCGGCGAGAGTCTCGACCCGATCGCGCTCGTGCTTGACGCGTCCTGCGGCTCTGTCCCTGAGTGTCAGCTCCCAGTCTTCGACGTTCTCGCGCCCCATGCCCTCGAAGTAGTCGAGCCCGGCTGCGCCCCAGGGCGCCATCGACGCGAGGACCGCGACCGCGGGGACGAGATCCGGCAACTGCGCGGCACACGCGAGGGCGTGAGGCCCGCCGCCCGAGATTCCCCACACCGCAAGTCGATCGATCCCGAGCGCATCGGCGATCGCGCGCACGTCCAGGGCGCAGCTGGCCACTGATCGTTCGAGATCTCGGTCCGAGCCGCCGTTGCGGGGCCGGTCATAGCTGAGCGTGCGGATCCCCTGCGGAATCTGTGCGAACCTTTTCGCGGCGGAGCGGGTCTGAACGTTAATGAGCAGCGTGCTGGATCGAGATGACTTTCGGCGGGATCACCGGTGGGCGCGCGTCCGCATGTCGGACTATCTCGATGGAGAGCTCGGTCCGAGCGGGCGCGGTCGGATCGAACGCCACCTGGGCGAATGCGAACGCTGTCGCCGGCTGCTCGAGGATCTGCGCCGGACGGTGGATGGCCTGCATCGCCTCGCTGCGCCCGACGGCGGCGTGGACGCCGCGAGGATCGCGGCGTCGGTACGGGCGCAACTGACAGAGCCTGGGTGAACCGTTCTGTCGGTGCGCCGGGTCAAAGAAGGCATGAACAACGAGACTCACATCGACAATCAGACCGCCCGCCCGCAGGTCGAGAAGACCGACCGCGAGTGGCGCGAGCAGCTGACCCCCGCTCAATACGAGGTGCTTCGCCACAAGGGAACCGAGCGGGCGTTCACCGGGAAGTACTTCGACGAGAAGCGCGAGGGCACCTATCGCTGCGCCGGCTGCGGCGCCGAGCTGTTCTCCTCCGAGACCAAGTTCGACTCCGGCACCGGCTGGCCGAGCTTCACCGAGCCGGCGGACCGTGCGAACGTCGAGCTGCTTGACGATTTCAGCTACGGGATGCACCGGGTCGAGGTGAACTGCGCCGCGTGCGGCGGCCACCTCGGTCACGTATTCCCCGACGGACCGGGCGAGAGCGGAGAGCGGTACTGCATCAACTCCTGCTCGCTCGAGCTCGAGGAGCATTAGAGCTGAACCGTCCTCGGCGGGCGGCACGTGCGCGTGCCGCCCGCTCCCAGGCGCTATAACCGCGCGGTGAGCGTTGCGGCGAGCTCGGAACATGAGCTGATTCGCAGGGCTCGCGCGGGCGACCAGGACGCCTTCACGGAGCTCGTGATGACCCACGCTGATCGCGTGTACGGCGCACTTCGGCGGTTTGGGCTCGACGCGGGCGAGGCCGACGAGGTCGCGCAGGAGGTCTTCCTGCGTGCCTGGCGCGGTTTGGCGCGATTCCAGGAGCGCTCGCAGTTCTCGACGTGGCTGTACCGGATCGCGTTCAACGAGGCCCAGCGGCGGCTGGCGCGCCGCCCACCACCGCGCGCCGAGCGAGATCCGGATCGCGAGGACCTGATCGTCTCGGTGGCGGAATCGCCGGACCTCGGCCCCGAGGCCCAGACGCTTGACCGCGAGTTCGAGAGCACGCTCGAGCGGGCCCTCGAGGAACTGCCCGCCGACTGGCGCGCGGCTGTCGTCCTGCGGGACATCGAGGGCCTCTCGACCCATGACGCCGCCGAGATCGTCGGCGTCCGCGAGGCTGCATTCAAGAGTCGGTTGCATCGCGGACGGATGCGGCTGCGTGCCCTCCTCGAGCCATACCTGAAGCTCGAGGAGGGCTGAAACTGCTAGCGGATCGTCGTCGCGCAGGCGGCGCCGCCGTGCTTCTCGAAGTACCGCTGGTGGTACTCCTCAGCGTCATAGAACGGCGGGGCCGGCACGATCTGGGTCACGATCGGCCTGGTCACCGCCGTCTGGTGCTCGTCTCGAGAGGCGGTCGCCACCCGCTCCTGGTCGGCGTCGTGGAAAAAGATCGCCGAGCGGTACTGACTGCCGAAGTCCCACCCCTGCCTGTCGCGGGTGGTGGGGTCGTGGATCGACCAGAACGTATCCAGCAGCTCGCCGTAGCTCACTGCGTTCGGGTCAAACCAAACGTCCACCGCCTCGGCATGGCCGGTGGTGTCGGAGCAAACCTGCTCGTAGGTCGGGTCGGTGGTGGATCCGCCGGTGTAGCCCACCCGCGTTGCCACGACGCCTTCGATCTCACGCAGTGCCGCCTCGACACCCCAGAAGCAACCAGCCGCGAAGGTTGCGCGCTGCATGCCCTCGAGATCCCGGGCCGGGGTCTCGGAGCTTCCATCTCTAAACATCATCTCGATGTCCCTTTCGTCTCTGTTCACGCCCGATTGGACCCCGCGTGATCAGCAAACGGTTCAACCGCGGGTGGTGGTCAAGGACTAGCGCTGCGGCACGCCGGTGCGGATCTCGAACAGACGGCCCTGGGCGTAGCCGAGCTCTGAGCGGATGCGCTTGATCCGTTGGATCGTCCGGCGGGTGCGGGAACGACGATTGGTGCTCATGCGATGCTCCTTGTGATGTGTGTTTTTCGTTGCGGCGTCCAGCTTGTAACGGCGCCGGACGCCGTGATCTGAGGCGGTGTCAGGGGGTCTGGAATTGGGGTGCCGGCCGTCGTGTGCAGGGGAATCACACCGGCCCAGACCGGAAGCTCGACGTCACCCCGGTCGTCCTCGGGTGGTCCGGTGCGTACCTTGGCGGACGTTTCGTCGAGCGCCAGCGCCAGGACGCGGGTGCCCTTGAGCTCCTTGGCGCTCGGCGGGCGCACCTCGGCCCAGCGTCCGGGGATCAGGCGCTCCATGAACGCTTCGAGCGCCCGGCGCCGCTCGTCGGGGCCCTCGACCGGCCTCGCGCTCCCGAGTACGACGACCGAGCGGTAATTCAGAGAGGTGTGAAAGGCCGACCGCGCCAGGACGAGACCATCGAGCAGCGTGACGGTCAGGCACGCGGGGGCACCTGAGTTCAGCGTCCGGATCGCGCGGCTGGCGGCCGAGCCGTGGAAGTACACGGCATCGCCGACCCGCGCGTGCAACGTCGGGATCACGAACGGCTGGCCATCGTGCACGAAACCGAGGTGGGCGATCATCGCCTCGTCGAGGATCTGGTCGATCGCCTCGCGGTCGTACACGGCGCGCGACGGGACTCGGCGCACTCTCGTCCTTGGGACGGCCGTGGTTGACATGGCGGCAACCCTACGCCGGCTTGGCTCGAATACCAGAGCCAAATGGGGTCTAGAATCTGGGGCCAAATGGATCTTCACATCGACCTTGCGCGGGCCCCGGGGCGCTCGCTCAGGGCCCGCCTCGAGCACGCGCTACGCGAGGCGATTCGCGGCGGACGCCTGGGCGCGCAAGAGCGCCTGCCATCGACCCGCGAGTTGGCCACCGAGCTCGGCGTGTCGCGCGGGGTGGTCGTCGATGCCTATTCGCAGCTCGCTGCCGAGGGCTATCTGCGCACGGCTCGCGGCGGCGGCACGCGCGTGGCTCCGGCCATCGCCCCGGCGAGCCGCCCGACGCCGGCGCCGACACGCCCACCGCGGATCCGCTACGACCTGAGCCCGTTCCGCCCCGCGCTTGGGCAGATCCCGCGGCGGACGCTGGCGGCCGCCCTGGCGCGGGTGCTGCGCGACACGCCCGACGAGCGGCTTGGGCTCCCGGACCCCGACGGGACGCTCGAGTTGCGAACCGCGCTGTCCTCCTACCTCGGTCGGGTCCGGGGGGTCCAGGCCGCGCCGGAGCAACTCGTTGTCACGAGTGGCACGCGGCACAGCCTCAGCTTGGTATGGCGCGCTCTTGCGGCGCGAGGCGTGCAACGGGTTGCGATCGAGGCACCCGGCTGGTCGGGCGTCGCGGAGACGGCCAGCGCCGCCGGCCTGCACCCTGTGTCCGTGCCCGTCGACGACGATGGGCTGCGCGTAGACGATCTCAGAGGCGAGGCCGTGGACGCGGTCGCGGTCGCCCCGGCGCACCAGTACCCGAGCGGCGCCGTGCTCTCGCCAGAGCGCCGCACGGCGATCCTCGACTGGGCCCGCGCGGGCCGCCGCCTCGTGATCGAGGACGACTTCGACGCCGAGTACCGCTACGACCACCACCCGATCGGTTCACTGCAGGGGCTGGCCCCGGAGCACGTGATCTACGCCGGCTCGTCGAGCAAGACGGTTGCCCCGAGCCTTCGGCTCGGCTGGATCGTTTTCCCGCCACGGTTGCGCGAGGCGATTCTCGACTTCCAGGAGACCGCGGGCACGATCCCAAGCCCGGTCGTGCAGCTGGCGTTCGCGGACCTGATTGAGCGAGGCGAACTCGACCGCCACCTCCGTCGCCAGCGCCGCCGCTACCGGCAGCAACGCGCATCGCTGCTCGGTGCGCTCGCCAAACAACTGCCCGAAGTGAGCGTCCGTGGGGCCGCCGCCGGCTTGTATGCGGTCATCGAACTCCCGCACGAGCTCGAGGAAGCAGCCGTGCTCGCCGCCGCCCAGGCGCGCGGGATCGCACTCGAGGGGCGTGGCACCGCCGCGCCGGCACTCGTGCTCGGGTACGCCAACATCGATGCCGCAGCCATCAAGCCCGCAGTGTCAGAACTGGCGGCGAGCATCGACGACGCTCGCGGGAGGAGTTAAGCCACGCCGGCTCTGGGCGGCGAGAGCGGCTCGGACTGGGTCTCGTCCTCGGCTACGCCCAGCCGCTCGGGGTGGGCCAGCAGTTCGATCGCCCTGTGGTGATCCAGAACGACATCGGCAGCCGTGGGTGGGTTCGCGGGAGGTGGGTGACGGCCTGGGCGAGCGCGGGGTTGCGCGCCCGCTGCGCGATGCGGCCGCACAGACCGGCCGTTATCTGAGGCCACCGGGCGACCCTGAGGACGAACGCGGTGTCGAGCACGGCGAGCCGCGTGGGACGGGCCACGAGCCAGTCCAGGCAGAGGATGACCGGCTCCGGGTTCCCGGCGGCGGTCAGGTGCACGCGCACGCTCCCGGGCCGCTCCGGATCGGCGCAACATCAGGTAGCGAGCCACATCGCCGATCGTGGGTCCGCCCGGCCACAGCCTCACCGATGTGGTCGTGGACGTGATGGCGGGACGGTCCGCCGGCACGGCCTGGAACACGGCACAGGACCCGACCCGTCCAGTCTCGCCCGACGACCCTCGGCACTGACGCTCGTACGGAGCCGCCCGGCCGGCAGGCGGCTGGGCGGCCCCTCGCGCAGTGGCGAGGCGACGCGCCCGCGAACCTCACTTGAAAACCATCAGGGCGAGGATCCCCATCACCACCAGCAGCGACGCGTAGTTGGCAGCCAGGGACACCGGATCGTCGAGTAGCGCTCGGAGTTCCTCGTTAGCCGGCGCACCGGCGGCGGCAAGGCGGCCGGCGAGCCGGCGGGCCCGCTTCGGGCGCCGTCCCCCGAGCGCGCCGAGGATCAGCGCCACTACATACAGCGCAAGCGCCCAGTCGATCCAGCCTGACCCGTAGCCCCAGTGGCCCAGGTGGACCAGCCAGAGCCCGAAGATCGGCAGGAGCAACCCGCCAACGGCAACGAGCAGTACGCCGATCCGCGTCAGCGAGAGCAGCAGCGCGATCTCGGCCGGCTGCTGGCGGCGGCGCGCGCTTTCGAAGCCCACGCCCGCAACCACGATCCCTGCGACAAAGAGCAGCGCCCCGAGCAGATGGAAGAACAGCGCGACGTTGTACGTATCGCTATCCACCGACTCGCTGTGATCGGAAGTACTCGGCGTTCCTCTCGATGAACTCCTGCCATTCCGGCGGCACCATATCCTCGGGGGTAATCGCGTCAACCGGGCAGGCCTCGACACAGGCGTCGCAGTCGATGCATTCCTCCGGGTCGATGAATAGCTGCTCGGCTTCGGCGAACCCGGCCTCATCGGGCATCGGGTGAATGCAGTCGACGGGACACACCTCGGTGCAGCTGGCGTCCTTGACGCCGATGCACGGCTGATTGATCACGTACGCCACGGGGATTACTCGCTCCGACCGGTCATTTTCCCAGTGTTGATGGGAAAAACCCTATCACCTGGACGTTGATTTGCAAAGCCAGACTGTGTAAAACTCGTGAGATGATCGACCTGCCCGCGGTCGGTGAGGACGACGCCCTGACGCAGCCGACCCGGGCGCGGCTCTTCGCGCTGCTGTCGGAGCTGCGACGCCCCGCCGGCACGGCGGAGCTCGCCGAGCGGTTGGAGCTTCATCCCAACGGCATCCGACTCCACCTCGAGCGCCTCGAACGGGCGGGACTGGTCGAGCGAGTCCGCGTCCGCCAACCGCGCGGCCGTCCGTCTGACACCTGGGTGATCGCCCGCGACGCTCAGCCGGGAGGGCAGGCGCCGCACGCCTACCGGGATCTCGGCCGGTGGCTGGCGCGCGCGCTGCGAACACCAGCGGGCGGGCTGCGCAGCATTGAGTCCACGGGCCGCCAGATCGGCCACGAGCTGGCGCCCCGGCGAAACGCCGATCCGCACGCCTTCGAGACGAGCCTCAGCGCGTTCGGATTTAATCCCGCGATCACGCGCCGGGGCAGCGAACAGCTCACGATCTGCCTCAGGAACTGCCCCTACCGTGACGCCGTGCTTGAGAACCCGCGAGCGATCTGCGCACTCCACAAGGGAATCACCCGCGGGCTGCTGGATGTGCTTCATCCGTCCGCGAAGCTCACCGCGTTCGTTCCGCGTGACCCCGATACGGCGGGGTGCCTGATCGAGCTGGGCGGAGTCCGAGCAGGAGATAATGACTGGAGCCGGCTATGAGTACTCCCTCCGTCACGATCGATGATCTAGAGCGCTGGGTGCTGTCCGGTGCTCGCTGGCGCGTCGTCGACATCTCGAACGAGAGCGCCGTCGTCGAGATGTGTGCCTGCACGGGCGAGCCGATGGAGCGCGTCGAGACCGACGACCCAATCGTGATCGGCTACCTGCGTACCGCCGATTCTGGAGCGGCAGGGAACTGACCTTGAGCTAACAGCCGGCGGTCTCGAGCACGGACCGTCGCGACCGCGAGTGCGCGAAGTGACCGCGCCAAACGAGCTGGTGGCGGCGGCGAGCAGGATCGTTGCGGCGCCAGGCCGATCAACAGGCGGCGCGTTCGACGTTCAGCGAACAGCGCTCGATAAGCCCGTGGAATCACCGGGGTCAAATCCAGGACTTCAGCTCACGGCTCGCTCCACCAGCGCGCGAATCCGTGCCTCGACATCGTCGGTCATCTCCGTCAGCGCGAACTCCGTCGGCCACATGTCGCCCTCGTCGAGCTTCGCCTTGTCGCTGAACCCGAGCGTTGCGTACCTCGTCTTGAACTTCTGCGCTGGCTTGAAGAAACAGACCACGTTGCCGTCCTTGGCATATGCGGGCATCCCGTACCAGGTTCTCGGCGAGATGGCCGGCACGGTGGCCTTGATGATGGCGTGGACGCGCTCCGCCATGACGCGGTCCGGCCCGCCCATCTCGGAGATCTTCACGAGCACCTCGCTCTCCCCATCCGCCTTGGCTGCGGCCGCCTTCACCTCACGGGCGCGCTCCTTCATCGCGGCCTTTTCCTCTGCCGTGAACGTCTCGGATGCCTTCCCGGTGGTGCGCTTCGCAGACTGCCGGGTGCTCTTTTTTACAGCTTGCCTCTCGGCCATTGCCACTCCTGACCTCGTGGGTCGCGTCGACCCGGATAAATGCTTGGCCCGCACAATGATAGGAATCTACTATAATCGCGTCAAACAATAATTGATACCAACCAGTAAAGCTGCTAAGCTCGCCGGCGTGGCCACCCCTCTATCAACCGACGTCGAGGTGACCGAATTCGCCGGTCAGCTCTTCTTCCGCCTATGGCGGGCCTCCCACACCCGCACGGCGGCGGCGCTCGAGACGATTGGACTCACGCCCGCGCTGTTTGGCCTGCTCAACGTGCTCGGCGCCCGCGACGGAGCGATTCAGCAGCGGCTGAGCGCGGACATGGGCATCGATCCGAGCGCCATGGTGACGCTCATCGACGAACTCGAGAGCGCGGGCTGGGCCGAGCGGCGGCGACGGCCGGGCGATCGCCGCGCGTGGGAGGTCGTGATCACCCCGAACGGTCGCCGCACGCTCGAGCGCGGCAAGCGGCTCGCCGCCCAAGTAGAAGACGAGGTGCTGGGCGGGCTGGGCGCCGCCGATCGCCGTCAGCTGCTGACGCTGCTACGCCGTGCGCTCGTGTCGGCGCCACCGCAGCCGCCCTGGCGCTCCGACGAGGAAGAGCCGGCTTAGGCCGAGCTGAGCCGGGAACGAGCCGCCGCCGGAGGGGCGAGATCTTGCGCGGAGCTGCGGTTGGGTCGCCGGATCCGACCGACGCTGGCCGGCGAGACGCTGTCGAAGTACTCGGGCGAGATCCTCGACCGCGTCGCCGAAGCTGAGGCGGCCCTGGCGGCCGTCGCCGAAGGTCGGATCGGCCGGATCCGGGTCGCCACCTTCGCCAGCGCGAGCACGGGCCTCGTCCGTCTAGCCGCCGCTCACTTCCGCGGGCTGGACCCGGAGGTCGAGCTTCAGTTGTCGCTGGCGGAACAGCCCGACGCTCTGTTCGCACTGCGCTCCAATCGGGTGGACCTAGCGGTCGTGCTCCACGACCTGACGATGCTCGACGGGCTGCAGCGCGCTGTCGACGAGGTTGCCGGTCCGGTACGCGGCCCTCTCGCGTCCGACGAGGAGGACTCTTCGATCGCAGCCTGACCTTGGCGGCCCCTTAGCGGCGGCGATCGGTTCGTCAGGCCGCCTCGACGATCTCGTGCCCGTTGCCGTCCTGGTCGCGGAAGGCGAACATCGCCGGCACGCCCGGCCAGCGCAGAATCTCGCCCACCTCGACGCCACGGGAGCGGAGCTCCGTGTGAACCGTGCCCGCGTCAGCCGCCGTGAAGCGGATCCCGGTCTCAACCCCCGCCGGCACACCCGGCCGCGCCGGGACGAGCGCGATCGTGACCGACCCGCTCGGTGGCGCGACCTCGATCCAGCGGCCGCCGACCTGAGGGAGCGACACGTCGCGGACCGTCCGGAAGCCGAGCGTGTCGCGATAGAACGCGAGCGCCCGGTCCTGGTCGGATACGGGGACGCCGATGGTCATCACGTCGTCAATCAGATGCTTCGTCTGCTCAGTCATCTCGCTTCTCCTCGTGAAAAGTCAGTAGATGGAAACCCGGCGGGGAACGCCGGGGCGCTCATCGCTCCAGGAGCGCCTTGAGCGCGACGAGTCGCTCGCGCCAGTACGCCTTCAAGCGCGCCGCCTCGCCCGCGTCGGGAAGGCGGCGGTGCTCGAGCGCGACGGTGCTCTTGCCGTCGTCCCGGGCTAGGAAGGTGACGTTCACGCGAGTCGTGCCGTCGCCCCAGTCGAAGCGGGCCGATTTCGGTCTCGTCGCGGTTCGCTCGGACAGCTCGCCGTCGGCGAGCCACCGGTCCCGCAGCGAACGATCGACGAACGCGTCATAGAGTCGCTCGACACGGGCGGCGACGGTCCTCGAGGCGGTGATGGCGAAGCCGTCCTCCTTCTCGCCCACCTCGCGGAGACCGCGGCTCAGCTCGTAGCCTCCGACGACGGCCTGCACGTTCCACGCCAGCGGCACCGCGCCCTGCTGTTCGGCCAGCCAACGAGCGACCTCCCGGTGGGGCCGATCCGCCGCGCCCCACTCGTCGAGGATCGCGAACCACTCCTCCCAGCCGCGCCCGGTCCGCCGCCGGATGTTCTCGTCCGAGGTCTTCAGCCTTGGGAGGGTCGAACCCGAGGGCTCTTCGGCGCGGAGCAGCATGGCCCGCGCCGCCGTATACCTCTCGCCGGTCTTCTCCATCCGCGCCCGGACGAGGCGCTTGAACGACTTGTGCTCGGTCACTTCAGACGTCCTTTCGAACAGGCGCGGTCCCGTGACTCACGCTCGCGGCACCCCGCCGGAAAGGGCAACGAACCGACCGGCTTCCCGAGGGCAAGGGCCCCCTTTGCCCCCGCTAGCAGCCGGCGGCGTGAGCGCCGAAATCGGGGGTTGGGCGCGGGATGGCGCCTGTAAAGACCTATGACTGGCCCTTAAGACTGTCACGAGCAAGCAAACTCATCGCTCGGTCAGTCGGAAGACAGGGTGGTCGGGGGCGATCCGAAGCAGCTCGGCGTCGGCGGCGTCGGGACCGACACCCCCGAAGAACACGCCGACCTCGAACTTCCACTTCCTCAGGTACTCACGCAGCAGCGGCGGCTTCTCCGCGTCCGGAAGCTCGACCGCGGTGAACGGCTGGGTTCGCCGGCCGACGCGGAGCAGGCCGTGTCCGCTCGCCCGCAGGTTCTTGACCCACTGGGTCTGTCCGCGCGGCGATAGGAGGTATTCCTGCCCTTCAAGGCGGAGGAGGTTCACCGGGGTCTGTCGCCACTGCCCGGACTTGCGACCCTGGACCTCGAGGACCCGCGAGCCGTAGACGCTTACGCCGGCCCCCGTCAAGAACGCGACGACCCGGTTGAAGACGTTCGTCGTGAACCAGCCCGGACGCTGATAGTGCTCTGGCATCGAGGCCATTCTGACAAGACCGTCCAGGGCCTAAAGAAGGGCCGTCTGGGCCGGCGGATAGGTGATCATCCCGCCGGGACCGACGACCGCGAACTCCGTCAGCTCGTGCATCGCGCGCGACCCGCCGACGCCGAGGTGCTCGACGCGCCAGTCGCGCACGACGAGCGCGTCCGCGATCAGCCGGCGGTGGCAGCGCCACCACGCCGCCTCGGCACACATGATCGCGGTTGGAGACTGAGCCGCCAGCGCATCGAGCTCCGCGAGCGCGGTCTGGAACTCGCTGCTGCGCATGTGATCGGCGTAGCCCCGGAACGCGGCTTCGTGCCATCCGCGGTTGGGCGACCCGGGGACCGGCTCGCGCCGACCGCCCAGCCCAGGGATGTGCCGGTAGGCGATCCCCGCTTCTGCGAGCCAGGCGGTCAGCGCGCCTCGGTTGAACTGGGGATGGCGGCGCGAGCTCGGAAACGCCCGCACGTCGACGACAAGTTCCACTCCGCGGCCGGTGAGCAGCGCCAGCATCTCCTCCACCGAGCGGGTCGAGTGCCCGATCGTGGAGACGGTCCTAACGTGCATGGCCACATGATGCGCAGCCCAATGCAATCGACCAAGGAGAGCCTCGGATGTCCACTGACCCGGTCGCTGACCGCCATGTCCGCCCACTTGCCGACGGGAACCAACTGCCGTTGCTCGGCCTCGGCGTGTGGCAGGTGCCGAACGGCCCCGAGTGCGTGAACGCGGTGCGGTGGGCGCTCGAGTTCGGCTACCGCCACATCGACACCGCGCAGGCGTACGGCAACGAGGAGAGCGTCGGTCAGGCCCTGCGCGAGAGCGGCCTCCCGCGCGAGGAGGTCTTCCTCACGACGAAGTTCTTTCCCCGTCGCCGGGATCCCGCCGCCGAAGCCGAAAACAGCCTGCGGCGACTCGGGGTCGACCAGGTGGACCTGTACATCATCCATTGGCCCCAGCGCGGCCCGACCTGGGCCTGGCCGGGGATGGAGCAGGCCCGTGAGCTCGGCTACACCCGCTCGATCGGCGTCTCGAACTTCGACGTCGACGAGCTCGAACAGGTCAGCTCCGCGGGCGGCGTCGTCCCGGCGGTCAACCAGGTGCAGTTCAGCCCGTTCGAAAATCGCCGCGCGCTACTCGAGGCCTGCGAGCAGCGGGACGTCGTGCTCGAGGCCTACAGCCCGCTCGGCACCGGCCGCCATCTCGGCGACCGCACCGTCAAGCGGATTGCCGATGCCCTAGGCCGCACGCCGGCGCAGGTATTGCTGCGCTGGTGTGTGCAGCGCGAGATCCCGGTGATCCCGAAGTCGACGCATCGGGAGCGGATCGAGGAGAACGCCCAGATCTTCGACTTCGCCCTGTCGGACGAGGACATGGCGGCACTCGACGAGCTCGATCACACCCGGGGCACCGCCCGGGCGCGCGAGCGCAAGTGGTGGTGAGCGGCTGAAGAGTTACGCTTCGTCCATGGATGACAAACACGCCCGCGAGCTACTCGACCGTGAACGGACGCGGATCGAGG
The DNA here is from genome assembly GCA_035625625.1 of Solirubrobacteraceae bacterium. Taxonomy (GTDB): domain Bacteria; phylum Actinomycetota; class Thermoleophilia; order Solirubrobacterales; family Solirubrobacteraceae; genus Palsa-465. Next base: position 34,870 of record DASPPG010000051.1, read on the forward strand.
AGGCGCTCGCCGAACTGGGACGCGAGGGTCCGCTCGAAGGCGACGAGCGCCTGGAGCCTGGCGACGAGGACGACGAGGATCTCTACCAGGACGAGATCGACGCAGGCCGGCGCGAGCAGCTGAGGAACGAACTCGCCGCGGTCGAGCGCGCCGAGGCCAGGCTCGACGCAGGGACGTACGGGCTGTCGGTCGAGAGCGGAGACCCGATCCCGGATGGGCGGCTCGAGGCGATTCCTACGGCCGAGCGGACGGTCGAGGAGGAAGACCGGTTCCGCCGAGGATGACGCTGGCGCGAGACATGCTGGAGGCGTCGCCGGTGGCGTCCGAACTCGACGCCGACGCGCTCGCAGCCGCGATCGACGCGTGTCTTGCCTCGCAGCAGTCCTGCGTCTCGTGCGCCGACTCGGACCTGGCCGAGCACGACGTGGCGGGGATGGCGCGCTGCATCGCGTTGTGCACGAGTTGCGCCGACGTCTGCGCGGTAACGATGCGCGACCTGTCGCGCCGGTTTGCCACGAACCACCGCGTCACGCACCACCTGCTCCGCGCCTGCGTCTTGACCTGCACGAACTGCGCCGAGGAGTGCGACCGACACGCCGCCCATCACCGCCACTGCGCGCTGTGCGCAAAGGCGTGCCGGGCGTGCGCGCACGCTTGCCAAACGCTGCTCGAGGCGGAGGCGTTCGCGCAGCTCGAGAAGCTCGCCGGCGGGTAGACGCCGCGCGGCTATGGAACGAGAGAAGCGTCCGGTCACGATCGTGACCGGGGGCAGTCGCGGGATCGGCGCGGCGACCGTGCTGGCTCTGGCCCGCGCCGGGCACGACGTGGCCTTCAGCTACCGATCCGACGGTGAGGCGGCCGAGCGCGTGCGCACCGCGGCGACCGAACTCGGCGGCCGCTGCCTGTCGTTTCAGGCCGAAGTCACGCGCGAGCAGGACGTTGAGCGCATATTCGGCGAGGCGGCGGAGCTCGGATCCGTCACTGGACTCGTCAGCAACGCCGGATTGACGGCGCACATCGGCGACCTGGCCGACACCCCGGTCGAGGTGATCCGCGAGGTGATCGACGTCAACCTGGTCGGTGTCGTGCTGTGTGCGCGGCAGGCGGCGCGGGTCATGTCGGTCCGCCGTGGCGGGCGCGGCGGGGCGATCGTCAATGTCTCTTCGGGTGCCGCCACACTCGGGTCTCCACACGAGTACGTGCATTACGCGGCGGCCAAGGCCGGCGTCGACGCGCTGACCGTGGGACTCGCCAAGGAGCTGGCCGGGGACGGGATCCGAGTGAACGCGGTCGCGCCCGGCATCGTGAACACCGAGATCCACGCTGCGGCGGGCGCCCCCGACCGGGCCCGGCAAGCCGTCTCGCGGATCCCGATGGGTCGGCTGGCGGAGCCGGACGAGATCGCGCCGGCAATCGTGTGGCTGCTCGGCCCCGAGGCCTCTTACGCCACCGGCGCCGTGCTGCGCGTGGCCGGCGGCGTATAGGCCGGCCGCTCCGAGACCGTGATGGAAGCGGCCGGAGTCGAAATCGAACGCTCGGCGCCGGCGCGCGAGCGGTCCGACACCTTACGGATGACGAGCCGCAAGACGAGCAGGGGCAGGCCGAACACCACACCCAGTACCAGCATCGGGACCACCACGATGACCCCCGCCACGAGGATCAGCGCGACCATCGGGATTAGTCCCGGATGGCACCGAGGAAAGACATGAACGCGAGTCCGGCTCCCGCGCCTCCCTCTGCCAACGACTCGAGCAAGTCGGTCGCGGTGGGTGTCGGGCTGGCTGGAAGAGATCGTCGTCGTCATGGTTGTCACCTCCGCGTCTTGAGTGGGCTCACCCGTTTGACGCGGGACGCCCGGCGAATGTGACAGCCGTCAGCTCTCCTCGTCGCCGGCGTCGATCGCGCGTAGGTAGCGCTCCGGGGCGGCCAGAGAGCCACGGGTCAGCCGTACTGCCTCCAGGTCGTCGTAGTCCGGGGTGTTGACCCCGGATTCGTCGAGTTCGTACACGCGCGCGTTCGGGCACGCCAGGAGGATCGGCGAATGGGCGCGCCGCGCGGATGACGACGGCCAGCAGGGCGTCGCGCCACGCCGCTCAGGCGGGCGGACCTGCGATCAGCCTACGTCGTTGAGCGTCCCGCATTCCGGGCACTCGATGAAGACTCCGAACAGCTGCCCCTCGCTGACGCCTTCGGCGAGCGTCGCCGAGCAGCCACCGCACAGCAGGTCATCCGGACCGTCTCCGCTGAAGGCCAGCCTTCCCTTCGGCGGGGCATGGATGATCGCGCTTGCGCGGGGAGCTTCGTCGACAACGCTTCGTGTCTTATCGGCCATGGCGCAACGGTATCCGACGGCCTCACTGCCGAGCAATCCAGACCGGCTGTGGCTGGACGAGCTGCCACGGGTGGTCGATGAGGTCGTGTCGGACTGGGAGCTCGAGCTGGGGGAGCCTTACATCCCGAGCGGGCAGTCCGCGTGGGTCGCCAGGGCCCTTGGCGCCGCCGGTCGGGAGCTGGTGCTCAAGGTGGGCAGGCGCCATCCGGAAGCCGAGCACGAAGCGGACGCGCTTGAGCATTGGGAGGGCGCCGGCGCCGTCCCCTAGGGAAGACGGAAGTCCTGGTGCTCGTGGGCGACGCGCCGCTCGTCCTCGGTGAGCTTGGACTCGTTGAGCGGCGTGACCAGCGACCAGTGCCCGCCGACCGGGCAGCGCTGAAAGCGCCACGCCACCAGCCGTAGAGACTTGACGGACGCCCCCGGGATCCAGAGTGTCGTGAACAGGTGGCCGCGCCGACAGCGGACAACCACGTTTCCGCCGATCCGGCGGGCCCGCAACCAGAGTCCGGCGGTTTCGACGAGCATCCCCGCGGCGACGATGATGCCGGTCCGGCGACGTGCGCCGGCCTTACGAGTGGGCGACATGGCGATTCCTCTTCCGATTGACTCTCGTTTCCGAGAACGTTATCAGAAGTGAGAACGAAATTCGGGTCCCCTAGTCGTATACCGGCGTCGGAGGAATGGCGGTGCCGGCGCGTACGGCCTCGACTACGGCGGGTGCGTCCGCCGACCGGTACTCCTCGCCGTACACGGCGCCGGGGCGCCGGGGCGCTTCCATCACCGCGCACGCGGCGGTTGGGCCCAGATCAATCGGGACGTAGCCCATGTCGCGGATCAAGCCGGCGACGATCTCCTTGGCCTCGGGATCGTCGCCGCAGATCCACTGTACGACCCGCTCCGCGCCCTGGCGGCCCGCCGCCTCGGCCTGGAAGCCCGAGGTGAGCGTGTTGAACGACTTGACGTAGCGCGCGCCGGCCATCCGCCCCGCGTTGAACGCCGCCGCGGTCTGGCCCGCCTCGGGCATCGGTCCCGAGCCGAACTGGTTGGTCGTGTCGATCGCAACCTTTCCGGCCAGATCGCCGGCCTGGGCGAGCGCGTCCGCGATCGTGCCCCAGGGGACCGAGAAGATCACGATCTCCCCGAACGCCACCGCGTCAGCCGGGCTCCCGACCAAGGCGCCTGCGCCGAGCTCGGACGCAAGGCGCTCGAGCCCCGCCGCGTCACGCGAGAAGGAAACCATCACCTCGTGCCCGCCCTTGACCGCCTGACGCGCGCAGTTGCCGCCGATCCGCCCGGCGCCGATCACTCCGATCTTCATCTCACACCCCCAGGGCCTCGATCACTATCTGGGCGACCTTCCGCCCCGAGTACTGCTGCTGGCCCGTGATCAGCCGGCCGTCGCGGATCGCGAACGCCTTGAACAGGCCGCCGTGCACGTAGTTCGCCCCCCGCTCTCTGAGCACGTCCTCCACGCGCCACGGCATCACCTTCTGCCCGACGAACGAGTCACTGAACTCCTCCTCGACGTTGGCGAAGCCCGTGACCGTCTTTCCCTCGATCAGATAGGACCCGTCGGACAGGGTGAGGTCGGCCAGCACCGCGGTGCCGTGGCAGTAGATCGCGGTGGGCTTCTGCGACTCATAGAAGTGGCGAACCGCGCCCTTGAGATCGTCGTTATGGCGGAACGTGAACATCGGTGCCTGGCCGCCGGCCACCATGATCGCGTCGAACTCGTCGAGGTCCAGGTCGGCCAGCCTCGGCGTGTCCTCGAGCAGATCCATCAGCGCCGGGGTGTTGACAAAGCCCATCGTGATCAGGTCCTCGGCGGACCACTGGGACGGATCGCGCGGGTCGCTCAGCGAGTCCATCTCGACTCGGCCGCCCTCTGGGCTGGCGATCGTCACCTCGATCCCGCGCTCGGTGAGCTCGTAGTACGGGTGGGTCAGCTCTGCGCCCCAGAAACCGACGGGCCAGCCCAGCGTGGTCGACGTGGATGGATTGGCGACCACGATCAGGACCTTCCTGGGCATCGAGGACACCAGGTCCACGCGCATGTGATGGTCGGCGACAACTTGGCTCTGGCCGTCTTCGGTCATAAACCCTCCTCGATTCGTGGCCAAGATCGTTTGGCCGATTTGATTTTGACCCAAACTATGTGTCCGAACGAAAGACTACGCTTCTCGGCATGACGCCCCCGCGCGACAAAACCTTCCCGGTGGGCGCGGAGGACTCGGTGGCGCGCGTCATGGCCGGCTGGAACGCCACGCGGCCCGATCTTCCCGTCGGGCCGATCGCGATCACGGCCCGACTGGCTCGCCTCCACGCGTTGCTTGGCCCGAGACTCGAGGAGGTCTTCGCGCGCTTCGGCGCGCGCAGCACCGACTTTGCGGTGCTCGCCACGCTCGTTCGCCTGGAGGGGAGCAGTGTTTCTCAGCGGCGGCTGGGGGCGGAGCTGGGCCTCTCGCCGGGAACGGTCAGCATCCGGATCGACCGGCTCGTGGGCCGGGGACTCGTGGAGCGCCGGGCCGACCCCGACGACGGCCGCGGCGCGGTGATCTCGATCGCGCCCCGGGGCCGTGAGCTGTTCGAGGCGTGCGCGCCGGAGCACCTGACCAACGCGCGTGAGCTCCTGTCCGGCCTGGCCGAGGACGAGCGCGACGAGCTCGGGCGCCTGCTCAGAAAGCTCCTGTACTCACTGGAGGAGCCGCTTCCGGGAGACCCCGGTGCTCTGGCGCTCGGGCTCGAAGTGGAGGGCGCGTCCGTGGCGCTGGAGCGGCGGCGGGCGGTGGGCCTGCCGCCCCTGATCGGGTTGCTGGTGCGCCAGGTCGACCCCAGCGGTCCCGCCGCGGCGAGCGGGATCCGGCCAGGAGACCTACTCACCTCGGCCGACCGGCGACCGTTGCGGACCTGCCAGGATCTCCAAGTGGCGGTCATGAGGTCGCGAGGCCGGCGCCGTCCGATCGCGCTCGAGATCACCCGGGGCGCGGAGCCGATGCGGGTGGCGCTGTCATTACCCAAGCAGTAGGTGGCGGAGCTCGCCGAGGGCCAGGGCCGCCCACGCGGCCAAGGCCACCGCGAGCCACAGGCGCCCGAGCTCGGTCAGCCATCCGGCTTCGAGGCTCTGCCCCAGCATCCAGCTCGCCACCGAGTACATCCCGAGCGGGAACACCATCGTCCAGCGCTCCGGAGTGAACCGCAGGCCGAACCCTCGGGTGCGCAGCGCGTCGGCGACGGCGATGACGATCAGCATCATGGTCGCGAGCCCCCAGGCGACGGCGGCGACCGCGCCACCGGCCGTTCCGGGATGCGCGCCGGTGATCGTGACCGCCGCGACGCACCAGATCGCGGGTGCACCCATGACGATCCACCAGTCGGGTGAGACGTCGGCCAGCCCGAAGCGGGGCTGGGCCGGTCGCTGCGCGAGCAGGGCGCCGATGACCACGTAGGCGAGGGTGCCGGCGATCCACAGCACGGTCGCGCCGGCGTGCAGCGCCGGGAGTTGCTCGATGCGGGCAATGCGAGCGGCGAGGATCGCCAGGCCCTCGGTCGCTACCACCGCCAGGAGCCACTCGCCGCGCGGCTCAGTGCCGGGAACTGTCGGCGGCGCCTGACGGCGGCGGCCTAGCCCGCGGCGGCCGTGCTCCGCCGCGACCTCGCCGAGGATCAGGATCCACAACACGAAGCCGCAGCCCAGCAGGACGGCCGCGATGATCACCTTCGCGCCTGGAGTCCGCGCGATCCGGATTCCGAGCACGCATCCGTCCGCGACGAAACCGAGCGCATGAAACCCCTCGCCCGGTTGCCCGGCCCGCCGGAGCAGGGCCAGCGGATGTCGGGCGAGCCCCATATCCAGCGCGGCAAGCGAGACGAAGGCCGCGACGGCGATCCACAGCAGCACGATCGACAGCAGCTCGAAGCCGACCTCGCGCGCCGCGATCGACACGATCGTGGTGGCCATGACCACGTTGAACGCCCCCGCCCACGGTCGACCGTGGAACCTCGCGAATAGACGGTGGGTCGATCGGCTCGAGGCTCTCATGCGACTGCCTCACGAAGTGTCGTACCACGATACTGTCCATCCAGTGGAGCTGAAGCAAGCGGATTTCGAGCACCTGTTGCGGCTCAGAACCGGGCTCAGGCGCTTCCTGCGCTGGAGCGAGCAGCAGGCGCACGCGGCCGGGTTGACGTCCGCGCAACACCAGCTGCTCCTGGCCATCCGCGGCCACGCGGGGCCCACGTCTCCCACGATCGGCGAGATCGCCGACTATCTGGTCCTTCGCCATCATTCCGCCAGCGAGCTGATCCATCGCGCCGAGGCCGCGGGACTCGTCGTCCGCAATCCGGATCCGGTCAACGGGACGCAGGTCCGCGTGTCGCTCACCAAGGCCGGGATGGTCAAGCTGAACCAGCTCTCGGAGGCGCACCTGGCGGAGCTGGCCCACCTCGCGCCGACGATGCGCGCTCTCTGGGAGGCGCTCGAGGCCAACGCCTCGAGCGCGCCACCCAGCCTCTCCGTGCAGGCCGATTGCTTGTCCTCGCCGACGGCCTGAGGCGTGATGTCCGAAGTGGGCGGGCCAGACGGGATGCTTCCGCGGCCGACGGTGGGCGTGACGGCACGGCACGCGCGGACGCTGTGCGGTCGGTCGTAAGCGGCGCGGGAGCGATCGAGCGGGTCCGCCATCTCGGCGATTTCATAGTCACCTCCCGAGTGCTCCAGATCTGTGGTCTCGCTCCCGATCGGCTCGGGTGGACCGTTCGGCGCCGAGGGCCCGATCATCATGACGGGCGGCGCGCTGGGCCTGGTGCTCGCGCAGCACCTGGAGCTGACGGCGGATGAACGCAAGGCGCTGCTGGTTGCGGGCGCCGCCGCGGGGATGGCGGCCACGTCCAACGCGCCGCTGGCCTCGGTGCTCCTCGCCGTCGAGCTGCTGTTGTTCGAATGGCGCCCTCGGAGCATGCTGCCGGTGGCCACGGCGGTCGCGGTCGCGGTCGCGACCGTGACGCGGATGCACATCCTCGGCGTCGGCCACGTGTTCGCCGTCCCGGCGGTGGCTCTGCACCTGTCGATCACGACTTACGTGTTGTGCGCGGCGGTCGGGGTGGCGACGGGCGCGCTCGGCGTCGGCTACGACGTGATCCGGGAACTGCTCGCCGGCCGCGCCGCAATGTCGTTGATCGTGGGGATCTTCATCGTCAAGTCACTGATCTGGTCCCTGTCGGTTGGCTCGGGGACCTTGGGGGGCGTGCTGGCGCCGAAATTGACCGGCCGCTGGGATGCCCTGCTGCCGCTCCTGATCGGGGCGACGGGCGCGTACCTGTTGACTGCGCTGACCCTGAAGCGCTCGGTCCTGACCGAGAAGGTCGCGCGCCGCGGCTTTCACCTGACCCGCGAATACGACGTCGATCCGCTGGCGGTCCTGTTCGTCCGTGAGGTGATGGACACGGGGGAGGTCGTCGTCTACGACACGCGCGACCGGCTGTCCGATGTGGTCGTCCGGGACGGCACGGAACTCACGTCGGTCGCACAGCGCCAGCGCATCTGTCCGGTGACCGGTCCGGACCGAGGGCTCGCCGGGGTCGTGACGCGGCGCGATCTGCAGCGCGCGACGCGGGTGCACCCCGAGGGCTCGTGGGGATCATCACCCTGCCCGCGATGCTCGCCGGGCGACTGCGTGACCTCCAGGAGGAGCGGGACAGCGAGCGAATCCTGCAGATCGCGCGCCCGAGGCATGGCCTGGGCTCGGCATTTCGGTCGGGCACCAGCGCGGGCTGAGAGTCCAGCTCCGCGGACGACGCCTACAGGTTGAACGGCGTGCGCATGTCGGCCGCGGTGGCGGCGCTGCCGAGCAACGGCCCGACCCCCAGCATCTCCTGAGTGGCGCGGAGCATCGAGTAGTGATCGAAGCGGTCGGCCACGGTGGTCCCCGGCGCCACCGATGGCGCGATCACCAGCGTCGGGATGTGGTTGCCGCTGAGGTCGTCGTCTTCGTCCCACGTCACGAACAAAGCCGTACGACCAGCGGCGTATTCGTCGCTTGAGAGCAGCTTCGGCATGAACGACGACATCCAACTGTCGCCATCCGCCACCGTGCCGTCGTGCATGTCGTGGATCAGGTTGGGTGTGACGAAGGTGAAGCGTGCCGACAGGTCCGGCGGGTCGCTCAGCGAGACGTTGTAACGGTCGCAGTCACCTGCGAGGTTGACGTAATACGCCTGCGGGTTGTGGCGCACGGCGTACTCGCCTGAGTCGGTCTGCAGGCAGTTCGAAGGCATCGACTCCTCGAGCGAACGCGAGCCTCCTCCCGGGAGCAGGCTAAAGATGCTCGGAACGTTGAGGCGATGCGCTGAGGGAGGATCGTCGTCGCCGATTCCCTGCGTCGAACCGGAGGTCATGGCTATGTAGTTGGGCAGGCTCGGATGCGACTCCGCGTAGAAATTCGATGCGAGGCCATGCTGGGTCGCCAGCTGGTTGATGTACGGAGCGTCCGACGCCCCGATGATCTGCTCGTAGGAGTGGTTCTCCAGCACGATCCACACCACGTGGTCATAACGTTCCGGCGGTGGGCTCATCGTGCCCGGAAGGTAACCGCTTGCCGCGATGGCCGGTTGTTCGACGGCCCATCGACGGCGCCGCGGATAGTAGGCTGGCGCTTTCGCTGCCCACATGGCATACGACCTGGTCATCGACATCGAGAACACTCCCGGGGCGCTGGCGCAGGTCGCGGCCGCGATCAGCGACGCGGGTGTCAACATCGCGGCGGCTACGTGTATCGGAGCGGGCGATCGCGCCGAGCTGCACATCCTCGTCCCACACCCCGAGGCGGCGAAGCATTCCCTGGCGATCTCACACCTGGCGGTGACGCGTGAGCGCGAAGTCGTGGTGGTCGACGTCGAGGATCGCCCCGGGGTGCTGGCCGATCTGACGCGTAAGATCGCGCGGGCGGGCGTCGACCTGGACCTGGTGTATGTCGCCACACGCAACCGCGTGGTGTTCGGGTCGACCGACCTCTCCGCCCTGCGCGCAGCCGTGGGAGAGGCGAGCTGACGCACTAGTAGGAGGTGCGGGAGGTAGTGTGCGACGGGCGAGTCATCTGAGCCTCGAGCTCCAGCGAATCGGCGACGCATCGGTCGTGTCGGCTCGTGGCGACATCGATCTCTCGACGGTTGCCAAGGCCGCTGAGGCAATCGCCGCGGCGCGGGCGAATCGCGGGTCGGTGTACCTCGACCTGCGTGAAGTCGGGTTCATGGATACCTCCGGGCTTCGGCTGATCATCGAGGAGCAGCAGCACACCGCGGCCCACGGCTACGGCTTCCGCGTCTTCCCCGGGCCGCCGAACGTGCAGCGGCTGTTCGACATCGCCGGGCTCGCGGGCGATGAGGGGCTGTTCGCCGATCCGTCGAGGCTGCCGTCCGCGGGTGGGAGCGGTTGAGAACGAGCCACGAACAGGACCGGTTTGCCTTGCTGGCCTCGATCGACGAGGTCACGGATGGCACCGTGCTACTCGGCGAGACGGTGGCGCGCTTGCTCGAGTACGTCGTGCCCGCCTTCGCCGACGTTGCGACGCTCGACACGATCTCGCACGAGGGCGTGTTTCGGCGCATCGGGTCCCGAGTCGAGGGCCCAGGGCGAGAGGAACTCGAGAAGGGCCTGCTCCGGCGCCGTCCCGTCCCCGAAGCGCCAATCGGACTGCCGGCGGCGCTGGCCAGCGGGGAGAGCCAGCTGATCGAGCGGATGACCGACGAGCACCTGCGGGCGATCGCCGCCGACGAGGCGGACTTCGAGCTGCTGCGGGCGCTCGAGCTGCGCTCGACGCTGGACGTGCCGCTGGTGGCGCGAGGGCGCATCGTGGGTGCGCTGGCGTGCGGCGTCGGCACCTCCGGTCGCGACTACGGTCCTGAGGACCTGCGCTTCGCCGAGGTTCTGTCGGCTCGCCTGGCGCTGGCGTTGGACAACGCCAGCCTGTCGGCGGCGGTCAGCGGACTCGAGCTGCGGCTCGAAGCCACCCTGACCAACCTGGCGGAGGCGGTGATCGTCCGCGACGCCGCCGCCAGGATCGTATTCGCCAATCCCGCAGCGGCTCGCCTGCTCGGGGTCGCGTCAGCCAACGAGATAACCGAGGCCCTGCCCGGGTCGCTGATGGCTCTCTACGACGTGTTCGATGAGCGCGGGCGTCGCCTGGAGCTGTCCGACCTTCCCTCAGCGATCGTCGCCCGCGGCGAGGAAGCAGGGCCGCTGCTCGTCCGCAACGTGGTCCGCGCCACCGGACAGCAGCGCTGGCTGCTCCACAAGGCGACGCCGGTGTTCGATCGCGACGGGTCGCTCGCGATCGTCGTCAGCGTGATCGAGGACCTGACCGAGGTCAAGCGCGCCGAGCTCGCCCAGCGGCTGCTGGCCGAGGCCGGACATGCCCTGTCCGCTTCGCTCGAGTATCACCAGAGCCTGCAGCGGGTAGCGGAACTCGCCGTCCCCGGCCTGGCCGACCGCTGCCAGGTGCTGTTGCACGTGGACGACGAAGGGCTCGAGCAGGTCGCGGCGGCCGGCGCGGCGCCCGATCGGGAGGCGCCCGAGCCGGGGGAGGCTCGTCCGGCGGCCACGGATGAGCTGAGCGTCGCCATCGAGGCGGTCGAGTCCGCCGAGGCGCGACTGGCCGGACGGGTCATCGCCGCGCCGCTGGCGCTGGCCGGTCAGCCGCCGATCGGGGCGATCTTCCTGGCGATGGACCGGTCCGGCAGGACGTTCGACGAGAGCGACCTCGTGCTCGCGAGCGAGCTCGGCCAACGGGCCGCAATTGCAGTCGAGAATGCGCGCCTCTACGCGGAACGTTCGGAGATCGCCGCGACACTACAGCGCAGCCTGCTCCCGCCCGAGCTACCCGTCATACCCGGCTTCCGGCTTGCCGGGTTCTACCAGGCCGCCGGGGAGCAGAACGAGGTGGGGGGTGACTTCTACGACGCGTTCGCGGTCCGCGGCGGCTGGATGGTGGTGGTCGGCGACGTCGCCGGACGCGGGGCCGAGGCGGCGGCGTTGACGTCGCTGTCGCGCTACACGCTGCGCACCGCGGGCAAGCTACTCGGGGATCCCGTCGCGACCCTGGAGCAGTTGAACGCGGCGCTCCGCCAGGGCTCCGGGCTGTCCCTGGTCAGCGTGTGCTGCGCGCTGCTGCGCGATGTGGACGACGAAGCCAAGGCCGAGCTCGTGCTCGCCGGCCACCCCCCGGCGCTTCACCTACGCGCAGGCCGCCCGGAGCCGGCCGGCGTGTTCGCCCCGTTCCTCGGTGCCTACGAGCGCGGAGAGTGGACGCCCGTGACTATTCACCTGGAGCCGGGCGACCAGCTGGTCCTCTACACCGACGGCGTGATCGACACCGTTGGGGAGGACGAGCGCTTCGGCGAGGATCGCCTCATTGCGGCGCTGCGCGGCGCGAGCGGGGCCGGCGACGCCGTGGCGCGGATCGAGGACGCGGTACGCAGCTTCGCCCGCGGGCCGCAGGCCGACGACATCGCGGTGATCGCCGTCGAGCGGCTCTCCGGCGCCGGTTGAGTCGGTCGCGAGCCATAGGGAAAATCGGATTTGTCGGCGGCGCCGGACGGCGGCGCCTTCAATCGGATTCGTCGGCGGCGCCTGACGGCGCCGCCTTAGCAGGAGGAGGGTGACGATGATCGAGCCGTACCAGGCGGTCGGGTTGATCCAGACGATGCGCGGCATCCGCCGGCGCGAGGAGATCAGCTGGAACCTCGAGCACATCTCGCACATGGTCAAGGCGGCGTCGTGGCTGTCGAGCATGGACCTCCCGGTGCGGTTGATCTGCATCCCTGAGGGAGGCCTCCAGGGGTTCACCGACGAGGTCCTTGATCTCGACCACGAGAGCTACGCGCGCGACTGCGCGATCGACATCCCCGGCCCGGAGACCGACCAGCTGGGTCGCCTGGCGCGGCAGTGGAATGCCTACGTGATCGCGCAGGCGAAGGCCGGCATCCCGAGTTCCCGGGTCGCTTCTTCAACGTCGGGTTCGTGATCGAGCCCGAGGACGGCGCGGTCGTGCTCAAGCACCACAAGCTGGTCCCGCTGCTCCCCGTCGAGCACTCGGTCACGCCCCACAACGTCTGGGATCGCTGGGTCGAGCTCTACGGCCGCGAGCTGAGCGCGTTCTATCCCGTCGCCGACACCGCGATCGGGCGGATCGGGATCATGATGGCCAACGAGGCGTCTTACCCGGAAAACGCGCGCGGGCTGGCCATGAACGGCTGCGAGATCGCCTACCGCGGGCCGTATCCCGCGCCGGGCGTGATGAGCGGCATGTTCTCGGTCCAGAACCGGGCCCGCGCGCTCGACAACAACATGTACGTGATCGGGATGAACCTCGGCACGTATTACCTCGACAAGGACTCGACCGTTCCGATCGACACCTTCTCCGGCGGTTCGCAGATCGTGGACTACCGGGGCCAGGTGGTGACCGAGGTCCCGTACGGCGCCGGCTCGACCTGGATCGGCGGGACGATCGACATCGAGGCGCTGCGGCACTTCCGCCACGCGGCCCAGTGGGACAACTGGATGAAGGACCTCACCACCGAGCAGTACCAGCTGATCTACGAGCAGCCGATCTATCCGAAGAACCTGTACCTGGAGCGAGCGCCGTACACGCACGCCGAGTACCGGGACGAGGTCACGCGCCGGCAGGTGGCACTTCTGCAGGAGCGCGGAGTCTGGTCCCGTCCTGCGCCGGGGCCGTCGGTGGCGCCGGTCGCGCCGGCCGAGCCGGAAACCCCGGTGGCGCCGGCCGTCGTCGTCGACTGAGCCGGTGGCGAGCTGTAGCTAGCGTTTTTCGGTGGGGGTCAACTTAAATTAAGCGAACCGCGCAGAGGAGTGCCGATGCCACCGGCCGCGAGCCAACCTGCCACGAACTCGTTTCGCCGCCTGGGACGGCTTACTGTCCGGGGCGCCCTGCGAGTGGTGCTGTACGCCCTCGTCCTGGTCGCGGTGTTCGTGAGCTGGGAGCGGACCGAGAAGACGCTCTCGATCCACAGCATCGACACCGACCGCCGGGAGGCGTTCTACTGGGCGGCGGTGGTCGCGACGTTCGCGATGGGCACCGCCCTGGGCGATCTGACGGCGACGACCTTCCACCTCGGGTACTTCGCCTCAGGGATTCTGTTCGCCGTGGTGATCGCGATCCCGGCCGTCCGGCTACTGGCGGTTCGACTGGAACCCGGTTCTCACCTTCTGGATCGCCTACGTGGCCACCCGGCCGCTCGGCGCCTCGTTCGCCGACTGGATGGGCAAGGAGCAGTCGTTGAACGATTGGCCGTCGGAGGCCAGCGCAGACGGAGTCGCCTCGTTGATCACTCCGGGGGAGAGAGCGATCGTCGTCGGGTCTCCCTCGGCGATCGTCTGGGTCGTGCCGCCCGCGGTGTAGGTCGAGGTCGGACCGAAGGCGACGGTGCCCACGTTGGCCAGCGTGGTCTGGGCGACGAGCGTCGGGGCCTCGAGGATCCACTCGCCCGAGGACTCCGAGGAGCTGTAGGTGACGTCCTTGCTCCAGCTCCAGTGACCGGCGTCGGTCATCGAGATGCTCCACGTGTCGCCCGACACCTGGCTGATGTTGTCACCCGGAGTCACGGTGCAGTTCGCGTCGCCGGTGCAGCCGGTCAGCTGCGTCTCGCTCGCCGGCAGCAGCTCGTACCAGGCGTAGTACTGGTCGCCGACCAGCGGGCTGCTGGGCAACGACTGCTCGCCGGTGCCTACGAGCATGAGGACGGAGACGATCGAGACCGTGGGGGCGATGCCGGCAGCTTTGCGCATGGATTCCTCCCGTGGCGCGACGAGGTGGTGCCCACCTGGATCGGGGCGGCATCAGAAATACCCGTGCTCGCGCACTCACAAGCCGGCTCTTAGGACGTGCGGGGCTGCGTCGCCTCCGTGGCCGCGCTGACCGGGTGCGCGTCGGACGGTGTGGCCACCGAGGGGCTCGCCGCGCTTGTGGCATCGAGTTGCGCCAGGGGGGTCTCGCCGTTGATCGACTCCTTGAACCCGCGCAGACCGGCGCCAAGCGAACGCCCGAGTTCGGGCAGGCGCTTCGCGCCGAACACCAGCAGCAGCAGCACGAACAGGAAGGCGAGGTGTACTGGATTGTCGAGTCCCATCATGACTTGCTCCAATCGGTTGGTTTGACCGGCTGATACGTAGCTGCGTCCGATTTGGATCAGTCACCTGAGCTGCGCGGGCGCGAATGATCCGAGTCGGCGTGGATCACGTACAGGGCGTGTCAAGCAATCGATCCTGGAGCGTGATCATGGTGCGGGCGATCCGCGCCGCCGTGCGGACGGTGGGTCCCGATGAGCGGCTGAGCACCGTCGGACATCTCGACGAACTCCGCACGCGGCTGATCGCGTCGCTGGCGGTGATCGGCGTCGCCTTCGGCTTGTGCTTCTGGCAGAACCACGACCTGCTGCGCATCATCGACCGGCCGCTGGCCCGTCAGACCGAGGCCCAGGTGCGCGCTGGACACGGGCCGCTCGGCGCCACTTACACCGTCGCGCGCAGCGCACGCGACGTGGCACTCCAGGTCCGCTCCCTAGCGGGAGTCATCGGTGCCAGCGTGCCGCTGACCAGGCCTGCACGAGCCGAACTGGCGAGTATCCAGCGTGGGCTGGGGCACGACATCGCGCGGCTGTCGGCGCCGCCGCAGGGCGACAAGCCGGTGACCCTCGGGATCGGCGAGCCGTTCGCGACGACCGTGACGGTCTCGCTCGTGTTTGCGCTGATCCTGGCGCTCCCCTTCGTCCTCCACCAGGCCTATGCCTTCCTGATCCCTGCCCTGCGACCCCAGGAGCGCCGGCGGGTGATGCCGCTCGCGGTCTCGGTCCCATTCCTGTTCACCGCCGGCGTGCTGTTCGGTTACTTCGTGGTGCTGCCCGCGGCCGTGCACTTCTTCCAGAACTTCAACAGCTCCCAGTTCAACGTGCTGGTGCAGGCCAACCAGTACTACCGGTTCGCCGGGACCATCCTGCTCGCGATGGGGCTGCTGTTCCAGGTGCCGGTAGGAATCCTCGCTGTCACCCGGGCAGGATTGATCAGCCCCCGGCGCCTGCGCCGCAACCGGCGCTACGCCGTGCTCGCGTGTGGCGCGGTGGCGGCGGTGCTGCCCGGAGATGCCGTCACTCTCCTGCTGGAGACGGTGCCGCTCTACCTCCTGTTCGAGGTAGGCGTGCTGCTGGCGTCCCTGACCGAGCGCCGCTCGCGGGCTCGCGCCAGTGTCACCGACCCCAGTTACGAAATTAACACGTCTCACGAGTGATCCAGTAACCCCGTCACCGCGTAGTTGACGGTGACAAACAACCCCCCCAACGGAGGAAGTCATGAGTGACAGCACCAGGCGAGGATTCGTCAAGCGTTCAGCCGCGGCGGCGGCCGGCGCGACGGTAGTGGGAGCGTTGATGGCCGAGCAGGCCGACGCGTCCGCTGCCGCCCACTCAGGGCCGATCGTGGCCTACATCCGCGAGCCGCGTACCGGCGAGATCTCGGTGATGTCCGGGGAGCGCGAGACGAAGCTGCACGACCCGAAGATCGCCGCTCGAATCGCCCGCGCAGCGGGCTGAGGAGGAATCGCATGTCATCTCATCGCGAGGCACCGGCGATCAGCAAGGACCCGGTGGCCGACAACACCGACACGTACGCGTTCGTCAGTCCCGACGACCCCAGGACGGTGACGATCATCGCCAACTACCTTCCCCTGGAGGCGCCGTTCGGCGGCCCCAACTTCTTCGAGTTCGGTCCTGACGTGCGCTACCGCATCAACGTCGACAACGACGGGGACGGCGACGCGGACGTGATCTACGAGTTCGCGTTCGAGACCCAAGTTGCCGATCCGAATTCGTTCCTCTACAACACGGGGCCGATCGATTCGATCGGCAGTTCCAACTGGAACCGCAAGCAGTTCTACTCGGTGACCCGCATCGAGCATGGGCGGAGCGCGGTCCTCGCCACCGGCCTGGCCTGCCCGCCCTGCAACGTCGGTGTCCTGTCCACCCCCGACTACGACGCGCTCGCCACGCAAGCCGTGCACGGCATCGCCGGTGGACGGACGGTGTTTGCCGGGCAGCGGCTCGAGGGCTTCTACGTCGACCTCGGGTCGATCTTCGACCTGGGCACCCTGCGCCCGTTCGAGAACCTGCACATCGGCTCGCTCGCGGCGGCCGCCGGAGTCAACGGAACCAACGACTTCAGCGTCCACTCGATCGCGCTCAAGGTTCCCAAGCAGGACCTGACCCGCCACGGATCCAATCCCACCGTCCCGACGTCATCCGACTCGGTGATCGGGGTATGGGCGTCGGCCAGCCGTCAGGCGGCGGTGGTGCACGACGGCAACTGGAGCAACGAGCAGCAGGCCGGCGAGTGGATGCAGGTCTCGCGCCTGGGCAACCCGCTGTTCAACGAGGTGCTGGTCGGGATGGGCTTCAAAGACCTCTGGAACTCGCTCCCGCCGTCGGCGGACAAGCAGTTCGCGGCCGGCGTTCAGCACCCCGAGCTGGCGGCGCTGCTGCCCGTCCTGTACCCCGGGGTGTTCCCGAAACTGGCTGCCTACAGCAAGCCGCGGGCGGACCTGGTCGCGATCCTCCTGACCGGGATTCCATCCGGGATCGTGCCGGGGTTCCAGAACTTCACCGGCAACACCCTGGCCGACATGCTGCGGCTCAATCTGGCGATCCCGCCGACAAGCTCCCCAAACGCACTGGGGATCCTCGGCGGCGATCTCGCCGGGTTCCCCAACGGCCGGCGCGTATTCGACGACGTGGTCAGCGTGGAACTGCGCGCGATCGCCGGAGCGACGATTCCGCTCGTGGACAAGAGTTTCACCCCGGACGGCGCGGCCTCGCTGCTCACCGATGGGCTCGACCCGACCAGCACCCGCTACCTAACCGGGTTCCCCTACCTCGGGACGCCGCAGGGCGGCTACCAGACCGCGCCGCTCGGGGCGCTGTGAGCGATGGGGCACACGACGATCACCCATGAGACGCTCGCGCCGGCTGCGGCCTGCGCGAGCGTCGCGCTCGACATCGGCGCCGGCCGCGGAGCGCTCGTCCTCTACCCGAGCGAGCGCTTCCGTGGCCGGGAGATCGAGATCAGCCCGGCCGACGGCGACGCGCGCCGGGTCCACACCGGCGTGCATGATCGCTCCACCGCCGCGGGGTCGCGGCTGACCGCGGTGTTCGGCAGCTTGTCGGCGGGCGCATACCTCGTGTGGGAGGACGAGCGAACGCCCGGACCGCTGGTCACCGTGCCCGACGGCGGGGTGGCGGAGGTCGGCGTGGCATGAGGGGCACGCTGTCCCGGCGGGAGCGGCGTTGGGTGGCGGGGATGGCCGGCGTCGTGCTCGCCCTGCACGTGGTCGGGTTCTTCATCCTCATCGTGCTGGTCGCCCCGCGCCACTTCCGGCTCGGGGCGACGGGCGGCTTCACGGTCGGGCTCGGCCTCACCGCCTACACGCTCGGCCTGCGCCACGCCTTCGACGCCGATCACATCTCGGCGATCGACAACGGGCGCGCAAGCTGATGGCCGAGGGCAAGCGGCCGATCAGTGTCGGCTTCTGGTTCTCGCTTGGGCACTCGACGGTCGTATTCGTCCTCTCGTTCCTGTTCGCGATCGGCCTGCGGACGCTCAGCGGTCCGGTGCGCCGCGACGGCTCGACCCTGCACGCGGTCACTGGCTGGATCGGGACGAGCGTGTCGGGCGCGTTCCTGTACGCGATCGCGGCGCTGAACGCGCTGATCCTCCTGGGGATCGTCCGGATCTTCGCCCAGTTGCGCAGCGGGCGCTTCAGCGAGGAGCAAGTCGAGCGTCAGCTCGGCGCCCGCGGGCTCATGAACCGGATGCTCGGCCGGTTCACCCGCGCGATTGGACGGGGCTGGCACATGTATCCGATCGGGGTGCTGTTCGGGCTCGGGTTCGACACCGCCACCGAGGTCGCGCTGCTGTTCCTGGCCGCGGGCGCGGCCAGCGCCGGTCTGCCCTTCTACGCGATCCTGTGCCTGCCGATCCTGTTCGCCGCCGGCATGTCCCTGTTGGACACGATCGACGGGTCGTTCATGAACTTCGCGTACCAGTGGTCATTGTCCAGGCCCGTGCGCAAGCTCTACTACAACATCATGATCACCGCGCTGTCGGTGATGGTGGCGCTGGCGATCGGGACGATCGAGCTGGCCGGCCTGTTCGCCCAGAAGCTCGGCGCCCACGGCTCGTTCTGGCAGTGGATCGAGAGCATCAACATCAATGAGCTCGGCCTGATCATCGTGGCCATGTTCGTGGCCACCTGGGCGGTCGCGCTCGCCATCTGGCACTTCGCCCGCATCGAAGAGCGCTGGGGTACTTAGGGGATTGTCCGCGGTTGCCGCCTTGGTGGGAAGAAACTACGAGTATGTTGAAGTTTCCTTCCCAAGGACGCCTGACCGTGACGGACACCAGCATCTGGATCTGCCCCGCCTGCGGGGCGAACTACCCGCCGGCGCCCGCGCCACCGCAGCGCTGCCCGCTGTGCGAGGACGAGCGTCAGTGGGTCCCGCCCACCGGCCAGGAGTGGAAGACGATGGATGAGCTCGCGGAGGCCGGTTACCGCACCGAGGTGCGCGAGGTCGAGCCACGCCTGGTCGGGATTGGCGTGAAGCCGGGCGGCGTCGGCGTGGGACAGCGCGGACTGCTCGTGTCGACGCCCGAGGGCAATCTGCTGTGGGATCCCCCGCCGTTCATCGACCAGGCGGCGATCGACGCGGTGCGTGCCGCGGGAGGACTGGCCGCGGTCAGCTCGAGCCACCCACACATGTACGGCGCGATCGTCGAGTGGAGTCACGCGTGCGACGCCGAGATCCTGCTGCCCGAGGCCGATCGGCACTGGCTGATGCGCCCGGATCGAGCGGTTCGGCTCTGGTCCGGGACGTCCCAGCCCCTGCCCGGGGTGACCCTGGTCCAGTGCGGCGGGCACTTCCCGGGCAGCGCGGTGGTGCACTGGTCCGCCGGCGCCGACGGGGGCGGTGCCCTGTTCGTCGGCGACACGCTCTGCGTCACCCCGGGCGCCGACCGAGTGTCGTTCATCTGGAGCGCTCCGAACCGGCTGCCGCTTCCCGAGGGCGCGGTGCGCCGCCTCGTCGCGGCGCTTTCGCCCTACCGATACGAGTGCATCTACGGGGGCTGGTGGAGCCCGGTGATCCGTCACGACGCCAAGCGGATCGTGGAGCGCTCGTCCGCGCGCTACATCGAACTGGTCCGGGGCGAGGTCTCGCCCAGCCGATAGACGGCGAGCGCGTTCGCACGCAGGATCATGTGCCCGGCGGCGACCGCGTCGAGCGCTGGCATCAACGCCGGCAGGACCTCGGCCAGCGCGTCGCGCCACCAGGCGGCGGCCAGCAGGTAGAGCTCCGGGGTGCGCGAGGCGTCGGAGGCGTAGAGCAGCTTTGACACCGGCGCGAGCTCGAGCGCCTCGGACACCGCGGCGGCGGGCCGGCCCACGTGCGGGATGGTCAGCGAGAGGTCAAAGAACACGTTGCCGTAGACGTGCGCGAGCCAACCCGCCTCGCGCACGAACGGATAGCAGTGCAAGAGGACGAAGGTCGTCTCGCGAAACCGCTCGATCAGTGGCTTCAGCAGCCCCGGGCGCGCGGAGGGCAGCAGCAGGTCCGAGTCGCCGAAGCCGGTATGCACCTGGACCGGGAGCGGGTCGCCGGTGTCCTCGTTGGCCTCGAGCGCAGCCAAGACCACGTCGCGGACCGCTGCCCCTTCGAGGCGGTCGGGGCGCGCGGGGGGTGGGAGCGCGTCGAGGTCGAGCCCGCCACGGTAGGCGGCGATCGTCTTGAGGGCGACGTAGCCGCGGGAACGCGCGGTCGACACGGCCTCGCGCAGCGCGTCGAGCGAGTCGATCCCGATGGCCTCGGCCGTCTGCTCGATCCGCATGATCGGCCGGGCGTCGCAGCCGGCAAGCTCCCCAAGCTCGCGCCAGCTCGTACCGTCCGGCGCCGGCGGAAATCCCTCGTCGACCAGCACGAGGTCGGTGTTCGCCGCGCGCAGCAACGACGAGGCGTAGGCGGCGGGCTCGGTGGCCAGGCGCTTTGCGTAGACGGCCTCCTCGGTCGGTTCGCAGCCCAGATGCTCCGCGAGCAGGCGGATCCCCCGCCGGTAGGTCACGGCGGTGGCCACGTGGGGCCACTGGCGGGGATCCGCGCTCTCCGAGAACAGGCCCCGGAACTCGTCCAGGCCGGCGGGCGGCGCGCGCAGGATGCCGTGCGCGTGGTGGTCGACCGCCGGCGTCTGGCTCAGTACTTCTCGAAGTGACCCTGCTGCTCGAATGCCGCGTCTCCCGCGGAGTACGTCTCCCACTCCGAGCGCCGCACCGCCAGGTAGGCGTCGGCCAACTCGGCGCCGAGCGCGTCCAGCAACCGCTCGTCGGCCGCGAGTGCGTCGAGCGCCTGCTCCTGGTTCGCCGGCATCCGCTCGACTCCGCGGCCGGCGCGCTCCTCGTCGCTCAAGGTGGCCGGGTCGACCTCGATCGGGTCGGGCGGCTCGAGCCCGCGTTCGAGCCCGTCGAGGCCGGCCGCGATCAGTCCGCCGAGGGCCAGGTAGGGGTTGGAGCTCGCGTCGGAGGCCTTCAGCTCGGCGTTGGTCGAGGCTTCCTCGGCGCCGCGGAACTGAGACGGGACGCGGACCGGCGCCTCGCGGTTGTCGTGCCCCCAGCAGACGAACGCGCCGGCCCAGAACTGCGGCACGATCCGGTGGTAGGAGTTAAAGCTCGGCGCGGTCAGCGCGCACAGGGCGGGCAGATGGGCGAGGACGCCCGCGATGAAGTGGCGCGCGGTGTCCGACAGCCCGTCGGGGCGCGATCCGTCGTAGAAGCGGTTGCGCTGCCCTTCCCACAGCGAGAAGTGGATATGACAGCCGTTCCCGGCGTTCTCGGGCCACGGCTTGGGTGCGAGGGAGGCGACCAGCCCCCGCCCGGTGGCCACGGCACGGATCGTCTCGCGCACGAGCAGCTGCTCGTCGGCCGCCTGGAGGGCCGGCGCGTGTCCCGTGGAGATCTCCTGCTGTCCGTGCCCGAGCTCGGCGTAGTACTGCTCGAGCGGGATCCGCTGGGCTTCGAGCGCGCCGGCGAGCTGGTCGATGTAGTCCTGAGCGGCCGTCATCCCGATTGTCGAGAAGCACAGCGCCGAATCGATCGGGACGTAGGCGCTGTCAAGGGCGGTGGCCAGCGAAAACTCGTTCTCGAACGCCGCGCGCAACGCGAGTCCCTGCTCGGCCAGCTGCCCCTCCATCCGCTTCAGGAACGACCGCTGGCAGACCGGCGCCGGCGTGCCGTCGAGGCACATGTGATCGGTCAGCACCGCGCCCGTGTGCGGCGCGTACGGCAGCACGCGGAACGTCTCAACGTCGGGCACGAGCCGCACCTCGCCCACCGGTCCCATGCCCGGCACCGGCTGGAGCTGGTCGAGCGAGTTCATCGCCTGCATGGCGACGGTGAGGCCGATGCCGGCGCTCAGGCGGCCCGCCAGCCCATGGCGGGAGGATGCCTTGGCGCGGATCGTCCCGTCGTTTCCGCACCACAGGAAGCGGACCAGGCGAAGGCCCTTGTCCTCCGCGGCGGCGACGAGCTCGTCGATGGTCATGCGGCTCTTCCAAGAAGCTCCGCGCGGACGAGCGCGGCGCCGGCGCTCAGGGCCGCGAGCTTGGCGAAGGCGCGCTCGCGCGGCAGGTACTTCATGCCGCAGTCGGGTGCGGGGACCAGCCGTTCGGCGGGCACGTGCGCGAGCGCCGCGCGGATCCGCGCGGCGACCGCCTCCGCGCTCTCGACGTTCGGATCGGCGAGGTCGAGCACCCCGAGCACGACCACCTTGGGCCTCAGCTCCGAGAGCTGTCCGAGGTCGAGTTTCGGCTGGGCCGCCTCCACCGAGATCTGCTGCGCGACGCTGTCGCTCAGCTCGCCCAAAAAGTCGTAGCGGTTGGCCTTCTTGTCGCCCATCAGCGCGGCATAACCGAAGCAGAGGTGCACGGCGGTGGTGGCGCTCAGGCCCTCGAGTGCGCGGTCGATCGCCCGGACCGCGATCCGGCGAGCCGCCTCGGGGTTGTTGCGCAGCCACGGCTCATCGAGTTGGATCACGTCGGCGCCGGCGCGCTCGAGCGCTCGCGCCTCGGCGTTGACGGCCGCCGCCAGGTCCATGACCAACTCGTCGGGGTCGTCGTAGACCTCGTTGGAGGCCTGCTGGGCCATCGTGAACGGGCCGGGCAGCGTGATCTTCGTGGTGCGGTCGGTGTTGGCGCGCAGGAACTGGACGTCGCGCGCCTCGACCGGCTCGCGCCACCGCACGCGCCCGACGATCCGCGGCACGGTCCGGGCCGCGCCGTCCCGGGTGTGGATGGTGGCCGGGTGTTCGGCGTCGACGCCCTCGAGCGCCGTCGCGAACCGGTTGGAGTAGCTCTCGCGCCGGATCTCGCCGTCGGTGATCGTGTCGATCCCGGCCCGTTCCATGTCGCGGATCGCGACCACGGTGGCGTCGTCCTGCGCCTCCTCGAGGTAGGGCTCGGGGATCCGCCACGCCTGGCTGACCCGCACGCGCGGAACCGAGTGCGAGCCGAGCGCCTCGCGGTCGATCAGCCACTCCGGTTGGGGGTAGCTGCCGACGACCGTGCTGGACAGGGGATGTTCCGACACGCAGGGCGCGAAGATAACCGAGAATCTGCGCATGGGCACTGACGAGCAGGCGCCGGCACCGGTCGCGATCGTCACCGGCGCGGGTTCGGGGATCGGGCAGGCGATCGCGCGGCGGCTGGCGGGCGCGGGCTACCGCGTGGCGCTGGCGGGCCGGCGGATGGAGACGTTGGAGGCCACGCTGTCGGAGCTGCCGGCGGGCGTTGAGGCGTTCGCCGCCCAGACCGATGTGACCCAGCCCGAGAGCGTCGAGGCGCTGTTTGCGGCGGTCGCGCAGCGCGCGGGAAGGGTCGACGTGCTGGTCAACAACGCCGGCGTGTTCGGTCCCGCGGCGCCCGTCGAGGACTATCCGTACGCCGGCTGGTCGGCGACGGTGCAGACCAACCTCACCGGCGCATTCTTGTGCGCGCAGGCGGCCTTCCGCCAGATGATCCGCCAGCACCCGAGTGGCGGCCGGATCATCAACAACGGATCGCTCTCGGCTCACGTCCCGCGCCCGAACGCGGTGGCCTACACCGCGACCAAGCACGCGATCACGGGACTGACCAAGGCGCTTGCGCTCGAGGGACGTCGCCACGGGATCGCCTGCGGCCAGATCGACATCGGCAACGCCGCGACCGACATGACCAGGCAGATCGAGGCCGGCGTCCTCCAGGCGGACGGCTCGCTAATGGCCGAGCCGACGATGTCCGCCGCCGACGTCGCCGCCGCCGTTCTCTACATGGCCGGCCTGCCGCTGAATGCGAACGTGCTGTCGATGACGGTGATGGCCTCGCAGATGCCGTTCGTCGGGCGGGGCTAACGCGCCGCCCATCCGACGAAATCCTGGCGGTATGCTCGCCGCCAACGAACCGCGACCGCACGAGAGGAGAGCTCAATGGAAGCGACGAGCGTACGTACCCCGCAGGAGGTGTTCCAGCATCACGCCGAAGTGCTCATTGCCGGGGATCTCGACGGCATCGTGGCCGACTACTCCGACGACGCGGTCTTCATCACGCCCGACGGAGTGCTCCACGGCAAGGACGGCGTCCGTCAGGGATTCACCAAGCTCCTCTCGGACCTCCCGAGCGCCGAGTGGCAGGTTCCGACGACGATCTTTGAGGGCGACGTGCTCTTCATCGAATGGAACGCGAAGGCCGAGAAGACGCAGGCCGACGACGGGGTCGACACGTTCGTGATCCGCGACGGCCTGATCCGCGTGCAGACCGTGTGCTACACGCTCACGCCGCGTAACTGAGCACGCGGGCGACGCTCCCGGCAGCGTCGACGACATCCCCTGGGACCCGAGCGTCCCCCAGTCGCGCGCCGCCCAGAGCCGCTCGGCAGGTAACTCGGACTATTTCCGAGTTACCTGCCAAGCCCCGCTCGTGCAGGCGCTACCGGTGGTTATCAGCCGCCTGCGGGGATCAGGATCCCACGGCCCTGCAGACGCCCACCGTCGAGGTCGGCCATCGCGTCGTTGATCGCGTCGAGCGGATAGGTGCTGGTGTGCAAGGTGACCTGACCCTGCGCGGTCAGCGTCATCAGCTCCTCGAGATCGGTGTAGGTGCCGACCAGGTTGCCGATGAACGAGATCTCGCGCGAGATCACGTCGATCGTCGGGATGTCGATGTTCTCGCCGTAGCCAATCACGTAGTAGAAGCCGCCGTCCCGCACCATCGCGATGCCGTCCTCGATCGCGCCCTTCTCGCCGACGAAGTCGATGATCGCCTCGGCTCCGAAACCGTCGGTCATCTCCTTGACCGTCTCGACGTGCTTCGCGCCGTCGACCTTGACCGTTTGGTCCGCGCCCATCTCGCCGGCCAGGGCCAGCGCCTTCTCAGACGGATCGATCACGACGACCGTGGCCGGCGTCATCGCCTTCAGGCACTGGATGCCGATGTGACCGAGACCGCCGGCGCCGATCACCACCACGGTGGTGCCGGGCGTGAGCACCGGGATCGCCTTCTTGACCGCATGGATCGCGGTCAGGCCGGCGTCGGCCAGCGCCGCGATGTCCTTGGGCTCCAGACCGGGGGCGAGCTTGACCACCGAGCGGGCCGAGGTCTGAAGGAAGTCGGCGAACCCGCCGTCGCGGTTGATGCCGGGAAACGAGCCGTTCACGCAGTGCATGTCGTCCCCGCGGCGGCACGGGCTGCACAGCCCGCAGGTGATGAACGGGTGCACGATCACGGTGTCGCCGACCTCGACGTTGGTCACCGCGGAGCCCACCTCGTGCACCCAGCCGGCGTTCTCGTGTCCCGGCGTGTAGGGGAGCTTGACCTGTGACTTCTCCGCCCACTGGCCCTCCTGGATGTGCAGGTCGGTTCGGCACAGTCCGGCCGCCCCGATCCGCACGATCACGTCGAGCGGCCCCGCGATCTTGGGCTCGTCCACCTCGTCGAGCTTGAGCGCCTCGTGATAGGCATGCAGCCTCGCCGCCTTCATGTCAAGACCTCCTCGGGATCGTCGATCTCCACTCCGCGGTGAACGCGCAGCAGCGAGCGGCAGATGCCGCCGTTCACCTCCAGACTCAGCCGCATCAGGCGCGCCATCCGCAGCCAGCGGGTCAGCTCGGCGGCCACGACCGGCTCGCCGCTCGGGAGCACGAACGCGTGGGAATCAGGCGCGTGTGACAGGCCCAGCTCCCGGCGAAGCTCGAGGCATCGGCGGGCGTCGGGAACATCGGGCAGATCCTCGAGACGGCGCGCCGCCACCTCCTCGGGGGTGGCCCCGCCCGCCAGCAGGCTCTCGCACAACCGCGACTCGCGCCCAACCAGCGCCTTGCGGAGGAACAGCTCCCGCAGCGCCGCCAGGTCGTCATCGCCGGTCTCACCGGGGAACGCCCCGGTGAAGCCCTCGCCGCGACCGAGCGCGGCGTTGATCTCCTCGCCCGTGTAGTGGTCCTCGAGCTTGATCGTCACGCCGCCGACGTCGGGCAGCCGGCGCACGACCTCGCGCGCGTCGGCTGCCATCAGGAACGCAAAGTTCGGCGCGCACTGCGGCGTGGGCAGTCGCAGGACGACTTCGACGTCCCCGTCGGTGCTGACCTCGCACGAGGTCACGAACCCGAGCCTGGTGATCGGCTCATCGAGCTCGGGGTCGTAAACCTCGGCGAGCGCGTCGATGACGCGCTCGCGCGTCATGCCGACTCGACCAGCGCCGCGTCCTCCTTCGCCGCCGGGGTACCGCCGTTCTGTAGCTGGAGCTCGGCGGGCACCTCGATGTCGTACAGCTTCGCCGTGTTCAGCCCCATGATCTTCTTCTTGGTCACGGTCGTGGGGTGCGGATAGTCCGAGTACTCCTCGGTGTCGGGCATCTGCCAGGCGATGAACCCCTCGACCTGCCACTTCGGCTCCCAGATGCCGTAGTCCGACCCGAACAGCATCTTGTCCTCGCCGACCCAGAACAGCAGCTCGCCCATGACCCTGTTGAAGAACCGCGGGCGGGCGTGCATGAGGCCGCCGATCACCACCGCGAGACCGGCGTACACGTTCGGCTCCTGCGTGGCCATGAAGCAGAAGTCCTCGATCCGCGGCAGCCCCACGTGCTCGACGATGAAGTTGAGCTCGGGGTTGCTGGTGGCGGCGACGTCGATGTCCTTGACGTCGAACGCGTCCTTGTCGAGCGGCCAGATCGTCGGGCCCTTGTGCGCGTGGATGTTCTTGATCCCGAGCTCCTTGCACTTGTCGAGGAAGATCTGCGCCTCGGGATCCGTCAGCTTCCAGCCGCGCGAGCCCTGACGCCACTCGGCGGTGTAGACCTTGACGCCCTTGAGGTTGTAGCGCTTGGCGTCCTCCTCGAGCTGCTTGAGCCCGGCCTCGCCTTCGCGTGGGTCAAACCGGCCGTTGACGATCAGCTTGTCCGGGAACTTCTCGGCCATCCTCGCGTTGCGCTCCGCCGTGTTGAAGCCGTCCGTGTACCACTCCTTCAGATACGTCGACTGGAGGATGCCGGCGTCGATGTGGCCTTCCTCGAACACGTCGTGGACGTAGTCCTCTTCGGAGTACTTCATGAACTTCTCGAGCGGCCAGTGCGTCTCCGGAGGGCCCAGCCCCATGTACGCGTGGAAGCACTCGATCCAGCCTTTCGCGTACTGCTCCTGCCCCTTCACCCAGTTCGCGGGACTTGCGTCCCAGAAGTGCTGATGCCCGTCGACGACGAAGTACTTTTCGCCATCCTTCTCGTACATGCCCTCTCCTCTCGGACGGTGGTACAGCCACTCTACTCCCGGGAGGGAGACGCGTTTTGATTGAGGATGGTCGGCGGCGCCTGACGGCCGCGCCTTAGTCGTCTGGGTCCTGAGGCGTCGGGAAGTCGCGGTCGATCAGCTCGAGGCGATAGCCGTCCGGGTCGGCGACGAAGCAGATGCGGCCGACCTCGGGGCGGCCGCCGGGCGCGTAGGGCGGCCGCTCGGGCTCGATCCCTTCGCCGGCCAGCTTCGCCAGCAGCGCGTCCAGGTCCTCGACCACGAGCGCCATGTGGTTGTAACCGTCGCCGAGGTCGTAGGGCTCCTCGCGGCCGCGGTTAACGGTCAGCTCAAGCGTGTCGCCGTCCCCCGGGAGACCCATGTAGATGTTGTAGGCGGTTTCGAAGTTGAGCCGGCCGCGGCGCTCGAACCCGAGCAGTCCGTAGAAGCGCTCAGAGGCCTGGGGGTCCCGCACGCGGACGCAGGTGTGGACGTATCGCATGGCGGCAATCTACTGGTCGGGCGCCTGGGCATCCCGGGCGGGAGCGCGCGGGCTAACGCTCGCCGCGCACCCTGTGTCGTTTCTGTGAACTAGGCGGCTCGGTCGGGAAGGCCAGCCAGTGGATGGGCGTCAGTGCGTCCATGGAGCAATCACCGACCGCATAGGAGAGAACATGCCTCCGAGTTCGATCCCGCGCGCACACGTCCGGCGCGCCCACTTCCTGACCAGGCGAGGGCGCCGAGCGTCGTTAGCCGCGTTCGTCGCCGCGTGCGCCGTCCTGGCCCTCGGCGCCGCCGGGGCGCAGGCCGCGCCGTTCATCGCGGGCTTCACGCCCACCACGCTGGCCAGCACCGTTCCGACGAACGGCGACCTGAACCCGTACGGCATCGTCACGGTGCCGAACAGCGTCGGACTGCTGCATCGCGGCGACCTGCTGATCAGCAACTTCAACAACTCGACGCCGCCGACCGGAGAGCAGGGGACCGGGACGACGATCGTGCAAATCCCACCCGGTGACGCCGATCAGACCGCGGGGGACGCGCCGGTGTTCGCCCACATCAATCCGGCCGAGATTCCGGGCGGTGAGGTCGGGCTTACAACCGCGCTCGCGGTCACGCGGAGCGGATTCGTGATCGTGGGCAGCCTGCCCACCTCGGACGGCACGTCGGCCACCGCCAAGGCCGGGGCTCTGATCGTGCTCAACAGCTACGGGAAGGTGGTCGGGACGATCTCGGGCGGCCCGATCAACGGTCCCTGGGACATGACAGCGGTCGATCACGGCTTCTACACAACGCTGTACGTGACCAACGTGCTCAACGGCACGGTGGCGGCAGACACGGGCGGGCCGAGCGTGCCGGGTAACGTCGTCGACGGCGGGACCGTCGTGCGCATCCAGCTGCGCACCATCCCCGGGGTGCGGCCGGTCGTCCTCAGCGAGGACGTGATCGCCACCGGCTTCCCGGAGCGCACGGACCCGAATGCGCTCGTGATCGGGCCCACCGGGGTCGCGCTGGCCCCGAACGGCACACTGTTCGTCGCCGACACCCAGGGCAACCGGATCGCGGCGATCCCCGACGCGCCGTTCCGGGTGTCCCCGATCCGGCACGGCGGGTTGACCGTCTCGTCCGGCCAAGACCTGAACGGCCCGCTCGGCATGACGCTGGCTCCGAATGGCGACATCCTGACCGCGAACGGCGACGACGGCAACGTCGTCGAGACAACCGAGCTAGGCACGCAAGTAGCGGAGGTGGCGGCCGACCCCAGCGCGGGGGATTTGTTCGGTCTCACGGTCTCACCACGTGTCGACAGCGTCTTCTACGTCGACGACGGGACGAACACGCTGAACGTACTAGCGCCGTAAGGGCTGGGGGATTGCGAGTCGCCGGAGGACCGGGCGGGGGGCAGCCCGGGCCTCCGGCGACGCCGGCATCAGGCGAGCGCCAGCTCGCGTTCGCCCGTGCGGCGATGATGCTCGACCAGCACCGCGTCGCGAAAGGCATCAGCGCCTGATCGTCGAGCAGGTGAATACATCCGAGGTGGCGGTAACCGTTCAGGCGCTCACGGATTGTGCGGTCCACTCGCTGCTGCGTCGCCAAAGCTCCCCCGCCAGCTCGGCGGTGGCCGCCGCGGCGGGTTCCTTGACGCGGCAGTCGTCGTAGTACCGGCCACTCTCGCCCGCCACCTCCTCGGAGGTGGCGCAGTACAGCGTGGTCCGCGCGCCGTGCTCGGGCGTGTCCATACGCCGCTTCATGAGCGGCCGTATCGGCCACGGCACGCGCCGCCAGATGTCCGAGGCGATCACGCCGGGGTGGAGCGCGTACGTGGTGACTCCCGTCCCCGTGAGCTGACGCGCGAGCTCCTGGGCGTGGAGCACGTTGGCGAGCTTCGACACCCGGTACTCGCGCATGCCGGTGATCGTGCGCGTGGGTCGGCGCACCGCGTCCCAGTCGATCCCTGGTGCCTCGTAATGCGCGGCGCTGGCCACGTTGACGATCCTGGCCGGGGCGCTTTCCCGGATGCGATCGATCAGCAGGTCGGTGAGGAGGAACGGACCCACATGGTTGATCCCGAACATCCGCTCGAACCCGCTCGCGGTCATCCCGCGCGCGCCGGCCACGCCCGCGTTGTTGATCAGCACGTGCAACGGCTCGCCCGTGGCCAGGAACTCCCCGGCGCAGCGCCTGACCGAGGCCAGATCGCCCAGGTCAAGCGACAGCAGCTCAAGCTGGCGGTTCCGGGTCTGGCCCGAGATCTCCTCGATCGCCCGGCGTCCGCCCTCGGCCGAACGGCAAGCGAGATGGAGGCGCGCGCCGCGGGCCGCCAGCGCCCGCGCCGTCTCCTTGCCGATTCCGGTGTTGGCGCCGGTGATCAGGAACGTTCGGCCGTCTAGATCTCCGATGCGGTGAGCATATGCTTACTCGATCGCCTGGACGGCGGCCGCACGCATGCTGGCCGCGCGCATGCTGGGCGCCGCCAGCGCGGCGATCGCCGACAGCAGCGCCCACCCGCACAGGATGAGGATGCTGGTCGTGCTCGAGAGACGCTGGAGCGCCAGGCCGATCGCCAGCGGCCCGGCCCAGCCGAGCGACTGGGACAGGGTGCCGGCGGCGGCGTGGACCCGGCCTTGCATGTGCTCGGGGGCGAGCGTTCCCCGCAGACCCTCGATCTGTGAGTTGGCGAGCGGAGCGGGAACCTCGATCAGGGCCACGATGAGGGCGGTGAACAGGGTTCCCTGTGCGATCAGCAGCAACGGCATTAGCAGAGCGGTCGTGCAGATGTCGAGACGGACGGCGGCGCGCGCCGACATTCGCTCCGCGAACCGCGATCCCGCCACGAGCCCGCCGAGCAGGCCGCCGGCGGCGATCATCGCGAACATCAGCCCGACCAGCGCCGATGACGCGCCGTGGCGCTTGGCGAGCACGACCAGCAGCAGGTAGAGCGCGCGCCAGGTCGGGTTGGCTGCGGCGGCGAGAAGCGAGCACGTCCGCAGCAGCGGCTGACGCCACAGCCATCGGACGCCCGAGGTGAACTCGGCGGCCAGGCTGCCCCGCTCCCCGGCCCGCTCCACCTCGAACCTGGCGCGCGTCAGCAGCGTCGCGGTGGCCGAGAAGGCGTAGGAGACGGCGTCGGCCAGGAACGGCAGGGCGCGGGCGATCGCGAATAGGACGCCACCCACCGGTGGACCGATGATGCTGCCGGCGTAGAAGACGGATTCGTTCTGGGCCACCGCAGCCGACAGCTGCTCGGGCGCCACCAGCCGGCGCAGGACGCCCCGCTCGGTGACGAACGAGACGGTCATCAGCGAGCCGTCGGCGAACGCCACCGCCGCCACCACCCAGTAGGCGATGCTCCCCGCGAACACCGCAATCGTGAGCGCGGCGAGAGCGGCGGCCCGCATCGCATCGCAGGCCAGCATCAGCCGCTTGCGGTCGAAGTGGTCGGCGAGCATTCCCGCCGGGAGTGCCAGCAGCGGCAGCGGCAGCGTCGCCGCCAACCCGACCACCCCGGCCTTCGCCGGCGAGTGCGTCAGCGCGAGCACGAGCAGCGGATAGGCGACGGTCGAGATCTGCGATCCGAGCTCGGACACGCCCTGACCCGCCCATACGAGCATGTAGTCGCGATTGCGACGCAGTGGCACATCCAATCCCATAAGCAGCCCTCACCGTATATCGGGTGCTAGGCCGCCACAGTCAAGGAGCTACGGCGAGATGCCGATCACCGTCGTAAGGCGCCGCCGTCAGGCGCCGCCGACCAATCTGATTAACCATGAGCACGACACGGCGCAACGATCTGGCCTTGATGGGGATCGTGCTGCTCGCGTGCGGAATCGCCATCCTTGCCACCGGCGTCGGCCTGGCCGAGCGCCTGCCGCTCGCCGGCGGGCTGTGGACCGCAGCCTTCGCCGCGTTCGCGAGGGCGCGCCGGTAGCTAGCGCGCCACCGGCTCCGCGGCTGACACCTTCCGGAGCTCCATGCGCGCGATTGAGCGCTTGTGGACCTCGTCCGGTCCGTCGGCCAAGCGCAGCGTGCGCAGGTGCGCGTACATCGAGGCCAGCGGGAAGTCATCGCTCACGCCGGCGCCGCCGTAGACCTGGATCGCACGGTCGATGACCTTCAGCGCGACGTTGGGCGCGGCCACCTTGATCGCGGCGATCTCGGTGCGGGCGTGCTTGTTGCCGACGGTGTCCATCAGCCAGGCCGCTCTCAGCGTGAGCAGGCGCGCCATGTCGATCTCGATCCGGGATTCGGCGATCCAGTCCTGGACGTTCGCCCGCTCCGCGACCGGGTGCCCAAAGGTCACACGCGCGGCCGCCCGGGCGCACATCAGCTCGAGCGCGCGCTCGGCCGCGCCAATGGTTCGCATGCAGTGGTGGATGCGTCCCGGCCCGAGGCGCGCCTGCGCGATCAGGAAGCCGTGCCCCTCCTCGCTGATCAGGTTCGAGGCCGGCACGCGCACGTCCTCGAAGGTGAGCTCGGCGTGGCCCTCCTGGTCGATGTAGCCGAACACCGGCAGGTTGCGGACGATCGTGACACCGGGGGTGTCCTTCGGCACCAGGATCATCGACTGCTGCTTGAAGGTCGGTCCGTCCGGATCGGTCTTGCCCATCACGATCAGGATCTTGCAGCGCTCCCGCATCGCGCCCGACGCCCACCACTTGCGACCGTTCAGCACGTACTCGTCGCCGTCGCGCTCGATCCGCAGCTCGATGTTGGTGGCGTCCGAGCTCGCCACTGCCGGCTCGGTCATCGCGAAGGCCGAGCGGATCTCCCCCTCGAGCAGCGGGCGCAACCACCGCTGCTTCTGCTCGGAGGTCCCGAACAGGTTGAGGACCTCCATGTTCCCGGTGTCGGGGGCGGCGCAGTTGCAGGCCTCCGAGGCGATGTGGCTGCGACCCATGATCTCGGCCAGCGGCGCGTACTCAGCGTTGTTCAGTCCGGGGACGTCGACATCCTCGGTCGGCTCCGGCAGGAACAGATTCCACAGGCCGAGCTCGCGAGCGCGCTCCTTGAGCTCCTCCATGACCGGCGGTTGGAAATGCGGCTCGCCGGACGCGCGCAGCTGCTCCTCGTATACGGACTCGGCCGGGTAGACGTGCTCGTCCATGAAGGCCACCAGCCGCTCGCGCAGCGCCTGGCAGCGGTCGGAGAACTCGAAGTCCATGCTCGCGCCGAACACTACAAGGGGATTGGACCGGCGGTTGCCGCCGAGGACGGCGGGGGCACGGGCTTGGCTACGCGAGCATCGCGGAGACGATCGTCGAGAACTGACGTAGGTCGATCGGCTTGGAGACGAACGCGTCGCAACCCGCCGCGAGCGCGCGATCCTCGTCGGTCTGCTTGACCGCCGCGGTGCACGCGACGATCGGGATCGAGGCAGTGCCCGGCTCGGACTTGAGCTTGCGGGTCAGCTCGAGGCCGCTCCCGTCAGGCAGGTTCAGGTCGAGCACGATCAGCGCCGGCTGCTCCTCGGCCAGCGCCTGCTTGGCGGCGGCGAGCGAATCGGCGGCGCGCACCTCCCGCCCCTCGAGCTCGAGCAGCCGCTGGAGCAACTGGAGGTTGAAGTCGTGGTCGTCGACGATGAGGACGCGTCCCTCCATGACGCCCTAATCGTCGCCCGGGCCCTCGAGCTTGACCCCCGCGTGCACGATTAATGGAGGGTCGGCGGCGCCTGACGGCGGCGGCTTATGGAGGGTTGGTGGCGCCCCTGAGCTCATCCCGCGTCGGCGGCCAGACCGCTTGCACACGCTCGAACGCGGCGCTGGCCCGGGGGGCGTCCCAGTCGCGAGTGGCCGCCTCGAGGTCGGTGAGTGCCTCGAGCAGTTGCCGCGCGCCGAGCGTCATCGCATCGTTGCGGGCGGCGTGGGCAGCGCGGGTGGCCCCGTCGAGCTCACCGGCTTTCATCGCGGCGTCGACCTGCTCGATCGCCCCGGTCAGGCTGCCCAGCATCGAGGCGACGATGTCCCTCGCGTCCGAACCCATCACCTCCTGGAGCCGGCGGATCTGCTCGAGGTCGGTGTACGAGCTCATCGCATACGAGCGCCGGTCAGCCGTGCAGCGTGCGATGCAGATGGCGCAGGAAGCGGCTGTGGCTGGCGGCGATCCCGGTGGCGCCCAGCAGCGCGACGAACACCCCGGCCACGAGCGCCATGCCGGCGAGTACCGAAGGCCAGTGCCGTTGGAGGAAGTTCCGGCCGGTACAGATCATCCGGTCGGCCTGATCGCCGCCGAAAGTGAGCGTGGCGACGATCCCCAGCAGCGGCAGCACGAAGCAGACGTTGAAGATGAAGAGCAGGCCCAGGTCGCGGATCGGCCCCAGGCCCGAGCCGACGATCGCGGCGATCGCGGCGAAGTACGGGAACGCGGTGGGCAGCTCGACCGCGGTGATCGACGCGCCCAGCACCCAGCTCGACCGTCCGTGGGGGTCGAAGTCGGGCGGGTCGCGGTCGGACAGGCGGTCGCGATGGCGCCAGAGTAACGCCGCGGCACTGATCATCGCCACGCCGACGGCCAGCTCGACGATGTACGCGACGTGGTGGCGCGGGTGAGGCAGCAGCGGCTGGATCAGCTGGCGTGCGCCGAGCGCGATCGCCGCGCCACCGATGAAGTACACCGCGAACACCGCCAAGGTGAACTCCGCCACGCGATCGCGGGCCCGCTCGCCGGTGGCGAGGTACAGCGCCGGCGCGATCGTGCTCGGGTTGAGCGAGTCGGCCAGCCCGATCGAGATGACGATGCCCAGGAGGCGGAGCATGCTGCGCATTCTCTCCTGCCCGCCTGGGTCGGGGTCTATGTGGTGAGAGCGTTCTCAGACGCGCCGAGCGATGGCGGACAACTTGCCACCCCGCATTCATCGCGGTGCGAGTGCCGCGTTGTCCCGTGCCGCGGGCGGGTGAACTGCCTCAGTTCACCGCCAGGAAGGTGGCGACTGGCCCATTGTCCGTGCTGGTTCGGGCGGTGGCGCTACGCGTAATGCAGCTCGTCGTCCTCGTCCTCGGACACGACGCGCTCGCACGTCGGGCACCACCAGACGGCTTCCATGGGCGTCCCGCACACGGCGTGCTGGGGCGCGGTGGCGCCCTCGGCATTGCGCGCGCCCCAGCCGGCGATCAGCCGCAGCGCGCCGGCGAGCTCCTGCCCGGCCGCGCTCAGCTCGTAGACGAAGCGGGGCGGGCGTTCCGAGTACGGGCGGGCCACGACCAGCGCGTTGCGCTCGAGCTGGCGCAGCCGCTGGGTCAGCACGTTCGGTGCGATCCCCTCGACTGCTTGCTGTAGGTCACCGAACCGGCGCGGTCCGTCGAGCAGGGCGGCGATCACGAGCAGCGTCCAGCGGTCGCCAATCGTGGCCAGGGCATCGGCGAGAGCGTCGTTCATGACCGGGATCCTAGCTGGTGATACAGTTGTCACTTGCACATTGCAAGTAAGGAGTAAGTAGATGGCTGTACTTGAAGAGCTAGAAGGTGCGATCCAGACCGCGGTCGAGCGCACCGGCCCGGCCGTAATCGGACTTGGGCAGGGCTGGGGCCGCGGCTCCGGCTTCGTGTTCGAGACGAACCGCATCCTCACCAACGCACACAACCTCAGGGGCGACGAGGTCACCGTCACCTTCGGCGACGGCCGGCGGGAGACCGGCAAGGTGCTCGCGTCCGATCCGGACCTGGACCTGGCCGTGATCGAAGTCGACACGGCTGGAATCGAGCCGCTGCAGTGGTCCGAAGAGGACATCGAGTCGCTGCCGATCGGCCGGTCCGTCCTCGCCCTGGCCAACCCCGGCGGCCGCGGCCTCAGGGTCACGCCGGGCTTCATCTCCTCGACCGCGCGGCGCTTCCGCGGCCCGCGCGGGCGCCGGGTGAGCGGAGCGATCGAGCACACCGCGCCGCTGCCGCGTGGATCATCCGGTGGTCCGCTGATCGACGGCGCCGGTCGGCTGCTCGGCATCAACGCGGTCCGGGTCGACGGAGGCCTGATCCTGGCCATCCCGGCCGACCGAGTCACACGTGAGCGCGTGGAGAAGCTGAGCCGGGGCGAGGCGCCCGAGCGGCCGCGGCTAGGCATCGCGATCGCGCCACCGCGAGTGGCGCGACGGCTGCGCCGGGCGGTGGGCCTGCCCGAGCGCGAGGGCGTGCTGGTCCGGGGCGTCGAGCGCGGCAGCCCCGCTGACCGTGCGGGCCTCGAGCGGGGCGATCTGATCGTCGCGGCCGCGGGCCGTGATCTCGACCGCATGGATGCCATGTACGAGATTCTCGACGGTGCGCAGACGGGCGGGCAGCTCGAGCTGACCATCGTTCGCGGCACCGAGGAGCGCACCGTCTCGGTGAGCCTTTAGTCCGATGAGCACGACTGCCGAACAGCACGAGCACGAGGCCGAACAGCGCGAGGCCGAGGCGCTCGATGCCTACTCGAAGATCGTCGTCGACGTGGCCGAGCGGATCGCGCCCAGCGTGGCCAACCTGCGCGTGATGCGGCGCGGCCGCGGGGGGCAGATGCCGGCCGGCGCCGGGAGCGCAGTGGCGCTGACCCCGGATGGGTTCCTGGTCACTTCGGCGCACGTCGTGGCCGGACCCGGACGGACCGGCCGGGCCACGTTCGTCGACGGGCGCGAGCTCAGCTGGCGGGTGGTCGGCGTCGACCGGCTTACCGACCTGGCCGTGCTCAGGGCCGATGGCGACGGACTGATTCCGGCCGCGCTCGGCGAGGCCGAACGGCTGCGGGTCGGTCAGTTGGTGGTTGCGATCGGCAATCCGAACGGGTTCGCCGGGTCGGTGACCGCCGGCGTGGTCTCGGCGCTGGGGCGCTCGTTGCCGGCGCGTGCCGGGCGGACCGTCCGCCACATCGACAACGTGATCCAGACCGACGCGGCTCTGAATCCGGGCAACTCCGGGGGCGCGCTGGTCGACTCGTCGGCACGGGTGATCGGGATCAATACCGCGGTGGCCGGGGTCGGGCTGGGGCTGGCGGTGCCGATCAACGTCGCGACCCGGCAGATCATCGGCGCGCTGATGCACGACGGGCGGGTGCGGCGCGCATGGATCGGGATCGCGGCGGGCCCGCGCCCGTTGCCCCCTCGCGCGCGTGTGCAATTGGGACCCCACCCACCCTCGGCCGGGGTGGAGATCATCGAGGTCTCGCCGGGCAGTCCGGCCCAGCGCGCCGGCCTGCGGGCCGAGGATCTAATCGTCGAACTGGGCGGTCAGGCGATCGAACGCGTCGACGACGTGCAGCGGATGATGGGACAGGACGCGATCGGGCGGCCGATGCCGATCCGCATCCTGCGCGGCGATCGGTGGCTGGACCTGGAGGTCTCGCCGATCGAGCTTGTCGAATGACCTGCCGTCGACCGCTACACTGAGGACCGGCGCCGGGCGGCGTTCGTTTTGGCGCCCGCGGCCCGGCCGCCGGATCCTGACCATCCAGACAAGAAGCGCCGACCATGGCTCGTGGAGACGTTCGGATCGCTGCCACTCTTGCGTGTGAAGAGTGCAAGCGCCGCAACTACCAGACCAACAAGAGCAAGCGGAACAACCCGGAGCGGCTCCAGCTGCGCAAGTACTGCCGCTGGTGCCGGCGGCACACGCCTCACCGCGAGACGCGCTGAGCTGACCGGAGGGCCCGTGGCTCGAAACCGCAAACGCGCCAACCAACGGCGACCCCGCCGGTCCCCTCAGGCTGGCGATCCGCAGCAGGGGTTCCCAACGGCGACCGAGCCGTCCTTCGTGGACGAGCATGAGCTCGAGGCGAACGGCGCGCCCGACCACGCCGAGGCGAACGGCGCGCCCGACCGCGTCGAGGCGAACGGCGCGCCCGACTCGCTCGACGAGAACGGTGCGCCCGACCGCGTCGAGGCGAACGCCGCGCCCGACCTGCTCGACGAGAACGGCGCGCCCGACCCGCTCGAGCACGCCATGCCGGACGTCGAGCTCGCCGAAGAGCAGCTCGAATACGGACGGCCCGAGGAGCCGGAGCCCGGCGACGAAGCCGACGAGGAGGAGTTCGAGCTCGAGGTCGAGGAGTCGATCAAGGCCGGCGGCGGGGACGGAGGCGACGGCGGCCGGCGAGGTGGTCGCGGTGGCGGTGGCTACGATGGTGAGGCGGGCGCTGGCGCTTTGGCCGTCCCCGCTCCCAGGCACGTCGAGGCGCGAGAGAACCTGCTGACCCGGCTGATCGGGTTTCTGCAAGGAAGCTGGCGCGAGCTGCAACGAGTACAGTGGCCCGATCGCCGTCAGGTGATGCAGGCCACCGGCGTCGTGATCGGATTCGTGATCGTGGCGGCGGCGTTCCTCGGGGCGTCCGACTGGATCGCCGGCAAGCTCGTGACTTTCATCTTGAAGTAGGCGCCACCGGGCGCCGAGGCTGGAGGGCCTAACTCACACACAGAATGTTCCGCTGGTACGTCGTCAACACATACTCGGGTCACGAGAACAAGGTCAAGCACAACCTTGAGCACCGCATCGTGTCGCTCGGGCAGCAGCAGGCCGTCCGGCAGATCGTCGTCCCCACCGAGTCCGTCTCGGAGATGAAGGACAACCAGAAGGTCACGGTCGAGAAGCGCACGATGCCCGGCTACGTGCTCGTGAACATGGACTTGAACGAAGACTCGTGGTCCCTGGTCAAGGGCACGCCCGGGGTCACCGGGTTCGTGGGTGCCTCGAACGAGCCGGTGCCGCTGACCCAGGAGGAGGTCAACCGCCTGCTCCATCGCGAGGTCGCGGAACGCCGCCCGAGCCGCGCCCAGTTCTCGATTGGGGAGTCGGTCAAGGTGGTCTCCGGTCCGCTGTCGGACTTCTCGGGTGAGATCTCCGAGGTCAACGAGGACGCGCAGCGACTGAAGGTGCTGGTGTCGATCTTCGGCCGCGAGACGCCAGTGGAGGTGGGATTCGACCAGGTGAAGAAGATCTAGATGGCCAAGAAAGTTCTGACTCAGATCAAGCTGCAGGCCGTGGGCGGCCAGGCTTCGCCGGCGCCGCCGGTCGGGCCGGCGCTCGGCCAGCACGGCGTCAACATCATGGAGTTCGTCAAGGCGTTCAACGCCCAGACGCAGGCCGACCTGGGCACGGTGATCCCGGTCGTCATCACCGTCTACGAGGATCGCTCGTTCACGTTCGTGACCAAGAGCCCGCCGGCCGCCGTGCTGATCAAGCAGGCGCTCGGGCTCGAGAAGGGCTCGTCCGAGCCCAACCGCACCAAGGTCGCGCAGATCACCCAGGATCAGCTGCGCCAGATCGCGGAGAAGAAGATGAAGGACCTGAACGCCGGCGACGTCGACGCCGCCGCCAGGATCATCGCCGGCACCGCTCGCTCGATGGGTGTGGAGGTCGTGTAAGTGGCACATCACGGAAAGACATACGAAGAGGCCAAGAAGCGCTACGACCGCGAGCGCGAGTACTCGCCGGCCGAGGCGGTCGCGTTGATCAAGCAGCTCGCGCGCGTGAAGTTCAACGAGTCGGTCGAGGTGCACGTCCGCACCGGGCTGAACGTGCGCCACGCCGACGAGCAGTTGCGCGGCACCATCGCCCTGCCTAACGGCCTCGGCAAGGACGTCAAGGTGGCTGTGTTCGCTCAGGGCGACAAGGCGCGCGAGGCCGAAGAGGCAGGCGCGGACGTGGTCGGCGCGGAGGATCTCGCCCAGCGGATCCAGGACGGCTTCGACGACTTCGACGTCGCGATCGCGACGCCCGACCTGATGCCGGTGGTCGGCCGCCTGGGCCGGATCCTCGGTCCGGCCGGCAAGATGCCGAACCCAAAGGTGGGGACGGTGACGATGGACGTCGCCAAGGCGGTCGAGGAGTCCAAGGCGGGCAAGGTCGAGTACCGCACCGACCGCAATGCGATCGTGCACCTGGTGATCGGCAAGCGCGAGTTCGACGACCGCAAGCTGCTCGAGAACTACGCGGCCGTGATCGACGAGCTGATCCGCGCCAAGCCGTCGGCGGCCAAGGGTCGCTACATCCGCTCGGTGACCATGGCCACGACGATGGGTCCGGGCGTGAAGGTCGATCCCACCCGGACGCGCGACATCGTGGAGGAGCCGGTAGCGGCGTAGACTTGTAGATCAGAGCACTGCCCGAGACCCTCGGCGGAGACGTAAGTCCGGGGTAGGCGGCGCCTCGAGTTAGCTTGAGCCGGTATCTCCGGTTCTGCGTTCGACGCCCGCCACTTGAGCGGGCGTTTTTATTGGAGAAGAACTAGATGAACCGAGATCAGAAAGCAGCAGTCGTAGACGAGATCGCCGAGCAGATCAAGTCGGCTGAGGCCGTGTTCGCGGTGGACTATCGCGGCATCTCGGTCGAGCAGGCGGCCGACCTGCGCTCGCGTCTGCGCGAGTCCGGGACACGCTTCAGGATCGTCAAGAACTCGCTGACCGAGCGGGCGGCCGATCAGGCCGGCGCCGAGGCGCTGAAGGCGCTGCTCGACGGGCCGACCGCGCTGGCGTTCGTGACCGGCGACGCCGCGCTGGCGGCCAAAGCGCTGAACGACGCGGCCCGCACCCTCCACACGCTCGCGTTCAAGGGCGGCATGATGGACTCGGCCGCGCTGAGCGCGGCGGACGTCGTGGCGATCGCGCGCCTGCCGGCGCGCGAGGTGCTCCACGCCCAGCTCGTGGGCACGATCGCGGCGCCGATCACGGGCCTGGTGCGGACGCTGAACGCGCTGATCGCCGGCCTCGCCATCCAGCTTCAGCAGATCGCGGATATGGACCCGCCCGTCCTGGTGAGTGGCGAGGCGCCGGCGGCGGCCGCCCCGGAGCCCGAGGCCCCGGCGGCTGAGCCCGAGGCTGAGGCGCCTGCTCCGGAGCCTGTGCCCGAGGCCCCGGCGGCTGAGCCCGAGGCTGAAGCGCCCGCTCCCGAGTCTGTGGCCGAAGCGCCACTGAGCGACACGATCGTGGACGTCAACGCGGAGCCGGGAGTCCCCACACCCGAAGAAACTGACCAGGAAGCGGCGTCGGACGAGGAATCCGGCGCGTAAGGAGGAACCATGCCCACCACCCAAGAGTGGATCGACGAGCTCAAGTCAATCTCTGTACTCGAGCTGTCTGAGCGCATCAAGGCGCTCGAGGAGGCGTTCGGCGTCTCGGCGACCGCGGTCGCGGCGGCCGCGCCCGCGGCCGGGGCCGTAGCCGCCGACGGCGGCGGCGAGGAGGTCGAGGAGCAGACCGCGTTCGACGTGGTTCTCCAGGCTGCCGGCGACAAGAAGATCCAGGTGATCAAGGTCGTCCGTGCCGCCACCGGGCTCGGCCTCAAGGAGGCCAAGGCGCTCGTGGACGAGGCGCCCAAGCCGGTCAAGGAAGGCATCGACCGTGCCGAGGCCGACAAGCTCAAGGCCGACCTCGAGGAGGCCGGCGCCACCGTCGAGCTCAAGTAGTCGGGAGCCGGGGCGCGATCCGACCCGGCAATCCCCACCGCCCGGGAACCGTGGACCCGTGAGCGTTTGGGGTCGAACGGGCGCGCCCGGCGTGGCGGACAGGTTTGGCCCGCTTGTCGCTGCCGGCCGGCGCCGACGCCCGCCACGCGTGTGCACCAGATGCCACGGCCGGGCGCCGGTGCGCCCGTTGTCAGGTTATCCACGGCCTGGTGCTGGCGGACGGGCTCGTCGACCGCACAGTCTTGCTCCAAAGCTCCCAGAGGGGCTTGCTTTATCGGGTACACTGCCCCGGTCAGCCAATAGCCGTAGCCGCCCGATAAACAGCGGCGCCGCGCCACATACGCGGCGTTCCGGGGCGGGGTCCGTGAGAGCTGAGCGTCCCTGCACAGGGCATCGGTGCCGTGTGCTATCTTTGATGGTCGCGCTTCGTGGGGAGTACGTGCCCTCGAGAAGCGCTGTCCTACCTCCCTCTCGACCGTTTCCGAGGAGTCGCCGTCTTGGCAACCACTCATGCCCCCCGGACGCGCCGGAGCTTCGCGCGTCTGAACAAGGTCCTTGAAGTCCCCAACCTCATTGATATCCAGCGCAAATCCTTCGATTGGCTGACCGATCCTGCCGGCGGCGGCCTGCGCGAGACGATCGACGACATCTCGCCGATCGAGGACTACACCGGCAACCTCGCCGTCCAGTTCGGCGAGTTCACCTTCGACGACCCCGTGGCCGATCTCGAGCAGTGCCGCGAGAAGGATCTGACCTACGCCCGTCCGCTGACCGTCACCGTCGCCTTCATCAACCGCGAGACCGGCGAGATCCGCGAGCAGTCCGTCTTCATGGGCGACTTCCCGTGGATGACCGAGCGCGGCACGTTCATCATCAACGGCACCGAGCGCGTCGTGGTCACGCAGCTGGTCCGTTCCCCGGGGGCTTACGTGATGGAGCCCAAGGATCGTGAGAAGCAGGTCTTCATCGCGAACCTGATGCCGGCTCGTGGCTCGTGGCTCGAGCTCGAGATCGACAAGAAGGGCCGCGTCTACGTCCGCATCGACCGCAAGCGCAAGCTACCGGTGACGGTCCTCCTGCGCGCGATGGGCTACGCGTCGGACGAGGAGATCCTGAATCTCTTCGACAACTCCCTGTACATCCGCCTGACCCTCGACGCCGATCCGGAGATGGTCCGCAGCGAGGAGGGTTCGCTGATCGAGCTGTTCAAGAAGCAGCGCCCCGGCGAGCCGCCCTCGGTCGACGCCGCCCGGTCGCTGCTCAACCAGCTGTTCTTCGACCCCAAGCGCTACGACCTCACGCGAGTGGGGCGCTACAAGCTGAACTCGCGCCTCGGCCTCGACATCGACCTCGAGACCCGCACCCTGACCCACGACGACATCATCGCCCTGGTCAAGGAGCTGATCACGCTGCCGCGGCTGCTCGGGATGCCCGAGGACGAAGGCGTGGACACCAAGGACTACGCCGCCGAGGCACTGGCCATGCCGCGGGAGCCAATCCAGGACCACCTCGACGAGTACGAGCACTTCGGCAATCGCCGTCTGCGTACGGTCGGCGAGCTGATCCAGGAGGCGTTCCGCATCGGCCTCTACCGGATGGAGCGCGTGGTGCGCGAGCGCCTCACCACCGAGGACGCCGACACGATCACGCCCCAGACGATCGTCAACATCCGCCCCGTCGTGGCGGCGCTGAAGGAGTTCTTCGGCTCCAGCCAGCTGTCCCAGTTCATGGATCAGACGAACTCGCTGGCGGGCCTCCGGCACCGCAGGCGTCTGTCCGCCCTCGGTGCCGGTGGGCTCACGCGCGAGCGCGCGCCGATCGAGGTGCGCGACGTGCACCCGACCCACTACGGCCGCATGTGCCCGATC
Source organism: Solirubrobacteraceae bacterium (assembly GCA_035625625.1). Lineage (GTDB taxonomy): Bacteria > Actinomycetota > Thermoleophilia > Solirubrobacterales > Solirubrobacteraceae > Palsa-465. The sequence goes on from DASPPG010000051.1 coordinate 77,776, forward strand.
GAGACCCCGGAAGGGCCGAACATCGGCCTGATCGGTTCGCTGTCCTCCTACGCGGAGGTATCCGAGCACGGGTTCGTCACCACCCCGTATCGGGTGGTCAAGAACGGCATGGTGACCGATGAGATCCTCCACCTCGACGCCACCCAGGAGGAGGAGCGGATCATCGCCCAGGCGAACACGCCGGTCGATGACCAGGGCCACCTGACCGGGGAGGAAATCCTCTGCCGCACCCAGGCGGGCCAATATGTGACCGTCTCCGCGGAAGACGTCGATCTGATCGACGTATCGCCCGAGCAGATCTGGTCGGTGACGACCGCGATGATCCCGTTCCTCGAGCACGACGACGCCAACCGGGCGCTGATGGGCTCGAACATGCAGGCCCAGGCCGTGCCCCTGCTGGTCACCGATGCCCCGCTGGTCGGGACCGGGATGGAGCGGCGCGCGGCGATCGACACCGGCGATCTGGTGGTGGCGCGCACCGCCGGCACCGTCTCTTACGTCGACGCCGAGCAGATCGTGGTCGACAAGGACGGGGGCGGGCAGGACGAGTACCTGCTCCAGAAGTTCATGCGCTCCAACCAGGGCACGCTGATCCACCAGAAGCCGATCGTCGACGTTGGCGTCAGGGTCGCCGACGGGGACGTGCTGGCCGACGGCTCGGCCACCGACGCGGGTGAGATGGCGCTCGGCAAGAACCTGCTGGTCGCCTTCATGTCCTGGGAGGGCTACAACTTCGAGGACGCGATCATCCTGTCGCGGCGGATCGTCAAGGACGACGAGCTCACCTCGATCCATATCGAGGAGTACGAGATCGACGCCCGCACGACCAAGCTGGGCGACGAGGAGATCACCCGCGACATCCCGAACCGCTCGGAGGAATCCCTGCGCAACCTCGACGACCGCGGCATCGTCCGCATCGGCGCCGAGGTCGGCTCCGGCGACCTGCTGGTCGGCAAGGTCACGCCGAAGGGCGAGACCGAGCTGACCGCCGAGGAGAAGTTGATCCGCGCGATCTTCAAGGAGAAGGCGCGCGAGGTCCGCGATACCTCGCTCAAGGTCCCGCACGGCGAGGGCGGCGTCGTCATCGACGTCAAGACGTTCAGCCGCGACGAGGGCGACGACCTGCCGCCCGGCGTCAACGAGCTCGTACGCGTGTTCGTGGCTAAGAAGCGCAAGATCGCCGAGGGCGACAAGCTCGCCGGACGGCACGGGAACAAGGGTGTGATCTCGAAGATCGTCGACGTCGAGGACATGCCGTTCCTCGAGGACGGCACCCCGGTCGACGTTATCCTCAACCCGCTTGGCGTCCCGAGCCGCATGAACCTGGGCCAGATCCTCGAGACCCATCTCGGGTGGGTCGCCGCCAACGGCTGGTACGACGACGGCACCAAGGCCTACCAGGAGGCACAGGGCAACGGTCAGGGCAACGGGGCCAAGAGGGTCTACGTCGCCACCCCGGTGTTCGACGGCGCCACCGTGCGTGATGTCGACGAGGCGCTCGTGCGCTGGCAGGACGAGCACGAGGGTCGGATCCGCATGGACGTCGACAAGCACCGGCGCGAGGGCGAGCAGGCGTCGGGCAAGGTGACCCTGTTCAACGGCCGCAGCGGCGAGCCGTTCGAGGAGCAGGTGACGGTCGGCTACATGTACATCCTGAAGCTGCTGCACCTGGTCGACGACAAGATCCACGCCCGTTCGACCGGCCCCTACTCGCTCGTCACCCAGCAGCCGCTGGGCGGCAAGGCACAGTTCGGCGGCCAGCGGTTCGGCGAGATGGAGGTATGGGCGCTCGAGGCCTACGGCGCGGCGTACACCCTCCAGGAGATGCTCACGATCAAGTCCGACGACACGGTTGGCCGCGTGAAGGCCTACGAGGCGATCGTCAAGGGCGAGAACATCGCCGAGCCCTCGATTCCGGAGTCGTTCAAGGTCCTGCTCAAGGAGATGCAGTCGCTGGCGCTAGACGTCAACGTGGTCTCCGAGGAGGGCGAGCGCGCGGAGATGCGCGAGGAGGATGACGACCTCCTGCGTGCGGCCGAGGAGCTCGGGATCGACCTGAGCGGCGTGCGCGCCACCGACGGCGCGGCCGCCGACGAGTCGACCGAGCAGGAGGGCGAGACCGTCGAGGCCTCCGAGGAGGAGACCGAGGAAGAGGATGCCGACCTCGAGCCCGGCGAGGAAATCGAGGACGAGGACTTCTCCTCCGACAACGACTCCATGATCGACGACGACATTCCGGTGGGCGACGCCGAGGGCGTCCTCGAGGAGGACGAGGCTTGATTGGGATCACACCCACCCGCGCCCGCTACCGCCGAAGCTCGTCCCACCACCTCAAGAGATTTCAAGTAACTAAGAAGGGATCGATTTGATCGACATCAACAATTTCGACGCGATCGAGATCGGCCTGGCCTCCTCCAAGCAGATCCGCTCTTGGAGCTCGGGGGAGGTAACCAAGCCGGAGACGATCAACTACCGGACGCTCAAGCCCGAGAAGGACGGCCTGTTCTGCGAGCGCATCTTCGGTCCGACCAAGGACTGGGAGTGCTACTGCGGTAAGTACAAGCGCGTCCGCTACAAGGGCATCGTGTGCGAGCGCTGCGGGGTCGAGGTCACGCGCTCGAAGGTCCGCCGCGAGCGGATGGGCCACGTCGACCTGGCCGCGCCCGTCAGCCACATCTGGTTCTTCAAGGGCGTGCCCAGCCGGATCGGCTACCTGCTCGACATGGCTCCCAAGGAGCTCGAGAAGGTCCTGTATTTCGCCGCCTCGATCGTGACCTGGGTCGACGAAGAGGGCCGTGCCCGCGACCTCGACACGCTCGAAGGCGAGGTCAACAAGGTCCTCGACGCCTATGCGGCCGAGAAGGAAGAGCGGATGCTCGAGCTCAAGGAGTCGCTGGCCCGCCGCGAGGAGCATCTCCAGAGCGGCAAGACCGGGCGCGACTTCTCCGACGACGACCACATGTGGGCCGAGTCGCTCGGTGTGAACATCGCAAAGCTCTCCGACGAGGAGCGCGAGAAGATGCTCAAGGACCTGCGCAAGAGCCTGCAGGCCGACATCGACGACACGGAGGCCTACATCGAGGACGCCGCCGAGCGCATGCGCCAGGTGTGGGAACTGTTCAAGACCATGAAGCCCAAGGACGTGGTCAACGACGAGACCACGTTCCGCGAGCTCAAGGACCGGTTCGGTTCGCCGTACGGGTTCGGTGAGTACTTCCGCGGCGGGATGGGTGCCGAGGCGGTGCGCGACCTGCTCCAGCAGGTCGATCTCGACGCCGAGGCGGCCGATCTCCAGGATCAGGTCAAGACGGCCAAGGGCCAGAAGCAGGCCCGCGCGGTCAAGCGGCTGAAGGTCGTCTCGGCCTTCCTGCACTCGGGCAACAAGCCCGAGATGATGATCCTCGAGGCTGTGCCGGTGATCCCGCCCGAACTGCGGCCGATGGTCCAGCTCGACGGCGGTCGGTTCGCCACGAGCGACCTGAACGACCTGTACCGCCGCGTCATCAACCGCAACAACCGCCTCAAGCGGCTGCTCGACCTCGGCGCGCCCGAGATCATCGTCAACAACGAGAAGCGCATGCTCCAGGAGGCCGTCGACGCGCTGTTTGACAACGGCCGCCGCGGGCGTCCGGTCACCGGTCCGGGCAACCGGCCGCTGAAGTCGCTGTCGGACATGCTCAAGGGCAAGCAGGGCCGGTTCCGCCAGAACCTGCTCGGCAAGCGCGTGGACTACTCGGGCCGGTCGGTGATCGTGTCCGGGCCGTCGCTGCGTCTGCACCAGTGCGGGCTGCCGAAGCTGATGGCGCTCGAGCTGTTCAAGCCGTTCATCATGGCCCGTCTCGTCGAGCGCAAGTCCGCGCAGAACATCAAGGCGGCCAAGAAGATGGTCGACTCGATGATCCCGGAGGTCTGGGATGTGCTCGAGGAGGTCATCCACGAGCATCCGGTGCTCCTCAACCGCGCGCCGACGCTCCACCGCCTGGGCATCCAGGCGTTCGAGCCGGTGCTGGTCGAGGGCAAGGCGATCCAGGTCCACCCGCTCGTCTGCCACGCGTTCAACGCCGACTTCGACGGCGACCAGATGGCGGTCCACCTGCCGCTGTCGGCGGAGGCCCAGGCCGAGGCGCGGATCCTGATGCTGTCGGCCAACAACATCCTGTCCCCCGCGCACGGGGCGCCGCTGGCGACTCCGTCGCAGGACATGGTGCTGGGCGCGTACTACCTGACGTACGGGCCCGAGGGCGACGCGCTCGAGAAGATCGACCCGGCCACCCACGACCCGCGACCGCATGTGTTCCGCACCGCTCAGGAGGCGGAGTGGTCCTACGAGCACGGCGTGGTCAAGCTCCACGACCTGGCCGAGTACCGGCCGCTCGGGCGTGAGGGCGGCCACGTGCTGACCACGGTCGGCCGGATCCTGTGGAACGACCGGATCGAGCGGGCGCTGTTCGAGGCGCTCGGCGACGGGTTCGACCCGAGCACGTATGAGTTCGTCAACCGCTCGATGAAGAAGAAGGACACGACGAAGCTGGTCGACCACCTGGTCCAGCTTTACGGAGCGCCGACCATCTCGCAGGTGCTCGACGCGTTCAAGGACGTCGGCTTCCATTTCGCCACCCAGGCCGGAGTCACGATCTCCAAGAACGACGTGCAGACTCCGCCGAACAAGGCCGAGATCCTGGCGCGCTACGAGGCGGAGCTCGAGGTCATCGAGGCCCAGTACGACAACGGCGAGATCAACCAGGAGGAGCGCCACGAGCTCGTCACCTCGCTCTGGGACCGCGCCACCAACGAAGTCGGACAAGCGCTCAACGATCATCTCGATGAGCTCAACCCGATCTTCATGATGGCCAACTCCGGCGCTCGTGGGTCGTTCTCGCAGATCCGCCAGCTGGCCGGCATGCGCGGCCTGATGGCCAACCCGAAGGGCGAGATCATCGAGCGTCCGATCAAGGCCTCCTTCCAGGAGGGCCTGACCGTGCTCGAGTACTTCATCTCGACCCACGGCGCCCGCAAGGGACTCGCCGACACGGCGCTGCGCACGGCCGACTCGGGCTATCTGACCCGGCGTCTGGTCGACGTCTCCCAGGACGTGATCATCCGCCAGGAGGACTGCGGCACCGAGGAGTTCATCGAGATGTCGGTGTCCAAGCTCGAGGCTGGTGCCGACAACCGGGGGCTGCGGCCTACCGGTGAGCCCAACGACAACCTGATCGGCCGGATCGCCGCTCGGGACATCACGACCAAGCGCGGCCGGGTGATCGTCGAGCAGGGCAAGGAGATCGATCGGGCAGAGCTGGCCGATCTCGTCGAGTCCTGGCACGACGACACCGAGAGGGGCGGCGTGATCACGGTGCCGGTGCGCTCGGTGCTCAAGTGCGAAGCGCCCACGGGCGTATGCCAGGCCTGCTACGGCCGCTCGATGGCGACCGGCAAGCTGGCCCAGATCGGCGACGCGGTGGGAATCATCGCCGCCCAGTCGATCGGCGAGCCGGGCACGCAGCTGACGATGCGGACGTTCCACACTGGCGGCGTCGCCGGCGCGGACATCACGCACGGTCTGCCGCGCGTGGTCGAGCTGTTCGAGGCGCGCAAGCCCAAGGGCCTGGCCAAGATCGCCGAGATCGGCGGGAAGGTGTCGGTCGAGGAGTCCGACAAGGCGGTCACGGTGGTTATCACCGACGATTCGGGCGAGGAACATCGCAACACATTCCCGCGGCGGACGCGGCTGTACGTGGACAACGGGCAGAGGATCGAGCCCGGGACGCAGCTCAACGAGGGCTCGCTGTACCCGGCCGAGCTGCTGGCCGTCCGCGGGCGGACCGAGACCGAGATGTACCTGGTTCGCGAGGTCCAGGAGGTCTACAAGTCCCAGGGCGTCGACATCAACGACAAGCACATCGAGCTGATCGTGCGCCAGATGATGAAGCGGGTTCGGGTCGACCAGAAGGGCGACACCGAGCTCCTGCCGGGGCAGTACGTCGACCGCCAGGAGTACGCCCGGGTCAACAAGGCCGTGATCGACGCCGGCGGCGAGACCGCCCAGGCCGAGGAGATCATCCTCGGGATCACCAAGGCCTCGCTGAACACGGACTCGTTCCTGTCGGCGGCGTCCTTCCAGGAGACCACCAAGGTGCTGACCGACGCGGCCCTCGAGGGCAAGATCGACCGCCTGATGGGGCTCAAGGAGAACGTGATCATCGGCAAGCTGATCCCGGCCGCCACGGGGCTCAAGCGGTACCGGCGGATCGAGATCGAGCCGGCGGAGCCGCTCCCCCGCGGTATGGACGATGTCGGACTGCTCGATCACGACGATCTCGCCGCCGAGCTCGGGTTGACCGACGGCGACGGCCTGACCGGGTTCGGCGGGCCGGAGCCCGACCTCTCCGACCTGGAGGGGATCGGCGAGGGACGCTCGTCGATGGGCTTCGTCGATGAGCTGGCCGAGCTCGACGTACCCGACGATGACGGGTCGGACGACTAACACTAAGCCGGCAACCGCCGAAAAATCCCAGATCCAATGACAGTCGGCGGAGCTCCGTGAGCAGACGATCCCGCATCGTTGGCTTTGGCTCCGCCGGTCTGTTGGTCGTGTTCGGCATCGCCTGCGCCGTGGTGTTCAGCGGCGGGCTCGGGCAGAACCTCGCGTTCCTGCTGGTAGCGCTCGGGCTCGTGGAGGGCACCGCGCTGGTCTTCTACGAGGTCGGACTGACCGAGGACCGCGACCGAGCCCGCGAGCAGGCACGGAAAGCCAGTCCGGCAGGCGGTGAGGACGAGCCGCCCAGGGAGAAGCCCGGATCCACCGCGCGGGAGACCGATCACTCAAACCAGCTGGCCCGCCCACGCGGCGCGCTTGACCGGATGCGAGGCCGGCCGCGGCGGCTGCGTTGACCGAAGCGGCCGGGTGGGCGGTTCCTCTACCATGTGAATCCGGATTCACATGGCGACCATCGATGTAACCAATCCGGCGCGAGAGGTCCTCAACCAGGCGCCACCGCTACAGCCGGTCAACTTGTTCGAGGTCGATCTTGCGCTGCGCGAGGGGCTGGAGCGCGAGGGCGGAGGCTGGGGAGCCGACCGCGCGCGAGAGGTCGGCGCGGTCGCCGGCAGCATCGAGGCGCTCGAGCACGGCCGGCGGGCGGAGCGCAACGTCCCGATCCTGCGCACCCACGACCGCTACGGGAACCGGGTCGACGAGGTCGAGCTCGACCCGTCCTGGCACTGGCTGCTGCGCGGCGCCGTCGAGCGGGGGATCCACAGCCTGCCATGGGGAGAGCCGGAGCCGGGGGCCCACGTCGTCCGCGCGGCCCTGTTCATGCTGTGGAGCAACGCCGACGCCGGCGTCATGTGCCCGGTGTCGATGACCTACGCCGCGGTGCCGGCGCTCCGCGACGGGGCACCCGAGCTGGCCGCCGAGTGGGAGCCGCGCCTGACGCTTCCGGAGTACGAGCGCGGCGCGCTGGCCGGGATGGCGATGACCGAACGCCAGGGCGGCTCCGACGTCCGCGCCAACATCACGCGCGCCGATCCGCTCGGGGACGGCGTATATGAGATCTACGGGCACAAGTGGTTCTGCTCCTATCCGCCGTGCGACGTGTTCCTGGTCTTGGCCCAGGCCCCTGCCGGGTTGTCGTGCTTCCTGGTGGAGCGGGGCCCGGGGATGGAGTTCCAGCGTCTGAAGGACAAGCTCGGCACGCGATCGCTGCCCTCGTCCGAAGTTGAGTTTCGTGGGATTCACGGCCGCCTAATCGGGGAGGAGGGGCGAGGCGTGCCGGCCATCATCCGGATGGTCAACCACACCCGCCTCGACTGCCTGCTGGGCGCGGCGACCTCGCTCCGCCGCGGGACGGTAGAGGCGATCCACCACGCCCGCCACCGCTCGGCGTTCGGAGCGCTGCTGGTCGACCAGCCGGCGATGCGCAATGTGTTGGCCGACCTGGCGATCGAGTCCGAGGCGGCCACCGTCGCCGCGCTCCGGGTGGCGCGGGCCTACGACGAGCCCGGTGAGGGCGCGTTTCGCCGGTTCGCCACCGCGGTCATGAAGTACTGGGTGTGCAAGCGGGCCGCCCCGCACGCGGCGGAGGCGCTCGAGTGTCTGGGCGGGAACGGGTTCGTCGAGGACTCCGGCCTGCCGCTGCTGTACCGAGACTCCCCCTTGAACTCGATCTGGGAGGGCTCGGGCAACGTGGCCGCGCTCGACGTGCTCCGCGCGATGATCAAGGAGCCCGAGGCGCTGCCCGCGTTCATGGCCGAATGCGAGCTCGCGGCCGGCGCCGACGCCCGGCTCGACGCGCACCTCGGTCGGGTCCGCTCGGCGATATCCGAGGTGTTCGCGGCCGGCGATCCGGGCGGGGCTGCCTTCCACGCCCGCCGGATCGTCGAGGATCTGGCGGTCGCGCTCCAGGGATCGCTGCTTGTTCGGTGTTCACCGTCGGCCGTGGCCGACGCTTTCTCCGCCGCACGACTTCAGCGCGCCGGCGGGCAGGTGTACGGGACGCTCCCCTCGGGCGTGGACGCCGGCGCAATCATCGACCGCGCGCTGGCGGCGTGAGTGCGCTCGTCGGCACCTCCCCGACGCGCGAGCGACTGCTCGCCGCCGCCCGGGAGCTGATCGAGGAGGGCGGTTACGGCGCGGCGCCGGTGGTGGCTATCGCCGAGCGCACCGGCGTCGCCGCCGGGACGCTGTACCGGCATTTCCCATCCAAGGGAGATCTGTTCCTCGAGGTCTTCCGCTCGGTCTGCGCCGGCGAGGAGCGCGCGATGCGCGCCGCCGCCGACGGCGTGGGCCCGGGGGCCGGCGCGGTCGCGCGGCTCGAGGCGGTCGTGGGTACGTTTGCCGAGCGTGCGCTCCAGAACCCTCGGCTGGCCTGGGCGCTCCTCGCCGAGCCCGTCGACCAGGTTGTCGACGCCGAGCGCCTCGCCTACCGGGAGCGCTACGCGGCGCTGATCGCCCGCGAACTGGACGCCGCTATCAACGCCGGCGAGATTCCCTTGCAGGAGGTGGCGTTGACGGCGGCGGCGCTGGTCGGCGGGTGCGGCGAGGCGTTGGTCGGGCCGCTGTCGCCGGTGGCCCAAGCGCGGCCGGCGCCGGCGGAGGTGGTCCGCTCGATTCAGCTGTTCGTACGACGCGCGGTCGGGGCGGCGTGAGCGACGCGGTCCGGGTCGAACGGTTCGGACCGGTTACCACCGTGCTGCTCGCGCGCCCGGAGCGGCGCAACGCGGTCGACGGCGAGACGGCTGGTGCGCTGGCGGACGCGTTCCGGGAGTTCGACGCGGACGCCGGCGCGGCGGTGGCCGTCCTGCACGGCGACGGCGGCGTGTTCTGCGCCGGCGCCGACCTGAAGGTGGCGGGCACCGATTCCGGAAATCGGGTGGCGGCGGACGGGGACGGCCCGATGGGGCCGACCCGGATGCGGCTGGCGAAGCCCGTGATCGCCGCGGTGGCGGGGTACGCGGTTGCCGGCGGGCTCGAGCTTGCGCTCTGGTGCGATCTGCGGGTGGCTGAGGAGGGAGCGGTGTTCGGGGTCTTCTGCCGGCGCTGGGGGGTCCCGCTGATCGACGGCGGAACGGTGCGGCTCCCGCGGTTGGTCGGGCTGTCGCGCGCGATGGACATGGTGCTTACCGGGCGGCCGGTGGGGGCGCGCGAGGCGCTGGCGATGGGGCTCGTCAACCGGGTGGTTCCGAATGGCTCAAGTCGTTCGGCGGCCGAGGAGCTGGCTCACGAGCTCGCCGCGTTTCCCCAGACGTGCCTGCGTGAAGACAGGTTGTCGTTGCTAGAAGGGGAGGGGCTCGACGAGCCGGGCGCGCTGGCTAACGAGTTCGAGCACGGCGTGCGGTCGCTGGCGGACGTGCAGGTCGGCCTGGAGCGTTTTCGCGCGGGGGCCGGCCGCCACGGCGAGTTCTCCTGAGAGGGCGGCTCGAGAAACGTCCACATGCGGGACGTTTCTCGAGCCGCCCCTGGGTGAGCGATGAGGTTTCGGTCGCGCCCCGGTCTTAGGATGCGAAAGCTATGGCCGTCGTTTGCGTTCACGGTCCCCTCAGGAGCCTCGCCGGTGGGCGCGCCGAGCTCGAGGTCGACGGCGCCACCGTGCACGAACTGCTGCGCGGCCTCGAAGATCTCCACCCGTCCGTAGCCGGCTGGATCCTCGACGAGCGCGGGGTGATCCGCCAGCACATCAACGTGTTCGTGAACGGGGAGCGCGGCTGTGAGCAGACAACGGTGGCGGCCGACGACCGAATAGAAGTGCTGCCTGCGATCACAGGAGGGGCCTAACCCATGACTGAGCTGATGGTCGGAACCAAGAAGGGCCTGTTCGTGCTCGAGGGCGAGCCGGGCGGCGCGTTCGAGGTGCGCTGCCGGGCGTTCGCCGGCGAGCCGATCGACTTCGCGCTGCGCGATCCCGGCAGCGGCCGCGTGATTGCCACGTCGACCTCGCCGTTCTATGGCCCGAAGATCTGGTTCGCCGAGGACCCGGCCGGCGAGTGGACCCAGGCCGAGGGGGTCGGCCTACCCGAAGGCGGCGAGCACGCGCTCGAGCGCATCTGGGTGATCGTCCCGGGCGACGACGGAGCGCTCTACGCCGGCGGCGATCCCGGCGTGCTGTTCGAGAGCCGCGACGGCGGCGCGACCTGGGAGCTCAACCGTCGGCTGTGGGAGCACCGGGTCCGCGAGGACTGGCAGCCCGGCGGCGGCGGTCTGTGCCTGCACTCGATCGTGCCGTGGCCCGGGGAGCCCGACAAGCTCGCGATCGCGGTCTCGGCGGCCGGAGTGTGGCTGACAGACGACCACGGAGAGACGTGGCGGCGCGGCAACCGCGGCATCCGCCCGCGCTACCTGCCCGAGGACGCGCCCGAGGACACCTTCCAGCTGTGCGTTCACCGGATGGAGCGGGCCGGGCGCGATCCCCAGCGGATGTTCATCCAGTTCCACGGCGGCGTCTACCGCTCCGACGACGCCGGCGAGTCGTGGAACGAGATCGGGTCTGGGCTGCCGTCGGACTTCGGCTTCCCGCTCGCGCTCGACCCGAGCGACCCCGACAGTGCGTACGTGATCCCGCTCACCGGCGACTTCGACCGAGTCACGCCCGACGGCCACGTTCGGGTGTACGAGACCCGCGACGGCGGCGCCACCTGGACACCCCGGGGCGACGGGCTCCCGGCGGAGCAGGCGTACCTGACCGTGTTGCGGCGGGCGTTCGACCGGGCCGGCGAGGGCGAGACCCTGCAGCTGTACTTCGGGGCCACATCCGGCGACGTGTTTGGCACCGGTGACGCCGGCGAGAGCTGGTTCAACGTCGCTTCGCGGCTCCCGCCGGTGTTCTCGGTGACCGCGGCCGCCGCCTGAGGCGCCGCCGCCTAGGGCGCCACCGTCGGGCGCCGCGGGACGTTCAAAATAGTCCTCAGCCGAGCCCGCGCGCCCACTCCAGGAGTTCCTCCACCTCGCGGTCGGTGAGGCCGACCGCGGGGTCGGTCGTGATCAGCAGCGTCGGCCCCGGGCGGGCGGCCGCCCACGTCCGGCAGCCCTCGTCGTGCGCGTCGTCGAGCCACGCGAGCGGCCGGGACGGGTCGACGTGGCGGTCGATCCCGGCGAGCTTCCAATGCGCCTGCGTGGGGCGACCCGCCGGGTCAAACACGACGTGGGGCAGCGGGCCGGGGAGGCCGAGCGCGAGGGGGAGGTAGTCGTTCGCCCTCTCCTCCCAGCCGGTGCACCAGGCGAGCTCGAACTGATCCGCTAGTCGGCGCAGGTGCTCGCCCGCCGTCGCCGACAGGAAGTGGGCGATCCCGTCGACCAGCTGATAGCGGCCGGCGGGCGGCGTCGCATGGTCGTAGCCGAACAGCGAGATCACGCCGTCGACGTCGATTAGGAGGAGCGGAGCTCGTGTCGTATGTCGCGAACAGGCAGTAATCACCCGCAGATCGTGCCACCCCTGGACACATTTCCCTCTACAGTGGGTATACCGCTCAAGGCGGGTAGCCATGCTGCCGAGACAGAACGTGAGGCAGGCACGGACGCTTGCCACGCCACCTAGCAATGAGCTCTCTTCTCGGCATCATCCTCGCGCTCGCCTGCGCCCTCACGACGAACATCGGCTTCCTGTACAAGCACCGGGGCGCCTGCGCGGCACCCAGGGTTGACATGCGCCGGCCGTGGCAGTCGGCCAAGGCGCTGTTCGCCTCGCCCCTGTTCACGATCGGCTGGGTGATCGGCGCCGGCGCCTGGGTATTTCACGTCGCGGCGATGTCGGTCGCCCCGCTCTCGATCGTCCAGGCCGTCCTGGCCGGCGGCATGGTGCTGCTGGCGGTTATGGCCGAGCAGATGCTCGGCTGCCGAATCGGCCGGCGCCAGTGGACGGGCCTCGGGCTGACCGCCCTCGGGCTGATGCTGCTCGGCTTCACGCTTCCGACCGCCCACGGCGCCCAGTCCAAGTTCTCGACCCCGGGCCTGATCGCCTTCGAGGCCGTGCTGATCGGCGCCGGCACACTCCTGATCCTGGGACCGAGCATGGGCGCGCCCCAGGAGCACCACGGCTACATGCTGGGTGCCGCCTCGGGGATGCTGTTCGGCGTGTCCGACGTCGCGATCAAGGCGATCTCGGGCATCGTCGGGTCGCACGGTCTCGCCGGGCTGCTGTCTCCCTGGATGTTCGTGTGCGTCGCCGCCTCGGTGGCGGCCTTCTACGCCTCGGCCAAGGCCTTCCAGGACGGAGAAGCGGTTCCGGTGATCGCGGTGACCAGTACGGCGGCCAACGTCGCCGGCATCGTCGGCGGGTTCATCGTCTTCGGGGATCCGCTCCCCACCAGCCCGGTGTCCGTGGTCCTCCAGTGCCTGGCCTTTGTCCTCGTGGTGGGCGCGGCGTGGCTGATGCCGGCACCGGTGCGGGCGGCCACGACGGCCGTCGCGCCCGCCTCCGCCTAATCTGGGCCTCGCTCCGCTCGGCGTCCGTGGGGCCGGGTAGTACCCCGTCCGGACGGTGGTCTTGGTTCGGCGGGCCAATGGGTGGCGCGGGCCGGCAGTCCTGATCGGATGGGCCCGCCCGGTCCCACGGACGCCGCCGCAGGCGGCCCATGATCGCCGTCAACCCGCACAACCGCCGGTACTGCCGTCGTCCAACCTGCACAATTGCTTTGGCCCGACTGGCCCGCTACGGTTGTACAAAACGGCGAACGATTACTTGGAGGGACGGGAATGGCGAGCACGGAGCAGGCGGCGAGGACCGGACAGAGCACGCTCCAGGAGCTGGCCAAGCGCCACCTGTGGATGCACTTCACGCGGATGTCGGCCTACGAGGAGGTCGAGATCCCGGTGATCGTGCGCGGCGACGGTTGCTACGTGTGGGACGAGCACGGCAACCGTTACCTGGACGCGCTGTCGGCGCTGTTCTGCGTGAACATCGGGCACGGCCGGGCCGACGTCGCCCAGGCCGGCGCGGACCAGGCCAAGGAGCTCGGCTTCTACACCAACTGGTCCTACGCGCACCCGCCGGCGATCGAGCTGGCGGCGCGAATCGCATCGCTGGCCCCGGGTGACCTCAACCGGGTGTTCTTCACGAGCGGGGGTTCGGAGGCGGTCGAGTCCGCCTACAAGCTGGCGCGCCAATACCACAAGCTGACCGGCAACCCGAACAAGACAAAGCTGATCGCGCGCGAGATCGCCTACCACGGGACCAGCCTGGGGGCGCTGTCCGCCACCGGCATCACCGGCCTGCGCACGCCGTTCGAGCCGCTGACCCCGGGTGCCCACCACGTCCCTAACACCAACACCTACCGGATGACGCACGGCATCACCGAGGAGTGGTTCGCAGAGTCGATCGCCGAGAAGATCGAGTTCGAGGGACCCGACACGGTGGCGGCGGTGATCCTCGAGCCGGTGCAGAACGCCGGCGGCTGCTTCACCCCGCCCGACGGCTATTTCCAGCGGGTGCGGGAGATCTGCGACGAGTACGACGTGCTGCTGATCTCCGACGAAGTGATCTGCTCCTGGGGACGGCTCGGCGAGTGGTTTGGCGCGATCAAGTACGACTACCTGCCCGACCTGATCACGACGGCCAAGGGCCTGACCAGCGCGTACGCCCCGATGGGCGCGGTGATCGCCACCGACCGCGTGGCGGCGCCGTTCATGACCGGCCACAACAGCTTCAGCCACGGCTTCACGTTCGCGGGACACCCGATCTGCGCCGCGGTGGCGATGGCCAACCTCGACGTGATCGAGCGCGAGGGCGTAATCGACAACGTGCGCGCCAACGAGGCGATGTTCCGGGCGATGCTCGAGTCGCTGCGCGATCTGCCGATCGTCGGCGACGTCCGCGGGGCGGGCTACTTCCAGGCGATCGAGCTGGTCAAGGACAAGGAGACCAGGGAGTCCTTTGACGACGAGGAGTCCGAGACGCTGCTGCGCGGCTTCCTGTCCGGCGAGCTCTACCGTCGCGGACTCATCTGCCGCGCCGACGATCGCGGTGACCCCGTGATCCAGCTCTCGCCGCCGCTGATCGCGGGGCCGGAGCAGTTCGCGGAGATCGAGGAGACCCTGCGTGCGGTGCTGACCGAGGCCGGCAAACGGATGAGCGTGCATGAGGGCGCTCGGGAGTACAGCGCGCTGGAGGAGACGCGCCGCGGCTGATGCTGACCGTCGGGGACCTGCTGCGCGATCTGGACGTTCGCCTCTTGACGGGCGAGCGCAGCCTGCAACTGCCCGTCCGCTGGGTGCACATCTCCGAGCTTCTCGACCCCACGCCGTGGCTGTCGGGAGGCGAGCTGCTGCTGACGACCGGCATGCAGCTCGAGACGCGGGCGCATGCCCGGGAGTTCGCCGCGCGGCTGGCCGACCACCATCTGGCCGGGCTCGGGTTCGGGACGGGCTTCAAGCACGCCACCGTGCCCGAGGCCCTGCTCGAAGTGGCGGCTGAACGCGAGTTCCCGGTGTTCGAGGTCCCCTACGAGGTGCCGTTCATCGCGATCACCGAGGCGGCCTTCACCCAGCTCGTCAACGAGCAGTACGCGGTGCTCCGGCGTGCCCTGGGCGCCCAGGAGCGGCTCGAGCGGATCGTCCTGTCCGAACGGGGCCTGGAGGCGCTGGTCGGCGCGCTGGCCACGCTGATCGGAGCCGCCGTCGTCGTGTTCGACTCGCGCGGGGAGCCGCTCCAGCAGCACGCCTTCCGCCGCGCGATCGAGCCGGAGACGCTGGAGACGCTGCGCGGGGAGGTGCGCGAGCGCGCCCGCCGGCGTGAGGCGCGGGCGTTCATGCCGTCGCTGCTCGAGGGCAACCAGGGCCTGGCCCTTCCGGTCGCCTCCGACGGCGCGCCGCGGCCCGGCACGGCCGGACCCGGGCGCCCGCCCGAGGCGTGGCTGGTGGCGATCAAGGACGTCGGGCCGCTGTCGGACTTCGACCGGCTCACCCTGCACCAGGCGGTCACGATCGTGGCGCTCGAGCTGCTTCGCGCCCGCGTGGCGGGCGACACCGAGCGCCGGCTCGCCGGCGACGTGCTCGACGCGATCGTCAGCGGGGAGCTGGCCGGCGCCGAGCTGGCGCGGCGGCTGGGGCCGTTCGGCCTGTCCGACCGGGTCGCGGCGGTCGTGCTCGGGCGGGACGGGGAGGCGCGGACGTCGCCGGCATCGCTCGAGGCCGCACTCTGGGGCGCCCTGCGCGAGGAGGCGGTCCCGGCGCTCGTCGCCCCGGTGGGACCGCTCGCCTGTGCGCTGGTGGCCGGCGGCTCCGACGAAGACCTGTTGACGCTCGGCGAACGTGTGGCGGCGGCGGCCGGCAGCGAACTGACCGGCTCGGTGCGGGTGGGGATCGGGCGTGCGGTGCCGGCGGCCGACGCCCGGCGGAGCTTTCACGAGGCGCGGTGCGCGCTCGACGCGCTCGGGCTGGGGGTGGTCGGCTCCTCGGATGGGAACGGCTCGCGGCCCGCGGCGCACCGGCGGGTCGCGACCTACAAGGACCTGGGGTCGTTCCAGCTGCTCTTGTCGCTCCAGGACGAGGAGGCGCTACGGCTGTTCTGCGACTCGATCCTCGGGCCGATCGAGGCCAGCGAGGGGCCCTACGGCGGCGAGCTGATGCGCTCGCTCGAGGCGTTCATCGAGGAGAACGGGCAATGGGAGCGGGCGGCGAGGCGGCTCTACTGTCACCGCCACACGCTGCGCTACCGGATCCGGCGGGTGGAGGAGCTGACGGGTCGGGATCTGTCATCCGCACGGGACCGAATCGAGTTCTGGCTGGCGCTGCGCGGGCGCCAGCTGGTGGCATGAGAGCCGAGGCGCCGGCGCAGCCGCCGCATTAAGCAAATCTGCGGCCGGAGGAGCGCTTCCGGCCGCCTTGTACCGGGAAGGTGGTCTAGGAGCGTGAAGGTCGGGGTTCCAACAGAGGTCAAGGCGGATGAGTACCGGGTGGCGCTGACGCCGGCCGGGGTCCGCGAGCTCGCCGACGCGGGCCACGATGTGTTCGTGCAGAGTGGGGCCGGACTCGGCTCTGCCATTGCCGACGAGGCGTACGCCGTCCAGGGCGCGACGATCGTCCCGGACGTGGACGCGCTGTTCGAGGAGGCGACGCTGATCGTCAAAGTCAAGGAGCCCCAGCCGGCCGAGGTGGCGCGGCTCGAGCCCCGCCACGTCCTCTTCACCTATCTGCACCTGGCGGCTGACGCGGAGCTGACGCGCGGGCTGATGGCCTCGGGCGCGACCTGCATCGCCTACGAGACGGTCGAGGACACGCGCGGCCGGTTGCCCCTGCTTGCGCCCATGTCCGAGGTGGCGGGCAAGATCGCCACCCAGGCCGGCGCGTTCATGCTCGAGAAGCCGCTGGGGGGACGGGGGATCCTTCTCGGGGGCGTTCCGGGCGTCGCCGCGGCCAACGTGATGATCATCGGCGGTGGCGTGGTCGGCATGCACGCGGCCTTCATCGCGCTCGGGATGGAGGCCACGGTCTACGTGTACGACCGCAACATCGACCGTCTGCGGGAGCTCGACATGGCCTTCGGCGGGCGGGCGGACACGTGCTTCGCCTCGACGCTCGAGATCGAGGAGCGCCTGCCCGACATGGACCTGGTGATCGGGGCGGTGCTCGTCCACGGAGCCCGCGCTCCGCGGATCATCACCCGCGCGCAGCTCTCGCTGATGAAGCATCAGGCGGTGCTGGTCGACGTGTCGATCGACCAGGGCGGCTGTTTCGAGACCTCTCACGCGACCACCCACTCGAACCCGACCTACGAGGTCGACGGCATCACCCACTACTGCGTGGCGAACATGCCGGGCGCCGTCCCGATCACCTCGACGGCGGCGCTGACCAACGCGACGATCCCCTACGTGGTGCACCTGGCCAGCGCCGGCGTGCTGGGGGCGATCACCGAGAATCCGGGGCTGAAGCTGGGCGTCAACGTAGCCGGCGGGCAGGTGACGTATGCGCCGGTGGCGGAGGCGGTCGGGGTCCCGAGCGTATCGGTGGACGAGGCGCTCGGGGTGGCGGCCTGACGCTGCGGCTGGCGGGTGGCCGCCGCCGGGGCGCCCGATGCCGCGTCCGGGCGCGCTGCCCGAGCCGCCTCGGCGCCGCCCGAATCAGCTGCAAAAGTAGCCAAACCCGCCGGCCGTACCGCCACCTTGGCGACATAAGCATGGTCTCGATGCTCATGTCGCCAAGGTGGCGGCGCGGGGGCGGGTTTGCTGCGTTTTATATAGAGGGGGCGGGCGCCGCGGGCAAGAGTCCCGAAAGCTGGCTCGCGTCGTGCTCTTCGGGGACATGAGCGCCCGGGAGACGCTCATGTCCCGGATGTGGCTCGTTGGGCGGAGGTTTCGGGCCTTGGGCACGGTTCGCCGGTGCGCCGCTCGCTACCCGTCCACCCGCCCGCCGGCGTCGCCACACGATCGAAACAGCCGGATTCGGCCCCCCTGCTAAAGTCGCCACCCGCATGCCGACTACCAGCCAATTGGTCCGCAAGGGCCGCACTCCGCCGAAGAAGAAGCTCGCCACGCCCGGTCTGAAATCCGGCAAGGGCCGCAAGAAGAAGGTCGCGGCGCCGCAGCGCCGGGGCGTGTGCACGCGCGTGTATACGACCACGCCGAAGAAGCCGAACTCGGCGCTTCGCAAGGTCGCCCGCGTGCGGCTGACCAACGGCATGGAGGTCGGCGCCTACATCCCGGGTGAGGGCCACAACCTCCAGGAGCACTCGGTCGTCCTGGTCCGCGGTGGTCGCGTCAAGGACCTGCCGGGCTTCCGCTACAAGGTCATCCGCGGCACGCTCGACGCCGCCGGCGTCGGCGACCGCAAGAAGGCCCGCTCCCAGTACGGCGTGAAGGCCAAGTAGTGCCGCGCCGCGCAGCCGCCCAGGTCCGGCCGATCGAGCCCGACCCCGTCCACCGTAACCGCCTCGTCCAGCAGGTCATCAACAAGGTGATGCTGGACGGCAAGAAGTCCGTCGCCGAGCAGATCGTCTACGACGCGCTCGCGATCCTGGGCGAGCGTACGGGCAAGAATCCGGTCGAGCAGCTCGAGGCCGGGATCAAGGCGCTCACGCCGGTGCTCGAGGTGCGCTCGCGCCGCGTCGGTGGCGCGACCTACCAGGTGCCGGTCGAGGTGCCGGCCCGCCGGGCGCGGACGCTGGCCGTCCGCTGGCTCGTCCAGTTCTCCCGCCAGCGTCGCGAGAAGTCGATGGCTCAGCGCCTCGCGCACGAGCTGCTCGACGCCCAGCAGCAGCAGGGCGGCGCGTACAAGCGCAAGGACGACATCTACCGCATGGCGCAGGCCAACAAGGCCTTCGCGCACTACCGCTGGTAGCTACGGTGGCGCCCCTTTCGGGCGCCGCGCCCTCGTAATCGATTGACGGGCCCTGGGGACTGGTATCGCGAGGCGCCCGAAAGGGGCATCCACCTCCGCAGCTTCGGTCGGCGAACCGTTTCGGGGTCTGGGGTCTGCGTTAGCGGGCCGGCGTCGCCGGGCGTCGCGGCACGCCGAGGAGCGAGGGGAGCGCCGGTGGCGGTCCGTTCTCGGGCGACTCGCGAGACCCGCAACCGCCGGTTAAGCAAGCGCGGCGCCCGAAAGGGGCGCCACCGGAGCCAGAGAGAACGCGAGGGCTGCCCACCACACGGGACCGGGGGCTGCAGTGAGACAACCCTCGCGTTTACCAAGGGTAACGCCGTCGAGCCGTCCAGTCGTAGTTTCTACGGGACCGCTGTCAGGATCCCGACCACTTACGGCGCTGGCTACTCCGAAGGCTACGAGGACCCTTAGACGTCGGGGGTGCCTCTGGGGGAGGCGCTGCGGTGCGTCCGTCGCCTCCATCGGGTGCCTCCGCGGGCCTGGCGGGCGGGCCGCCGGCCGGGATTGCCGGCGCCAGCATCAGGAACCCCACGCCACCGCTGACCAGCAGCAGCACGGCCCCGAGTGTCTCCAGATACAGGCCGGCGCTGGGGGAGGCGGCGCCCTGCACGTACTGGCTCGCGCTTGAGCCGATCAGCCCGGTGGCGTGGGCGTCGGGCAGGTCGGCGAGGAGCGCGATCAGCAGGGTCGCGATCCCGAGCACGGCCAGCCCGAGCATGGCCGCCCGGTTGCCGTTGCGGTAGACGGCCACGGCCAGCACGAGGCAGGCAAGGGCGATCGGGACCAGCGCCCAGCCGTGGTTGGCGCCGGTACCTACCGTCTTGATCGGCACCGAGCTTGTCGCGGCGTGCACGTGGTAAAGGGCGGTGAACTGCGCGATAAGGACGAGCACGGCCCCGACGAGAGCCACCAGGGCGACCGCGCCGGTACCCGCCGCACGGCCGGTGCGGCGGGCCTCGAGCGGCGTCGAAGCACGCCTCCGGCGCGGCACCGAAAGGCGGCGGGAGGCCTCAGAACCTCTGCTATATTCGCCGTGTGCCTCGGGCGGTGCGCTCACGTGTGCGCGCTCTCCGGGACACAGGATCTTTGTAATGGAGTCGTCCACCTGATAGACACCCGCCCCTTCCCGACATCTGCGTCGTGAAAGGGCCCGTCGGGCCCTTTTTCATGTCCGCAGTTTCTGCCGGGGAAGCGGTGCACTTTGACGGCGCGCGACCGATAAACCGCAGCCCCTGAATACCTGACACACATGCCTCGTACGTTCCCTCTGGACAAGATTCGCAACATCGGGATCATGGCCCACATCGACGCCGGTAAAACGACGACGACTGAGCGCATCCTGTACTACACCGGGCGGACCTACAAGATGGGGGAGGTTCACGAGGGTGCGGCCGTCATGGACTGGATGGCCCAGGAGCAGGAGCGGGGCATCACGATCACCTCCGCCGCCACCACGTGCGAGTGGAAGGGCCACCGGATCAACATCATCGACACGCCCGGCCACGTCGACTTCACGGTCGAGGTCGAGCGCTCGCTGCGCGTGCTCGACGGCGCGATCGCGCTGTTCGACTCGGTCGCGGGCGTAGAACCCCAGTCCGAGACGGTATGGCGCCAGGCGGACAAGTACCGCGTCCCTCGGATCGCGTACATCAACAAGATGGACCGGATCGGGGCCGACTTCGCGCGCGGCGTGGAGACCATGGTCGACCGCCTGGGCGCCAACCCGGTGCCGGTCCAGCTGCCGATCGGCTCCGAGGCCGACTTCCGTGGGATCGTCGACCTGATCGGGATGAAGGCGATCGTCTACAAGGACGAGCTCGGCAAGGAGCAGGACATCATCGACATCCCGGCGGAGCTAGCCGACGAGGCCGTCGCCGCGCGCGAGAAGCTGCTCGACGAGATCTCCCACCACGACGACGAGCTGGTCGAGATGATCCTCGAGGAGCAGGAGATCTCGCCCGAGCGCCTCAAGCAGGCGATCCGCAAGGCCACGCTGGCGATCGAGATCACCCCGGTGCTGTGTGGCTCGAGCTTCAAGAACAAGGGCGTTCAGGTCCTGCTCGACGCGGTGCTCGACTACCTGCCGAGCCCGCTCGAGGTGCCGCCGGTGGAGGGCGTCGAACCGGCCAAGGGGTCGAGCAACGGCGACGAGCAGCCGGCGGTTCGGCACGCCTCCGACGACGAGCCGTTCGCGGCGCTGGCCTTCAAGATCATGGCCGACCCCTACGTCGGCAAGCTCACCTACTTCCGCGTGTACTCGGGCCAGCTCGAGGCCGGCTCGCGCATCCTCAACGTGAACACGGGCCGGACCGAGCGCATCGGCCGCATCCTGATGATGCACGCCAACGAGCGCGAGGAGGTCAAGGAGATCCACGCCGGCGACATCGCCGCGGCGGTCGGCATCAAGCAGGTGGTGACCGGCGACACGCTGGCCGCGCCCGACAAGCCGATCAAGCTCGAGACGATCGAGTTCCCGGAGCCGGTGATCAAGGTCGCGATCGAGCCGAAGACCAAGGCCGATCAGGAGAAGATGGCGACCGCGCTGGCCCGTCTGGCCGAGGAGGATCCGACCTTCCAGGTCCGCACCAACGAGGAGACCGGCCAGACGGAGATCGCAGGCATGGGCGAGCTGCACCTCGAGGTGCTGGTCGACCGGATGCTCCGCGAGTACAAGGTGGACGCCAACGTCGGTCGCCCGCAGGTCTCCTACCGCGAGACGATCAAGGGCACGGCGGACAAGGTCGAGGGACGGTTTGTCCGCCAGACCGGTGGCGCCGGCCAGTACGGAATCGTCTACGTGGACGTCGAGCCGGCGCCGGGCGAGGGATTCGACTTCGTCAACAAGATCAAGGGCGGGTCGATCCCGACCGAGTTCATCCCGGCGGTCGAGAAGGGCATGGAGGAGGCGATGGAGAACGGACCGCGTGCGGGCTACCCGATGGTTGACGTACGCGCCACGCTGACCGACGGCAAGTACCACGAGACCGACTCCTCGGAGCTAGCGTTCAAAGTGGCGGGCTCGCTCGCGCTCAAGGCGGCCGTGGCGCGGGCCAAGCCGGTCCTGCTCGAGCCGGTGTTTGCCGTCGAGGTGGTCACCCCCGAAGAGTTCATGGGCGACGTGATCGGCGATCTGAACCGCCGGCGCGGCCACGTCCACGGGATGGAGCAGCGCGGAAACGCGCAGGTCATCAACGCGTTCGTGCCGCTGGCCGAGATGTTCGGCTACGCCACCGACCTCCGGTCCACCACCCAGGGCCGGGCGACGTACACGATGCAGTTCGAGCGCTATGACGAAGTCCCCCCTAACATCGCCGAGCGAGTGGTTGGCGATCAAGCCCAGGCGGCCGCCTAAAGCCCTGGTAGCAGCGACTGCCGCTAATTTATATCCTGCACAGGTTCGTCCGCGGACGAACCTAGGCGACTGAAAGAGAAGGAGCGAAACCAAAGTGGCGAAAGCCAAGTTCGAGCGCGACAAGCCCCATGTCAACGTCGGGACCATCGGTCACATCGACCATGGCAAGACGACGCTGACCGCGGCCATCACCAAGGTGCTGAACGAGAGGTACGGCGGCACGGAGGTACGGTCGTTCGAATCGATCGACAACGCTCCGGAAGAGAAGGCTCGCGGCATCACGATCGCGACTTCGCACGTCGAGTACCAGACGCCCAACCGGCACTATGCGCACGTCGACTGTCCGGGGCACGCCGACTACGTCAAGAACATGATCACGGGCGCCGCCCAGATGGACGGCGCGATCCTGGTCGTCTCAGCGGCCGACGGTGCGATGCCTCAGACGCGCGAGCACATCCTGCTCGCCCGTCAGGTCGGCGTCCCCTACATCGTCGTATTCCTCAACAAGGTCGACATGGTCGACGACCCCGAGCTGCTCGAGCTCGTGGAAGTCGAGATCCGCGACCTGCTCTCCGAGTACGAGTTCCCGGGCGACGACATTCCGTTCGTGGCCGGCTCGGCGCTGAAGGCGCTCGAGGGTGACGAGGAGTACGAGGCGAAGATCCTCGAGCTCGCCGAGGCCCTGGACACCTACATTCCGGAGCCCGTGCGCGACCTCGCCAAGCCCTTCCTGATGCCGGTCGAGGACGTGTTCTCGATCACCGGCCGCGGCACCGTCGCGACCGGCCGTGTCGAGCAGGGGATCATCAAGACCGGCGAGACGGTCGAGATCGTGGGCATCCGTCCGACCACGTCGACCGTGGTGACCGGGGTCGAGATGTTCAAAAAGATCCTCGACCAGGGTCAGGCGGGCGACAACGTCGGGTGCCTGCTGCGCGGCACCAAGCGCGATGAGATCGAACGCGGGCAGGTGCTCTGCAAGCCCGGCTCGATCACCCCGCACACCAAGTTCAAGGCCCAGGTCTACGTCCTGAAGAAGGAGGAGGGCGGCCGTCACACGCCGTTCTTCACGGGCTATCGGCCGCAGTTCTACTTCCGCACCACCGACGTCACCGGCGTGGCGAACCTGCCCGAGGGCACCGAGATGGTCATGCCCGGCGACAACGTCGAGATGGAGATCGAGCTGATCCAGCCGATCGCCATGGACCAGGGGCTGCGGTTCGCGATCCGCGAGGGCGGCCGCACGGTCGGCTCGGGGGTCGTCACCGAAGTAATCCAATAAGTTGATGAGGCGGCGCGGGCCTCGCGGCCCCGCCGCCTTTTTTGTGTCAGATACGACCGAGTGGGGCGGGCCCCGAGGGTGGTCCGCGCTTCGCTCTGGATTGAAGAGACAGCTTTGGCAACCATTGCCCAGAACAAAATCCGAATTCGCCTGAAGTCCTACGACCACACGGCGATCGAGACGGCGGCTAAGGAGATCGTCGAGACGGCGACGCGCACCGGCGCGACCGTGTCCGGTCCCGTGCCGCTACCGACCGAGAAGAACGTCTACTGCGTGATCCGCTCCCCGTTCAAGGACAAGGACTCGCGCGAGCACTTCGAGATCCGCACGCACAAGCGGCTCATCGACATCCACCAGCCGACCCCGAAAACGGTCGACTCGCTCCAGCGGCTCGATCATCTGCCGGCCGGCGTGGATATCGAGATCCGCTTGGCCTCCTGATCCACGATGGCCGCGATCCTCGCCAAGAAGCTCGGAATGACGCAGCGGTTCCAGGAGGACGGCCGAGTCGAGCGCGTAACGGTGCTCGAGGCGGGGCCGTGCCCGGTCACCGCGATCCGCACCGTCGAGCGCGACGGCTATGAGGCGCTGCAGCTGGCCTTCGGTCGCTGCAAGGAGAAGTCGCTGACCAAGGCCGAGCTCGGCCATCTCAAGAAGGCCGACGCCTCCGCGCACCGCCACGTGGCGGAGTTCCGCGACGAGGTCGGCGAGTTGCTGGTCGGCCAGACCGTGACCGTCGAGGCGTTCGGGCCCGGCGACCGAGTGAAGATCTCGGGGCTGAGCAAGGGCAAGGGCTTTCAAGGGACGATCAAGCGCCACAACTTCAAGCGCGGCCCTAAGTCGCACGGCTCGCACAACGTCCGCGCGCCCGGCTCGATCGGCGCCTCGGCGACGCCGTCGCGCGTGCCCAAGGGGCTGCGCGGCCCCGGCCGCATGGGCGGCGGCCGCGTCACCCAGCGCGGCCTGACCGTGGTCGAGGTGATTCCCGGGCAGAACCTAATGCTCGTGCGGGGGGCTGTCCCAGGCCCGACGGGCGGGACGGTGGAGGTGCGCAGCGATGCCTAGTGCGCAGGTGCTCGGCGGCGGGACCGTCAAGCTCGACCCGGTGGCGTTCGAGGCCTCGTTCAACATGCCGCTCGTGCACGAGACGGTGCGCGCCGAACTGAACGCGCGCCGGCACGGCACCGCATCCACGAAAACGCGCGGCCAGACGTCGGGCGGTGGCGCCAAGCCCTGGCGCCAGAAAGGGACGGGACGCGCGCGCGCCGGATCTTCACGTTCGCCTCTGTGGACGGGCGGTGGGACGGTCTTCGGCCCCAGTCCCCGGCGCTACACGGTCAAGGTCAACCGCAAGGCGCGGCGCGCGGCGCTGCGCAGCGTCCTCTCGATGCACGCGCAGCGGGAGTCGCTGGCGGTGTTCGACGCGGCGGCGTTCGAGGAGCCCTCGACGGCACGGGCCGCCGAGATGCTCGCCGAGTGGGGTGCGACCGCGCCGACGCTCGTGGTCATGACCGAGTCCGAAGCCGCCGCCGGCAAGTCGTTCCGAAACCTCCCGCACGCCGAGGCGCTTCCGGTTGACGATGCCGGCGTCGCCGATCTCGTCGGGGCCGCATCGCTGCTCGTCTCGCAGGCGGCGCTGGAGTCCCTCGTCGCGCGTGCGGCCGGGTCGTCGTCGGCGGGCGGAGACGAGCAGGAGGCGGCCTGATGGAGCCCACTCAGGTGATCATTCGCCCGGTCCTGTCGGAGAAGACGTTCGCGCTCGCCGAGGCCGGGAAGTACACCTTCCGCGTGCACGACAAGGCCCACAAGACCCAGATCCGCCAGGCCGTGGAGCAGCTCTTCGACGTCAACGTGCTCGAGGTGCGCACCGCCCACGTGCACTCCAAGCCCAAGCGCCGCGGCCAGACGGCGGGCCGGACCCGGCAGTGGAAGAAGGCGATCGTGCAAGTGCGCGAGGGCCAGACGATTCCGATCTTCGGTGGACTGGAGGCAGGGGAGTAGCCGATGCCTATACGCAAGCCAAAGCCGACCTCCGCCGGTCGCCGGTTCGTGACCTATCCGGACTTCGCCGAGATCACCCGCACCGAGCCCGAGAAGTCGCTCGTCGAGGGCCTCAAGAAGTCCGGCGGACGCAACTCGTACGGCCGCAAGACGGCGCGCCACCGCGGTGGCGGCGCCAAGCGGCTGTACCGCAAGATCGACTTCAAGCGTCGCAAGGACGACGTGCCGGCGAAGGTGGCGCACATCGAGTACGACCCCAACCGCTCGGCGTACATCGCGTTGCTGCACTACGCCGACGGGGAGAAGCGCTACATCCTTGCCCCGCAGCGGCTGCGAGTGGGGATGACCGTGCAGTCGGGTGAGCGGGCCGAGATTCGCGTCGGCAACAGCCTGCCGCTCGGAAACATGCCCGCCGGCACCGTCGTCCACAACGTCGAGCTGACGCCCGGGCGGGGTGGGCAGATGGCCCGAGCGGCCGGCGCCGGCGTGCAGTTGCTGGCCAAGGAGGGGGACTACGTGACGCTCCGGCTGCCGTCCGGTGAGATGCGGATGGTCCGGGCCGAGTGCCGGGCGACGGTGGGCACGATCGGCAACACCGATCATCAGAACGTCTCGATCGGCAAGGCCGGGCGCAAGCGGCACTTGGGCGTGCGCCCGCAGACGCGCGGCACCGCCATGAACCCGGTCGACCATCCCCACGGTGGCGGCGAGGGCTCGACCACGCCGGGGCGCCACCCGGTCACGCCCTGGGGCGTGCCGACGCTGGGCTATCGCACCCGGCCCAAGGGCAAGGCATCTGACAAGTACATCGTGCGTGGACGGAGGAGAGGCAAGAAGCGATGAGTCGCTCTAGCAAGAAGGGGCCGTACGTCGAGGAGCGGCTGATGACGCGGATCGAGGCCATGAACGCGTCGGGCGAGAAGCGCATGCTGCGCACCTGGTCCCGCACCTCCACGATCTTCCCCGAGATGGTCGGCCACACGATCGCCGTCCACGATGGTCGCAAGCACGTGCCCGTGTTCGTCACCGAGTCGATGGTCGGCCACAAGCTCGGCGAGTTCGCGCCCACGCGGCTCTACCGAGGACACGCAGGAACTGGTAAGAGGCGATGAGCACCTCGGACTCGGAAGACACCCCAGAGACTCCCGAGACGCCGGAGCCCGAGGCCACCGAGCCGGAGGCGACCGAGCCCACCGAGCCGGAGGCGATCGAGGCCCAGCGGACGCCGCGGCGGCGCCGCCGTTCCCGCAAGAAGGCCACGGAGCCGACCGAGGTCGCGGCCGAGGCTGCGCCGGAGGGTGACGAGGAGGTCGACGAGACTCCGGAGGACGTGGAGGCCGAAGAGGCGGCCGCGGACGTGATGCTCGAAGCCGATGCCGAGGCGGAGGGCGAGGACGAAGCCGAGGCAGAAGCCGAATCCGAGGCCGATGAGGAAGCGGTGGCCGATCTCGAGCCCGTGGGCGCGGAGGAGGAAGAAGAGGAGGAGGAGCCCGAGGCGCCGGTGCCCGCACCCAGCCGTCGCAGAAGGGGAGCGAGGGGTGAGCGCCGGGATGTGGTGGTCCGGGCGCAGGCGAAGTACGTGCGCTCGTCGGCCCGGAAGGCGCGGTTGGTGTGTGACCACATCAGGGGGAAGAGCGTTGAGGAGGCGCGAGCTATCCTCGCTCACACCTCTCGTGCGGTCGCGCGGGATTGGAGCAAGCTGCTCGAGTCCGCGGTGGCCAACGCTGAGAACAACCACGAGCTCGTGGGCGAGGACCTGTACGTGATGGAGATCCACGCCGACGAGGGTCCGACGATCAGGCGCTTCCGGCCGCGCGCCATGGGCCGTGCGACGCGGATCCGCAAGCGCACCAGTCACCTCACGATCTTGCTCACGCCGAAGGACTAATCACGACACTGCTTCGCAGAGACGAATCCAGATTGAGATAACTGCATGGGTCAAAAAGTTCATCCCGAGTCGCTCCGCGTGGGCTACATCCACGACTGGAAGTCGAACTGGTTCAACGAGCGGGCGTTCGCGGACTTCCTGCACGAGGACACGCAGATCCGCGACCACATCACGCGCCGGCTGTCACACGCCGGGCTGTCCGACATCACGATCCGCAAGAACCAGAACGAGGTCGAGGTCAACATCCACACGGCCCGGCCGGGGATCGTGATCGGCAAGTCCGGCTCGGAAGTCGACCAGCTGCGTCGTGACCTGCACCGCATCACCGGCAAGCAGGTCAAGGTCAACATCCTCGAGATCAAGCGCCCCGAGCTCGACGCGCGCCTGGTCGCTCAGTCGATCGCCGAGCAGCTGCAAAACCGCGTGGCGTTCCGCCGCGCGATGAAGCGTGCGCTGACGAGCGCGATGCGCTCCGGTGCCAAGGGCGTCAAGGTCCAGGTGTCGGGCCGGCTGGGCGGCGCCGAGATGGCACGGACCGAGGGCTACTCGGACGGTCGGGTGCCACTGCACACGCTCCGCGCCGACATCGACTACGGCTTCCACGAGGCCCGCACGACGTTCGGGCGGATCGGCGTCAAGTGCTGGATCAACAAGGGCGAGATCATGCCTGAGGGCTACACCGGCGCCGACCTGACGATCATGGACGAGCCCGCGCCGCAGGCGCCCGAGCGCGACGGCCGCGGTGGACGCGGCGGGCGCGACGGTCGCGGGGGCGGCGGGGGTGGTCGGGGTCGTGGCGGCGGACCCGGCGGCTCGGGTGGACCGGGTGGCGGTCGTGGCGGCGGACCCGGCGGCTCGGGTGGACCGG
>DASPPG010000052.1:0-16581 GCA_035625625.1 Solirubrobacteraceae bacterium
TGCGCGATGGGGTTGCCAGCTTGGACGCGCGAGCGGTCTGGAACGTGAACACGACCGCCGCCGGTGGCGGCGTCGCCGAGATGCTCCGCTCGCTGGTGGCGTACGCACGCGGCGCGGGTGCCGACGTCCGCTGGGCCGTGATCACCCCGCCGCCTGGGATCGAGGAGTTCTTCGCGGTCACCAAGCGCATTCACAACATGCTCCACGGCTATCCCGGCGACGGCCTCGGCCTCGGTCGGACGGCTCGCGAGGCCTACCGCGCCGCCCTGGAGCCCAACGCGCTCGAGCTGCAGGCAGTGGTCCGGCCAGGCGACGTGGTCATCCTCCACGACCCGCAGACCGCGGGGCTCATACCCGCGATGCGCGCCGCCGGAGTCAGCGTGATCTGGCGCTGCCACGTCGGCGCCGACGCGCCCAACGGCGAGGCACACGAGGTGTGGGATTTTCTGCGTCCGTTCGTGGAGCAGGCGGACCGCTACGTCTTCTCCCGCGCCGCGCACGTCTGGGAATGCCTCGATCCCGCCAGGACGCTGATCGTACCGCCATCGATCGACGCCTTCTCGGCCAAGAACCAGGACCTCTCGGCGCGCCAGGTCGACGCGATCCTGAAAGCTGCCGGCGCGATTGCCGGCACGCCGGGCGACGCGCCAACGTTCATCCGCGAGAACGGCTCGACCGGCCACGTCGAGCGGGCCGTGCAGATGCTCGGAGTGGCCGCGATCGACCCGGCCGCGCCGCTGGTGACCCAGGTCTCGCGCTGGGACATGCTCAAGGACCCGCTGGGTGTCATCGAGGGCTTCGTCCGTCACGTGCTGCCAGCCGTGCCGCACGCCCAGCTCGCGCTGGTCGGCCCCGAAACAGCCGCGGTGGCCGACGACCCCGAGGGCGCCCAAGTGCTCGCGGACTGCCAGGAGGTCTGGAGAGCCTACCCCGCCGCCGTCCGCGAGCGCGTCGCGCTTGTCTGCCTCCCGATGACCGACCTCGAGGAGAACGCCGCGCTCGTGAACGCGATCCAGCGCCACTCCACGGTGATCGTGCAGAAATCGCTCGCCGAGGGATTCGGACTGACCGTGTCAGAGGCAATGTGGAAGTCGCGCCCAGTGATCGCGTCGCGCGTCGGCGGGATCGTCGACCAGGTCGTCGATGGCGACTCAGGCGTGCTGGTGCAGGATCCCGCCGATCTGCGCGAGTTCGGCGAGGCCGTATCAGCGATCCTCACGTCCCCGGCGATCACCGCGCGGATCGCGCAGCGCGCGAGGCAACGAGTCGCCGATCGCTTCCTCGCCACACGCAGCCTGATGCAGTACGCCCACGTGCTGACAACACTCGGGCCAGCGACGGCCCTGCCCGCCGTCGCCTAGACGGGCTCCCACACGCATAGTCGAGAGCACTCTCGGCGGAGAATGCTCTCGAGGATGCGTGAGGGGGGGCGGGGTTAGGGTAGGAACGGAGCAGCAAGGAGCGCTAAGCGTCGCGCACGAGCGCGCCTTCGACCACGCGCGCCGGCATCGTCGCAATCGCCGCCGCCGCGCGCTTGGAGAATGTCTACGCCGCAGGTGACGCTGCGTCGCCCCGTAGACCTCGGTCGTTGCCTGTGTGATCGCCGCTCGGAATCACGGCAACCGGCAGAATGCTTCTGGTGGAACACGTGAAGGCTGAAGTTGCCCTCGCGCGTCCAGTGATGCATAGCCTCCCAGGCAATCAGCGCGAGGCGGCGATCAATCGCAACTTGGGTGAGCCTCTCGTCCTGAACGCAGTGCGGCCAGCCCCACAGAACCTTGCCGAGCGGGAGCGTCAGCAGGTCGGCCACCACCGGTTTCGGAAGCAGGATCACGTCGCATTCAGCCATCAGCTGCTCCCGCGAGGCGAGCCCTCCAACCTGCTCGTTAACCGTCGGTCTCAAACCATGGTCCCCTCCAGCGTCTTGGGTCGCGGAGCGGCATCTGATCGGGATCGAGCTCACGGTCATCACACCGGAGGAGGAGCCACTCGCGAGTTTCGGGCGGACCGCGAGCCGCGCGAGGCGGGTCGTCGTCTGCGGTGGGGGGGTCGCGTAGCTGGCCATGTCGGCCGCTCCCCGCGGATCTCACACGCTGCCCTCGACGGCTGGCTTGCCACCAGATCACCGCCTGTGCCGCCGGTTTCTCGCCAGCCCCGCCGGCGTTGCGGTAGAAAGGCAAGCGAGGCGGTCGAGGCGGCATGGCGAGAGCTCGGCTAGAGCCGTGGATATCGAAAGACGCAAGACCAAGTCCGGCAAGGTAAGTTGGAGGGTCAGGTGGCGACCCGCTGGTCGTGGCGGCCCGCGGGAGTTGCGGACGTTCGCCCGCGAGGCAGACGCGAAGGCGTTTGCGGCGGATGTTCAGCCGCGGGCGCGGCTGGGGCATCTCGCTGGGATCGATAGCGGGAAGGTCACGCTTGATGGCTACGTGTCCGAGACGTGGGTTCCCGTGCATGCGCCCCAGCTGGCCGAGAACACCAGGCGCACCTATAGCGGGCTGTATGTGAGAGCCACATTGCCCCGTTTCTGACACGGCTGCGCGCTGAGGGATCTGACGCCGCAAGTGATTGCGCGCTGGCAGGCGGATCGGCTGCGGCGGGGTGCTGGCGCGAGTGGTGTTGTCAAGGCGCTGGTGCTGCTCGGCTCGATTCTCGAAACGGCGTGTGAGGCCGAGCACATCGCGACCAACCCGGTCAGGTCGGTACGGAAGGCGCGCCCGCCGCACCGCGAGGAGGTGCGCCCGTTGGCGCCGGCGACCGTGGAGGCGCGCGCGCACCACTGCGCATTTACGGCTTCGATCCATTTCGAGTCCGGGATCCCAAAGATCGCGACCTCCATCACGCCCGGGTGTGCGTAGATAGCCTCCTCAACCTCGCGGCTCGCGACGTTCTCCCCGCCGGTCTTAATCATGTCCTTCTTCCGATCGACCACCGCCAGGTAGCCGTCACCGTCGATTACGCCGAGGTCGCCAGGTGCACGTCTTCCAGGGCGGGCGGGTCGCGCTCGCGCGGGTGCTCAGCTGCGCGAACGCCTTCGCGCCACGGACCGGAACGAGGAGCAGGATTGGGAGCACGACGTGCGCTCGCTGTTCGCTTCGGCGCGACGAGACGCGAACCGTCTGATATGCCTCTTCACGGAGCGCGCCCCGCTGCTGCGCGTCGGCGTCAGCTGGTCAAAGGCGTCCACCTCGTCGTGGCAGTGCGCGGCGCACGAATCGCGCTCGGAGCGTTCACGTCGCCGCGACCGATACGAAATCTGTATGCGTGGGGGCCCGATCTCTACGGGATCATCACGCCGGCAGATGTACGGTGAGGACGCGAAAGCGTGGCAGCTCGACGGGCGACTATGCCCTAGAGCAAGCGGGCGCCCTTTTCGCCGGGGTGTCAGATGCCAGCAATGGAAATCCCAATCGTCCTTTCCCCGCCACACCCGGCCGACTTGATCTGCGGCGTCAGATCCGGCGTACGCTCACTACAGGTGCGGCTCGGTGATGCTGTTCATGGCGAGGAGCTCACCTCGCGCACTTGGCGATTGTCCGGATCCCACGGCGTCCGACCAGCTCACGCTGTGCGCGTGGCGATCCTCGGTAGCGATCATGGGCACGGCGGCCCCGCAGCGGGCCAATCCGCCTCCTGGCGTGCCGAGCGCCGTCGTTCCTTGGCCCGCGGGCCAATGACACAGCGGAGCCGCCCACAGAGCATGCCACGTAGCAGATTCGAGTGAGACCCCACATGCCGCATTCCCGTCTCGACACGCGCATGCCGTCAGACCACGCGCGCACGGTTTACCTGGCATTGTCGCCTGCGCGTCCCGAGGGCGGGCACACAAGACATGTCGGCCTCCGGGCGTGGGTGCGGGAGATCGCGGAGCTCACCCGCCCGCAGGCGGTTTATTGGTGCGATGGCTCGGACGAGGAGTACGAGCGGCTGTGCGCGCAGTTGGTCGACGCGGGGACCCTCATGCGTCTGTCCGACGCCAAACGCCCCTCCTCGTATCTGGCGCGGTCGGACCCGCGGGACGTGGCGCGGAGCGAGGATCGTACGTTCACGTGTTGGCGTCGCGAGGAGGACGCGGGGCCCACGAACAACTGGCGTGATCCAACGAGCATGCGCGAGACGCTGATGACGCTGTTCGAGGGCTCAATGGCTGGCCGGACGATGTACGTCGTGCCGTTTTCGATGGGGCCTCTGGGATCGGACAAGTCCTACGTCGGCGTGGAACTCACCGACTCCGCGTACGTCGTCGTCTCGATGAGGACCATGACTCGAGTCGGCCAGCCTGCGCTCGACGCGCTTGGTGACGGCGGTTCCTTCGTCCCATGTGTGCATTCCGTGGGCGTGCCCCTCACGGACGGCGTTCAGGACATTCCGTGGCCGTGCAACCCGGAGCATCGCTACGTGGTCCACTTCCCGGAGACGCGCGAGATCTGGTCGCACGGGTCGGCCTACGGAGGCAACGCGCTGCTCGGGAAGAAGTGCTTCGGGCTGCGGATCGCGTCGGTGATCGCGCGCGACGAGGGGTGGCTCGCCGAGCACATGTTGATCTTGAAGCTCACCTCGCCGGAACGCAAGGTCAAGTACATCGCCGCGGCGTTCCCGTCCGCGTGCGGCAAGACGAACCTGGCCATGCTGGTCCCGACTCTGCCGGGCTGGAAGGTGGAGACGATCGGTGATGACATCGCCTGGATGAAGTTCGGCGCGGATGGTCGCCTGTATGCGATCAACCCAGAGGCCGGATTCTTCGGGGTCGCTCCGGGCACCAATGAGCGAACCAACCCGAACGCGATGGCGACGATCCAGTGTGGCGCTATGTTCACCAACTGCGCTCACACCGCAGACGGCGACGTCTGGTGGGAAGGCTTGACCGAACGCGTCCCCAGTCCGTTGGTCGACTGGCGCGGCCGGACATGGGTGCCCGGGTGTGGCTCACCGGCCGCGCACCCGAATGCACGATTCACGGTGCCGGCGAACCAGTGTCCGGTGTTGGCGCCCGAGTGGGACGATCCCGCGGGCGTCCCAATCGATGCGCTCGTTTTCGGCGGGCGTCGCGCGACCGTGGCGCCGCTCGTGCGCGAGGCGTTCGATTGGCCGCATGGCGTGTTCCTAGCGGCGACGATCAGCTCCGAGACCACGGCGGCGGCGGATGGCACCGTGGGCGAACTGCAGTTTGACCCGTTCGCGATGCGCCCGTTCTGCGGGTACAACATGGCCGACTACTTCACGCACTGGCTCAGTCTCGGCCGACGGAAGGGCGCAAGGCTACCGAAGATCTTCTACGTCAACTGGTTCCGCAAGGGCTCACGGGGTGAGTTCCTGTGGCCTGGCTACGGCGAGAACTCGCGCGTGCTCGCATGGATCTTCCGGCGTTGCGATAACGACGCACGAGCGCGCGCGACCCCGATCGGGCTGATTCCGGCTCCGGCGGATCTCGATCTCCGCGGGTTGGAGCTCGCGCCAGGCGCGCTCGACGAACTCCTTGCATTCGACCACGGCGCGGTGAGGGCTGAGCTGACACAGATACGCGACTACCTTGCTCAGTTCGGAGAACGCATCCCTCCCGAGTTTCGAGCCGAGCTCACCCGCTTGGCCCACGACGCGACAGCGAGCGTCCGTGACAATCAGGACAAGCAGCCTGGTCGACGCTTCCTCGGCGCGGACAGCGCGCGGTGAGCTGCCGATGGCCGATTCGCATCTCGTCATCTGCGGCGGCGGAATCGCTGGGATCGAAGCTCTCTTGCGATTGCGGCGACTCGTGGGCGACGGCGCCCGCGTGACGCTCCTCAGCCCCGAGAGCGAGTTCGCGTACCGTCCTCTGTCGGTGCTGGAGCCGTTCGCCCCCGACAGCATCCGGCGTTATCCGCTCGAGCGGATCGCATCTGACACCGATGCAGACTGGATCACGGACCGGTTAGTCCGCGTCGACACCAACGCTTGTCAGGTGCATACCGGGGGTGGCCGCGAATTTGCCTACGATGCCTTGTTGCTCGCGCTCGGAGCCGCGGAATGTTCGCCGTTTGAACATGCGCATCTGTTCACCGATCGCGATGCCGGTCAGAGCTTCCGCGCGATCGTGCAGGAGATCGAGCGCGGTGACGTAAACGCTGTGGCTTTCGTAATCCCGAACTGGCCGGTCTGGCCGGTGCCGCTCTACGAGCTCGCGCTGATGACCGCTGAGCGTGTGCGCCGTCTGGACCTACACGCTGAGATCACGCTCATCACCCCGGAACCCCGGCCGCTGAAGGCGTTCGGCCAGGCGGCGGGGGAGGCCACCCTGCGCCTGTTCGCACAGGCCGGAATCAGGCTGTACACCGGGGTAATCCCGCAAGTGCCAACCCCGCAGCTCGTCACGTTCGGCGAGACGCGCGTCGAGACGCACCGCATCGTCACCCTACCCAAGGTCAGCGGACCCGGCGTACGCGGGATTCCCGCGGGGACCGCCTGGTTCGTTCCGATCGACGGACGGTGCCTCGTGCGAGGCACGGGCGGCCGTGTGTTCGCCGCAGGCGACGCAACCGACTTCCCCGTCAAGCACGGTGGCATCGGAGCCCAGCAGGCCGACACGGCAGCCGCCGGAATCGCACACCTGCTCGGTGTCGGGGAACGCCCCGAGCCTCTGCGGCCGGTGATCCATGGCACG
Organism: Solirubrobacteraceae bacterium; assembly: GCA_035625625.1. Classification (GTDB taxonomy): domain Bacteria; phylum Actinomycetota; class Thermoleophilia; order Solirubrobacterales; family Solirubrobacteraceae; genus Palsa-465. Next base: position 6,635 of record DASPPG010000052.1, read on the forward strand.
CTCCTCACCGGTAACCGGCCCCTGTACCTGGATGCGCGCGTAATCGACGGCCTCGGCTGGCACTCGCACGTGCACGAGCAGCCACCATGGCCGGCGCGACAGAAGGTCGTCGCCGAGGAACTCGGCCCATACCTCGCCAACCTCGATCCCGTCAGCACTCGAGTCGAACCAGGCGTGCGACCGTGACCGTCGCTCCGGCGTATGACGCCCGCTCTCTCAAGGAGCCGCCGCGGGCAGGTCGCGCAGTGACGCTGCCGGAAGCGACGGAGACGCAGGACTTTCCTTCCCCAGCACGGACGGCAGTCGGCAGACGCTTGCCGGCCGGTAGAAAAGGACCGACCCGTCACGCACCGGTGGTCACGCCTAGCAACCCAGAAGCCCTCGGCGAGCGGCGCTTCGTGCACACGTCGAGAGAAACGCTTTGCCCCGCGTACCTGAGCGGCCATGGTCCTCCTCGCAGCGCGAGGGGACGGCCCGGGGACCTCGGTCATCCTGGCAAGCATTCACCTGCGAGCTGTCGGATTCGAGGCATTAGGCGTTTCGCTCGGTGGGGCAACTCTGCCTTCGAGCCCCCGATCGTCAATGAAAGATGATGACCGCTGCACGTGCCTGTCATTGGCCCCCGGTCGAAAGACCGCAGACCACCGTTGGCCGCCGGCACAATGCTTTTCGTGGACTCGTCGAGCACGATGAACGCGCCTTCGAAGGCAGGCATGTTCGCGATTGCCATCTAAGGGATGGGTACATGGATATCGATGATGCGCGGCCGAGGTCGATGCGCCGTCATGTGATTGGGATCGCCGGCTCGTACGGAGGGTTGAACGTGGGTGACGAGGCGATCCTGACGGTGGCGATCTCGGAGTTACGCGCGGCTTTGCCGGAAGCTGAGATCGTGGTGTTCTCCCGTAACGTCGCGGACACGCAGACGCGTCATGATGTGGATCGTGTGGTGCCTGCCCGTGAGGCGATGCGAGCGGAGATCCAGTCGGAGGTCGAGCGGCTTGACCTGATGCTGTTGGGCGGTGGGGGGATCCTGTACGACCGTGAAGCGGAGAACTACTTGCACGTCACCAGGATCGCCCAGCAGCTCGGTGTCCCCACCGCCACGTATGCGATCGGCGTGGGGCCGCTGGAGCGGCGGTCCGAGCGCCAGGAAGTGGTCGAGGTGCTCAACCGGATGCGGTTCTTGACGGTGCGTGATCATCAGACGAAGCGGTTGTTGGAGCAGATCGGCGTTGACCGGCCGATCGCCGCGACTGCCGACCCGGCGTTCCTGCTCGAGCGGCTGCCGTTCCCGCAGTCCCTGCTCGAGCAGGAGGGGATCGGAAAGGAGCGGCATCTGGTCGGGATGTCGGTGCGTGAGCCGGGCGGCGCTGCGGGAGATCTCCAGGCGGACGTGTACCACGCGTTGCTAGCGCACGGCGCGGACTTCATCGTCGACCGGTTCGACGCGGATGTCCTGTTTGTCGCGATGGAGCGCCAGGACATTCGCGAGGCTCACCGAGTGATCGGACAGATGGCTTTTCCGGAGCGCGCCTATGTCTTGCGCGGCCAGTATCGGCCGGGTGAACTCGCGGGGCTGATGGACCACCTCGATTTGGCGGTCGGGATGCGCTTGCACTTTCTGATCTTCGCCGCGGTCGCGGGCGTCCCGTTTCTCGCGCTGCCCTACGCGCGGAAGGTAAGCGCGATGCTCGAGGCGTTGCAGATGCCATGTGTGGATGGCGTCGAGCGCGCCCAGACAGGGCCGCTGCTGGCCGCGATCGACCGGATGTGGGATCTTCGCGCACGGGTTCGCGAGCACCTCGATCAGCGGCTGCCGGCGCTGCAGCGCCGCGCCGCCCTGACCACCCAGGTGGTCGCTGAGCTGTTGGACGAGCGTCCCGATCCCGAGCGGGTGATCGACGGCTGGGACGAACGGGAGCGTCACGAGCATGCCCCCGCTGCAGCGGCCTGACCGCCAGCAGACTGTCATATTGCCGCGGCGCGAGGCCGTGGTCGCGGGCGAGGCCGAGGTGCTGGTCGTCGGTGGCGGCCCCGCCGGCCTCGGCGCCGCCGTCGGCGCCGCCAGCGCCGGCGCGGACGTGGTCCTGGTCGAGCGGCACGGGTTCCTCGGCGGCAATGCGACCGCCGCGCTGGTGATGCCCCTGATGTCCTTTCATAACGAGGCTCGCTCAGCGAGCCTCGACGGCGTCGAGGCGGGGTTTCGCCTGCTGCCGACGGACCATGGTCCGGGCGAGCCGGTTGTCGCTGGTGTGCTCGAGCTGTTCCTGCGCCAGCTGTATGAAGCGGGCGGGGCGATTCCGCCGTCGCGGGCCACCGGCTACACGGTCCCGTTCGATCCGGAGCAATACAAGTTCGTCGCCCTGGACCTGCTCGATCATGCAGGGGTCCGGTTCCTGCTCCACGCACTCGCCAGCAGCGTGGTCGGTGACAGCGAGCCAGAGGGGGTCGTGTTCGAGACTAAGTCTGGGCCGCTGGTCATTCGCGCCCAGACGATCGTGGACTGCACGGGTGACGGAGACGTGGCCGCGGCCGCCGGCGCGCGGTTCGAGGTCGGCCGGGACGAGGACGGGCTCGTCCAGCCGATGACGCTGATGTTCCAGATGGCGGGATTCAATCGAGGTCCGTTTGCCGCCTACGTGCGCGAGCATCCGCACGAGTGGCGCGGGGTGCGCGGCCTGTGGGACCTGATCCGCGCGGCCCAGGAGGCAGGCGAGCTGGAGCTGCCCCGCGAGGACGTGCTCTTGTTCGCGACCCCGCACGAGCAGGACGTCACCGTCAACAGCACCCGCGTCACGGGCGTGCTCGGCACCGACGTCTGGCAGCTGAGCGAGGCGGAGTGGATCGCCCGCGGGCAGATGCGGCAGATCGCACGGTTTCTGCGCAAACGCGTCCCCGGGTTCGCCGACTCCTACATCGCTCAAAGCGGCACCACGATCGGCGTGCGCGAGACGCGGCGGATCGCCGGCGAGTACCAGCTGACCGGCGAGGATGTCATTGGCTGCCGACAATTCGAGGATGCCATCGCCCGCGGTTCTTACCCGATCGACATCCACGACCCCAAAGGCAAGGGCACGGTTCTCAAGAGACTCCCGGTCGGCGGTGTGTACGACATCCCGCTGCGCTGCCTCGTCCCCCAGGAGGTCGAGCGCGTCCTGCTCGCCGGACGCTGCATCTCCGGCACCCACGAAGCGCACTCTTCCTACCGCGTCACTCCGATCGCTATGGCAACCGGACACGCCGCCGGCATCTGCGCCGCACTCGCAGCGGCAACCAACCGGCAGCCGCGGAACGTCGATCATCGCGCCGTGCAGGCAGAGCTCATCCGCCAGGGCGCCAATCTTCGGCCGCAAATCGTCGAGCGAGCACAGCTCGCGGATCCACCGGCCCCGGGACTGCGGCAGCCCCGGACTGAGCGGGGATCCTGAAAACCTCTACCCCAGCCGGCGCGCCGCACGAGGACGTCCTCGCCGCGATCGGGATCGGGCGGCCGCGGCGGGAGCGGCGGGACCGGGGTACGTCTTGAGAGCCCAAAGGCGCAGGTCGATCAGCTCAAAGGCGCAGGTCGATCAGCTGCTCTGCCTCGCCCAGAGACATCCGCTCGAGCTCGATCCAAGCATCATTCGCCCTGCCAGACAGCCGGACGCCACCGCAGCACCCGGGCAAGGAGATGATCACGATCTCATCGAGCAGCCCGGCCTTCGGGCACTCTCAGCCGAGACCGACTTTGCAGGGATTAAGTGCGAGTTGGGGGACTGGAGGGGACACCAGGTTTTCCTGATAAGGAAGAGGTCCCAGGTTCGAGTCCTGGATCGCCCACTGGGGAAGTTCCTGCAATCGCACCGGTTCCGAGTTGGCGTGCGCCGGTGCTCGTCTATGGTCCTGTCCGGTTCGGGCGCAGCCGACTGGCTCAGCCGCGTCCTGGAGTGGGACGACACCAGAGAGAGCGAGGAGATCCGCGATGGCGATCGTGCAGCGCAATGTCCAGATCAAGGCCTCGCCGCAGGAGACCATGGCGCTCTTGAGCGATGCCAGCCGGTGGCCGGACTGGTATCCGGGGATGACGAAGATCAGCATCGCCGCACCTTTCCCCGAAGAAGGAGGCAAGGTCGCTTTCAAGGTGAAGTCGGCCGGCCTGTCCCTACCGATCACCGAGACGGTCCTCGACTACCAGCCGGGCAAGCTGCAGCTTCTCCAGATGGAGGGCATGTTGTCGGGTCGCGCTCGCTGGGAGGTCACGCCGGAAGGCGACGGAACACGCCTGACCACGACGTTCGACTACGCGCTGCCGGGCGGCGTGTTAGGCAAGCTCGCTGATGCGCTCATCGTGAAGCGCATGAATAGCAAGAGTCTCGAACAAGGCCTCAACAACTTCAAAGCGCTCGCAGAGCGCCAGTAGGTTGGTCAGTAGTGCGCGCCTAGCTCGCCCGCTCCCCTGGCCGACCGGTGGCGCGGTGGCCGTGACGTACTCGAGCGGCTCCGCGCCCGTGTTGCGAATTGCGTGTCGTCACAGCTCCTGCCCCTTGTCGGCCCCGTCACGCCGAAGGCGTACGCTCCGTGCGCCCGGTCAACACGGATAGGTCTCAGACGCCGTGAGGACACTCCAGAGTGCTATAGGCATCGCCTGGCTCGTCTTCTGGATCTACTGGCTCGTATCGGCAGTAAGCGCCAAGGCGAGCATCGGCGGCAGGCGCAGGCTCCCGATGACGGGCCTGACCCTCATCTCGGTGTTCGTGGTGATCCGCGTGTTTCGGGGCGGTGGCTCGGCCATCCACAGCCCGATCATCGGAGCGATCGGAGCCGTGCTGTTCGTCTCCGGGCTCGCGCTCGCAATCTGGGCGCGTGTCCACCTCGGGCGCAATTGGGGCATGCCGATGACCGAGCGGGTCGAGCCGGAGCTGATCACCTCCGGCCCGTACCGATACGTCCGTCACCCGATCTACTCCGGACTCCTCCTCGCGGTGGTCGGGACCGCGCTGGCGACCAACTTCCTCGGACTGGCCGTCGCCGTGATCCTGGGCGCCTACTTCTATTACGCCGCGACCGTCGAGGAGAAGAATCTCATCGCCGCCTTCCCCACGGGCTATCCGGCTTACCGGGAGCACACGAAGAAGCTGATTCCGTTCCTGCTCTAGCCGCCCCACCGTTAGCAAAAATGTGAATAGTCGGCTAGGCTGACGATCATGGCGAGCGCGGATCTCCTGCTGCACCCCGTCCGGCTGCGAATCGTCAAGGCCTTCCTCGGCGAACGCGCGCTCACCACCAGCCAGCTGGCGGCCGAGCTCGGGGATGTGCCTCCGGGCAGCCTGTACCGGCACGTGGCGCTCCTGGTCGACGCGGGAGTACTGCAGGTGGTCGCCGAGCGCCGAGTTCGAGGGGCGGTCGAGCGCACCTACATGCTGCGGTTGTTCGCCGCGCGGATCGGCCCCGGTGAGGCCAGGGCGATGAGCAGCGAGGAGCACGCCCACGCGTTCATGGCTTACGTGGCGGGGATGCTGGCCGACGCCGACCGGTACCTCGCCGCCGGCCGGCCCGATCCCGCGCGAGACGGCGCCGACTACCGCGTCGGGGCGCTGTGGCTGACCGACAAGGAGTTCGCCGAACTCCTCCGCGACCTGACCGAGGTGTTCCAGCCCCGGCTGGCGAACGCGCCGGGCAAGGGCCGCAGGCGGCGGATGGTGTACACGGTCTTCCTGCCGGCCCCAGAGGACGCGCCGGGCAAGGACCGCGCCACCGGACGCCCAGCTCGCAAGCGTGGCGGGGACGACGCGAGGCAATCACCCCGAGCCAGGCGGCAACGCCGCACGTCATGACGACCCCGCCCGCCGCGCAGACCGTGCTGACCGCGCTCGAGCTGGCGAGAGCCGGGCGCTTCGCCGAACTCAAGGAGATGTTCACCGCGCAGCTGCGCCCGATGGTGGCGCCCGAGGCGCTGCGGGCCGGTTGGGAGGCCGAGCTCCGCCGGCAGGGTTCGATCAGCTCGATCGGCGCCCCCGTCACCGAGCCGGCCGACAACGGCGTGGTCGTCGTCAAGATCCTGGTCAGCTGCGCGCGGGGAGCATTCGGCGTGGTCGCGTCGGTCACGGGGCAAGGTGAGCTCGCTGCCTTGCAGCTCACTCCTCCGAGCGCGACGCAGCCGGTCGCGCCTTGGGAGCCGCCCGAGTACACGGATCCCGACGCCCTCGACGAGCAGGACGTCACCCTGGGTGTGGGTCCGCTCGCCGTGTCCGGGGCGCTGACGCTGCCGCGCGACTCAGAACCACGGACCCGTCACCCAGGGGTCGTGTTGCTGGCGGGCTCCGGGCCGCTGGACCGCGACGAGACGATCGGCCGCAACAAGCCGTTCAAGGACATCGCGTGGGGACTGGCGACTCGGGGCGCGGCCGTGCTCAGGTTCGACAAGGTCACCTACGCCCACCCACGCGAGGCCAGACAGGCCCGTGACTTCACCCTGAACGACGAATACCTCCCGCACGCGCTGGCCGCGATCGAGCTCCTGCAAGACAACCCGAACGTCGACTCGGGACGGGTCTTCCTGCTCGGGCACAGCCTTGGGGGTACGGTCGCCCCGCGGATCGCGGCAGCGGAGCCGTCGGTCACCGGGCTGATCGTGCTGGCCGGCGGCGCGGAGCCGCTGCACTGGGCGCTCGTCAGGCAGGTGCGCTACCTCGCCTCGCTGGACCCCGAGACCGAGGCGGCGTCCCGGGCGGCGATCGAAGCCTTGACCGAGAAGGCGAGGCTGGTCGACGGTCCGGACCTGTCGCTGTCGACCCCGGCAGACCGCCTTCCGCTCGGCACGCCCGCGAGCTACTGGCTCGATCTCCGCGGCTACGATCCGGCCGCGACCGCCGCCGAACTCGGCAAGCCGATGTTGATCCTCCAGGGCGGCCGCGATTATCAGGCCACGGTCGACGACGACCTCGCCCGGTGGACCGCCGCGCTGGGCGAGAGGCCGGATGTGACCGTCCGTGTCTATCCGGCCCACAACCACCTGTTCGCCCCGGGGAGGGGACCGTGCACCCCCGCCGAGTACGAGCCCGCGCAGCACGTCGACCCCGCGGTGATCGCCGACATCGCCGACTGGATGGGCGACGGAGCATGAGCGCGACAGGCGACAAGCCGGTTGTGCTCGTCCCGGGCGCTTGCCTGGGCGGTTGGTGCTGGCGTGACGTCGCGGTCCACCTGCGCGCGGCCGGGCACGACACCTATCCGCTGACCCTCACGGGCCTGGGCGAGCGCGTTCACCTCGCGCGAGCAGACGTCGACCTCGGAACCCACATCGAGGACGTGGTGTGCGTCCTGGACTACGAGGACCTGCACGATGTCGTGCTCGTCGGCCACAGCTACGCCGGCATCGTGGTCACGGGCGCGGTCGATCGCCGCCCTGAGCGGATCGACGCGGTCGTTTACCTCGACACCTCGCCCCTGCCGGCCGGCACGGCGATCGTCGACGTGCAGTCTCCCGAACAGCGCGAGCGCCAGCGACAGGCGGTCGAGCGTGACGGCGACGGCTGGCGCTGGCCCGTACCGGACCGTGAGACGCTCGGGTCCGGAGCCTTCGGGAGCGCCGGCGGGCTCACCGACGACGACCTGACCCGCCTATTGGAGCGCGCCACCCCGCAGCCGTACGCCACCTTCACCACGCCGCTCCACCTCGAGCGCGATCAGCCTCCCGGTGTCCGTCGCGTCGCGATCTTCTGCAACGACGGTGGGATCAGCCTCGCCATGCTGCGCGAGCTGCTGGCCAAACATGACCCGCGCGCCGCCGTCTTCGCCGATCCCGACTGGGAGCTCCACGAGCTGGCCACCGGCCATTGGTCGATGTTCTCGGCGCCCGCGTCCCTCGCCGAGCTCCTGCACCGGATCGCGGCGTTGTAGCGGAATTCTCGGCGGCGCCTGCGTTCGCGGCCGGATCAGCCGAGCGCCGCAGCACCGCCCCGGGCGAGGCCACCTCGCCGGCGCCCGTGTGCTGCTTGACGAACTCGACGACCTCGGGAATGTAGACCGCGTCCACCTCCGCCTTGTCGGTGAAGTCGCGGATCGCGCTGCGGTGACGCACCAGCTCGAAGCCGTGTGTGTCCAGCCCGAAGCCGTCCTGAACTGTGCGGCCGTTGCGGATCGGGACTGTGTGGGGCTCATTCGGGGACGCTCGTCACCTGCTCGGTCGCGCTGCCGGCCACCATCGAGGCGCTCATCCTAATTCGAGGGGCGCAGTTCGCATAGCCGGCGCTCAGCGATACGCGCGCGCTTGCAAGTCGAACAGTTTCGGCATAGGTGCCACCGACGGCGAGCAGGTCCGGGTGCGATCCGTGCTCCACGATCCGTCCGTGCTCGAGCACCACGATCAGGTCGGCTGATCGCACGGTCGAGAAGCGATGGGAGACGAGCAGGGTGATCGTGCCCTGCGCCGCAGCGAGGTCGCGGGCGGCGGCCGCGTAGCGCTCGAACAGTGCGGCTTCGGTGGGTGCGTCGAGGCTGGCGGTCGGCTCGTCGAGGGCGACGAGGAGCGGTGCCTCCCGCATCAGGCCGCGGGCCAGCGCGAGCCGCTGCCACTGCCCGCCGGAGAGCTCGTGACCGCCCGTCAAGCGACCACCGACGCGCGTGGCCAGCCTGGCCGGGAGCCGCTGCTCGAGGGTGGCCGACCCGGCTCGCTCGAGGGCACCTCGGACCATGGCGTGCTCCTCCACCCGCGGCAAGTCGCCGACCCCCACGCTCTCGGCGAGGATCAGCTGCAAGCGCTGAAAGTCCTGGAAGGCCCCGGTCACGCGTGCGCGCCACTGCACCGGCGAGAGCGCCGCCAGATCGATCCCGTCGACGATGATGCGCCCGCCGGTGGGGCGGTACATCCCGCACAGCAGCTTGACCAGCGTGGTCTTGCCGGCGCCGTTCTCGCCGACTAGGGCAATCGTCCGTCCGGCCGGAAGCTCGAGGTCGATCGGCCCCAGCACTTGGCTCTCCTCCCGGCCGGGAAAGGCGAACCTCAGCGCCTCGAGGCGAATGCCGGAGGTCAGGCACGCCGGGGGCGTGCACCGGCGCGGGCGGGGCGCATCGCGTCCGCTGCGTGGTCCTCGAGCCACAGGAGCTGGCCGGCGGCGGTGATCGCCGTGTTGAAGTTGCCGGCGCGACTGCCAGCAGCGGGATGACGAGCAGGGGCAGGTAGATCGTGGCCAGCAGCACGACGATCCCGACCGCGCGCAGCGCCTGGCCGAACAGTCCGATCAGCTGGCGGGGTGCGCCCGCCATCGTGCGCCGATTCTGCGTCAGCTGCTCGAGCCGCGCGAGCAGGTCCGATCGCTCGAAATGCTCGAGCGTCGGCAAGGTCGCCGCCAGCCGCGCGATCCGCACCCCGAGCACGAGGTTGACGCGATCGGTCAGCAGCGTCCCCTCCGTGCCGCTGACGATGGCCAGCACCCACGAGGCGGTGAACAGCACCGCGACCGGCGCCGCCCCAAACGCGATCTCGCCGGAGTCGTGCGCGATCGTGCCGTCGATTACCTCGCGAAGGCCGATCGTGTAGGTGACCGAGGCGACCGCGGCGGCGACTCCCATGCACAGGCAGGCGATCGCCGTGCCCGGAGCGGCCCGGAACCCGGTGGCGACGGTCACACCGGCCAGGCGGCGCCAGCGTCTGATCATCGCGCGTCTGCCTCCGACTGCGCCCCGTTCGAGGTGTCCGCGAAGCGCTCGGCCTGCAGCCTGAACATGTGCGCGTAGGTGGCCCCGGCGGCGAGCAGCTGCTCGTGCGTTCCGAGCTCGGTGATGCGGCCGCCGTCGAGCACGAGGACGCGCGCACCCGCGCTGACCGCGTACAGCGCCCGAGCCAGCGCGACCCGTTGCCACTGCCCTCCCGACAGGTCGACCCCGCCGGCGAAGTGCGGGGACAGGACCGTCTCCCACCCGCGCGGAAGCGAGGCGATGATGTCGGCCGCGCCCGCCTGCTCGGC
>DASPPG010000053.1:0-12892 GCA_035625625.1 Solirubrobacteraceae bacterium
GCCGGATCATCCAACCGAAGTCCGCCGGACACAAGTGGGCACCGGGCTGGAACGCCGGCAGGACATTGAGCAGCGAGACGACTTTCGTCACCGTGGCCCGCGCCGTGATCGTTAGCGGGCCCTGGACGAGCCTGCCGCCCCTCGCCGTGCTGGCGACGATCCGCCGGGCCCGGGCCGGGATCCGTTCCGAGCGCGGTCTGGGCGTGATCCATACCACCTCGCTATCCGCGCGCACCGCGGTGGACCCATCCTGTAGCTGGACCGCCGCGACGAGCAGCCAGCGGAGGCTGAGCTCACCCGGGATCGCCGGCCACTGAAAGCCGGTGGTGGTCACGGTCGGCTTCCCCCCGCCGCTGCTTGTGCCCGAGAACCCGGGCTTGGCGCCCGGAGGCGGATGGCTCTCGACGTACTGAACGACCTGTTGCGTCGTTCCGGGGACGACCCACCACGCGCGATCGTCGACGACGTTGGGCGTCGCGGGCGCCGAGGCCGGCTGGGCCAGCGTCCCGTCGTCCCCCGCCGGCTCGCCGGCCTGGCCGACCGCGTGCCCGTGTCCGGATGACGAATCGGCTTGAGCCACGGCGCCCAACCCGCGATCAGGCCGGCGAACAGCGCCACCTGCAGCCCCCGGCGTCCGGCTCGCCACATGCGACGCCCACGAAGTCCATCCATCGCTCGCGTGCCATCGTAGAAGACGTGCCGATCACCGTGTCCCCCGCCGCGGCACCGGCGCGGCGTTCGGCGACGATCCCGGTGCGCTGCGTTGCCGGATGGCGACCAGCCTGCTCTACGGCGACACCGTCGAGCGGCGCCGGCAGGCCCTCACCGCCGAGGATCCGGCGGCGTTGCCCTGGATTCGCGAGAGCCTCGATCGGCTCGACGCCGCGTTTGCCGGGCTTTCGTCGTGACGCCGGCGGCGAGGGCGACGCGCTCCGGGGCGATCAGCACGATCAGTCGATCGCCCGGCACTCAGCGTCCGCCGAGCTCACCAGGCGCGATGCTACGCGGAGGCCGAAGTTGCCCAAGCTGCCGAGCGGGGTAGACGAACACGCGATACTGACCACGGAGGCGAGTATCGATGGCAACGCTCACCCGCACGCTCGGACAGAAGGCCACCTGACCGGCCGATGCTGTTCGCGCTGATCCGTCAGGAGGGGCGAGGCTTCGATCGGTCTCGCCCACTGCGCGAGCAGGATGCTTGGACCGAGCACGCCGCGTACATCGATGCGCTCTTCGACGAGGGCTTTGTGAGGCTCGCCGGTCCCCTCGGCGACGGCTCTCCGGTGCACCGGGCGCTCCTGATCGTCGACGCGGACAGCGAAGCCATGGTCCATGCCCGCACAGAGGAAGATCCCTGGACGCCGATGCAGGTGCTGGAGACGGTGTCGGTCGAGCCGTGGGAGCTGTTCGTCGGCGAGCTGCCCGCGCCCACGCCGGGTGAATAAGCCGACACTCGTCGTCGGACGCTGCGCGAGTAAGTCAAAACCCGCCACCGCGGAACCGTCTGCCCCTGCCTAAAACTCCCGATTCCAGCCTAACTCCGATTCCAGGCTAAACGAGTGGACGGATGTTTGTCCCAATGGATATAGAACTTCGGCGCCTGCGGCCGAAATATATGTCCACATGCCTGCGCGACCCCTGATTGCCGTCACGACCTCCGAGCTTCGGCGTCCCGAGGAGGTCCGCGCGCGGCCGCAGGGGGAGCCGCCGAAACTCGAGGTTGCGCTGGCCACCCTCTATCCCGAGGCGATCGAGCGCGCCGGCGGGATCCCGGTGATCGTGCCGCTCCTGCGTCCGGAGGCGATCGAGTCGCTGCTCGACCGGGTCGACGGGGTGTGTCTCCCCGGCGGGCCCGACCTTCAGCCCAGCACCTACGGCGAGGAGCCCCATCCCGAGCTCGGTCCGACCGAGCCCCGGGTCGACGCTGTCGAACTCCAACTCGTCCGTGCCGCCGACCGCCGGAATCTCCCGATCCTGGGGATCTGCCGGGGCATGCAGGTTCTCAACGTCGCTCGAGGTGGGACGCTCCATCAGCACCTGCCCGACGTGGTTGGGGACCAACTCAAGCACCGCCAGCCAGAGCATGGCAGCGTCCCGACCCACCGTGTCGAGACCGCGCCCCGCAGCCGCGTGCGCCGCGCTCTCGGCGGGCCGAGGCTCGAGGTCAACTCGTTCCACCATCAGGCCGTGCGCACGCTGGGCCAGGACCTGGTGGCGACCGCCTGGGCCCCGGACGGGACGATCGAGGCGGTCGAGGACGCGGTTCCCGCCCGGCGGCTCGTGCTCGGAGTCCAGTGGCACGCGGAGGGTCTCGAGGCCCATGCTCCGCTGTTCGAGCTCCTGATGGCGGCGGCGGCCGAGGCGGACGAGCGCGTCGCCGACATCCATCTGGCCGGGCAGGCCGGGCCGGCGCGACGGCTCGAGCGTGCGCGAGGACGCGTTTCCCGCCGGGCGGCTCGCTCGGCTCCTGTATCTGCCTCGCAGCGCCTCGCGCAGGCGGGATAAAGACCGGGCAACATAAGACCGGGCTGGAGAAGCCACGTGCTGTTCATCAGCCCGTGGTTAACTTCGTCCACGGACGCGCTCGAGACACTGACCGAACGCACCACACGGCGGGGAAGGGCTGAGTGGGCGAAATGGCGGCCTTCTGAGCCGTACAGCGTGGGGATCGAGGAGGAGGTCATGCTCCTCGACCCGGCCGCGTGGACACTGACCGAGCGCGGGGACGAGGTTCTGGCTATGGCCGGAGCCGGGCTCGCCGGCCGGTGCGTGGCCGAGACGCACGACGCGGCGCTCGAGCTGAGAACGGCGCCGCACGCAACCGTGCGCGAGGCGGTGGCAGAGATGCGCGAGCTCCGGCGCCTGTTGGTGGGCGAGCTGGACCAGCTGGGGATGGCGGCGGCGTCGTGCGGAACCCATCCCGGCCCGCTCCGCGTGCCGACCCGGGTTTCCCCGTCCAGTCGCTACCAGGTGATCCAGCGCACGATGCGCGGCCTGGCGCGTCGCGAGCCGACCTTCGCGCTGCACGTGCACGTCGGCGTGCCCGACTCCACCAGCGCGATCCGCCTGATGAACCAGCTTCGCGCGCATCTGCCCATGCTGTTGGCGTTGTCGGCGTCATCGCCGTTCCTGAACGGCCGTGACACGGGCCTGGCGTCGAACCGCACGATCGTCTTCCAGGGCTTTCCACGCACCGGCATCCCGCGCAGGTTCGACAGCTACGCGGACTGGGTCGGCACGCTCGATGTCCTGCTGCGCTCCGGCGCGATTCCCGAGCCCACCTTCCTCTGGTGGGACGTCCGGCCGCAGCCACGGCTGGGCACTGTCGAGATCCGGATCATGGATGCCCAGCCGTCGTTGGGCGCCACCGCGGCGTTGGTCGCGCTGGTCCAGGCGGTCGCCCGCCTCGAGCTCGAGCAGGGCTTCGCGCAGGCCGGACTCGTCAACGCCCAGGAGGTCCTGGCCGAGAACCGTTTCATCGCTGCTCGCGACGGCGCCGCCGCCGAGCTCATCGACCCCCGAACCACAGCCCTCGTTCCCCTTGCGAGCCTGCTCGAGGAGGTGCTCGCCGCGGCCCGGCCGCACGCCGCGGCGCTCGACGCGGGCGAGGAGCTCGCGGGCGTGCGAAGGCTCGTGGCCATGCCCGAGGCCCACCGGCAGCAGCGGTTGGCCGCCTCGTTCGGGGTTTCGAGACTCGTCGCTGACCTCGCCGCGCGCTTCGCCTCGTAACTAAGGCGCCGCCGCCGGTAAACGGCTCTCCTAGACTGGGCGGCTGGTGGACGCCGCATCTGAACACGCCGAGAAGCTTGTCCCCGGCGCCCGCGGGCTCGACGTCTCGATCCATGCGACACCGGCCACGCTGTATCGGCGCGCTGCCGGGCGCGCCGCGGCAGCGGCTTACCGGGCGCGATTCGCGATCGCCGTGTACCTCTCCTCGCGCGCGCTGCTGCTGCTCGTAGCGCTCGTGAACGGCGCGCTCCGTCACCACTCCTTCAGCCACGAGCTGGCTCAGTGGGACGGCCTCTGGTACCGCGAGGTGGCCGACCGCGGTTACCCCAATCACGTCGTCCACGAGCAGTCGACGCTCGGCTTCTTCCCGCTCTACCCGGCGCTCATGTGGCTCATCTCGCACGCGTTCGTGATCCCGGTCGCGCACTACCAGATCCTGTCCGCCACGGTCGCGGGCGTGCTCGTGTCCGGTGTCGGCGGCCTCGTCGCCACCGTGCTCGTGGGGCGGCTGGCCGCGAGCTGGTGGGGGGAGCGGGCCGAGCGGCCGGCCATCCTGATCTTCTGCCTGTTCCCCGGCTCGGTCGTGTTCTCGATGGTCTACGCCGAGGGCCTGATGCTCCCGCTCGCCGCCGGCTGCATCCTGGCCCTCCAGCGCCGCCGGTGGGTGTTGGCGGGCGTGCTGGCCGGTATCGCCACCGCCACCGAGCCGGAGGCGGTGGTGCTCATCCTTGTGTGCGCGGTGTCGGCGGCGCTCGAGCTGCGCCGGCGCGGCGTGCGTGACTCCTCGGCTCGCCGCAGCTTGCTCGCGCCCGCCCTGTCGGTGACCGGCGCCGGCGCGTTCACGGCGTTCCTGTGGCTCTGGACCGGATCCCCGTTCGCGTACCTGATCGCGCAGCGGGACGGATGGGGTGAGAAGACCAACGTGCTCGCGCTCGCGAACCTCGCCGACACCCTGGGTCACCAGATCTCGCTTAGCCACTTCGACCACCCGACGATCAATTTGAACCTCGTCGTCGGGCTGGGGGGCGCGGTCGTGCTGATCGTCCTGCTCGCGCTGGTGGTCCGCAACCGGCACGAGATGTCGGTCGAGGCGATCGTGTGGACGCTCGGGATCAGCTGGCTGGCGATGACCTCGCAGTACACGCCGCCGATGCCGCGCCTGATCATCACCGCGTTCCCTGCCGTGATCGTGCTGGCGCGCTACGTCCGCGGCCGCGCCTTCACCGCCCTGCTGTGGGCGAACGGAGTGATGCTCGTCGTTCTGAGTGCACTCACGTTCGTCGGTACCACGCTGCGTCCGTAGAACAGCTCGACCCAGATCACGCTGGCGTACCCGAAGGAACGCGTGACACTGCGGGCGTACCGGTGGGCGAGCTCATCGCGGAGCGCGACGAAGTGCGCGTAATGCGCTCGGCTCGCGGACGGGCCGGTCGGCAGGCCCTGGTGACTGGCCACCAGCCACACACGGGCGCAACCGGAGGGCACCTGCGACGTCTCGTAGCGCTCGATGTACGGCTTGACCGCCTGATGGGTGTAGTAAGCGAACGGCATCCGCGCGTCCTGCGGGTAGAACACGACGCAGTCGCCGGGCCGCTCGCCGCGGACCACGTAGGCGGTTGCGGCGCGCCAGTTCTCGGGCGAGGTGCCGTAGCTGGGGGCGAGCGCGACTGCCCGCAGCGCGATCAGCACGACCAGCGCCGGCCAGGCGAACCGGCTTTCCGCCACCACCCAGCCGAGCAGCAGCGCCACCGCGGGCAGCGCCACGAGCAGGTTCCGCGCGGTGAAGATCGGCTGCCCGACGAGCGATTCGACCCACATCAGAACGACCGGAACGAGCAGCCAGGACAGCGCGAGCGCGACCCCCCACGGGGCATCCCGGCGCACGAGCCGTACCGCCGCGACTGCGAGCAGGGCCACCGTCACGACAGCCAGGACCGCGGCGACGGCGGTTGGGTGGAAGTTGGGCTCGAAACCCGCGGAGGTGAGCGCCAGGATCACCTGCTTCTCGCTGGTGAGGCTCGGGCGCGGGATCCAGAACAGCTGTCCGCCGCCGCGGGTGGCCGCGAGGACCGCCAGCGGGATCCAGCACAGCGCGGACGCCGCCATCGCGCCGAGCGCCTGGCGCCAGGCCTGGCGGCGCCAGGCGAGGGCCACCAATTGCGCCGGTAGCGCGAAGATCGCGACGTAGCTCGCGTACATCGACAGCGCCGTGCACACGACGTAGGCGAGCCACGGTCCGCGCCGGCGCGGGTGCTCCACGCCCGCCGCAAAGGCGGCGAACGCACCCGCGACGAGCGCCGTCATCGGCGCATAGCCGCGCGCATCCTGACCCCAGAACACGAGCGGCAGGCTGACTGCAGCCAGGAGGCCCGCGAACAGCGCCGCACGCCGGCCGAACAGGCGGAGGGCCAGCAGCGCCACCACGCCGGCGCAGGCGCCCGCCGCCGCCACCGACGGCAGCCGGATCACGAACGCGCCGGTGCCGAACCAGCCGACGAGCACGTGCATGAGCGCGTAGTAACCGAGCATGTTGCCGCCGTCGTGAGCCATCGCGCTCCACAGCGCCGATCCGTGCTGGCTGGCGATCGCCACCGTCGCCGCCTCGTCCAGCCACAGGCTGCGTGCGGTCAGCTGGTAGAGACAGAGGGCGATCGCGACCACGGCCGGACCGGCCACCGCGGCGACGTCCCACAGCCGCTCCGCGGGGGCCTCGGGCCCGGCGCTCGCTCGGGGAGCGGAGAGCGGCGGGAGCTCGGTATGCGTGGCCATCAGGACTCGACGAGCGCCCGGGTCCGCCAGCGCTTGGACCCGGCCGCCGCCGGGCGCCTCCGCGCAAACCAAAGCACGCCCGCCCCGAGATACAGGACCACGAACACCGGCGCGGTGTGGAGCGGAAAGGCAAGGATGCCGTCGGCCTTGACCACCAGCGGGCCGGCCGCGAGCACCAGCACCAGCCACCGCGAGTCCTGGATCTCCGGGCACGCGGCCAGCAGTACGAGGCCCCAGCTCAGATACCACGGCCACGACGCCGGGCCGGCCACCGCTGCCACGACCAGCACGATCCCGAGATACCGGACCATGGTCTCGCGCCGCGCCCGCCAGAGGAGCGCCACTCCGAGCGCCACCGCGAGTCCGAACGCGACGACCCCGAACGCCGACTCGAGTCCCCGCGCTCCGACCGGCACGACCTGGGCGAGTGTCCACCCCACCGCGGTCGCCGGCGTGATCGCGAGGCGTACCTTCCCCGGCGTCGAGAACACCGACGTCGAGAGCCACCCCAGCCCGAGCCCGCTCACCAGGCTGACCGCCACCACCACGCCGGCGGCCACGAGCACACCGCGCACCAGCGTCTTCCGGTCCGTAGAGAAGGCCACGAGGATGAACGGAATGGCCACGGCTGCCGGCAGCTTGATCGTCGCCGCCAGGGCGCACAGCGCGATGCCCACTAGCACCCGTCGCTCGATGGCGAGTGAGATGCCTGCGACCACCAGACCAATCATCAAAAGATCGTTGTGCGCCGCCGCCACCAACTCGAGCAGCAGCAGCGGGCTGAGCAGCACCAACCAGGTGGCGCGCGCGGGATCAGCGCCGAGGTCGCGCGCCAGGCGCGGGACGAAGACCGCGAGGAGCACGAACCCGATCAGCTCAACCGCCCTGATCAGGAGCACTCCGACGACGAGACTCGACCCGCTGAACCAGCTAACGATCCACAGGAACAGCGGCCCGTAGGGCGCGGTGGTGTGCCGCCAGAAGGGTGAGACCGCGTTCAGCACGTGCGCGTGTCCGTGTGCTGCGAGCACCGCCGGCGCGTCGCGATAGGGGTCCAGACCGAGGTGCACGATCGTCCCCTGCGCGAGGTAGCTGTAGGCGTCCTGGCTGAACAGCGGCGCGGTCAGGAGCAGCGGCAGGCACCACGCGGCTGCCACGACCCAGACCTCACGCGTCGTGACCGCGAGCCTTCCGAGCGCGAGCCACGCCACCCCCAGCGCGACGATCCCCGCATAGAAGAGCGCGGCGCCCAGCGACGGATCGAACCACCATTTGACCGGGCCGCCGGCCAGCTGGGGGCCCGCCAGGGCGACCAGCACCGACCCCGCCAGGCCGAGGCCGGCCCAGGCCAAGCTCGAGCGCTGCGTACGGATCGTGGCGAACGGCATCCCAGGTATTGTGGCCCGGTAGCCGCCGTTTACTCGGATTGCCGGCGGCGCCTGAGTGCCGCAACCCTATGCTCGTGACAAGTTCCTTGTCAATGCGGTTGTGGCTGATCGGTCCGGCGCGGGCCGGATCAGCGACTA
This sequence comes from Solirubrobacteraceae bacterium, assembly GCA_035625625.1. GTDB lineage: Bacteria > Actinomycetota > Thermoleophilia > Solirubrobacterales > Solirubrobacteraceae > Palsa-465. Next base: position 8,025 of record DASPPG010000053.1, read on the forward strand.
ATGTTGCGAGCCATGACGCGTGCGGCCGCCGCTGAGCTCACGTCGGTTGAGCCAAAGACAGTTCCTCGCGTGGGATACCTCGTGTATCGCGTGGAGCGGCGGCTCCGCGACGGGTTGTCATGTGCGCAGCTGGCCCGCTGGGCGATGGTCACCCCGCAGGCGATGAACCTGGTGATCGCCGGTCTCGAGCGCCGGCGGCTCGTTCGCCGCCGACCCGACCCCAAGCACCGTCCCGTCCTGCGCACCTCGGTCACGCCCAACGGACTCGAGGTGCTGGCGCGCTGCGACCACGCAATGGATGGGATCGAAGCGGACATGCTCGGCGACATGGCGCCCCAGACTGTCGAGGTGGTGCGCGCCGCGCTCGGCTCCTTCGCCCACTCGCCGCACGCGACAAATCCGCCGCCCCGGCCTCGGCCGCTGGGCGGGACTCGCTGAAGTCGATGGCCTCGAGCGCCGAGGGGAGGCTGTTCGGCGGCCTGTTCGCCCGCGGCGAGGCGACCGCGCATCTCGGCGACAGGGCGTTCGTCGCGGCGATGGTCGAGGTCGAGGTCGCGCTGCTTGACGCCCTCGCGGATGTCGGCCTGGCTCCGGCCGACGCGGGGCGAGAGCTGGCGGACGCTTTCCAGGCCGGACGCCTCGAGCTCGATCTGGCCGAGCTGGGCCGGGGGACCGGCGAGCAGGGCACGCCGATCCCGGCGCTGTTGCGCGCCCTGCGGCGGCAGCTGTCGGCGGAAGCGTCGGCGCACCTGCACAAGGGCGCCACCAGCCAGGACGTGATCGACACGGCGATGATGCTCGTGGCGCGCCGCGCGCTCGATGCCATCCTCGCCGACCTGAACGCCGCGGCGAATGCGTGCGCGGCGCTCGTGCAGCGGTGGCGGGAGGCGATCGTGCCCGGGCGAACCCTGCTCCAGCAGGCCCTCCCGGTGACGTTCGGGCTCAAGGCGGCGGGGTGGTTGTCGGGCCTCGACGGCGCCCGGGCCGATCTGCGCATCGTGCGCGACCGCGACCTGGCGGTCCAGTTCGGCGGCGCGGTCGGCACGCTGGCCAGTCTTGGCGAGCGCGGTCTCGACGTCAGCGCTGGGATCGCTCGGCGACTCGGGCTGGTGTCGCCTGAGCTCCCCTGGCACACGGTCAGACTTCGCCCGGTCCGGCTGGCGAGCGTGTGCGGCGCGACCCTCGGCGTCCTCGGCAAGGTCGGGCGCGACGTCGTGCTGCTGGCACAGACCGAGGTGGCCGAGGTCGTCGAGGGCGGCGGCGCAGGCCGCGGCGGTTCCTCGACGATGCCGCACAAGCGAAACCCGGTCGGCGCGGTGGGCCTCGTCGCCTGCGCTCAGCGGGGGCCGGGCCTCGTCGCCACGATGCTCGCGGCGATGGCGCAGGAGCACGAACGAGGCGCCGGCGCCTGGCAGGCCGAGTGGGAGACGCTGCTCGAGCTGCTCCGGCTCACGGGTTCGGCGTGCGCGATCGCGTGCGAGCTCCTTACCGGCCTCGAGGCCGACCCTGAGAAGATGCGCGCCGACATGGATCTGACGGGCGGCCTCGTAATGAGTGAGAGCGTCGCGGCGGCGCTCGGGGGCACGCTCGGGCGCGGCGAGGCCCAGGAGCTGGTCGAGAAGGCAGCGCGCCGTTCGGTCGAGTCGGGGCGCGGGTTCCGCGAGGTCCTGCTGGAACTCCCCGAGGTGGCGGGGGCGCTCGGCGAGGACGGCCTCGACGCCGCGCTCGACCCCGCGGGCTACCTGGGGGTCGCGGCCGAGCTGATCGACCGAGCACTGGCGGGACATCGTGCCGGCTGAGCTGCGCTACGAGTTCCGCGGCAAACGGGGCTCGCCGGCGCTCGTCTTCTCCGGGTCGCTCGGTACCGATCTGACGATGTGGCAGCCGCAGGCCGACGTGCTGAAGCCGCGTTTTTGCACGCTCCGTTACGACATCCGGGGGCACGCTGCCTCCGAGGTGCCGCCCGGCCCGTACTCGATGGACGACCTCGGGTCAGACCTGGTGGCGCTCCTGGATCGCCTGGGGATCGAGCGCGCGTCGCTGTGCGGTCTGTCGATCGGCGGGATGATCAGCATGTGGGTCGCCGCCCACGCGCCGGAGCGAGTCGAGCGGCTGGTGCTCTGCTGTACGGCGGCCAAGCTCGGCCCTCCCGAGTCCTGGCTCGAGCGGGCTGCGATCGTCCGGGCCGACGGGGTCGAGGCCGTCGCCGACACCGTCCTCGAGCGCTGGTTCAGCCCGGGGTTCACGCAGGCGCATCCGGAGGTGATCGAGCGGTTTCGCTCGCAGCTCATCGCCACCCCGCCCGAGGGCTACGCCGGCTGCTGCGAGGCGATTGCCGCGATGGACCTCACTCCTGTGCTGCCGTCGATCAGCGCCCGCACGCTCGTGATCTCCGCGGCGGAGGATCCGTCCACCCCGCCCGAACACGGGCGGCGGATCGCGGAGCTGATCCCGGGGGCGCGCTTCGAGCTCGTCCCCGACGCCCGTCACATCGCCAGTGTCGAGCAAGCCGATCTGGTCACGGGGCTGATTCAGGCCTTCCTGGACGACCACCAACGATGAGGAGGGCTCAGCCGTGAGCGACTTCGACGTCGGGATGAAGACGCGTCGCGAGGTGCTCGGAGACGAGCACGTCGACCGTGCGACGGCCACCGCCGGCCGGTTCGCCCAGCCGTGGCAGGAGTTCATCACTCGCTACGCGTGGGGCGGCGCCTGGTCGCGCCCGGGCCTGGACCGCCGGACGCGCAGCATCATCACGCTCACGGCCCTCGTCTCGCTCCGCGCCGAGAACGAGATCGGCATGCACGTGCGAGCGGCTCTGCGCAACGGGCTGACCCCGGAGGAGATCGCGGAGGTGTTCATTCATACGGCGGTGTATGCGGGGGTGCCGGCCGCCAATTCGGCGTTCGCGATCGCGCGTAAGGTGCTCCAGGAAGAACACGCCATTGAGTGAGCCCCCACCGCTGTTCCGGCTAATCGGGGGCCGCCGGAGCGCTGAGGACCTGCTAGGTGCGCCGCCTATACTTGCCTCACCCCACGATCTAGGAGCTGTACGTGCAGGAGATGGTCATCTACGGCGTGAGCTTCGACATGGTCGGAAAGCAGCCGATCGTGCTCCTGAAGACCGTCGAAAACAACAAGTTCCTGCCGATCTGGATCGGCCATCCGGAGGCGGCCGCGATCCTGATGAAGCTCCAGGGGGCCTCGACGCCGCGCCCGATGACGCATGACCTGCTTTCAGACGTCCTCGGCGAGCTCGACGTCGAGTGCACCCGCGTGGCCGTGACCGAGCTGCGCGAAAACACCTTCTACGCCTCGATCAGCCTGCGCGTCAACGGCCGCGAGCTCGAGATCGACTCGCGCCCGAGCGATGCGCTCGCCCTCGCCGTCCGCGCCGGCGCCCCGATCTACGCCGCCGACGAGGTGATCGCCGAGTCGGCGATCGAGTTCGAGCACGAGGTCGAGGACACCGAAGAGGTCGTCGAGAAGTTCAAGGACTTTCTCGACCACGTCACGCCGGAAGACTTCGCCGGCGAATAACCTCGCTCGCCCCTGCCGCGTCCGGATCCTAGGCGCGGGGATTCCGGTTAACCCCGCAGTCGCCGCCCCGCCCGCGGTGAATTCAGATTCACACGGCCATAGCACGGTTGGCGCCGCACTCGATCCGCGTCGACCGGCGAGTGCGGACCTAACCGCAATCCTCGGCGTTCAGGCGACCCGGACGGCGCCGGCCGCGGCCACGATCCGCCCGATCAGCTCGTCGAAGCCGATCCCGGCCGCGTCCGCGGCCTGGGGCAGCAGGCTGGTCTCGGTCAGCCCGGGGATCGCGTCTGCCTCGAGCACGTAGAGCTCATCCGTCTCCCTCTCGAGCATCAGGTCGACGCGCGCGAAACCCGAGCAGCCGAGCAGCGCGTAGACCTCGAGCGCGATCGCGCTCGCTCGAGCCGCCACCGCCTCATCCAGCGCCGCCGGGCACTCGAACCGGGTCCGGCCGATCTCGTACCGGGACTCGAAGTCGTAGAAGTCCTCCTGTTCGGGCACCGCCTCGACGGTCGGCAGCGCCCGCGGCGCACCGTCCTCGTCGATGACCGACACGGCCAGGTCGCGGCCCGCAACGTAGCGCTCGAGCAGGACCTTCCGGTCGTAGGAGAAGGCCGCGACCAGCGCGCTTGGGACGTCGGCCGGCGTGCGGGCGAACTTGATTCCGAGCGCCGATCCCTGCCCTGCCGGCTTGACCACGATCGGGAACTGGAGGCGCTCCTCTACCGCCGGCAGCGCCTGGGCGGCGCCGAGCTCCCGGAACGCGGTCTCGCTGAAGGCGTAGAAGTCCGGAGTGGGGATCGCCGCGTCGCGCATAGCGTGCTTGGCCAGCACCTTGTCGGCGGCGCGGATACAGGCCGACACGCCCGAGCCGGTGTGGGGGATCCCCATCACCTCGAGCAGCTCCTGCACCGTTCCGTCCTCGCCGTCGCGGCCGTGGAGCGCGACGAAGGCGAGCTCGGGGTTGGCTGCGGTCAGCTGGTCCACCAGGTCGGCGCCCACGTCGACCGCGACCACCCGGTGACCGAGGCGCTCGAGTGCGTCCTCGACCCTGGCGCCGGACTTGAGCGATACCTGCCGCTCGAGCGAGCGACCGCCCTTGAGTACGGCGATACGGCTCACCTATGCCCGCTTGCGACGCAGGGGCAGGATGTTCGCCGGCTTGGCGGCGACGGGTGGGCGCTCGGCGCGCACCGGGTCGCGCCGCGGCGCGGGTCGGGTCGACGTCCCGGTCAGGGTGCCGTACAGCTCGACCTGCTCGCGGACGACCTCGCCGATCCGCCGGATGCCCTCGCGAATCGACTCCTCGTCCACCCCCGAGAAGTTCA
>DASPPG010000054.1:0-3292 GCA_035625625.1 Solirubrobacteraceae bacterium
CCGTGGCGTGGACGCCGGACTATCGCAAAAGCGACGAACGACTCGCAGGGTCGACGCCGTCATTGGGCGACCTTATCCCGTCGAAGATCCGCTTCGCCAACCTCCTAGCGTAGGCCGCGCCGGACGGCTCGCCAAGCAGGCGTTTGACTGAAATCGATGAGCAGTGTCGACTCGAGTGCTGGTGGTGCCTCGCCTCCGGCTCCGTCCGGAAAGCGGAGCCGATGCAGCCGAACTGAGCGGTAATGGTCGGCTGTACGGGCGAGCGCCTCGAGGTGCGTCGGGTCCCCGGAGTTCCGCAGCTCGTAGGCATTTCCAGGAGATCCGACACGCGTTTTCCCTGCAAATCGGCAAGTTGATGATGCCCGCCGAGCGAAAAGCTGTAGGCACACGAGTTGCCAGATTCCGTCCGACGGCCCTGCGAATCTCGGGATCCCGTGTAGGCATGCGGTTTTCGTCGGGTCAAGGCATCACGCCGGGTGATTCGAGCCCCGACCACCCCGACGTCCCGTCCGCCTCACCGCTGGGAGTGCGTGTAGACACACGACGCACAAGCTGCACAATGTCCGAATCCCCAGTGTTTACGGGCGATTCGGGCTCTGCGCGTGCCTACGTGCTGCGGAACTCCGGGGTCCGACCGTACGCGCTCGGCGTCGTCTCTTGCGGCGAAGAGAACGAGATTCCCCCACTGGCCGTCCGCGAAGCGGACGTTGTAATAGGCGAGCAAGCCGGGAAACCGCGAAGCGCGGGCCACCAGGTCGTGCTCGAGGTCGAGGATCGGGCCGTGGTCGACGTGCTCTCGGGCTTGGCCAAAGAACCCCACGCCGAACGCCGGCCGCGACTGCACCAGAGCGCGCAACTCAGGCACCACCAGCCAATGAGACTCGCCACCGCCCGTCCAGGCTCCGTCCGCGAGGCCCGAGCGCACACGGGCAACGAGCGACGATCGGATCCTCGCGAGCGCGGCAAGATCATCGAGCGAGCGAGCGGGATCCGTGAACCCGCGCCCCAAAGCCGCCTCGCCCGGCGAGAGACTGACACCTGAAGCCACCGCGAAAGACTAGAGAACCACCGCCGCACCGCTCACAATACTGGCCGCTTGAGACCGTCTTCTACCGGCACGATTCGTGCCGCCCCGGGTCCAGGCCGGCATCGCATCGCGGCAACGCGCCGCCAGACCCAGGGCTTTCGCATCCTCGGGAGCGATCGGCAGTGATCGTGCTGGCGATCGGATGCCCCCGTACTCGTCCCCTGGGGAAGCGCGGAGCCGCGAGCCGCCGGTCGTCTCTCAGCTCCGGCCGGTTGTGCGGAGCGCACAGTTCGGCGATCGCCGGCGGCCACAGCCACGCGGTCGCCGCGGCTACCGCAACCGTGGCGAAGCGCTCGCCCGGTCGCGGCGCTCGTGACGATTCCTTTGGCCGAAAGGCGCGGCGCGCCGTCCAGGTAGTCGGCTGAGGCCTCGTGCACCGCCGTCGCCGAGCCAGCCAGTCCGAGAGCGCTTGCGATCGGCGTCGAGATGCGGGTCCTGCAAGCACTCCAGGCCCCTCAGCCACCGCTCCCGGTTTACCTCGGTGAGCGACACGGGGAGTGTCGCGCCGACGCGCGGTCTTCCGCTGCGCCGGGCAGATGCAGCGATCCAGGCGCGCGCCGCGACAGCGCTGCTGCTCGTCCGATCCACCAGCCCGCCCGAGGTCGTCGACGACTTCTGCTTCGACTGGTCTTCGCCGGTTCGGCGTTACTGTCGAGGAGGAGGAGGAGCCGCTAGGTGCGGCAGCGGCGTGATCGCAATCGAATGGGGATCAGAAGCTGGCCGCTGGGCTGCTGCTCCATCCGTGATGGAGCAGCGTGGCGAGGCAGTGCTCGCCAGCCGGCGAGGTGGTCGTCGCGGTCCCACCGTTCACGTCTGGCGCCGAGGCCATTGTGAGTCTCCCCGAGATCGCCTCGGGCGTGGGGGTTCGGCCGCGTGCGGGGCGGCGATCTGCGACTGTTTCGGTGGTATCTGCCTCACATCCAAGCGAGTCTCGGCTCGCTTGTACCTCGAGGCATCGGGCCGCGAAGACGTGGTTGGAGCGCTGGCCGCTGGTGCGCATCTCGATCCGGACTGACGTCGGCTGACCGACACTCAAGCCGGAGGACCGGGGGCATGCCGGCCTGATGGCACGCGGCAGCTCGCGCCCCCGCATGGCTGGGATCTGCTTAATTAATTAATGCCCGTGGATGGAGAAGTGCTGGTAGTCGGGGCCAGTATCCGCCCCACCCCCAGCCGATGGCGGCGAACGCGTCGACGAGGACGCCGCCGGGGTAGGCCATCCCCGGCCGCTGCTCGGCGCGGTCAGCGAAGGCCGCGCCCGCGGGCGGCTGCACCGGATGCCCGGGCTCGAGGTACGGGTTCTCGACCGTGTTGACGTCGATCGCTTCGCCGTAGGCGTGCATCGACCACGTCGGCGGGCCGCTCGCTACCGCGTAGCGGCAGTTGAAGCCCGAGGTGTTATCGGCCGCCATCGACCGCGTGTCGCTGCCGCCGAACGCGTCGACCGGCTCCATCCGCCGGATCGGGAAGCGAGCGTGATAGAGCGTGCGAAAGACCTCGATCACCGCCTCGGTCACGGCGGCGTTGACGATGATCGTGCCGGTGTGCGGGAGCCCGTCGAAGCCCACGAACGACAGCTCGATCTCGCGCAGCTGGCTGGGCGCCACGGGGCAGCCCGGGCGCCAGCTGAACGGGACGGCGGCGGGGGTGAGCGGCCCCGAGATCGTCGCCCTGAATGGGGGCAGCGCCCCGCCGCTCGCGGGGGCGGCGGCGCGTCGCGGCGAGGCTGTCGTCGGCGTGTGCGCGGACGTCGTGCGGGTTCTCTCGCCCGACGTCTTACTCGACGCCGAAGCGGACGCGGCGACCGAGCGCGCGGCAATCGACGACGCCGCGACCGGCGCGCGGGTGGTGGCCGCGCCGCACGCGGTGAGCATCGTCAGGCTCATCACGAGCATCAACGCCCGCGGGATCACCCATCAAGAGTAAGGCCGCTCACGATGACCACACCCAGCCCCAGCCCGCTCGCCAAGAGACTCGGTCCCCACGCGCCAGTCGGCCTCGGGTCACAGGCGCCACCGCGCGGACCCCCCCGGCGGGTCGTGCGCGTGACGGCAGGCCGCTGACGAGCGCTGGCCGCTGATCTCGAGCGTCAGGATCGGCGAGGCCCACCCGAGCAAAGCAAAGTCCATCGAGGCGCCGACGGCCGAGGTCCGAACGCGCGCCTGCTCGCCAAGCCGAAAGCCGACGCGACTTGGCGTCCCGAAC
>DASPPG010000055.1:0-39652 GCA_035625625.1 Solirubrobacteraceae bacterium
CGCGCGGGCGTCGAATGACGCGGACGTAGCCACGAAAGCGAGGGTACCGCCGGCGCGGCCCTCCTGCCCACGCCCGCGAGCCGTTAGATGCGGGAGTCAACATCAGACCCGGGTGGGTGACGCCTTGATCGAAGAGCGGCAGCGGACGCGCGGGTGTTCGATTCCCGAAGGCGAGATCAGGCCGGGTGCTTTCTCGAGAGCCGCGCATCCTGGCCAGCCCGGCAACCGGGAGACAGCTGACACGCACGGGACGTCTACGACTCGCCGGGCGCCGACACGGTCACGCCAGCTACTCGTTAGAGCGGATCGGACTTCGCCGGGCGGCGCCGCCTGTTACGGCAGCGCCGGTTTTGCACGCCCTAGTACCTACCCGCTCAGAGGTTGATCGCGACGTACTTGGTCTCGAGGTACTCCTCGATGCCCTCGTAGCCGCCCTCGCGTCCGAAGCCGGACTGCTTGATGCCGCCGAACGGGGCGCCGGCGTTCGAGACCATCCCCTGGTTGAGCCCGACCATCCCGGTCTCGAGACGCTCGACCACGCGCAGCGCGCGCTTGAGGTTGTTCGTGTAGACGTAGGCGACCAGGCCGTACTCGGTGTCGTTGGCGGCGGCGATCGCCTCATCCTCGTCAGTGAAGCCCTTGACCGGCGCCACCGGGCCGAAGATCTCCTCAGCGAGCAACTTGGCGTCCTCGGGAACGTCGGTGAGGACGGTCGGGTCGTAGAAGTAGCCGGCGCCATCGCGCGTGTGGCCTCCGACGACGGCTTTGGCGCCGCGCCCGAGCGCGTCCTCGACGAGCTCGGCGACCTTGGCGCGCTGAGCGTCGTCGATCAGGGGCCCCACCTGCACGCCGTCCTCGGTCCCTCGACCTACCTTGAGCGCGCCCATCTTCTCGGCCAGCTTCTGGGCGAACTCCTCGGCCACCTTGTCGGCGACGTGGAAGCGGTTGGCGGCGGTGCACGCCTCGCCGGTGTTGCGCATCTTGGCGATCATTGCGCCCTGGACGGCGGCGTCGACGTCGGCGTCGTCGAACACGATGAACGGCGCGTTGCCCCCGAGCTCCATCGACAGCCGCAGCAGGTTCTGGGAGGCCTGCACCATCAGCTTGCGCCCGACCTCGGTCGAGCCGGTGAACGACAGCTTGCGCAGGCGCTGGTCGGCGATCAGCGGCGCCATCGTCTCGCCCGAGGAGGACGCCGTGACGAGGTTGACGACCCCGGCGGGGAGGCCGTTCTCCTCGAGGATCTTGACCAGCATGAGCATCGAGAGCGGCGTCTGCTTCGCCGGCTTGACCACCATCGTGCACCCGGCCGCGATCGCCGGTCCGATCTTGCGTGTGCCCATCGCCAGCGGGAAGTTCCAGGGGGTGATCAGAAGGCAGGGCCCGACCGGCTGCTGCATGGTCAGCACGCGGCCCTGGCCGTTGGCGTTGACGGAGTAGCGCCCATCGATCCGGACCGCCTGTTCGGAGAACCAGCGGAAGAACTCGGCGCCGTACACGATCTCGGCCTTGGACTCGGCCAGCGGCTTGCCCATCTCGAGCGTCATGAGCAGCGCCAGGTCGTCGGCGCGGGCGGTGATCGCCCCGAACGCGCGGCGCAGGATCTCACCGCGCTCTCGTGGCGCGTGCGCGGCCCAGTCGGGACCGGCCTCGACGGCGGCGGTCAGCGCCGCCTTGGCGTCATCGGTCGACGCGTCGGCGACTTCGCACAGCGACTCGCCGGTCGCCGGGTCTTCGACCGAGAGGGTTCCTCTCGCGCCGTCGACCCATTCCCCGCCGATGTACAGCTGCTTGGGGACCTCATCGAGGATCTTCTGTTCCGCTGGGGCTGTGATCGTGCTCATGTACCCAACCTACCACCGCTTAAACGACGAGTCCCGGCGGGCTGCTCGTAAGCCTGCCGGGACTCTTTGCTGCGTTGCCAGCTGGGGAAGCTAATTACGCTGCCTGCCGAACCGCTGCCGGCTCGAGCGCCACCGCCAGCACCTCGTCCACCGTCATCGCGAAGTGGAAGCTCATCGCGTCGCGGACCTCCTGCGGAACGTCGTCGAGATCGCCGCGGTTGCGCTCCGGCAGCACCACGTCGGTCAGACCGGCGGCGTGCGCCGCCAGCACCTTCTGCTTGACACCACCGATCGGCAGCACGCGACCCTGGAGCGTGACCTCGCCGGTCATACCGACCGTGTGCCGCACCGGCCTGCCGGTCAGGAGCGAGGTCAAAGCGGTGACCATCGTCACGCCCGCGCTCGGTCCGTCCTTCGGGATCGCGCCCGCCGGCACGTGCACGTGGAACGAGCGCTCCTCGAAGCTCGACGGATCGATCTCGAGCTCGGTCGCGTGGCCACGGACGTAAGAGAGGGCGATCTGGGCCGACTCCTTCATCACGTCGCCGAGCTGGCCGGTCAACGTGAGGCCCGACTTGCCCTGCATCGCCGTGGCCTCCACGAACAGCACGTCGCCGCCGCTGCCGGTCACCGCGAGTCCGGTGGCCACGCCGGGAACCGCCGTGCGGATCGCCGACTCCTGGAAGAACCGCTGGCGCCCAAGCGCGTCACGAACAGCATCCAGATCGATCACCGCGGGCGCGTCGGACTGGCCTGAAGCGATCCCCGTCGCGGTCTTGCGCAGCAGCGTGCCGAGCTCGCGCTCGAGCTGGCGGACGCCGGCCTCACGCGTGTACTCCGTGGCCACCGTCTCCAGCAGCTCATCCGAGATCTCGACCTCCTCGGCCCGCAGGCCGTTGCGCTCGAGCTGACGCGGCCACAGGTATCCGCGGGCGATTGCGACCTTCTCGGAGGTGGTGTACCCGTCGAAGCGGATAACCTCCATACGGTCCAGCAGCGGTCCGGGGATCGTGTCGGCCACGTTGGCCGTCGCTATGAACATGACGTTGCTCAGGTCGAGCTCCACATCCAGGTAGTGGTCGCGGAAGCTGTGGTTCTGCGCCGGGTCGAGCACCTCGAGCAGCGCCGAGCTCGGGTCGCCGCGCCAATCGGCGCCGACCTTGTCCACCTCGTCGAGCATGATCACCGGGTTCATCGTCCCGGCGTCCCGGAGCGCGCGGACCAGGCGGCCCGGAAGCGCGCCGATGTAGGTGCGCCGGTGACCGCGGATCTCGGCCTCGTCGCGGACGCCGCCCAGCGACATCCGGACGAACTCACGACCGGTGGCGCGCGCGATCGACTCGCCGATCGACGTCTTGCCGGTGCCGGGCGGTCCGATCAGGGTGAGGATCGCGCCGGAGCGCTTGTCCTCCTTGATCCCGCGCTCGAGGCGCAGCTTCTTGACCGCGATGTACTCGACAATCCGGTCCTTGACGTCCTCGAGACCGGCGTGGTCGGCATCGAGTACCTCGCGTGCGTGCTCGGGGTCGAGCCGCTCATCGGAGCGCTTGCTCCACGGCACCGCGATCAGCCAGTCGAGGTAGGTGCGGATCACACTGGACTCGGCCGTCTGCTCGCCCATGCGCTCGAGGCGACCGAGCTCCTTCTCGGCCTGCTCGCGCACGGCCTCGGGCATCTCGGCCTCTTCGATCTTCGTCCGGTACTCCTCGACGATGGAGGCGTCGTCCTCGCCGAGCTCCTTGCGGATCGACTCCATCTGCTTGCGCAGGAAGTACTCGCGCTGCTGCTTCTCGGCGCCGGACTCGACGTCCTCGCGGATCCGCTTGCGGACCTGGAGCTCTGCCAGCCGCTCGCGCTGGAAGCGCAGGGCGAGCTCGAGCCGCTCGGTAACGTCAAGGGTCTGGAGGAGCTGGATCTTGTCCTCGTAGCTCAGGTCCGGCGAGTAGCCGCTGGTATCGGCGAGCGCGCCGGGCTCGGTGATGCTGCGCAGGAAGGATGAGATCCGGCCGTCGTCGCCGCGCAGCTCGAGGATCTCCTCGACCACCGCGCGGTACTCGCGCTCGAGGTTGCGGGTGCGGCCGTCGACCGGGATCGGGTCGGGCCGCTCCTCGACCTCGACGAACAGACGACCGTCAGGAAGGGTCTGGGCGGCGCCGGCGACGCCACGGTGCAGGCCCTGAAGGGCCACGGCGCGCGCGCCACCGGGTAGGCGGACGCGGTCGGCCACTTGGGCGACCGTGCCGACGTTGGCAAATTCGTTTTCGTGTCTGGGAACGAGCAGGACTCGTTCCTCCTCGCCGGCGTCGATCGCGAGCGTGAGCGACATGCCCGGGAAGGCCACGACGTCGTCGAGCGGGACCAGAAGAAGGCGACTAGACATCAGTTTCAACGTTCGCTTTCGATAGTTGCTTACTCAAGATAAGTGAAGGATACCACTCGGCGGACTGAATCTAAGTCCATCCGGCTTAGATCCCGTCACTCCTCCTTGGGGACTGGCGCGGTGGCCCCGCGGGAGTCGACGGCACCGCTCCACATCTGGGATCATCCCGGCGATGTCAGGCCGGGAGTCCCCGCCGCCCGAGGAGGAGGCGCATGACGTGCTGGCAGCCGAGGCGTTCGCGGTGCCGACGGCCGATCCGTCGCTGCGCCACCACCCGATCACGCTGCCCGACGACCCGAGCGGGATCGCCGAGCCACACGATGTGCTGGCCGCGGAGGAGTTCGCAATGCCCGCCTCACGCCAGCCGTCCGCACCGACGAGTGCGGCCGGGCGGATCGTGGCCAAGGCGCGCTCGCCCGTCCGGATCGCGGTCCTGGCCGCGGTGGCGCTGGGCCTGCTGCGGGCACTCCGGCGCAGACGCCGGCACGCGCCTTAGCGCGCGTCCGCTCGGGTCTACGATGCGCGAGCGGGCCGCTTGCGCGGGGGCATCAGATCGGTGATCGTGCCCTCGGCCATCTCGGCGGCGAAGCCGATCGTCTCGGTCAGAGTGGGGTGGGGGTGGACGGTCAGCGCGATGTCCTCCGCGTCGGACCCCATCTCGAGCGCGTGCACGGTCTCGGCGATGAGCTCGCCGGCGTTCACGCCGACGATTCCGGCGCCAAGCAGTCGGTGCGAGCCCGGCTCGAAGATGAGCTTGGTCATCCCCTCGGAGCGGCCGAGCGACAGGGCGCGCCCGGACGCGGCCCAGGGAAACACGGCCTTCTCGACGTCGATCTCCTGCTGGCGCGCCTCGGTCTCGGTCAGGCCCATCCAGGCGACCTCGGGATCGGTGTAGGCGACGGACGGGATCGTCCGGGCGTCGAACTGAACGTTGTGACCGGCGATGACCTCGGCGGCGACCTTGCCCTCGTGCGAGGCCTTGTGGGCGAGCATTGGGCTGCCGACGACGTCGCCGATCGCGTAGATGTGCGGCACGTTCGTGCGCAGCTGCCGGTCGACGCGGATGAATCCCGCGTCGTCGACGGAGACGCCCGCCGCCTCGGCCCCGACCGAGCGGCCGTTTGGCCGGCGCCCCACCGCGACGAGGATCCCGTCGAACTTGTCCGACCCTTGGTTGGACAGCGTCACCTCGAGGTGCTTCTCCGTCGCCTTGACCGACTCCACCTTGGTGCTCAGGTGGATCGCCTCGTAGCGATCGGAGATCCGCTTGTGCAGCGGCTTGACCAGATCGGGGTCGGCGCCGGGGATCAGCTGGTCGAGCAGCTCGACCATCGTCACCTTGGATCCGAGCGCGTCGTACACGGTGGCCATCTCCAGGCCGATGATCCCGCAGCCGACCACGAGTAGCCGCTTGGGGACGTGCGGCACTTCGAGCGCGCCGGTCGAGTCGATGATCCGATCGTCGTCGTCCGGGAGTCCGGGGATCGTCGCCGCTTCCGACCCGGCCGCGATGATGCAGTTGTCGAACGTCACCGTGCGATCGCCCACGGTGACCGTGTTGGGTCCCCTCAGCGCCCCGACGCCGTGGATCACCTCCACCTTGCGCTGCTTCGCCAGCGCGTCCAGGCCGCCGGTCAGCCTGCCGACCACCGACTCCTTCCAGGCGCGCAGCGCGTCGAGATCGACCTTGGGCTTGGAGAACTTGATCCCGTGCTCGGCCATCTCCTCGGCCTCGGCCACCACCCTGGCCGCGTGCAGCAGCGCCTTGGAGGGGATGCAACCGACGTTCAGGCACACCCCGCCGAGCCGGTCGTAGCGCTCGATCAGGACGGTCTTCAGGCCCAAATCTGCCGCCCGGAAGGCCGCGGTGTAGCCGCCCGGCCCGGAACCGATCACCACGACCTGGGCATCGTGGCCACCCGCGCCGTCAGGGGAAGAGGGCGGTGGCGGCGCCGGCTCGCGCTCGACTCTCGCGTCGGGAGCGGCGCCGTCGGTCACGGCCTCGAGGGTGAGCAGCACGCTCCCCTCCGACACGCGGTCGCCGATCTTGACGCTGAGCTGCTTGACCGTGCCGGCCAGCGGCGCCGGCACGTCCATCGTCGCCTTGTCGGACTCGAGCGTGACCAGCGGGTCCTCGACCGAAACCTCATCGCCGGGTGAGACGTGGATCTCGATCACCGGCACGTCGGCGAAGTCCCCGATGTCGGGAACGCGAATGTCAGTGCTATCGCTCACAGGAGGGCCCGCCGCAGATCCGAGATCACCTTGACCAGGTGCACGACGAAGCGCGCGGCGGCCGCGCCGTCGATCACACGGTGGTCATAGGACAAGGACACCGGCAGCATCAGTCGGGGCTCGAACTCGCGCCCGTTCCAGACCGGTTTCATCGCCGATCGGGTCGCGCCCAGGATCGCCACCTCGGGCGCGTTGATGATCGGCGTGAACGAGGTGCCGCCGATCCCGCCCAGTGAGGAGATCGTGAACGACGTCCCCTGCAGGTCGCCCGGCATCAGCTTCCCCTCACGCGCCTTGCCCGACAGCTCGGTCAACTCGCGCGCGATCTCGAGCAGGCCCTTCTTGTCGGCGTCCTTGATCACCGGCACCACCAAGCCGCCGGGCGTGTCGGCGGCGAACCCGATGTTGTAGTAACGCTTCAAGATCAGGTCCTCGCCGTCCAGGGACGCGTTGAAGATCGGAAACGCCTTCAGCGTCGCCACCGAGGCCACGATCAAAAACGACACGATCGTGACCTTGACCCCGTCACGAGAGTGCTCCTCGTTGAGCTGCTTACGCCACGCCTCGAGCTCGGTGATGTCGGCCTCGTCGTCGTGGGTGACGTGGGGGATCATCACCCAGTTGCGCGCCAGCACCGGACCGGAGATCCGCTGGATGCGCGAGCGCTCCACCCGCTCGATCTCGCCGAACTTCGAGAAGTCCACCTGCGGCCACGGCGGCAGCTCGAGACCTAGACCAGGACCCTGCGCGCCGGGCAGCGCGGGCACGCCGGCCGCCGGAGCGCCACCCTCGGCGAACGTCTGCACGTCCTCCTTGGTGATCCGCCCCTTGCGGCCGCTCCCGGTCACCCCGTGCAGGTCGACCCCGAGCTCGCGGGCGATCCGGCGCACGGCCGGGCTGGCGTACACGGGACCTCCGCCGTTGCCTTCCGAAGCGGGTGCAGCCGAGGCCGCTGCGAGGGGTGGGGCGGCCTGCTCCTCCGCTTGGCTTGCGCTCGCAGCCGCGTCGGAGGCCTTGGTCGCCGCCGCTGGGCTCACGGTGTCGCTCGATGGCGCTGCCGCAGCTTCGGCGCCACCGTCGCTCGATGGCGTCAGGGTCAGCAGCTCGACCCCCTGAGAAACCTTATCCCCGACCTTTACCAGCAGCTCACCGACCGTCCCCGCGACCGGCGCCGGCACGTCCATCGTGGCCTTGTCGGACTCGAGCGTCAGCAGCGGATCGTCGACCCCGACCGCGTCGCCGGCGGAGACGAGGATCTCGATGATCGGGACGTCCTCGAAGTCGCCGATGTCGGGAACCGCGACCGTTACGGCGTCGGACGTAGCGCTCATACGGTCGTCGGCATCGGGGCCTCGGCGTCGAGCTGGTAGCGATCGATCGCCTCCTTGACTCGGGCGGCGTCGATTGTCCCCTCGTCGGCCAGCTCCTTCAGAGCGGCGACGGCGACGTAGTAGCGATCGACCTCGAAGAACCGGCGGAGGGCCTGGCGGAAGTCGCTACGACCGAACCCGTCGGTGCCGAGGACGCGGTAGCGGCCGGGGACCCACTGGCGGATCTGATCGGCGAACGCTCGGATGTAGTCGGTCGAGGCGATGACGGGGCCGCCGCGCCCTTCGAGCTGCTCGGTGGCGTACGCGCGGCGAGGCTGCTCGAGCGGGTGGAGCATGTTCCAGCGCTCGACCTCGATCCCGTCGCGGCGCAGTTCGGTGAACGAGGTCACGCTCCACACGTCGGCGGCCACGCCGAAGTCGGACTCGAGCAGCTCGGCGGCGGCCAGCACCTCGTTCAGGATCGTTCCCGAGCCCAAGAGCTGCACCCGTGGAGCCTTCTTCTTGCGTCCGACCGAGCCCTCACGCAGCATGTACATACCGCGCAAGATGCCGTCAACAGCGCCCTCGGGCATCGCCGGATGGTGGTAGTTCTCGTTCATCAAGGTGATGTAGTAGAAGACGTCCTCCTGCTCGACCACCATCCGCCGCAGGCCGGCCTGGATGATCACCGCCACCTCGTAGCCGAACGCCGGGTCGTAGGCCCGGCAGTTGGGCACGACCGAGAAGAGCACGTGGCTGTGGCCGTCCTCGTGCTGAAGTCCCTCGCCGTTGAGCGTCGTCCGCCCCGCGGTCCCTCCGAGGAGGAATCCCCGGGTGCGCGAATCGGCGGCGGCCCACACCAGGTCTCCGACCCGCTGGTAGCCGAACATCGAGTAGTAGATGTAGAACGGGATCATCGGTACCCCGTGGGCCGAGTAGGAGGAGCCGGCGGCGATGAACGACGAGATCGAGCCGGCCTCGGTGATCCCCTCCTCGAGGATCTGGCCGTGCTTGTCCTCCTTGTAGAACATGAGCTGCTCTGAGTCCTGGGGCTGATAGAGCTGGCCCACGGGCGAGTAGATCCCGACCTGGCGGAACATCCCCTCCATCCCGAACGTGCGCGACTCGTCGGGCACGATCGGGACGACGTGGCGGCCGATTCTCTTGTCGCGCAGCAGCGCGGCCAGCACGCGCACGAACGCCATCGTGGTCGAGATCTCACGGTCGCCGGTGCTCTCGAGCTGGCCCTTGAACGCGTCGAGCCCGGGGACCTCGAGTGGCTCGGCCTTGCCGCGCCGGACCGGGAGGCTCCCGCCCAGCTCGGCGCGGCGCTCTCGCAAGAACTGCATCTCGGGCGAATCGTCGGGCGGCTTGTAGTACTCGGCCGCCCGCACCTGCTCGTCGGACAAGGGCAGCTCGAACCGGTCGCGGAAGGCGAGCAGCGCGTCCTCGGTCATCTTCTTGGCCTGGTGGGTGATCATCTGCCCCTCGCCCGAGACGCCCATCCCGTAGCCCTTGATCGTCTTGGCCAGGATGACCGTCGGCTGGCCGGTGTGCCGGACGGCCTCGTGATAGGCCGCGTAGACCTTCTGCTGGTCCAGCCCGCCGCGGTTGAGCAGCCAGATCTCCTCGTCTGACATGTGCGAGACGCGTTCGAGCAGCACGGGATCGCGGCCAAAGAAGTGCTCGCGGACGTACGCCCCGTCACGCGACTTGAACGTCTGGTACTCGCCGTCGACGCACTCCTCCATCACCTTGACGAGGCGGCCGTCGTGGTCTTCGGCCAGCAAAGGATCCCAGCGCGAGCCCCAGATCACCTTGATCACGTTCCAGCCTGCACCCCGGAAGTCCGACTCGAGCTCCTGGATGATCTTTCCGTTGCCGCGGACCGGGCCGTCGAGCCGCTGGAGGTTGCAGTTGACGACCCAGATCAGGTTGTCGAGATGCTCGCGGCCGGCCATCCCGATCGAGCCCAGCGTCTCCGGCTCGTCCACCTCGCCGTCGCCGATGAACGCCCACACCTTCCGGCCGTCCGTCTGGTCCATCCCTCGCGCCGCCAGGTACTTCATGAACCGCGCCTGATAGATCGAGGTGATCGCCCCGATCCCGAGCGACACGGTCGGGAACTGCCAGAACTCTGGCATCAACCACGGGTGCGGATACGAGCTCAGGCCTCCCGGCTTGGAGACCTCCTGGCGAAAGCCGTCGAGCTGCTCGTCGGTCAGCCGCCCCTCGAGGTACGCGCGTGCGTAGTTCCCCGGCGAGGAGTGCCCCTGGAAGTAGACGAGATCGCCTCCGTGCGCATCTGAAGCGGCGTGCCAGAAGTGGTTGTAGCCGACCTCGTACAGTGTGGCCAGCGACTGGAAGCTCGCGATGTGGCCGCCGAGCTCGGAAGAGATCTTGTTGGCGCGGACCACCATCGCCATCGCGTTCCAGCGGATGATCGAGCGCAGCCGCCGCTCGACTGCTGGATCGCCCGGCAGCTTGGCCTCGCGCGCGGCCGGAATCGTGTTCACGTACGGCGTGGTGATGCTGGCGATCGGGCCGCTGCCGGCCAGCTCGGCGCGCTGGACCGCGCGCGCGAGGATGTGCCGCGCCCGGTCGGGGCCGTCGTGCTCGACGACCGCGTCGACCGCCTCCAGCCACTCGTTGGTCTCGGCCGCGTCGATGTCCGTCGCGGCGGCGCCGTTCGTGCTCAATGTCTGCAGAGAATCGGTCATGCACTGGGGCGGTTTGCTGCTGCCTGACCCGATCCTCAATATACCCCGGGCCTTTATGCCCAGACCACACACGCAAGCGCATTTGCCCTACGGTTGGGGGGTGAGCCTGACAGAGGTCGAAGGCGACGTCGGAGCGCCCTGGGCGCGCCCGCTCGGAGGAGTGCTCGATCAGCTCGTGGTCGAGTCGGAGGTGCTCGCCGACAACCCGCTCGGCGACCCGGCACGACGTCCTCTGTACGTGTACCGACCGCCCGGGGTCGAGCTCGACCACCCCAGGGGTCTGCCCACCGTCTACGTCATCCAGGGATACACCGGTCAGGTCGACATGTGGCTGTCGCGCTCTGCGCTCGAGCCGACCATGATCGAACGCGTCGACGCCATGTTCTCAGCCCGCGCCTGCCCCGACGCGATCATCGTGTTCGTCGACGCGTGGACCTCGCGCGGCGGCTCGCAGTTCATCAATTCAGCGTCGACCGGGCGCTACCTCGATTACCTGTGCGACGAGGTGGTGGCGTTTGTCGACGGGCGCTATCCCACGCTGGCGAGCCGCGATCACCGCGGGTTGGCCGGCAAGTCATCGGGAGGCTACGGCGCGATGGTCGTGCCGATGCTCCGTCCCGACGTGTTCGGTGCGCTCGCCTCGCACGCCGGCGACGCGCTGTTCGAATGCTGCTATGAGCCCTCGTTCCGCGAGGTGGCGCGGACGCTCCGCGACTATTACGAGGGCTCCTACGAGGTGCTATTCGAGCGCCTGGCGAGTGCCGACCACTTCGACTACGGGCGCTACGGCACGGCGTTCGAGATGTACGGATATGCGTGCGCGTATTCGCCCGACCTATCGCAGCCTGGGCGGGCGCTGTTGCCCTTCGACCCAGCCACCGGCCGCCTCGTCGACGAGGTGTGGGCGCTGTGGCTCGAGCACGACCCGGTGCGGATGGCTCTTCACCACGCGGATGCGCTGCGCAGCATGCACCGCATCTACCTCGACGCCGGCAGAAGCGACGAGGCCTACCTCGATTTGGGCGCGCAAGCGTTCGCGCACGAGCTCTCGCGGATCGGCGCGGCCTACACGTTCGAGCTGTTCGACGGTAGGCACGGCGGCATCACCTACCGCTATCCCGGGGCGATCCGGGAGCTCGTCACGGCGCTCGTACCGTGACCGCGACGGCTGAGGAGGACCTCGCCTTCGCCGGCCCGGCCGCGCTCGCCAGGCTTGTGCGCGAGCGCCACGTCCAGCCGCGCGAGCTCGTCGAACTGTGCCTTCGACGGATCGAGTCGATCGACCCCACGCTGAACGCGTTCCGGGTGGTGATGGCGGAGGAGGCGCTCGCGCAATCCGATGCCGCCGCGGGCTTTGACGGGCCGCTCGCAGGGGTGCCGATCGCGATCAAGGACGACATGCCGGTGGCCGGTCAGTCGGTGACCCGCGGCTCGCGCTCCTATGGCCCGCCAGAACGCGCCGACGGCGAGGTCGTCCGTCGGCTACGGGCCGCCGGCGCGATCCCGATCGGCATCACCAACGTCCCCGAGCTGATGATCTTCCCCTGGACGGCGAGCGCCGCCAACGGGGTCACCCGCAATCCGTGGGATCCGACGCGGACGCCGGGCGGCTCCTCGGGCGGGTCGGCGGCGGCGGTCGCCTCGGGGATGGTGCCGTGCGCCACCGGCTCCGACGGCGGCGGCTCGCTCCGGATCCCCGCCGCCTGCTGCGGCCTGGTGGGGATGAAGCCGAGCCGCGGCCGCGTCTCCACGCAGCCGCTGCGCGAAGCATGGCTTGGGTTGAGCGTCTTCGGCGCGCTCGCGCGGTCCGTCGACGACAGCGCGACGCTGCTCGACGCCATCCACGGGTCGGTTCCGGGTGACGCCGATCAGGCGCCACCGTTCGCCGGCAGCTACGCACAGGCGGCGGCAACCCCGCCGGCGCGACTGCGGGTGGGGATCTCACGCAAGGTGCCGCCGGGATCGATCGCGCGGCTCTCGGGTGACCAGCGCGGCGCGTGGGAGCGGACCGCGGCGCTGCTCGAGACGCTCGGCCACGAGGTGATCGAGCGCAACCCGACCTACGGCCTGGCCGGGGTCGAGTTCACCCAGATGTGGATCCGCGGCATCTACGAGGAGTCGGCGACCGTCCCAGACGCCTCGCTGCTGGAGCGATCGACACGGCAGCTGGTCGGGGCCGGGCGGCGCGTGGTCCCGGACCGCCGGCGCGAGAAGCTCCTTGCCGTGCGGGCATCGAGGACCGCGAGCGTGCTCGAGCTGTGGCAGGAGATCGACGTGTTGCTGATGCCCGTCCTGGCCAGCACCGCGATCGACGCGGAGGGCGCCTACGGCCGCTCCGCGCTCGTCGCGTACGACCGCTCGTCGCGCTTCATGTCCTTCAACCCGCTGTTCAACCTCACCGGGCAGCCCGCGATCGCGTTGCCGGCCGGATTCGGGGCCGACGGGCTGCCGCTGAGCGTCCAGCTCGTCGGCCGGGCGGGCGCCGAGGACATGCTCTATTCGCTGGCTGGGCAGATCGAGGCCGCGCGCCCATGGGCGCATCACACGCCCCGGATTTGATCCTCAGCTTCCGTCCGCGCCGCCGAACAGCTGCTTGGACAGCTCCAGGAACTCGGCGGCGGCGGGGGCGAGCCGGCGTCCCTCCCGGCAGGCCAGCGTGATGTCGCGCGTGAGCGACGGCTCGATCAACGTGGCCGCCGTGACCTCGGCGCCCGGGCGCTCCGCGTCGGAGCGGGGCAGGATCGCGACGCCCATGTGGCGGGCCACCAGCCGGCGGATCCGCTCGCTCTCGTTGGACTCGAGCTGGACCTGGGGCTCGAAGCCGGCGGTGCGGCCGGCGAACACGAGCAACTCGCGCAGCCGAGCTCCCTCGCGGTAGCTGATGAACTGCTCCTCGGCGAGCTCGGCCATCCGCACCTTCTCGTGTCCGGCGAGGGGGTGGTCGCGGGGGAGGACGACCACGAGCTCCTCGGACACGAGCTGGTGCAGCCCCAGCCCGTGGCTCTCCATCCGCTCGGTCACCGACAGGAAGGCGAGGTCGACCACGTCGTCGCGCAGCATCTCGGCCAGTTCCTCGCTCGATTGCTCGCGGACCGTGAGCTCGACCCCCGGATGACGCTTATGGAAGACCGCCAGGGCCAGCGATACGTCCACCGGACCCATCGTGTGCATCGTCCCGACCATCACGTGCCCGGTGCGCACGCCGGTGAACGCCTGCATCTCGGCCGCCGCGGCGTCCACCTCGGACAGGATCCGACGCGCTCGGGCGACCAGCGCCCGTCCCGCCTCGGTCACGGTCACCCGGCGCGTAGTCCGTTCCACCAGGGCCAGCCCCACCTCCTGCTCGAGCCGGCGGATCTGCTGGGAAAGGGCCGGCTGCGCGATGTGCTCCCGCGCCGCCGCCCTCGTGAAGTGCTGCTCGTCGGCCAGGGCCACGAGGTACCGCAGCTGGCGAAGTTCCATAACCGGAGCTTATAGATAGCTGAGAATCTCCGTCTTTGACATATCAAAGCTCCGCCGCCATCATGACGACACACCCTCTCCTCCCTTGAACGCGCCCCGCTGATCCGGCCAGAAGTTCCGCTAGATCCGGGGCGCGTTTATTTAAGCCTCAGGCCCTCGGGCGATCAGGGAAGCCAGCTCGCCGAGTCGCGCCACCTGCTCGACTTCGGGCTCGACGAACTGGTTGCACATCACTCGGCTGACGCCGGCGGCGCGAAGGCACGCGAGCTGCTCGGCGGCCTGCTCGAGCGTCCCGACAATCCAGCCCTGGGGCGGAGCGCGCACGATCTGGTCCGCGTCCCAACCCGTCGCCTCAGCCACGACTCGCGCGCGCTCGCCGACCTCGGCGGCGTCCGCGCCGAGAACCGCGCCGGCCATGACCGAGAACGGGATCGGTTCGCGGCCGCCGCGCTCGCACGCCTCGTCGATGTTCGCCTTGCGTCGCTGGATCTGCTCGAGCGACGCGAACGCCGTGTTGTACTCGTCGGCGAATCGGACAGCGAGCGCCGCGCTGCGGGGTCCCGCGGCGCCGCCCATGATCAGCGGCGGTCGCGGGCGCTGGACGGGCTTCGGCTGGGCGTCCAGAGCCGACAACGTGTAGTGGCGGCCGTTGAACGAGAAGTCGTCGTCCGCCCAAGTGCCCGTCAGGATCTCCAGCTGCTCTTCGAGCACGTCGACCCGCTCGGCCGGCGAGAGGAACGGGAATCCGTAGGCCTCGTGCTCACGCTCGTGCCAGCCGGCGCCGATGCCGAGATCGATTCGCCCACCGGACACGTGGTCCGCCGTGACCACGAGCTTTCCCAGCACTGATGGGTGCCGGAAGCTGGTAGGCGAGACGAGCGTCCCGAGCCTGAGGCTCGTGGTCAGCGCCGACAGGGCGATGATCGTGCCCCAGGCGTCGAGCGATCCGCGCTCGGGGTGCTGGCCGTCCAGGTTCTGGTAGTGGTCAGATCGGAACAGGGTCGGGATGCCGTGTTCCTCGCAGGCCGCGGCGAGCGCACGCCACTGTGGCCATGTGACGCCCTCCTGGCCTTCGATCATCAAGCAGAGTTCCACGCGCAGCTCCTTGATAGAAGGGGTCGCGATGGTATTCGTTCAGCGGCGCGCGATGCTGCTCGTGGCGGCCGTGGTGGTGGCGCTGGCGCTGACGCGCGTGGGCGGCGGCCATTCGGCGAGCGCTGGGCACGTCAGCCCGAACTTGCGCCCGACCGTCGTGACGGTGCAGGGCGGTGCTCCCGGGCGCAGCGTCCCGTTCGGCTTCCTCGGCCTCTCGCTCGAATACCCCTCGGTCGAGGCCTACGCCGGCCAGGATCCGGCTGCTCTGGACCCGGTGTTCCTCCAGCTCGTGCGCAACCTCACGCCGGGTCAAGCACCGGTCCTGCGGATCGGCGGCGACAGCACCGACCGGACGTGGTGGCCGACGCGGACCGTCGCGCGCCCGCCCGGCGTCACCTACGCCATCACCGAGCGCTGGCTCGAGGTGACTCGCGCGCTCTCCCGCGCGCTCGGCGCCCGCCTGATCCTCGGCCTCAACCTCGAAGCCGACAGTCCGCAGCTCGCCGCCGCCGAGGCCGGCGCGCTCCTGCACGGGATCGGAACCGGTCCGATCCGCGCGCTGGAGCTGGGAAACGAGCCGGACCTGTACGCGACCTTCCCGTGGTACCGCACTGCGGACGGACGGCACGTGACTGGGCGGCCGCCAAGCTATGACATGTCGTCGTTGATCGCCGACTTCACGGCGTTCGCCGCGGTGCTGCCACGACGATCGCTGGCCGGCCCGAGCCTCGGCGCGCCCCGGTGGACCCGCCAGCTCGGCCGGTTTCTCGCCGCCGAGCCCCGGGTTGGGCTCGTGACCCTGCACCGCTATCCGCTGCAGCTCTGCTTCACCCCGCGCCGCTCACCCCGGTATCCGACGGTCGCTGATCTGCTCGCACCCTCCTCATCGATCGGGTTGGCCGACAGCTTCGCGCCTTATGCCGCGATCGCCCGGGCGCGCGGGCGCGCGCTGCGGATCGACGAGCTCAACTCCGTGTCCTGTGGCCCGGACCCGTCCGTCTCAGACACCTTCGCGTCCGCGCTGTGGGCGATCAACACGCTGTTCGAGATGGTGCGCGTCGGTGTGCACGGCGTCAACATCCACACGTTCCCGGGCGCCGGCTACCAGCTGTTCGAGTTCCGGCGCGTCGCCGGTCGCTGGCAGGCGACTGTGGCCCCGGAGTACTACGGCCTCGAGACGTTCGCCCGAGTCGCGCCGGCGGGGGCGCGCTTGGAGCGCGTGGACGGCGCGGTCAGCGGCGCGGTTCACACGTGGGCGACGCGTGCCTCCGACGGCACGATCCGGATCACGATGGTCAACGCGGGCGGCCAGGCACGGCTTCTGTCGGTGGGCGTTGCCGGGGGACGGTTCGGGCGAGGGCAGCTCCAGCGGCTCACCGGCCCGAGCGTGCGGGCTCGGAGCGGCGTCACGCTCGGCGGCCAGAGCTTCGGCTCGCCGACGTTCAGCGGACTGTTGAGCGGGCGGCTGCGGTCATCCGCGGTGGCGCCGGCGCACGGGCGCTACGCGGTGGCGGTGCCTGCCTACAGCGCCGCCGTGCTGGTGCTGTCGCCGGCGAGCTGACCGGCGCCCGGCACCCCGGTCGCCTCAGCTGGCAACATGGCCTGCGATGCCCGACGTACTCATCTGCGGTGACACGATCCGCCATGCCGAGCTGCGCCACGAGGTCCCGCTGGCCGTTCCCGACCCGTTCCTCTACGCCGAGACGGACGGCGAGCGTCACGTCGTGGTCAGCTCGCTCGAGGTCTCCCGGATCGCCGAGGTCGACGGCGGCCTGAGACTTCATCCCTTCGAAGAGTTCGGCTACGACGACCTCGTGCTGTCCGGGCTCGAGCGCGGCGAGGTGATTCTCCAGGTCATGGCCAGAGCCTGCGAGTCACTCGGGGTCGAGCGCGCCCTAGTGCCCGCGGACTTCCCGGTCGAGCTGGCCGACCGTGTCCGGGCGTCCGGCGTGGTCCTCGATCCGGACCGGCACGAGTTCGAGGCCCGCCGGCGGGTCAAGAGCCCGGCCGAGCTGGCCGGTATCCGGCGGGCGCAGGCGGCGGCCGACGCCGGCATGCGGGTTGCCGCGGAGATGCTCCGCCAGGGCGAACCGAACGGCGACCGCGTGCTCCTCGACGGCGAACCGCTCACGTGCGAACGACTCAAGGCAGCAATCCGCGATGTGACCGCACGGCTGGGCGCGAGCGCCGGCGATGAGCTGATCGTCGCTCACGGCGCCCAGACCGCCGTCGGGCACGAGATGGGCTCGGGACCGATCGCGCCGGGCGAGCCGGTGATCATCGACCTGTGGCCGCGCGACGGCGAGTCGGCGTGCTTCGCCGACATGACGCGCACGTTCGTGGTCGGCGAGGTGCCGGCCGAGCTGCGCGAGTACCACGAGCTGACCCGCGATGCTCTCCGCCGTGCACTCGACGCTGTCCGGCCCGGGGTCGAGGGCCGCGAGCTGTTCGGGCTCTCGTGCGAGCCCTACGAGCGGGCCGGTTTGCCGACGCAACGGACCAAGACGCCCGGCCAGGTGCTTGAGGAGGGCTTCTACCACTCGCTCGGGCACGGGGTCGGGCTCCAGGTGCATGAGGCGCCGCCGCTCGGACGGGCGCCGGGTGTCCTGATGGCCGGCGACGTGATCACGCTCGAGCCGGGTTGCTACCGCCTCGGCTTCGGCGGCTGCCGGCTCGAGGACCTGGTGCTGGTCACCGACGACGGCGCCGAGGTGCTGACCGACTTCCCGTACGAGCTGGAACCCTGAGTCGACTCCGCGCCGCTGTCGGGGCGAGATCGACCAGAGTTCACGCCGTGGCGTTCCTCCCGATCCCCGGGGTTTGCCTTCCTGTGCCGGTATCGCCCCGAACAGCGGACAACGCGGTCGCCTTGCAACCGCTCTACACCAAATAACGGTTGACTACCTGGGCGTCTCGCGCGCGGTTGGGATGAAACTCGGACTATTTGCAAGCTTCATCCCACGCGGGCGGCGGATTGATCACGCTGCGTTCACGCGGCGCTCAAGCGGCGGTACTCCTCGCTCGTCAGCGGACTCGAGAGGGCGAAGTCGGCGGTGGCGCGGTTGCACGCCGTCGGCACGTTGCACACCACCGCGATCCGCAGCAGCGCCTTGACGTCCACGTCGTGGGGCTGGGGCTCGAGCGGGTCCCAGAAGAAGATGAGGATGTCGATCCGCCCCTCGGCGATTGCGGCGCCGACCTGCTGGTCGCCGCCCAGCGGGCCGCTCAGGAACCGGTGGACCGGCAGGTCGAGCTCATCGGCCAGCAGCCCGCCGGTCGTGCCGGTGGCGTACAGCTCGTGAGCCCCCAGCGTGTGACGGTTGTAGCGCGCCCACTCGAGCATCTCGGCCTTGCAGTTGTCGTGCGCGATCAGCGCGATTCGCTTGCGTTGCGGCATGAGCCGAACGACGTCAGCCATGTCGTAGACCTCCATCGAGATTCCCGGACCACCCCACACGCTAGCGGGCCGCCGAGCGCTCTCAGAACGCCTTCGGCACGGGAACCCCCCGAGCGGGCGATCCCTCCGTCGTCGAGCTCGGCGAGGGCTCCGAGGCCGGGATCACTGAGCTGTCTCCCTAACCAGTACGGAGATAGCTCAGAGCTCCCGCCCGACATCTGCCTCGACTAGCCGGGGGCGAGCGTCTCGACGACCTCGTACGCGCCGTCGAGGAGGACCTGCTCGACGTGGGGATCCACACGGTCGACCTGGGACTCGCGGCCGAGTCGCGCCTGCGCCTGACGCAGCTCGTCGAGAGTGCCCTCAAACAGGCCGAAGGAGATCACTACGTCGGGGTCCGACACGTCGCGGCAGTGGTAGATCCGGGTCCACTGCCGCAGCGCGTCATGGTTTGTGCGAGTCGGGTCCCACGCCTGGCGGAACTCCTCGTAGGCACCCGACCGCAGCCGGCGGGCGGTGAGTGTGCAGATCATGCCGACGGCTGAGGCGAGCTATGACTCGTCCCAGACCTCGAGCACGGTCTGCCGGGAGATCACTCCGTCTTCCAGCTCGATCACGGTGCCGCACAGCACGTTGGTGCCATCGGGGTAGCGGCAGGCCTGGGTGTAGGCGGCTCCGCTGTCGTCCAGCACCCTGTGCTTGACCGCGTGGGTCATGTCACGGGCGTACACGTCCTCTAGCCAGGCCTTGATCTCTTCGCGCGTGCTCAGCACCCGAGGGGCGGCCGGCTGAGAGATCTTGTTGTTGATGGTGACGACCGCATTGGGTCCGTACATGGACAGTTGCGTCGCGGCGTCGCGCTCTTCAGCCGCGCGCGTGAAGCGGTCGAGGTCGAACGTGGTGATGGTGCTCATGGCCCCTCCTCTGATTGACCCCGAGGCCGACTCCCAAGCATTCGTGCGGCCTCGCCGATCCCTTGGGCCTATCTACTAGTAGGTAAGCCCCGATAGCGGGTAATCTACCTTCTAGTAGGTAAGCTGTCAAGCCGTGCCCGCGAAAGGATTCAGACCATGGCCGTCGCCGGAGACAAGACGCAAGGCGGGACCGCAGAGCGGATCCTCGACAGCGCCGAGCGCCTGGTCCAGACCAGGGGCTTCAGCAACTTCAGCTACGCCGATGTCGCCGCCGAACTCGGCATTACGAAGGCGAGTCTGCACTACCACTTCCCGGGGAAGGCGGAGCTGGGAGAGGCGCTGATTACCCGCTACGCCGAGCGCTTCTCGGAGGCGCTGGACCGGATCGATCACGATCTCCCAACCGCCCGCGCCAGATTGGAGGCCTACGCCGAGCTCTACGCCGGCGTGCTGCGCGGCGAGCGGATGTGCATGTGCGGCGTGCTGGCGGCGGAGTACGAGACGTTGCCCGGGGCGATGCGGGCCGAGGTGGTGCGCTTCTTCGACGAGAACCAGCGCTGGCTCGCGCAGCTGCTGACCGCCGGGCAAGCCGACAACACGCTCAGCTTCACGGGCCCTGTGGACGAGACGGCGCAGAACATCCTCTCAACGCTCGAGGGGGCAATGCTGGTCGCGCGGCCATACGGCGACCTTGCTCGGTTCGATGGCGCCAGACGAGCACTGCTGGCGGGTCTCACGGTCACGCGCTGAGGCGAAACTGACCCTGGGCGACGATCTGGGCGCTGCCGCCCACTTCCACCGACTCCACGCGATCGGCGCTGCCGGTGGCCCTGGCGTACAGCAGCGAAGGCCGGTTGATCTCCTCTCCCTGCCGGATCTCGATCTCCTCGCCGAATGGGATCTCGCCGTGGCGCGCCAGGTGAAGGGCCAGCGGTCCCGCCGCGGAACCGGTCGCGGGGTCCTCCGGGACGCCGGCCGCGGGATAGAACATGCGCGTCTTCCAGCGATCTCCCCGACCCGCGAAGCAGTTGACCCCGACGTCGAGCTCACTCAGAGCGGCCATGTCGGGTCGCAGCGCGGCGACCAGGTGTTCGTCGGGAAACTTGACGTACACGAACACCGGGCCGTTGCGGTAGACCTCGATGGGCAGTTCCGAGGACTCGACGCCGAGCGCCAAAAGCAGCTCGGAAGCGCGATCGAACAGGTCCCACGTCGGGATCGGCTGTCGCATGCGGCCGAACACGACGCGCCCGTCGGCACGCTCGAGCGAGATTGGAACCGCCCCCGCCCCGGTCTCGAGCACGACCGAATCGCTTCCCATCGCGGTTCCGACCACGAACGCGGTGCCGAGAACCGGATGGCCTGCGAACGGCAGCTCGCGGCCGGGAGTGAAGATGCGCACGCGAGCATCGCCCCCGGCTTCGGCCGGCAGCAGGAAGATCGTCTCGGCGAAGTTCATCTCCCGGGCGAGGCGCTGCATGTCCTCCGGGCTGAACGGCAGCCCGTCGAGGAACACGCCGAGCTGGTTTCCCTCCAGGGCGCGAGAGGTGAAGACGTCGACCACGAGGTAGGGGTGGGACTCCGGCGTGCCGAGCCAGTCGATCGAGTCGGGGAGAAGCGTCACGACGACGGCCAGCCTATCTACTGCGAGTTCAGGTACGCGATCACGGCCAGCACGCGCCGGTGGTCGTCGGGCGAGGGCGGGAGGCGCAGCGAGCCGAAGATGCTCTTGACGTGCTTCTCGACGGTGTGCTCGGTCACGAACAGTCGCTCGGCGATCGCCCGGTTCGAGCGCCCCTCGGCCATCAGCGCGAGCACCTCGCGTTCGCGCTCGGTCAGGTGCTCGAGCGGGTTGTTCGCCTGCCGGCGCCGTCCGACCAACTCCTCGACGACGGCGGGGTCGAGCACCGACCCGCCCTCGCCGACGCGGTTCACGCTCGAGGAGAGCTCGTCGAGGTCGGACACGCGCTCCTTGAGCAGGTACCCAACGCCATCAGTCCCTGACCCGAGCAGCTCGAGGGCATAGCGAGCGTTGACGTGCTGGGACAGGACCAGGATGCCGATCGCGGGCCACCGCTCGCGAATCGCCTTGGCGGCGCGCAGGCCCTCGTCGGTGGGCGTGGGCGGCATGCGAATGTCGACGATCGCCACATCGGGGCGGGTCCGCTCGACCAGCGCGAGCAGGTCGTCGGCGTCCCCGGCCAGGCCGACCACTTCGAACCCCGCCTCCCCGAGCAGGCGCGCCAGGCCCTCGCGCAGCAGCACCGCGTCGTCGGCCAGCGCTACGCGCACGGGATCTCCGCCCGCAGGTTGGTCCCGCGGCCCGGCGGGCTGGAGACGGTGAGCCGGCCACCGAGCGCCTCCACGCGATCGGCGAGCCCGCGCAGCCCGGAGCCGCCGGCGCCGGCGGCGCCACCGATCCCGTCGTCGACGACCTCGAGCGTGAGCATCCCGCTCTGGTGCGACGCGCTCACTCGCACCTCGCTGCCGTGGGAGTGCTTCGCGGCGTTGGTCAGCGCCTCGCTGGCCACGAAGTAGGCGGCGCTCTCGACCTGGTCTGGCAACCGCACCTCGGCACGCAGGTTCAGTTGCAGGTGCGCGGGGAGCGCGGCGCGGCGGCAGAGCTCGTCGAGCGCCGCGGCCAGTCCGCGCTCGGTGAGCAGCGGTGGGTTGATGCCGTGCGTAAGCTCTCGCAGCTCCTGGAGCGCCAAGGCCAGCGCCTCGCGGGCCTCGTGCACCAGCGGCCGGGTCGCTGTCTCCTGATCGGGCAGCTTCGACTCGAGCAGGCCGAGCGACATCGCGATCGACACGAGCCGCTGCTGCGTTCCATCGTGCAGGTCGCGCTCGATCCGCCGGCGCTCGGCGTCCGTCGCCTCCACCAGCCGCGCGCGCGAGGCCTGCAGTTCGCTCAGTCGGGCGCGGAGCTCGGCCTGAAGTCGCTCGTTCTCGAGGGCGAGGCTCGCGGCGGCGCACACCGACCGCACCAGCTCGCCGTTGTGCTCGAGCACCGGATCGTGCAGGAGCACGGCGATCGGCTGACCGTCGCGCTCGACGAACGTCGAGCTGCGGCCGTCTCGGGCATTGGGAAGCTTCACCATCTGCCCGGCGCCGTCGACGTAACACTGCTCGGCCGGGAACCAGTAGGCGAGCTCGAGCGACGGGTCGCCCAGCGTCCGGGCAAGCGCCTCTCGCAGGTCGGGAGCGAGGCTCGGCTGGCCGAGCTCGACGACCAGCCCGGCCACCATGCCGCGCGCGAGCCGGCGCTGGACGAACACGAACATCACCGCGATCGGCACGGCAGCGGTGGTGTAGAACCACACCGTGGCGGGGAGCGCGCTGAGCGGGTCGCCGAGCAGGTCGAGTGCCTGCGTCCAGGCCAAGGCAGCGAGCGTGATGCAACCGGCCACGATCACCGGCGCCACCGCGCGTCGCTGGGCCGGGCTGGCCCGCCACCACCGGCGCGCGAGCACCACGATGATGACCGTCACGAGCACGCCGCCCAGCAGGCGCTCGAGGAGCAGCAGGTTACGGGCGTCCGGGTTGTCGCTGACGACCTGGAGCAGATTGCTCGGACACGTCGGACAGCGCAGTCCAGACTTGTTGCCCTCGAGCATGGCCAGCAGCTGAATCACGAACAGGCTGCACCCGGCGCCCATGAGCCAGCGCTCGAGCCGGCCCGGCAACCGCCCCGACGGGAATGAGAGCAGCAGATAGATCAGCCCGAGAACCCACCAGTACTGGATGGCGGCCCCGAGCGTGTAGACCCAAGCCTCGGGTGCCTCGCTGAGCTGGCCGGCAAACCAGGCAAAGGCGGTGAGGACCATGACCGGCCCGAGCCGGTTCTCCGGCCGCGCTCGCCACGAGGCGAGGCCGCAGCCAAGCAGCGATGCGCCGACGAGGACCGTCAGCACCGGGCCGGGCTCGGTCGGCCGCTCAGGCGGCTGGTGTGCCGCCAGCCACACCGCGCCGGCGCCCGCCAGAATCCCGAAACCGGCGACCGTGACGAGCTTCGGCCTCATTGCAGCGGATTGTCCCGGCAAGTGGGCGCTGGAACAAACCTCATTCGGTTGCGATGGCCGCGAGCACGTCGAGCTTGGCGGCCCGCCGCGCGGGCCACGTCGCGGCGAGCAGTCCGAGCAGCGCCGACAGGATCAGGAACAGGATCAGGCTTCCGAACGGGACGGCCAGATTGGTGACGCCGCTGTTGCGTAGCGAAGACGCCAGGGCGACGCCCAGCGCGGTCCCGATAACGACGCCGATGACGGCGCCGAAGACCGAGATGATCACCGATTCGGCGCGCACCATGGTGCGGACCTGCCGGCGCTTCATGCCGACGGCGCGGAGCAGCCCGATCTCGCGCGTGCGCTCGAACACGGACAGGATGAGCGTGTTGACGATGCCGATCAGGGCGACAAGCACGGCCAGCGCGAGCAGGACATAGATCAGCCCGAGTGTCTGGTTGATGCTGTTCTCCTGTGACTGCTCAAACTGAGCTCGCGTCTTGGAGCTGACGTTCGCGTACGGGTTCAGGATCTGGTTCAGCTTCGGATTGAGATTGGGCGTGCCCGGCGCCGTGCGGAGCAGCACGCCGATCGGAAGCGGGTTGTCGAAGTGCGACAGGAAGAAGTCCGCACCGGTAACGAAGTGGCCGAGCAGCGGATTCGTCTGATAGATCCCGCCGATCGTCATCGTCGTGGTGCCGGTCTGCGCGAACCTGACGGCCACGGCCGAGCCGATGTGGAGATCGTCCTGGCTGGCCGTGATGCTGTCCACCAGCAGCTGGCCGGCAGCCATGGCGGGGGCGCCGCTGCCGCCGGTGACGTGCAGGTTCACCGTCTGGTCGAGGCCCGCCGGCGTGGCCGCTACCAGCGTGGCGAGCGAGCCCCGGAACTCGAACTGGCCCTGGTAGACGGTTGTGGCCGTGGTGACGCCAGGGAGCCGGGATACGGTCGGGACGACAGACTTGCTGAAGCCGCCGTTGCCCGAGACGAGGTAGTCCGCGGTCACCGCGCTATCGACCTGGTTCTTGGCCGAGGTGCTGAGCGAGGCGCCGAGGACGGCGATCGTCGAGACCAGCGCGATGCCGATCATCAGGGCGGCGGCCGTCTGGGCGGTGCGCCGCGGGTTGCGCATCGAGTTCTCGCGCCCAAGCTTGCCGGGCGGGCCGAGCAACCGCGCGAGTGGCCGTCCAAGCGCGCTGGACAGCGGCCTCGCGAGGGCCGGGATGAGCATCGCCGCGGCCGCGAATTCAGCCAGCGCGCCCAGGCCGACGAGCGCGATCGTCGGTCCGAGCAGTCCGATGACGACGGCGACCGCGCCGCCGATGGCCACGATCAGCCCGCCGATCAGGCGGCGCCGTCGCACCGCCCCCGTACCGTCCTCGTTTTGTTCGGCCAGAGCCGCCACGGGCGGGATGCGCACGGCGCGTCTTGCCGGGAGGATCGCCGCCAACACCGTCACCCCGACTCCGACGACGATCGCGACCACCACTGTACGCGCCTCGAATACGAGCGGCGCCGAGGGAAGCACGATGCCGAACGCCTTGAGCAGCGCCTTCAGTCCGAGTGCGGCGAGGACGCCCAGCCCGAGGCCGATCAGCGAAGCGACGAAGCCGGTGAGGGCAGCCTCGCCGAGCACGGACCGGAATACCTGCCGTCGGCTCGCACCGACGATGCGTAGCAGCGCGAGCTCGCGTGTGCGCTGGCCGACCGTGATCGAGAACGTGTTGAAGATCGTGAATCCGCCGACGAAGAGCGCGATCGCGGCGAACACCAGGAGCGTGGTGGAGATGAAGGAAAGCGAGTTGTCGACCTGGCTCGAGAGCTGGTTGGCCGCCGTTTGCCCGCTGACCACCTCAACCCCCGGCGGCAGGACTCTGGCGATGGCCAGCTGCAGCTTGACGTTGTCCGCGCCGGGAGCGGCGAGGACGCTGATCGTGTCGTAGCGACCGACCGCGTTGAACGCGGCCTGCGCCGTCGGTAGCGAGAACCCCGCCAGGGTGACTCCGGCCAGGTTGGCGTCGGAGCCGAAGGTGACGATGCCCGAGATCGTGAACGTCTGCGCCCGGTTGGGCAGGTTGATGAGCACCCGGTCGCCGACTGCGAAGCCGTGGTTGGTCGCGGTCTCCTTGTCCATCACGACCTCGTCGGCCGTCGTGGGAGCCTTGCCCTGGACTAGCCGGTAGGGCGATAGCTGCGGGTTTGGATCGAACGAGAACCCCAGCGTCGAGCCGGCGCCACCGCCGATCGCGTTTCCATCGCGGCTCATGAACTGGGCGTATCCGCTGACCGACCCGAACACGTACGCCACGCCGGGCAGGCGGCGGACCGCGGGGACGATCGACTCCGGGATCGATCGACGGTCGGCGGTGCTCGCGGCGCTTGTCCCGGA
The DNA here is from genome assembly GCA_035625625.1 of Solirubrobacteraceae bacterium. Classification (GTDB taxonomy): domain Bacteria; phylum Actinomycetota; class Thermoleophilia; order Solirubrobacterales; family Solirubrobacteraceae; genus Palsa-465. The sequence goes on from DASPPG010000055.1 coordinate 25,748, forward strand.
AAGCTCCGCCTTGCCGCGAATCTGAAAGCTGACGTGTTGGTAAGCCGTGCCGATCAGGTCGTTGAAGGTGTGGTTCAGCGTGTCGCCGAGGACCAAGGTGCCGGTGACGAACGTCACCCCGAGCACGATCGCCAGCGCCGTGAGCGCCAGCCTGAGCTTGCGGGCGAGCAGTCCCCGGACGGTTACCCGGCGCATCAGCTGCCCAGCTGCTTCATCCGCTCGAGTACGCCGTCGGCGGTCGGCGAGCGCAGCTCTCCGACAACCTTGCCGTCGGCCAGAAACACCACCCGATCGGCGTACGAGGCGGCGCGGGGATCGTGGGTGACCATCACGATCGACTGGCCGTGCTCGTTCACGGCGCCACGCAGGAACTCGAGCACCTCGGCGGAGGCGTTGGAATCGAGGTTGCCGGTCGGCTCGTCGGCGAAGATCAGCTCGGGACGGGGGAGGAGCGCGCGGGCGCAGGCGATCCGCTGCTGCTGGCCGCCCGAGAGCTGGCTCGGACGGTGCGTGAGGCGGTCGCCAAGGCCGAGCTGTGCGACGAGCGCGTCGAACCACTCGCGGTCGAGCTCGTGTCCGGCGAGATCGCCGGGCAGGCTGATGTTCTCGGCCGCCGTCAGCGTCGGGACCAGGTTGAAGGACTGAAACACGAATCCAATCCGGTCGCGGCGCAGCTCGGTGAGGTCGGCATCGCTGAGCCGGCCGATCTCGTCCTGGCCGACGAAAGCCTGGCCCGACGTCGGCGCGTCTAGTCCCGCCATGCAGTGCATGAGGGTCGACTTGCCCGACCCGGACGGCCCCATCACGGCCGTGAAGCGCGCGCGCTCGAACTCGACGCTGACTCCGTCCAGCGCGCGCACGGCCGCGTCGCCTGATCCGTAGGTCTTCGTCAGATCGACTGCACGCGCGGCCGGGCCCGTTTGGTCACGGCCGGTTGCCGTCCCCTCGGTCGCTACCGGTTCGTCTTGCTTGATCACGGACGACAGACTGAAGGTCGGCCGGCGTTCTGAGAAGCCGGACAGCTGGAGTCTTGCAGGGTACGGCTAGCCCTACCAGACGGTTTCACGCGCGCCCCTTCGACAGCTGCAGCGCCGCGCGGAGGCTCAGCCGGGGTCCGCTGTGGATCAGCCCGCGCGAGTAGATACGGGAGGCGAGTCGCGCCATCCCGACAATCGAGGCGATCATGATGAGCGCGGCCAGTGGGAGCTCCCACGGCGCGACGTGGCCGAGCGCGATCCGCGCCGGCATCAGCGTCGCGGTCAGCGGCGGGAAGAACGACAGGACCTTCAGCCACGTCGCATTCGGCGACCCGACCGCCGCGTAGACGAGCAGGTAGCCGATGAGCAGGGGAAGGGCGATCGGGGTGGTGACCATCTGGACCTCCTCCTGGCGCGAAACCATCGCCCCGGCCGCCGCAAAGGCGAACGCGTAGAGCAGGAAGCCCGCGAGGAAGCAGACCAGGAAGGCCGGAATCAGCGCCACGACACTGCTCGGGATCTTCGTGCTGTGCACGATCGCGTTGGCGATCAGCCCGGCCGCGGCGGCGATCGCGAGCTGGCCAAGCCCGATGGAGCCGATCCCGAGCACCTTGCCCGTGAGCAGCTGCCCCGGGCGTACGGCCGCGAGCAGCACCTCGGCCGTGCGCGAGGTCTTCTCCTGCGCCACTCCGGTGGCGACGGCGCCGCCGTACAGCGCGAGGCTGACGTACATCAATAGCCCCGCGGCGATGGCGGCGATGTAGCGCGCCGTCTGGTCGGCCGGCTTGGGCTGGAGCACAGTCGTGGTGAGCGGCACGGCTTCGAGCGCCGGCAGCACCTTGGCGGCCGGGATGCCCGCCTGGGCCAAGGTGGCGCGGAAATGCGCTCCGTCGAGCGCCGATTGGAGGACGGCTCGCACCGTGGCGGAGAGCGAGCTCTTGACCTCGACGGTGGCGGAGTCCGCGCCGGCGCTCAGGGCGACGTCGAGCTTGCCGCTGGTGAGCAGGGTTCGGGCCTCGGCCTGGTCGGCGATGTCGGACAGGGCGACCTTGACCTTCGCGGCGGCGGAGGTGCGGGTGATCGTCGGCGCGAGCGTCTGCGCCGAGCTGCCGACGAGACCGACGCGGGTCGGCGCCGACGATCCCTTGATCAGGCCGGGGAGCGTGACTCCCACGACGACCAGCAGTGCGGTCGCAATCGTCATCACCCGGATCAAGCGGCCGTGGATGCGCTCGGAGATCTCGCGGCCGGCGACGAGCTTAATGACGGCCCAGTCGCTCATCCCAGCACCATCTGGCGGTAGAGGTCGACGAGCCCCGCGGTCTCGAACCCGAAGTGTTCGACCGGTCCGCGAGCCTGCGCCGCGCGCAAGACGGCCTGTGGGTCGACGCCCGGCTCGACGACGAGCAGGACCCCGTCCTCATCCGAGCGCACGACCCTGACGCCCTTGATCGACGACGCCCAATCCGGCGGCGCGTCGACCTTGACGCGCAGCTGGGCAGGAAAACGCTGACGCAGCTCGCGCAGGCTTCCGGAGGCCAGCATGCGGCCGCGATCGACGATCACCACGCGCCGGCAGATCCGCTCGACGAGCTCGAGCTGATGGCTCGAGAACAGGATCGCCTTCCCGCCGTCCGCCTGGTCCCGCAACTGGTTCGAGAGCGAATCGACCGCCTCGGGATCGAGGCCTGAGAACGGCTCGTCGAGCACGAGCAGATCGGGATCGTGGACGAGCGCGACGGCAAGCTGGACGCGCTGCTGGTTGCCGTGCGAGAGCGCGACCAGCTTCTCCTCGCCGCGATCGCCGAGCCCGAGGCGCTCGATCCACCCCAGCGCGGCGCGGGATGCCGACTCCACCGGCATTCCGTGCAGGCGCGCGAAATAGGTCACCTGCGCCACCACCGGCATCTGCGGGTACAGGCCGCGCTCCTCCGGCATGTAGCCGAAGCGCAGCCGGTCGCCGTCGCCAACCGGATGCTCGCGCCAGGTCACGGTGCCCTGATCAGGGCGAACGATCCCCATGATCGAGCGCATGGTGGTCGTCTTTCCGGCGCCGTTGCGGCCGACCAGCCCGACGATCTCTCCCGGGTCGACGGTGAACGAGACGCCGCTCAGCGCGACCAGCTCGCCGAACCGGTGATGGAGGTCGTGTAGCTCGAGGCCGTGGGCCGAGTTGTTCTCTTGCGAGACGATATTGGGATGATATCAAAGATGGGCGCGTCTCGCTGCCGGCCCCGAGACGACTCTACGATCCGCGCGTGCGCACGCCCGAACCGGTCCTCGAGTCAAGTGCGGCCGCGCGTCTCGACGTGACGTCCGCGGCCGTGCCGGCGCGCGCGGACTGGTCGCCGGTCATCTGGTACGCGCTCGTGGCCGCGGCGATCCAGATGCTGTGGCTGACATTCGCGGCGATCACCACCGACAGCGCCCATCACTACGGCGTATCGGTCACCGCGGTGGGGTGGCTGGCCGAGATCTTCCCCCTGCTCTACGTGGTGCTGGCCATCCCGGCAGGCGCACTGCTCGACAACCGCTTCCGTCCTGCACTCGGCGGCGCCGCCGCGCTGATGGCCGTCGGCGCGTTCATCCGCGCCGGGGGTGACTCGTTTGCCTGGGCGCTCACCGGGCAAGTCGCGATCGCCGTTGCCCAACCCGTGATCCTGAGCGCGGTGGGCAAGCTTGCGGGGGAGTACCTGCCCGAGCGCGACCGGCCGAATGGGATCGCGGTCGGGTCGGCGGGCAACTTCGTCGGGATGCTGGTCGCGCTCGGGCTGGGACCGGTGCTGGCCGCCCATGGCCACCTGGGACGGCTGCTGGTGGTCGAGGCGGTGCTGGCGCTGATCCCCGCCGTTGGGTTGGGGGCGTCGCTGCGCCGTCCAGGCCGACCCTCGGATGAGCACGCGGCGATCGCCGGCAGCGCCGCTCGGGCGCTGTGGGGGATTCCCGAGATGCGCACGCTGTGCGGCCTGGTGTTCCTCGGCTTCGGCATCTTCGTCGCACTAGCCACGTGGCTGCAGACGCTCTTGCATCCGGACGGCGTGTCGGACACCACGGCCGGCATCCTCCTCGTCGGCATGGTCGTGGCGGGCGTCGTGGGCTGCGCCGTGATCGCGCCTGTGGTGTCGCAGCGCCGCCGGGAGCGCCGGTACATGCTGATCGCCACGGGCGTCACCGCAGCCGGGTGTCTGGTGTGCGGTGCGAGCGGATCACTCGCGGTGCGGGCCGTCGCTCTCGTCGTGATCGGCCTGTTGCTACTGCCCGCCCTCCCGATCGTGATGACCGCGTCCGAGCGGATCGCCGGCCGACTGGCCGGGACCGCCGGCGCGATCGTCTGGCTTGCCGGCAATCTAGGCGGGCTCGTCGTGGCGCTCATCGTCCAAGCGCTGGTCCACCACGCGTTCCCGGCGTTCGCCGCGCTGGCCGTGGTCGCCCTGGCCGGATTCCCGCTCGTCCTGCGCGTCCCGGCCGCGAGGCCGGCACCGGCCGTCGAGGTCGATCGCCCTCCTGCGTAGCCGGCGATGACCACGGCTGAAAAGTTGATGTCGTTCCCCAATCAGCCCGAGATCCGTAGGATTCGGCGCCGGGCCCGCGGGGTGGAGCCTCTTTCAACCAACATTTCTGACCGGCGATGAGCGTGCAACCGATAAGTCCCGGCGCGGTCGTCTCCCGTATCTGGGAGATCTACCGAGACCAGTTTCTGGTGTTGATCGGGACGGCTCTCGTCCTCTACGCACTTCAGTTCGTGGTCTACCTGCTGATCCCCGGCGCCACCGTTGCTCTCGCGATTCTGGTGGCGGCGCTCAGCATCCTGTATCAGGGGATGGTGGTCAAGCTGGTTCAGGACATCCAGGACGGGCGCCGCGACAACTCCGTCACCGACCTGATCCGGAGTGTCGAGCCCGTGTTCTGGCCGCTCGTCGCCGTGTCGCTCCTGTTCGGCATCGGCGTGGGGATCGGCTTCGTCCTCCTGATCATCCCGGGACTGATCCTGTTGGTCATCTGGGCGGTGGTCGCTCCGGTGACCGTCGTCGAGCGACCTGGGGTGTTCCACGCGTTCGGGCGCAGCCGCGAGTTGGTGCGCGGCAACGGCTGGCGGGTGTTCGGTGTCATCGTGATCGTGTTCCTGGCTGTGCTTGTGATCAGCACCGCGGCCGGCCTTCTGGCTTCGTCGCTCGGGTCGGTGGGACGGGCGCTCGTGCAGTGGGCGGTGAACGCGGCACTCGCGCCCGTGACTGCCCTTAGTGCTTCGGTGCTCTATTTCGCGCTACTCGGGGCAACGCCCGTAAGTCCGCCTGCGGGCGGCGGCGTGGGCGGCCGCCAGCAGTAGGAGATGTCCACCGGTCGGCTAGGCCGGTCGTGTGGATCTCACGCCGTCGAGCTGAAACCTTCGCGAAACCGCCCATCTCGTAGAACCATGGGCGGCGGACTCGAACGACACCGGAACAACACCAGGTGCAAGACAGCATCCATCCAAAGCGGCTGCCCCGCTCACGGCGAGTGCCCCTGGTCGTCGCAATACTCCTGAGCGGGGTCCTGGTCGCGGGATGCGGGGGAAGCTCCCCCAGCCCGATTGGTGCGACTTCGGGTGGCACCAGCAGCTCGGCGTCGACCGTCGCACCCGACGGTGGCGGCGCCAGCTCGGGCTCGACCACACCGGGCGCGTACGGGTCGGGCCCGCTCGCGTTCTCCAGTGCATGCGCGCCAATGGCGTGCCGGAGTTCCCCGACTTGACCAGCAGCTATGCGACTCGGGGGAATCGGGCAAGACGGGCAAACGGTGTCGGTCAATGGGGTCTCGGTCAACGCCCCGGCGTTCGCGGCCGCTCTGCAGCCGCGAAGGCCTGCGGCGGCGGCCCCAAGGGACCGTGAGCACACAAGCGTCTCGCCGCCGGCCTGATACCGGCCGACGCGCCCGACCCGACGGCCGCCTTGATCGAAAATGAGCAGCTGGGACCGGACGGGTCCGCGCGTGCAATCGTGCAACCGACTGGTTGCGTTCCCGCGGGAACGTTTTTGTCTCGAGCCTGAGAATGGGAGCCAGGCAAGCGGGCGGAGCTACTCGGAAAAGCTGGGACACATCAGGACACATCCGTTCCCCAGTCCCGGAGCCGAAGATGAAAAATGTCCCGAGTTCAAGGGCATTTCTCGATGCCGGAGGAGGGACTCGAACCCGCGACACGCGGATTATGATTCCGGCCGCCTTCTCAGCGTTTACGGGTGATTGGGCCGATCTTGGACGGCAGATTGGACTGTTTGTTAGACGACTGGCGCCTCGACGGGGATGCCGTGCTGACAGCCGGTTTGGAGCTGGCCGTCGCAGGTGAGGACGGCGGCAATGTCGCCGGCGGCGTGGAGGTTCATCGCCGTGGCCATGTGGATCGCGTCAAGTGACCTGATGTTGACCGGATCGAGTCGCGCAGCGTGCTCGAGCAGGGGTGGTGGTAAGCGGTGCAAGCGCCACGAGTGGGAGCGTCCGCCCCGCGCGTGCCTCGACGCCTTCGCGTCGACCCAGGCGTCGCAGCTCCACGATCAGCAACTCGCTGGCGTGCCACGGATCGAACCGTGCGAGCACCGCGCGGATGAGGGGCGCATCATCCTCACGGAGCACCACCCGACCGAGCGCCGATGTGTCGACGTAGATGCCCGGCACTCAATGCTCGCGGTCGTGCGCGAGCCACGCGTCCGTGGTGCCGGCAGGATGAGGTCTACCCGTGGCGATGATGTCGTCGAGGACAGCAAGCCGGTCGGCAAGCGGCTGGGCGCCCTCGGCTGATCGCCGCACGACGATCTCGCTGCCGTTGAGATCATCGGTCTCGACATCCACGTGCAGCTCCGTCCCGCTGTCGAGCCTCAATGTCGCTCCTTCACGCATTGTTCAAGTGTCGCACCCTGTCCTGCACATGTCACGCTCCGGTCGCTCGCCGACGGAGATACGCGTTGAGCCGCTCGGCCGGATCGGTCTCGTCGAGCGGGGGCAGCAGCTTGACGTAGCGCTCCGTCGCCTGATGCGAGCTGTGGCCCATGTACTCCGTCAACTCGCGCAACGAGTAGCCGGCGGCCATCAGGAAGCTCGCGTACGTGTGGCGGCACTCGTGAAGCGTGATCGGATCCAGTCCTGCGGCGGCCCATCGCTTCCTGGCGCGCTCGGCGATCTTGCCGGAGGTGACGGAGACCGCGCTCACCGCACCGTTGGCTCTCCGTCCCTGCCGCATGAACTTGCCGAGGAGAATCGGGCGCAGCGGCTCCGCGATCGGCGGTCGACGACCGGTGCCGGCGCGGCTCTTTGCCTTGCGGACGACGAGCCGGTAGCTGTCGAGCTCGACGTCCGGCCAGTCGAGACGCTTGATCTCCGCTCGCCTGAGCCCGGCATAGAACGCGAGCGCATACGGGACCGCGTCGGCGGATCCAAAGCAGCGAGGAGGGCCGCCGCCTCCTCTGCGTCGGCCACCCTCGTCCGCGGCTTCTCGTCGTTCGGAGGCAGCTCGATGCCGACGAGCGGGTTGCGGTCGACGAGGCGGCGTGTCGGCCGGCTCGCCGATCCGTAGATGGCACGGGCAACCGCGAGGTGGTTGGCGATGCGCGAGCGTGACAGGCCCTCACGGCTCAAGCGGTCGACCCAGGTTTGCCACTCGCGGTCGTCGATCTCGCTCGCGAAGCGAGCGCCGAACTCGGGTGTCAAGACGTAGCGCAGCGAGTTCGCTTCCGAGCTCGATGCGGACAGCTGAGGCCGAACGACCGGCCCCGCGGCCTGAGACGCCGGAGGAAGCCGCCGAACGAGAGCGGCGCTATCGGGAGATGTTCGGGATCGCTGAGCCAAAGCGCCGTCGATGGCGACGCCTGAGGGAGGAACCTTGCCTCTGGCGAATCTCAGGTGCCGCCAAACGGTCGCTCCGGGCCTGCTCCCTCAGTCGACCCGGTAGTTCTGCAATCGCGGTTTGGAGCAGACAGCGAGCGCGCCAGCTGCTGCTGGTCGGCATCTCACGAGGCAACTCAACGATCGCTACCGCCGACGCTAACCCTCGCTAAGCAGGGCGCCGTACGGCATGCCACAGCCGGGGTCACGAGGTTATCCTTCCGGTGCGTTGATCTTGGAGCTCCCTTCCGGTTACGCCTTCTCCGGTGCGAGGACGGACGCCTCGTGCGGATGAGTGGCGCACCTGGTCGGAGCGCGCTGTGCGCGGTCGCGCGCCTGATCCCCGCCGCGCTGGCCACATTTGAGCTGCGTTACCTGCTTGCGTCGCTGGCTGGGGCCGTAGGCGGGCTGCATTCGACGGCCAGGTCCGGCATGCATTCCCCCAGCCTGTGGCTTCTTTTCCTGTTGGCGGCAGGCGCCTGCTTCGTGCTGCGTGAGATAGGTCGGGGTTTGGTCGGTCGCGTCTCCCGGCCACGCTGGTCGGCGGCGCTGGTCTGCAGGTGGTTGCTGTGTTCATCGGTGTTGGTCGCCCTCTTTTGCTGTGCGCTTGTGTTGCGTGGTTCGGCGACGGGCGGGCAGCACGTGCGACTTGCAGATGCTTTCTTTGGCCCCGCCGGATGGTCGTTAGTCCCAGCTGCGCTGTGTTTCGGATTCCTGCTGGCAACTTCACTCCAGCGCGCATGGCGGGTTCTCCGCGAAGTCGCGCGAATCTGGGCGAGGCGGTTTTCGAGCCGGCCGCAGCGCGTGGTCGCTGCTCGTATTGCCGAGGTTCTCGCGCTACCTGCCGCGGTGCCGATGTTGGCCGGCTGGTCGGACCGCGGCCCACCCGTTGATCTCCCCCTTGCGGCTGTCTAGATAGCCGAAGCCGGGTCTGGCGCGCACGCGAAGGGTCCCTCCGGCGGCTTGGCACTCGCCACGTCGCCTTTGGCCCGGCGCCCGAGGCCGGCGTTCCTGGCGTCTGGACGGCTGACCAAGGCCGCCACCGGAGCCGGCGCTCCACCTCGGGGCGGACGCGGTGTCCGCGATCCCCAGATCTTGATCAAAGCGTTCGAAGGAGATCTCCAATGAGCACAAGCAGTGCCAGCGTCGCGCCTGGCGCACGAACCGAGAGGCGGATCACCGAGTCCGTCATCGCGTACTTCTGGTCGGACAATGCCCGTCGGGTCCAGACGGTCCTGGGTTTGATCTGGCTGTTGGACGGCGGCTTGCAGTTCCAGTCCTTCATGTATGGCAAGGGCTTCATCCAATTGCTCCAGGGGCTGACGGCGGGTCAACCGCATTGGGTGGCCAGCAGCGTCAACTGGGGCGCGACCACGCTCCAGAGTCAACAGACCCTGTTCAACACTCTGTTTGCGCTGGTTCAGGTAGCGATCGGGATCGGACTGCTGTATCGCCCGACGGTCAAGCCGGCGCTGGTGCTGTCGTTCGGATGGGCTCTGGTCGTGTGGTGGTTCGGCGAGGCGTTCGGGATGATGTTCATGGCGACGACACCAATGGGTGGCGCCCCGATGGCCAGCGCGCTGACCGGTGCGCCGGGCGCGGTGCTGCTCTACGCGCTGATCGGTGCAGTCGTGTGGCCGAACGGACGCCTGGGGGGCTTGTTTGGGGCGCGTGGCGCCCGAGCCGTGTGGGCGACCCTGTGGCTGGTGATGGCGTGGCTGTGGCTGGTCGAGGCAGGTGGGGCGAACGGAATAACCAACTCGATCAACGCCGCGCCGTCGGGAATGAGCTGGTTGAGCAGCGTGCAGAATTGGTTCGCACATGCCGCCAAGGGCGACGGCGTGGTGATCGCGATCGTGCTCGCAGCGGTGTCGGCCGCGATCGGCGTGGCAGTCGTTGTCAACTGGCGGCCCAAACTGTTCCTCTGGCTGGCGATTGGCTTGAACCTGCTGTATTGGGTGGTCGGCCAGGGCTTCGGCGGCATTCCAAACGGCGGTGCGACCGATCCGAACGCGGGGCCGCTGTTCGTGCTGTTGGCGTGCGCGATGTTCCCGTTGGTGACTCCAGAGACCCGCAGCGCGGAGGTTCCCAAGCTCGCGTCTCCGCAACGCCCGCCCGCGCCGGTGACCACCTGACCGCGCGTAGGTCTACGCATTGCCCGGCCACGCGGAAAAAATGCCGGGCCGGCGACGAGTATCGTCTGGGTCAGGCGACAATGGCTGAGGGCTTCAGAGGACAACCGAGCGATGACGGTCGCCGCGGCTTGCAGGGGAGTCGCCGTAGTCTCGCCACCGCGGACCGTTAAGGGTGGCGAGCTCGTCGTCAAGACCGGTCATGCCGGGCATGCCGAACATGAAGGGCATGCCCGGGATGCCGATGGGCACAGGATCCGCCGCGCACCATGTCCACCGGGTCGACCAGGTCGTCTCCTCGCGCTCGGCGATGTCGGGGATGGCGATGACCCACGGTGCCCACGCCGCCGTACCGGTGTGGCTCGGAATCGCCGCTGCTTCCGCTTTCGTTCTTATCGCTGTGTCGCACCTGCGCCACCTGGTCAAGACCGCGGATGAGCGCCGGTCGTGGCACGCCTGCCATGTCTTGATCGCCACCGGAATGGTCTTCATGTATGCGTCAGCCTCGGTCGGTTCACTCGGTGTCCCGGCGGCATTCTGGAGGCTCGCATTCGCCGCCGCCGGCGTGCTGGCAGCACTCTGGGCGCTCGGAGGTACGAGCCGCGCCCCAAGCCCACTATGGCTGCTTACCGCGGTCGACCTCGGGGCGATGTTCTACATGTGGTCTGCACATCCGTTCCTGGCACCGCTCAGCTGGCTGCTTGTTGCTTACTTCGTTCTGGCGGCCGCGATGTGGGCGCTCGACGCGTTCCGTCAGCTCGACGGCGGTGGCCCGAGCATAAGCTGGCGGATGGTGCCCGGGGAATCCGGGAGCGGCGCTGTCACCGTTCCCATGCGCGCCGTGGCCACCGCTGCGAGCTCGCTCATCGGCGAACTCGATATCGGCGTTTCGATGTTCGCGATGGCGCTAGGCATGGCCTACATGCTTGCGGTCATGCAAACGATGGTGTGACCGCAAGTAATCGCCGGAGCGGGCGCACAACCCGGGCGCGCGGCCACGATTGTCGGGCTGGCGTCCGGTACCCGCTGGGGTGGCTTCGGAGATGGACCACGACCAGCAGCAGCTCTGTGGTCGGCGTCAACGACACCTGCTCCACCACGGGAATGGAGAGCGCTCGTCCCGCTTCGCCGAACAGCAGGGCTCGATGTTGGACGGTTATGCCGGAGGAGGGACTCGAACCCCCGACACGCGGATTATGATTCCGCTGCTCTAACCGACTGAGCTACTCCGGCGGGGCTGCCTTCCGCCTGCAAAACGCCATATTTGCCCGGTCTAGCTGGCCGCCCGCTAACTGGCTGTGTCCCGACCGAAACCGACCAGTTTGCAAGAAGTGCCCGTAGTTTGCTAGAAGATCACCCGGGTTTGTTAGACGCGTTTGCTAGAGGCTTCCGACAGGGTTCGCAGGGTACCAACCGCCCGGTGCCCTACGACATGGCGGCCGAGGTCGAAGAGCCGCGATTGCCGCAGGCGCGACGAGAACTGAAGGGCCGGTGGGCGCGGTAGCCGATCAGCCACGTCGTCCCCGGGGATCGGGCTCGATCCAGTGGAGACACGGTCGACCGTACGCGGTCTTCCGAGATCTGATCACCGGCAAGCCGAAGTGGGAGGGGTTCGACAGCGAGGAGGAAGCCGACGCGTTCCTGACGCAGTGGGCCGCAGACAAGAAGGCGGCCAAGCTCGCGGCCAGGGCCGCCCGGGCGGGGCACGAGACACGAGCGTCGCAGCGGCGCCCACCGAGCTCCTCCCGCTCTTGGACGTTCGAAGAGGCCCTCACCGACTGGGAGGACCGGCATCGCGACGGCGTTCAGGAATCGACGATGCGCGACTACGGTCCGGCGCTCAACGATCTGCGCGCGGCGCTGGGTGGCGTGCTGGCCAGATCGCTGACCGACGAGCACTTCGAGGCCTACAAGCGTGCCAAGCTTGACGGGATCGACGTCCGCGGCGGCGAGGCGGCGGTCCGCAGGCTGGCGGCCTCGACCGTCAACAAACGCCTCGACCTCGCGCGACGAGTCATCGACGATGCGGTCCGGCGCGGCAGCATGGCGGGACCCAACCCGGTGCGCGAGGTCGTGCGCCCACGCGCCCCTAAACGCGAGCAGATGGTCCTTTCCGAGTCCGAGATGCGCAGGCTGATCGAGGCCGCTGGCACGCTCGAGCTCAGAGCGCTCGTGCGCTGCTTCTGCGAGCTTGCTCTGCGCTTCAGCGAAGCGACCGGGCTTCCGATTGCGGCTTATGACCGGTCGCAACGGACGGTCCGCATTCGCCAGCAGGCGGCCGAGCGACGCGACCCCAAGCCGCTGCGGATGATCATCAAGGACTACGCAAAATCGCCATGGGGCATTCGCACTCTCCGCGTGTCCGGGGCGCTGGCCGCCGAGTTCGATGCGATCATCGCGATCGAGGGGGACAAGCCGAACGAGCACGGGCTGTTGTTCACCGACACCCGTGGGGGGATCCTCAGAGAACCGAACTTCCTGCGCGATCAGTGGCGACCGATGCTTCGACGCGCCGGCTTCGTCGAGACGGACGCCAACGGGAGAGTGCGGGCGCGCAACGGGCTTACGCCACATGTGCTCCGCCACAGTCGTGCTTCGCTCATTGCCTCACGGCACTCGGAGCTGTTCGCGCCCAAGCTCCAGCGCTTCCTCGGGCATCACTCGGTGACGTTCACGCTCGAGAAGTACGGGTCTCATTTCTCCAAGGGGATGCTCGAGCCGGATGAGTACCTGACCGGGTCGGATGTCGCAGAGCTGGGCGATCCGTCAGCGCCGGATCCACGCTGACGACGCTCTTCACGCAGAGGGGCGCGGCGAGACCCGATCCATCCAGGCCGGCCTGTCGGCGCGACGCCGGTCGAGCGGACGCGAGGTCGCCTTCGACGCTGGCGCCGGGTCGTACTGCGCTTCGCCGCCGTTTCGCATCCACTCCACCAAGTCGGGGACGAACACCATCACCCGGGTCCCAGCTCGATGACCTGGAAAGCGACCGGCGCAACGAAGCTCGCGCGCCTTGTCTTCGGAGAATCCAGCGATCGACGCGGCCACATCAAGGCCCACCGAGACCCCGTGTCTCTCGACGAGCGCTTTCGCAACCGAATCCACCCCCGGACCTCTACCGTCGATTCGCAGTCATCGAATCCCCTGCGGTCCTCCGAAGTCCTGAAGGCGCCAGTACGCCTCGGGCCTGGAGCAGGGTGTCGTGGAGCTCATTCATGTCGACGGCGGCCGCGTGGCCGACGGAGGCCAGATCGCGGCTTCGCGCCGTCGCGCGAGATGGTCGTCATTGGAGCACCCACCACTGGGCCATCGCGTCGCTGAGGCGTATGGCTCCGGCGGCACTCGCGCGCTGCTGGAGGTGGTGGCGCTCGTGGATGCGCTGTGGCCGTCGTCCGGATCGTCTCCGTGCTGGTCGCCGGCCACCGCCTCAAAGTGCTCCGGGAGGCGCAGAAAGCGGCAGTTGAGGTAACGGGTGATCCAGCGTCTGGGGCCGTCGGTGACGCCCTCCGGGGGCTGGGCGGTGTCGTGGCGCTCGCGCAGGCCCTGCAGGTCAGTGCACTCGCTGCCGTGGCGCACGAGCAGGAAGGTCGGGTTGGCGACCCATAGCCCGTGCCAGCCGTCGACCGCCGCGGCGACGCGGTCAGCTACGTGGTTACGCTGCGAAAGCCGACGGGGCACCTCGTGTGGTAGGTACCGGGCGTCTCGGCCGGTGGCTCCCGGTGGACGCTGCCCGTCAGCCGTCGGCGAATGCGTCTGCGTGAGCGGCAGGGCAGGACCCGTAGTTGTCGACGACGGTGGAAGGCGCAGGCCAGTCTCGGGCTAGGAATCGCTCGAGTGCCTCGCCGCCGCGTCTGCGGGCGTGCGTCCGAGACCAGTCGGTTGACGACGGTGGCCTGCCGTATCGCTGCCGCCAGTCGCGCATCGCGTCGCGCACCCAGTCGCGC
>DASPPG010000056.1:0-5014 GCA_035625625.1 Solirubrobacteraceae bacterium
GCGCGACTGGGTGCGCGACGCGATGCGCGACTGGCGGCAGCGATACGGCAGGCCACCGTCGTCAACCGACTGGTCTCGGACGCACGCCCGCAGACGCGGCGGCGAGGCACTCGAGCGATTCCTAGCCCGAGACTGGCCTGCCCCATCCACCGTCGTCGACATCTACGGGTCCTGCCCTGCCGCTCACGCAGACGCATTCGCCGACGATTAACGGTTCGGGCCAACCGCCGAGATGGTCGGCATCTGGGTCGCCAACCCACCGTTCATGATCGACCGCGTCCGCGAGCAACTCGCCAACCACGAGGACAAGCAGGCCGCCCGCGACGAGGCGTGCTTCGCCGGCGCCAGGCTCGACGACGAAGAGCTCCGCATCCCGGACAGGAAGGCCGCGAACACCGCAACGCGCAGCGCCTGCGCCCAAGCCGAGCCGACCAACAGCAACCTCGGACTCGGCCACGACCTGCGCGCCGGGCTCATGGACCCCACCCCCGGCCAGCTCCACGCCCTCAAAGCGATCATCTGCCACCTCCTCGCGACGCACTACCGCGACGTGATCGCCTACGGCGCCGGCTGGACAGACCAGGACCGCCAGCAGCCGATCGGCGACACCAGCCGCCGTGAGCCGCGCCAACCCGACGCGATCCTCAACGCGGAACTCGAGCGCGCGCTCAACGACCCGGACCCCCTCCGCGGGATCGCACAACTCACCGCCAGCTGGGCTTCCGCGTTCACACTCGACCCAGACGGCGTCACCTGCACCAAAACGCTCGGCACCGACCGCATGGCCCGCAAACTCGCCGACGCGCTACCGGGCGGACACACCCCGCTACGCGCCGCCGTCTGGGAGTTCCTCCGACCCATGCTCTCCCCCCTCCTCGCCGCCCTTCACCGCGACACCTTCGTCATCGACCAACCGCTCGAGACCACCGCCCGACTCGCCGCCCACCGAGCGGAGTCCGACCTCGCCGACCTCGACCTCAGCGAAGAAGACACGGCCGCGGCGTAAGGCGCGCCACGCGCAGACCCCGCCTCCCGTCCCATGCGTCGGCGTCCGGACGGGAGGCCCGGTCGATCCGCAACCTCTCTCTCTTTTTCGCTCCGTGGACTGTCCAGCACGTCCGGTAACCGTCACCACCGCCCCGTCCGTTGGGCACCTGCGGCGCCGCGAGGCGGCAGTGCTCCCCCGGTTGCCGCCATTGACCCGGGCCAGTTGTGCAGCGGGCGCAATTCGACGATTGTCAGCGATCACGGCCAGCCGGCCTACGCGACTACCGCAACCGTGGCGGACCGACCACGTGCTCAGCCGGAGCCGACTTCTAAAGAGGAATCGTGGCGGAGCGACCGGCGAGTCGCCACTTCTCCGCCACTCCTATCCGCGCGAACCAGCCCGCGCACACTTGGATGTGGTCAATTGCGACAGTGCCCTGAGTTCGCTGGGGGCACCGATCCGAGTCAGCACGGTCACCGTCGTACGTAGGCACGGGCCGTACCGAGGTCGCCGCGCACTCGGTCACCCGGTTATCGCTTGGCCGGGCGGAGCGGTCATCTCATCGCTTCGGCACACGCACTGCTCCAACTCGTCGTGCGACGCGAGGTCGCACGCATTGAGTGAACACGCAAGATTGGAGGCTTCGCTGACGTCATAGAGCGTTGTTCCAGGTTCGTGCTCGACGACATGGCCCCGCCCTCGACGTGCGCCGCCGGTAACGGTGGGGTGCGAAGCTCGAGTGAAAAGCCCAAGGGTCTCCCGTTCCATCCGGGAGCTACAGGCAGCCTGTTGTGCCCAGGGGTAACTACAGATGGGGTTCGTCGATATGCCCCCGGTTGCCCCGCCCGGGGGTTTGTGGTCCTGAGTCCCTTCAGTGGAGGCTCGGAAACGGAGCCCGCTGCGACGGGGCGCCGGAGCGCTAGTTCACGGCTGCGCGGCTCGGACGGCCTGCTGTCGATGTCCGGTTCGATGAGGCAAAGCACTGGGTCAGCATCGACACGACCCCGGCGAGTCCATGGTCTTTGGCCCAGACGCGCTGTCGCTCGGCTCCGTTGGCGTGCATCAGCCGGCCGATTCGGTCGAGCTCGATCATTCCGACCGCATCGGCGTGCTCGCGACAGCGCTCCACTAGTTCGTCAACCTGCGTTCGCGCCGGTACGAGTTGGCGCGCCACCGGGTCAATGAGCCGCGCGTCCAGCCCGTCTCGAGCCGCGAGAAACCGGTTCTCGGCTAGGACTTCCGGCGCTATCGCGTTCTCCGCCGAACCGTCCTCGAGCTCAAGCCGGGCCAATGACGGGATCAGTGCAATCAGCGCCGCGCTGTCCGCGAGCGTGGATTGTGCGTCCATAACCCGCACTTCTACCGTCCCCAGGGCCGGCTGCAGCCGAACGTCCCACCACAAAAAGCTCGGGTTTGGGAGTGCGCCGGTTGCGATCAGCGCATCCACGGCTTCGACGTAATCGTCGTAGCAGGAGAAGTGGCGTGGTGCGCCGGTGCGAGGGAACCCCTGGAAGATCACGGTCCGCGCAGACGCAAAGCCGCTATCGCGGCCTCGCGAGAACGGTGAGTTGGCCGACAGCGCGAGCAACGGTGGCAGCGCCGCGCGCAGACCGTTCAGAACTCGGATCGCGTCCTCGGGGTCGGGAACCCCGACGTGCACATGCAATGCAAGCGTGGGTTCTCTTCGGGCGAGTGAGCGCATCGAATCGCTGACCAGGCTGTAGCGTGCACCGCGAGAGACCCGCGTCTCCTCCCGGCACGCCATCGGATACGTGCCGGCCGACGCGGCCGCCAGCCGCATCGCTCCCAGCTCTTCGGCGAACTGGGCGCGGAGCCACTCAATCTCGGCGACCGCTCCGGCAACGTCGCCGTGGATCCCTGTCCTCAGCTCGATCACCGAGGCGTGTGTCTCCAGCGAGGCGTGGGTGGCTAGTTCGTCCGACAAGCCGGCGAGGACCGATTCACTGGACTGCACAAGCGAGTACGCGGAGGGATTGAGCAGCATCACCTCCTCCTCCACGCCGATCGTGTACCGCAGCCCACGGCCCCGGTTCCAGCAGGCCCACCCGGGCCGAGCGTCACAATCTGCGCGCAAGATGGGCAGCTCCGGAGCTAACAGCTCGACACGCTCGCCACCGACATCGCCTGCGACGTCAATCCTGCGGGTTTCCCGCAGCAGATTCCGCCCTGGGAGCATCACTCTGCGCCATCGTCGCCGACCGCCGCGGTCGCCGCATCCGCAATAACCCCCACGGCGAGCCGCGCACCACCGCCGTCGCTGAGCAACCCCGTGTAGCTGCGTTTCCATTTGTTCACAGTTCCGGGTAGAGCGCCGATACGACCCGGTTGACCGCGTGGCGAGCGCACCGTAGAGCGCCGGTTGCTCGGGCGTAGGCCTTGGAGAAGTCGACATTACCGCCGCCGAGGTGGCCGATCGAGCCGCTCGAGGCAAAGGCATGGAGACGCTGCTCACTGGCGTCGCTTGTCTTGACCACCGTTCCCCGGCTGCGCACCCCCAGCGGGTGGGATCCTAGGCGCAATATCAGAGCTTGAGTGGGCATCCGTAGTTCACGCGGACTCGCTTTGGTCGGGGCCGTACGGATGCTCCTTCCGCACGGTGGCGAGATCCTGCGGTAAAGGCGCCGACGCTCGCCGAACGTGGCCGGCGCGGCGCGCGCACCAAACATCGGGGGACGAAATGTCCGTCCAAACCACGCCTACGACCCGATCCGGCGCCGACGCGGCGTATGACACATACGACGACGACCGCGGCTACGGCTGGGTCGTCTTCTCCGGGGTCCTGCTGCTGATCCTCGGGACCTTGAACTTCATCTAGGCCCTGGCCGCGATCGGCAACGCGCACTTCTTCGTCGCCAACACCCACTACATCACCGGAAGCCTCCACACCTGGGGCTGGATCGTGCTGTGCATCGGCGTGCTCCAGTGGGTCGTCGGCTGCGGCGTATTCATCAAGAACCAGTTCTCGCGTTGGGTCGGCGTGGTCGTTCTGGCCGGCAACGCGATCGCGCAGCTGCTGATGATGCCCGCGTATCCATTCTGGTCGCTGTCCATCTTCGCGCTGGACATCCTGGCGATCTACGGGCTGATCGCGTACGGCAAGCGGATCGCGAGCGTCGACTGACCAACCCGATTCCGATCGAGGACTCCCGGGGCGAGACGCCATGCTCTTCCGTCACAGCAGGCGACAGAAGCTCGACGCTGGTGTCTCGCCCGCCAACCTCCCGGGCGGTGATGAGGCCGGGAGGTGGCGGTCGAGGCAGTGGCGGGTGTGGCGGCGCTCGGAGCAGAAGCTGCTGCGTCTGTGGAATGAGTGGCTCGCGGCCGACCCTCGCGATAGCGAGCATTGCTACCGCCGCTACCTGCAAGCTCTCGCCGATGAGGAGCACGCAGCGGCCGAACTTGCGCAGACGATCGAGGACCGCGGGGACCAACGAGCCACACACACTGGGCCGCAAACGATGCGAGCAGCGTAGACGCGACCCGCGTTCATGGTGGCTGCTGGCGATCGCGACGAAGCGGACGCCGACGGCGCTACGAGGAGCACGCGACCCGTGTTTCTCCGCCGAGAGGCTGATCGCCGCCGATCCGGCTGCTTTGTTGCTGGCGCCCGAGGAGGTGGCGACTCTCTGAACGCAGTGGCCTGGACCGCAACGTGCATAACGCACGCTAAGACAGCAGCCGACGTACCGGCGCGCACGCCCGTCTCGGTGCGACTTTGGCTAATCCTCGCCGGGGAACTCTGGCGGCACCCGGCGACGGAACGCCGGCTCGGTGTAAAAGTCGTATTGCGCGTCGAGCCCGGCGCGGATCAGCTTGGCTCCGAGGCGGGGAGGCCACCGCAGGAGCAGGTCGACCATCCCGACGCGCGCGAGATATGCCTCGCGCCGAAGACGCCGCTCAAGCTCGCGCTCGACCTCGGTGTCGGATAGATCGGCGGCATCCAAGCGCTCCCTCAGTTCTCGTCGCTCGCGCCGCCGCCGCATCCACTCGCTTTTCTCCGCTTCG
>DASPPG010000057.1:0-13206 GCA_035625625.1 Solirubrobacteraceae bacterium
CTAGTAGTGCTTTGTTAGTTTCTGGGTAGGGATTCGCGCTACTTGCGGCGAATCCTCCTCGCGATCGTGTTGCCGACGTGGGGAGTGCATGATGGTGGCAGTGAGCGAAGCGCCGGTGGTCGTAGTGAACGAGGTTGATCCGCCGTTGGCGGTGCGGGAACGGCTGGAGGCGTTCGGGGTTGAGGTGTTGGCTGAGGCGATGAACCGGCGGGTGCAGGTGCGTAACGGCGGTCTGTACCTGCGAGGGTTGATCGAGCACGGGACTCGTAAGTCGCTTGAGCCGCTGGTCGAGCGACTGGGTGAGGACGCGGACTACCAATCGATGCAGCAGTTCCTGGCCGACAGTCCGTGGGATCCGGCGGTGGTGGTGAGGGCGACCGCGGAGCGCGTGGCGCCGGAGGTCGACGTTCAGGCGTGGGTGCTGGACGACACCGGGTTCCCGAAGGACGGCAAGGATTCGCCGGGGGTCAAGCGGCAGTACTCGGGCACGCTGGGAAAGACGGGTAACTGTCAGGTTGGCGTGTCGGTGCACGCGGTCGGGAGTCAGGGGACGGTGCCGTTGGGGTGGGCGCTGTACCTGCCGGAGGAGTGGTGCGCGGATGAGAAGCGCCGCAAGAAGGCGAAGATTCCCGAGGACGTGGTGTTCAAGACCAAGCCTGAGCTCGCGGCAGAGCTGGTCGAGCGCGCCGCCGGCTGGGAGCTCGCCAAGGCGCCGATCCTGGGTGACTGCGCCTACGGGAAGAACACCGAGTTGCGCGAGCGGCTCGGCGACGCCGAGCTTGAGTACGTGCTGTCGGTCTCCGAGGAGGTCAGCGTGTTCGCGGCCGAGACGGTCTTCGAGGTGCCGGCGCCGCGGCAGGCCGGTAAGGGCCGGCAGAAGACCCGCCCGCGGCCGGACCGCGAGCCAGAGCAGATCGGCGAGCTGATCAACCGACTTGGACCCGCGCAGTTCAAGACCGTCACCTTCCGCGACGGGCCCGATGGCAAACGGATGCGCTCGCGATTCTGCTTTCTGCGCGTCCGCGCCGCGCACGAATGGGAGAAGCGATCCACTCCGTCCCGAGAAGAGTGGCTGATCGTTGAATGGCCCAAGGGCAAAGACCAGCCCAGCGACTACTGGCTCTCGAACCTCCCCGCCACAACCAAGCCCGAGCGGCTCGCCCGGCTCGCCCGCCTGCGCTGGAAGATCGAGCTCGACTACAAGCAACTCAAAGGCGAGCTCGGCCTCGATCACTACGAAGGCCGCTCGTGGCTCGGTTGGTATCACCACACCGCACTGGTGACCGCGGTGCACGGATTCTTGACCCTGGAGCGCCAGCACCCAAATCACCAGCGGCCGGCCTGACCCTTCCCCAGGCAGTCAAGCTGCTCCAGCCCCTGTTCAAGTGCTGGACCGGCCGCTGTTCCACCTGCCAGCAGACCGTCGACCTCGTCAAGCTCCTTCTCCACCGAGCCCGTCACGATGAGTGACGGAAACCTAACAAAGCACTACTAGCTCCCTCCCGCGGTGCGCCCCCAACGCTAGGAGGTGCATATTGAATGGGTGATTCGGTGTCGCCAGTGGCGTGCGAGTCCCCTCCGAGTCGCTGCCAGGAGCGCCGGGAGCGTGGCCCACGACTCACTGATAGCCAGTGATGCGTCGGCGGGTCGTGCGTCGTGGACAGTCAGACATACTGAATGGGTGAGCATCATTCGCATCCGTGCGGCGTGCACCAGCGATTTGCCCGCGCTCCGCGATGTGTTCCGGAGATCGTCGCTTTCCAACGAGGGCGACCGCGACCTGTTGCTCGCGCGCCCTGAAGTATTGGAGCTCACTGACGTGGGGATCACTGAAGGCCGGACCCAGGTTGCGGTGGGAGTAGACGATGAGATCCTCGGATTCGTGACCACCCGTCCGCTTGACGCGTGCCTGCTGGAGATCGAGGACCTGTTCGTCGACCCTGACTGGATGCGCACCGGGGTCGCGAGCCGCTTGGTGGAGGACCTACTGGCGGCGGCTAGGCGGAAGGGCGTCCGTTGTATCGAAGTGACCGCGAATCCTCACGCCAACGCGTTTTACCGCCGCGTCGGTTTCGTCCGAGGCGACGACTCCGAGACCCGGCTCGGAGGCGCACCTCGCATGTATCTGACACTTCACGGCGCTGAAGCCGACCAAAACGACACCGGCTTCGACGCTCGGTGAGCAGGTGACGGTGGCGAACACCCGGCGCGGTTAGGCCGTACCGTCGTCGGTGCGGTCGACCTGAACAACTGCGGGCATCGACACTCGGTAAGCCCTGCGATCTGCGGTCCTCATCGGCACGCTGGCCGCGTGTGTCGCTCGCCCGGCAGGCGCGCCGTCGCGTGGCCGTAGCCGGGCCGATATGTGGTGTTCGGGGTGCTACTGGCGGCGGCGGTGCTGGCGGGCGCAAAGCTGGCCGCGTTCCTCGGCGTCAGCCCGTTCCTGGCGGCCGTGCTCGGCGGCTGCGTGTGCGCATTGGTCGTGGTCGTGCGCACGGCGAACGCAGAGACCCCCAGCCGGGGGAACCAGTACGCGCCGGCGTTCCAGGGCCCGATGGCGTGGCGTGGCGAGGCGTGCCGTCGATGTTCGAGCACAGGGCGCCGGGGCGCCGGGCGCACTTGGACGTCGGGTTCTTGCGGGAGCAGATGACCGGGGAGCCGAGCAGCGGGGAGCTACGCACGGCGAGATTCGCGTCGGGAGGACCTGAGCGTCGGCGTGTGAGCTCATGCAGTTCCAAAAGGAGAACTGGTCGGAGCCGAGGAAGGTGATGGTGCACACGAACGCGTTCACGCCGCCGGCGGCGTACACGTCGAAGTCGGGGTCGCCGGCGACGTAGGTGCCGTTGCTTCCCGTGGTCGAGCCGTCGATGAGGAAGTCGCAGTTCGACAGGACATTGTCCTCGAACGCGACGACGGCGCCCGGGTCGCTGGCACCGTAACCGAGGACGCTCGATCCGCCTCGGGCCGCCAGCCGGTGGGGGCTTTTCGCGTCGGCGACCGTCGCCGATGCGCTCGCGTTGCCCGTCGACGACGCGAGCGGATGCTTTGCGGATGCTCGGCCAGCTGTATCACCGATCGAGGCGGGCGACCTTCCACGCCGCAGGTCGACGGAAATCACTCGCTCCTCGCTATCGGAGCGAATCCGAGTTTCTTGGGCACCGTCGGCGGGATCATCGAGCCGTACCGCTACACGGTCCCATCTACGGCAATCACCGTCCCTTGTTCTCACGACGACCCAACGCCCGGATCGCGGTCGTCAAGGGCGCAGCGTTCTCTCGGGCCTGCTCCTCTGTGATCGATGTTGCCTCTGCGCGATGGCCGATCAGCCATATCCGCCGCGCGAGCACCGCCACCACGACGATGACGACGAATCCGATCACAAGCAGCTCTACCGCCACGATCGGTCTATGTTCCTCTAGCGATCAAGTATCTCCCCATTCCTACCGCGCGGCGATAGATGACGGTGACTCGTAATCGACCGCGACCGCGCCCCCCGTGGCGACGTGAGGAGATCGTTGCCGACGCGGTCGTTTCGGGTTCGTTGGTCGCAAGACGGTGCCCCGATGCGATCGTTCCCGTCAGATGCTTCGGTGAGAAACCAACCGAACCGCGCGACCCCGGGACCCAGGCTTCTCGATCGACTCGCGCCAGGCAGTGCTCTAGCTGACCCGCGCTCGGTCTCTAACGGTGCGAAGGTTGCTCGTCGGAGCCTGAAGACGATCGATTGCCAACACGACGGCGTCAACGGACGGTCCGGTCGACCAACGGTCGCCCACACGATGGACCTCGCCATGTCCCTCGAGGGGCTCGACCTCGCCCGGAGAGTCGCACACTGGACCCTCCAACGCTACTTCCAACCCGCCCACTGAACCACCCGGTACTCGCCGCCCAGCGCTTACCCCAAGCGCTGGGCGCACAGATAATCCCCACGGCTACGCGCAAGCGAGGTCAGCTCACGGTGGCCATAGGCAGGCGCGCGCGCACAGGCCTCTCTGCCGCCGGCGGAACGAGGCCGGTCTCAAACCGCCCGTACAGGCGCCAAACCCCCCGGACGGTCCCAGGCCTTGGTTACGAAGGCGACAGCCCGCGAACCGTCTCACGTCACGCCAGAATTGCGCGACAACTGCGGCCTCACGGCTGGCGTTGATAACACGCTCCCACCCGCAGGCAATCCACATGTCTTGTGTGCGGTGGGACTTCTGCTCGGCCGAGGAGTGCGAGCGAACCCCGCCCAGATCGACAGCTCTGGCACACCGGGATCGGACGACGAGGGACAGCTACGGACAGGCCATGGGGCGCGCCCGCGGCTTTCGGTTCGAGACGACGGGGCAGGAGCCGACCTCGGGGCTCGAAATCGGGCGCGCTTGTACGCCGGTCGCCAGCCGCGCTCTGCGCTGCGACTAGAGGAGCCGTGCGTAGGGAGCCGAGTGCCCGCTCGAGGACGACCGCTATCGGACATCAGCGGCCCGACGGCTGGGGTGGGCGCTCACGACTGCTCGATCTCCGCATGGTCACGAAGCCAGGATCTGAACGGGCGAGGCGGTGGCTCGCCGGGCCCGCCCCGCCGAGCCATCAACCGCCGAGGCGAATCCTCCAGCGCTCGCCTGCAGTTCGCTCAGTCTGCGGCCGACTGTGTTCTTCGAGCCAGCGCCGACCTGACGGCGCCGCGAACCCAGGACCGCTTTGTCGCCTCACCGGTAAACGCTGGTGGCCCCATTGTGGCCCCACGGTGCACCCGAGCCGCGTCCACCAGTCACAGCCAGAAACCAGAGAATTGGGCGAATGCAGCGAATTTCTGGATTCCGGCGGATGGGCGATCCAGGACTCGAACCTGGGACCTCTTCCTATCAGAGAAAGGCGATGCCGCCCCGTGCCAGCAAATGCCCCGTGTTCATTGAGGTTTCGGAGGCGGCCGCGGCCGTGAAGTGGCGTGGGATGTTCCGCCAGAGTTCCGTGACCCCCGCGCCAGGAGCGCGATCGACTGGCGGGTGAGGTCCCTCGGCGCTGGCGCGGGCGCCGTGGAGGGCGGATGGCCCCGCCACCGACTCGCCCCCCGGCAAATCCGGCTGACGCGATCGTCCCCGCATCGCAGAACAGAGCAGTCCGAGGCGGGGTTCAAGCTTGGGCCCGTGTTCGAGTTGAGCTTCCCTCGCCGTCAGCAAGCCCGGCGCCTGCGCCGGGCCGGCGCGAGCGGCGCAGCGGCGGTCGTGGCCGCCGGGCTGGCCGCGGTTGCCGCGAGCGTGGGAGCGATCGCCCTGGCCGGGCTGCTGGCGCTGGTGATGGCCGCGTTGGTTCTGGACGCTCGTCGCTGGGTGCGCCTAGCCGCCCGCAGCCGCGTCGGCGCCAGGTCCGAGGGTGAGGTTCGGCGGGCGCTGGCCGGGCTGGAGGCGGAGGGGTGGCGGCTGCGACACTCGTTCCCGTGCGAGGGGCGGGGCGATATCGACAGCGTCGCGATCGCACCCACGGGAATCGCGTTCGCAATCGAGTCCAAGACGCGCACGTTCGACGAACGCCACCTGGCTCACGCCCGGCAGACCGCTGCTTGGCTTCACCGGCATCGCCGGCGCTGGTGCCGGCGAGGGGCGCTCCCGGTGCTGTGCGTGGTCCGCGCCCGCGGGTTGGAGGGGACCGAGAGCGGGGTCCTCGTGGTGTCGCTTGACCGCCTGGCGCCCGCGCTCAGAGCCGGCGCCGGGACCTCACCCCGGCCCGCGTTCCTGGCCACGTCACCCTCTCCCAGCTAAGCCCGGAACGCTCCCGGGGTTTGTTCAGCCGCCGGGTCGAGAGATGGCGGCGGCGACGAACACGCAGGTGAACAGGAGGTGCGCGAGGCAATCCGTGATCGCCTCGGGCACGGTCGGCGCGTCGCTGTCCAGGGAGCCAATCGCGAGCGCGGCGAACCGGCCGGCCTGCTGAGCGTGCTCGATCAGGGGTGGCGGGTCGGTAGCCGGTGAGGCGTGCTGGAGCCAGTCGGCGGCCTGGTCGTAGGCGAGTGGCAGCCACTGATCGGCTTGGTAGCCGCG
This sequence comes from Solirubrobacteraceae bacterium, assembly GCA_035625625.1. GTDB lineage: Bacteria > Actinomycetota > Thermoleophilia > Solirubrobacterales > Solirubrobacteraceae > Palsa-465. The sequence continues at coordinate 6,021 of DASPPG010000057.1, forward strand.
GGCTTCACCGTCGGATTGGAGGGCGAGGTGGCAGCGGTGAAGGCCGCCGGTGGCGGTGGTGTCTATCGTCGCGATCAGCTCCTCGGCGATGGCGGCGCCGTCGTCGGTGCTGGTTGGTAGGAGGTGCAGGACGTTGGCGGCCACGGCCAGGCTGATAAGGCGGGGGATCGCGGTCGCCAGAAGTGTGATCGGGCGGTCGGGAGGCTCCTCGCCCGGAGGTAGGTCGCCGGCGCCGCGCTCATAAGCGGCCTGATAGTGCTCGGCGAGTTCGCTAGCCGGCCACGGGCGGGCAAGCTGGCGGTAGACGGTGTCCGGGGTGATCATGGCCCGGGGGAGGGTTGCGGTGCGCCGATGCCGATTCGGTTCGGCCGGGCGCCACGAGCGGTGTGATCACGGTCGTGCTTGCGGTGGGCTCGGTTGGACAGAGCTGTGGGCTGGCGGGGACCGTTGCTGCGGGGGCTCGGTACCTGGTCTGTGAGCGATGTGCAAGGGCGCGTGGAGATGAACATGAGCGTGAATCGGGCGGTCGCGATCGCCGCGGCCGCCGATCGGAGGGAGCTGGGGTCGCTCTACGGGCAGGCAGTCTCGCACGGCGCCGCCAACACCCTGTGCACGCCTGAGGAGGAGCGCGCGTGCGGGACGTTGCGGTTGCTGACTTTGGCGATGCTGCGGCTGCCGGATCTGCACCTGTACGCGCATCTGCTGGAGACGCTCGACGAGGATCCCACGATCGAGCCGATCCCGCCGCTCGTCACCGCACAGCTTGCTGAGCTCGCCGCGGGCGCGTTGCGGCTGGCGCACCGCGCGCTCGAGACCCACGCGCACGAGCTCGGCTACCAGACGAACGCATGGGTCGAGCGGGCCTTGGAGCGCGCCCACGAGCGACTGTGCGGCGATCTCGAGGGCCGGGAGCGGCCGCTGGTTGACGAGGCGCGGCGATGTGCGATCGCGCTCACACGCGCGATCGCGGCCACCACCGGCGAGGCGATGCTCGTGCCCGGCGAGCTCGCCGACGGACTGGCACGCCTGCTCGTGCTCTACCTGATCGTGACCACCATCCGATGACCGGCCGGCTGGCCAGCGGCCGATCCGGGCTGCGAGTTTGGGTGGCTCGCTGGCGGACGCTCGGGCTTGGGCTCCCGTTGCTCGCGCTGGCCACCGCGGCGTTCGCGCTCGCGCCCAGCGGCATCGGCCAGCAGGTGGGCGCCCGCCCGGATCTCAGCGCGCTCCCGTCCACCCAGGGTGCCTCAGTGGCGCCGCCGGCGACTCACGCCCGCTCCGCTGTCACCAGAGCAGCCGTGTCCGGAGGCGAACGCACCAGGTTCCGACCACGGCGCGCGGGCCAGCGCCGCGTGCAGCGGTGAGCCATGCGGCGGCTCTTCGTGCTCGCGCTGTCGCTGACGATCCTCCTGCCGCTGCTCGCGGTACTCCTCGCGTTCGCCGCCGCCACCTCGCAAGCCGAATGCGGCGGTGCGGTCGGTCCCGGCGACGCCCCCGACGTTCCCTCAAGCCTGGTGGCGATCTACGAGCAGGCCGCCGACACCTACCAGCTCGGAGGCGCGGGATGGGCGTACCTGGCCGCGATCAACGAGATCGAGAGCGACTTCGATGAGTCGACGCTTCCGGGCGTGCACTCCGGCGCCAACGCCGACGGAGCCGCCGGGCCGATGCAGATCGGGATCGGCGGCGCCGCCGGCAACACCTGGGCGACATATCAAGTCGACGCGCCCGGCGGACCGACCCCGCCGAGCGTCTACAACGAGACCGACGCCGTCTACACCGCCGCCAACTATCTGCACGCCCACGGCGCTCCCGCAGACTGGCCGGCAGCGATCTACGCCTACAACCACGCCGCCTGGTACGTCACCCAGGTCCAGCAGCTCCACCAGCACTACTCCCAGAACGCCGGCGCCGGCAGCACGGTCCTGACCACCGACACAGGATCCGCGGGCGGGTGCGTCACCACGGGCCCGACCACCCCGGGAGCAGCCGCGCGGATCCTGCCGGACGGGCTCGCCGCCGCGCCCCTGGACGCACCCGAACCGGTCCAGGCCGCGATCGCGGCCGGCAACCGGATCATCGACACCTCCTACAGCACCGAACGCCAGCCAAACATGCTCAGCACCGTCATGGCCTCCTACGACTGCTCGGGCTCGACCGACTTCGTGCTCTACCAGGCCGAGCTGAACACGCCGCAGGTCGACATCGGCGACGGGATCGCAGGGGACTCGGGAATGCTCGAAAGCTACGGCGATCCCGGCCCCGGCCAGTGGATCACCGTCTACGCCTCTGCGGGGCACGCGTTCATCGAGATTGCGGGGATCGTGCTCGACACCGCCCACTGGACGCCAACCGTCCCGCCCGGCAGCGGACCGCGCTGGCAACCCGCCACGATCCTCCCCGCCCAACTCGCCGACGGCAACACCTGGACCGAACGCCACCCCCCGAGCCTATGAGACGACGCCCCACCGCGAGAACGATCAAGCGATCGCTGCTCGCCGCGACGCTCGTGCTCGCGATCGCATCCACCTTCACCCAACCGGTCACGTCCCGCCCGGATAAGCACGTCTCCGCTGCGACACGCGCCCGCCCGGCGACCATCACGCCACAGCCCGAACACCCTCGTAGCGTCCCGCCCAATCCGCCGGACGCGGTCGCGACCACAGTCGCACACGCCTACGCCCACTACCTCGCCGGTCAACTCCCCGCGCAACGGCTGCCCGCCCTCACCCCGCAGGCTCTCGCGACCGCGCGCCAGAGCGGCCCGCTGTCCCCACGCCTCCACGTCACCCAGGTGCGGCTCACAAGCCTCAACCATGACGGGGACAGCTGGACTGCGAGCTACGCGATCATCGACGCACGCGGCCGCCAGACCACCACCGCCCAGCTCGTCCTCTCACCAACCAGCCGGCAGTGGAAAGTCATCGAGCTAGTCCCGCCCGACCCCGACACCCTGATCACGCCGAACCCGCCGGCCCTCCCGCCCGCCGGCCCCCCCTCAGCTCGCCGCGCCGCGCTCGCCTTCACCCAGAGCTACCTCACCTACACCTACGGTCACGCCACCGCCACGCAGCTGCGCGACCTCACCCCCGAGCTGCGTGCCGCGATCACCAGCAACCCGCCCAGCGTGCCAGCCACCATCCGCGCATTGCACCCCCGCATCGCAAGCCTCGCGCTCACACTCCACCCCCCAGGCTGGCTGATCAACGCCAACGTCACCGACGGACAAGACACCTACCAGATCATCAGCCTCGCCAGGCGCATCCACGGCGAATGGCTCGTCAGCGCGCTGAACTCCGCCGGATAAGACGCCCCCCTACACATACGATCGCCAGCCGCGACCACCCATCCCGGAGCGGGAAAGACGAAGCGCCACCCAAGCGCGTGCACCCCCGTCCGAGGCAGAACGGGTTCCCGGCGCCGTCGACCTTCCACCACCCGGCCGCCGGCTGCTTGCTGGCCTATCGGGTTGGCGGCTAACGCCGCCTGGTTGCGGACTTGGGCTAAGTCGTCGCCATTACGCTCGTGCGCCACGGCGCCGTCTCATAGGCGAAAGCGATCCCAAACTGATGCGTGGTTTCCGCGCGTTGGGGGTCTGGGCGGTGGGAGCGTGTCGGTGCCCGCGGTTGCGCCAGAGCGGGTCAGCTGACCTCGTACTTGATGTGCGTGACCCCCGGCGCGTCGACGGCCCTGATCTGCTTGAGCGCGAGGGTGCCGCGCTCGAGCCCTGCGAATAGTCGCTCTCCGGTGCCAAGGATGACGGGTGCGATCGAGACATCGATCTCGTCGACCAGCCGCGCCGCAAGGTATTGGTTGACCACTGATGCTCCGCCCGCGAGCCAGATGTCCCGTCCTCCGGCGGCCTCTTTGGCCTGCGCGAGCGCCGGCTCGATCCCATCGCTGACGAAGTGAAACGTGGTGCCGCCGTTCATCTGCAGCGGTTCGCGCGGGTGGTGCGTGAGCACGAACACCGGGTGGTGGTAGGGCGGGTCCTCGCCCCACCAGCCGCGCCACGACTCGTCCGGCCACTCCCCGCGGACCGGGCCGAACATATTCCGGCCCATGATCGTGGCGCCGACGTTCGCCCGACGTTCCTCGACGACCGCGGAGCTGGCATTGACCTCGCCTCCCTGTTCGCCGTGCATCTCCCTGAACGCCGCGAGCGGAAAGAACCACTGATGCAGCTCCATCCCGCGAACTCCGAGCGGGTTCTCCTCGCTCTGGTCCGGGCCGGCGACGTACCCGTCGAGCGACATCGTGATGCTGAGTCTGAGCTTGCTCATCTGCACTCCTCGTGTGGAAACGATCCTCACGTAACAGACTGCCGAACCAGCGTCAGCTCATCGGACCGGAGCCTCCAGCTGCTCAGGGGCAGGGCCGACGGCACCAGCTCACGAGAGCAAACAAGCTGAACCAGGTGCTCGTTCCCGTGGTTAGGAGGGCCGATGGCGCCGATGGTCAGAGGTCCGCCGCCGCTTCAGAGCAGGTGTGCGATCCGCTGGTTACGAGCAGCGCTTGTGTGCTCGACCTGCTGCTGGTGCACCCAGAGCTGGTCGATCAGCACTCCGAGTTGTGTCTCAGACCTGCCTTCGTCAGGTGCGGGCGCCTCTTTGTTTTGGACCGGTCAGCCCAAGCTGCGTGGCCTTGGCGCTGGCCTCACCGCGCGTGCGCACGTCGAGTTTTCTCAGGATCGCCGAGACGTGATGAGAGACGGTCTTCTCGGCGACGAACAGGCGCTCGGCGATCTGTGCGTTGCGTAGGCCTTCGGCGAGGAGCGCCACCACCTCGAGCTCGCGCGACGTCAGGCCCGCCGGGTTCGCCCGCGTGCTCGCGCGCGGTCCGTGTGGCACGCCGCGAATCCCCCTCTCTCGTAGCCGGTGAGCGACGATCGTGGCGGCGGGACGCGCGCGGAGCGCCTGGAGTCGATCGAGCGCCTCGCGCAGCGCGCGATCGTCGTGGCTCTCGGCGAGCGCCAGCGCGGACTCGTAGGGGCAGCCGATCTCGCGCCACAGCTGCGCGGCCTGGGCCCAATCCCCGGCGATCGACAACCTGTACGGCTCCGCTACGAGCTCGGCTGGCAGTTGGTCGCGCACCCCTGCGCGCCAGCGCCAGCAGGCGAGCTCGCCGACGACCCAGGGCACGCGGCGACCGATCCCGAGCGCGAGCTCCGCATCGGTGACCCTCTCTATTTCCGCTGTGTCGCCGTTCAGCCAGGCGGCCTCGGCTGTCGCCGCCGCGGGTGGCGCGATCCGCTGCAGCTCTTCAGTCCCGCCCGCGAGCCGGCGCGGCTCCTCGAGCGGCCCGAATGCGTCGGGGTCGCCGCGCCGCGCCCGTAGCAGCCCGAGCGCCACGAGTGCCCAGCCGCGTGGAACAGGGGCGCTACGAGGATCGCGTAGGACCAGCGCAATTGAGGTCGCCGCATCGTCCCAGCGGCCGAGATCGAGCTCCAGGCGGGCGCGAGCTGCCAACAGGTACAGGCGCCAGGTGTCCAGCCCTCGCTCGCCGCAATACTCCAGGCCAGCCTCGAGGTGACGCGCGGCCACCGCGAGCATCCGCTGGCGCCCCGGCCACCAGACCAGATTGGCAGAGATCCGTCCGGTGTGCTCCTCGAGCCCATGCTCGCGCGCGAGTTCGAGCGCGCGCACCAGTTTGGACTCCCCCTCTCGCGAGCCCGCGAGGAACTCGACCACCCCGAGGTTCGTCATCGCGTAGACGAGCGCCTCAGCGTCGCCCAAGCGCTCGCCGAGCGCGAGGGCACGCTCGCCCCAATGCAAGGCCCCGTCCAAGTCCTCGGAGTTGCAGCACACGTGCGAGACGTTTGCGTAGGCGATCGCGAGCTCGTGGCCCGGCTCGAGCTGCTCGAGAAGCTCGATGGCCTCGAGCGCAACCCGTTGCGCCTCCGCCGTCCGCCCGGTGAAGCGCAAGAGCCTTGAGAGCGAGCGGAGCGCGTCGCCAACGCGACACCGATCCCCCGACATGCGCCATGCATCGAGCGCTGCCTCCTGCGCGGCGATCGCGGGATCGAACTGATCAGTCAGGTAGCACTCGTCGGCGCGACGTTGCAGAAGCTCGGCGCGTAGCTCGAGGGGCTGGCCGGCGGCGAAACGCAGCGCCCGCTCGTATTGGGCTGCGGCTTCGCGGTGAGAGCCCGATGCCGCCGCCCGCTCGCCGGCGAGCGGCGCCCACTCCAGTACAGCCTGCGCATCGCCAGCGCCATCGGCGTGGTCGGCGAGCCGCGCCGCATCCGGCTCCGCTGTACGTTCGAGCGCCGCCAGCGCCGCCCGGTGCAGCTCGAGCCGGCCCGCCGGAGAGATTGTCTCCTCGATCGCCAAGCGCGCCAGCTCGTGGCGAAACGAGATCGCGGTCCCCGATACGGCTAGCATGCCGGCGCCAAGGCACTCGTCCAGGCTGCTCACCAGCTCGCCCGCGACCTCCTCCAGTAGCGACAGCTCAGAATGTCCTGGAACGATCGCCACCACGTCGAGCAGCCGTTGCGCCGGTTCCGACAGCCGCGCAGCGCGCGCCAGCACGGCATCGCGGACCGTGTCGGGAAGGCGCTCGCCGCCTGCTGCCAGCACCTCGGTGACGAAGAACGGGTTGCCGCCGGTGCGGCCGTAGAGCTCCGAGCCGTCAAGGCCGTGTGGTTCGGCGAGCGCGGCCACAGCTGCCGGCGACAGCCGCTCGATCTTCAGCCGTCGCGGTCCTGGGGCCAGCTGTCCGAGCAGGACCCGGAGCGCCGAGCGACGCTCAAGCTCGTCATCGCGATAGCTCGCCAGTACAAGCGCGGGCGCCGATGCGATTCGCCCCGCGAGTAGCGCAACGACATCGAGCGTCGCCTCATCGGCCCAGTTGAGATCCTCGAGTACTAGCACGGTCGGGCCTCGGCGGCGCAACTCACGCAGAAGGCCAGCACACACCTCGTGCGGCCTCGCAGCCGCCTGGACCAGCTCAGCGAGCTCGCCGCCAACCGACTCGGCGATGTCCACAAAGGGACCGAGTGGTCGGGGCGTTCGCAGCGGCTCGCACCGGCCCCACAGCGCTCGCACCCGCCTGGACTGAAGCTCGCAAAAGCGACGCAGAAGCGCGGTCTTGCCGACCCCGGCTTCGCCTCCGAGCCAGACCAATCGCCCTGTGGCTTCCGACCGCACGGCTGACAGCATCCGACTGAGCTCCGACAAACTCTCGT
>DASPPG010000058.1:0-9118 GCA_035625625.1 Solirubrobacteraceae bacterium
TTTGCGTTCGCTTAGCGACCCGTTCAACATTCGCAGCCGCGCGGCAACCTGGGAGGTCCCGACCTCGTCGCACTTGGACGCGAACAGATCGCGCGCCTCACAGAGCAGCGCTTCGGCCCTCGCCTCGTCGCCGCGGAGCAGCGCGGTGTCCGCGAGCCGCGCCGTCGTCTGCGCGATCCACAGCTCGCGTCCCGTCTCGGCCAGCACCGCCAGCGCCTCGTCGAGCGCCCTGTCCGCGGCCTCGAGGTCGCCGCGCGCAATCTCCAAATCGGCGGTGTTCCAGAGCGTCCCGGTGAGCCCCCAGCGGTCCGCCGCGCGGCGGAACAAGTCGCGCGCCTCCGCGAGCTCCTGTTCGGCGCGTTCGTGGTCGCCGGCGACGGTATCGACCAGACCGAGGCCGGAGAGAGCCATGCCAAGGCCACGCCGGTCACCCAGACGGCGGCGCACACCAAGCGCCCGTTCCAGGCACGCCCGGGCTGCCTCGGTCGAACCTTCCGCCAGCTCGAGGTAGGCGAGGCGGACTTGCACATCCGCTTGGCCGCGCTCGTCGCCTGAACGACGGAAACGCTCGCCGGCGTCGTCGAGCAGCCTCCGCGCGCGCGAGAGGTCGCCGCGGTCGCGCGCGATTCCGGCCTGATTGGCGAGCGCGTGCCCGATCGCCTGGGCGGCCGATACGTCGATGAACGGCTGCAGCGTGTCCTCGAACACGATCCGTTCGTTCGAGCCCGGCACCGGCGCGCCGCGGATCTCGGCCACGCTGAGCGGGGAAGGAATCCGGTCCGCTGACCCGGCCAGCACCTGGAAGCGCTCTACGCTTTCTGCCACCAGTTCCTCGGCCCCGGCGAGGTGCGCGAACCCACGCGCAACGCCCAGGCAGTAGATGCAGAGCGCCTCCTCCGCGGCGAAGCCTTCCCGGCGCGCGATCTCACGGGCGCGCTCGAACCAGACGGTCGCCGAGTCCGGCTCGTCACGAGACATCGACATGGCGCCGAGCAGGTGGAGCGCGCGCCACTGCAGCCGGGTATCGCCATGCTGGCGCGCGATCGCCAGGCTCTCGTGCGCACGCTCCTCACCGAGCGCGAGCCGCCCGGCGCGCAGGCAAAGCGCCGCGGCGGCGAGCAGGGCTTCGGCCCGCAACGGCGTCCGCTGTGAGGCTGCCGCGAGTGACTCAGTGAACCGCCGGTGCCCCTCCTCAAGGTCGATCCGTCGCAGCCAGAACGTACATAGCGCGACGCACAGGCGCAGAGCACCGGCCGGCGCGCGGACAACCAGGGTGTCCAGCCCCGCGCGGAGGTTGGCGACCTCGCCGTCGAGGCGTTGGGAATCACGCTCGCGTTCCGCCATCGTCAGCACCCAGTCTGCGTGGCGGCTCGCGAAGGCCTCCGCCTCCTGCGCCTCCTCGAGTCGGGCCTTCGCGTACAGGCCAACGGTGTCGAGCAGGCGGTATCGGCCCTCCCGGCTTGGGTGGTCGATTGCGACGAGCGACTTATCGACGAGTCGGGAGAGCACCTCGGCGACCTCGTCCACCTCCAGTCCCTCGCCCGCGCACACCTGCTCGGCGGCGTCGAGTTCGAAGCCACCCGCGAACACGGCGAGGCGCCGCAGCAGCATCCGCTCGTCGGGCGCGAGCAACTCGTGGCTCCACTGAAGCGTTGCCTCGAGCGTCTGCTGCCGGGTTGGGGCCGATCGGCTGCCGGCGCGCAGCAACCGGAAGCGATCGTCCAGCCGTTCGGCCAGCGACACAGTTCCGAGCGCACCCAGCCGGCCGGCCGCCAGCTCGAGTGCCAGTGGCAGGCCGTCCAGCCGGAAGCAGATACGGGCGACATCGGCCGCGTTCTCCGCGTCCAGCTCGAACCCCGGCGCGGCGGCCGCCGCCCTCTCGAGCAACAGCTGCACCGCCTCATATGACAGCAGGTCCGCCGGCGTCAGCGCCACACCCGGATCGGGGATGGCCAGCGAAGGGACCCGGAAGACGATCTCCGCCGGCAATCTAAGTGGCTCTCGACTCGTCGCCACGATCGCCAGCCGGGGCGCGGCCCGCAAAAGCTGGTCGACCAGCGCCGCGCAAGCGGCGAGGACGTGCTCGCAGTTGTCGAGAACGACGAGCAGCGACCGGGCCGCGAGGAAGTCGGCGATGGCGTCCGCAAGGGCGCCGCCGGGTAGCGCCCTCACGTCCAGCGCAGCTGCCACGGCATCGACCACCAGTACCGGATCAGTGACCGCGGCGAGTTCGACAAGAGCTGCCCCCTCCCCGTACGACGGCCTCGCCCGGCGCGCCAGCTCGAGCGCGAGCCTCGTCTTACCGGCGCCGCCCGTCCCGGTCAGCGTCAGCAAGCGTGCTCGGGCCAGCAGCGCCCGGAGCTCGCGCAACTCGTGCTCGCGTCCCACAAACGAGCTCGCGTCGAGCGGCAGCTCGTGCACCATGCCGGCTAGCCCCAGCTCGGCAAGCTCGCGCTCAAGCGCCTGGTACAGCTCAGCGAGCTCCTGGCGGCGCTGCTCCGACCAGTCGTCGTAGCGGTTCTCCGGCAGCAGCTCTCCGCCGTACTGGGCCAGCGCCGCCCGGTAGGCGGTCGGCGTCCTGGTGCGGCGGGCGTCCGCGGCAGTCCGCTCGAATTCGTCGACGTCGACCGCGGCCTCCAGTCGCAACAGCCCGTCCTGGGCTTCGATCGCATCTCGCCCGAGCGCCCGGCGGGCGAGGTGCACAACCTGATTCAGATTGTTCGCAGCCGCCGCGGGGTCGCGCTCGCCCCACAGCACGTCCATCGCCTGTTCGCGGTGCAATCGGTGGCCGGGCGCAAGCGCAAGTAGCTTCACCAACTCGCGCGCCTTCCGCAGCCGCCACGCATTCGGCGGAACCGGCTCCCCATCCCGAACCGCTCCGAAGCCACCCAACAGCCTGATCCTGACCTCGGCCACAAGCGAAGCATGACGAGCACTGGTAGCCCGGGGCAACCGCTCCTGGCTGACGCTAATGCGGCGCAAAGCGAATGCGAAGAGCCCACGCCTAGCCTGCCCGCCCGATATGGCACCGATCGATGTACTGATAGTGGGCGCGGGCGCGGCGGGCTGCGTGCTCGCGGCGAGGCTGAGCGAAGATCCTGCCCGCCGGGTGCTGCTGCTGGAAGCCGGCCCGGACTATCCAGAGCGACTCCCCGAGGAGCTGCGCAGCGGCTGGGGACCCGTGTTCAGCCACGACTGGGGGTTCGAGAGCGAACCCAGCGGCGCCGGGCAGCGCCTGGCTCTCGCGCGGGCGCGGGTCGTCGGCGGCTGCTCGCAGACCAACGCTACGTTCGCGCTACGCGGCACCCCCGCCGACTATGACGCGTGGGGAGAAGGCTGGAGCTGGAGCGAGGTCCTGCCTTACTTTTGTCGGCTTGAATCGGACCTCGACTTCGGAAGCGATCCTTGGCACGGGAGTGAGGGCCCGCTACCGATCCGCCGCTACCGGCCCGACGAACTGAATCCCTGGCAGGCGGCAGGCCTCGAGGCGCTGCTCGCGCGCGGCCACGCGCACGTCGCCGACCACAATCGCCCGGACGCGACCGGAGCCGGTGCTCTGCCCGTCAACACGCTCGACGGCCAGAGGATAAGCGTCGCGACGGCCTATCTCGCCCCGGCCCGCGCCCGCCCGAACCTCGAGATTCAGCCCGAAGCGACGGTCAGCCGGATCGTGATGCGAGGTGGGCGCGCGGTCGGCGTCGAGGTAGGTGGGACGATCCTGGCCGCCAACGCGGTCGTTCTGTGCGCGGGCGCGTTCGGAACCCCGGCACTGCTACTGCGCTCCGGGATCGGCGACCGCGCCCAGCTGCGCGCTCATGGGATTGGTTGCGTGATCGATCTGCCCGGAGTGGGCGAAAACCTGATCGATCACCCGCTGTGCCTTCTCGAGGTCCGGCTCTCATCCCCGCCGGCGGCCGGCCCCCGCTACCAAGTGATCGGAACGTGGCGCAGCGCCGTCGCCGACGGCCGGCGCCCGTACGACATGCAGCACGTTCTCTCCGGCCCACACGGCGTCGGTGGCGAGACCGAGACGGGCAGGGTCGGCGCGCTCTCGTGCGCGCTGATGAGGCCCCGCTCACGCGGTCGTCTCCGGCTTCGCTCCGCCAACCCGGATGACCTGCCGATCATCGACCCCGCGTTCCTCACTCACCCCGACGATGTCGATCGGCTCATCGAGGGAATCCAACGGTGCCGAGAACTGCTCGCCACCGATCCGCTCGCGCGGATGGCGTACGGCCCCACCCTCGATCCCGCCGCCGAGGCCACCGATGACGAGCGACTCGTCGCCTTCGCGCACGGACACGCGAGCACCTACTTTCACCCCGTAGGCACCTGCCGGTTGGGAGAGGACCCGCGCGAGGGTGCGGTCGTCGACCGGCACTGCCGCGTTCACGGCGCGGAACGTCTGTGGATCGCCGACGCGTCGGTGATGCCCGACATCCCGGCGGCGAACACCCACGTTCCAACACTCATGATCGCCGAACGAGCCGCCCAATGGCTCCAGGACATGGAGGACCAATGAGCACCACGACGGCCACCGCCTACTCGACGGCACGCCGCGAAGACGCCCTCGACTTCATGGCCGGATACCCCGGCCACGGCGAACAGCGCTGGTATAGCGACGCACTCGACACCGAACAGGTGTCGTTTAGCTGGCGGCGAATGCCGCCTGGCACGGGCGGCCGTGGCAGCTACGGCCACCGTCACCCCGGCCAAGAGGAGATCTACTTCGTGATCTCCGGAACAGCCACGTTCAAGATCGCCGACGAAGTCTTCGAGGCCGGTCCGCAAACCGCGGTCCGTATGACCGGCAACGAGTTCTACTCTGTCCACAACGACACCGACGCCGAAGCCGAGCTCCTGATCTTTTCGGCGCGGCTGCCAGACCCACCACTCGAAAAGCAGGACGCCTTCTGGCCCTAATCACAGCGGCCCGGTGCCTGGCCGAAGTCAGCCGCGGACACACCCGAGGCCAGACCCGCCTCGCCTACCAAACGGGTGCCGGTCAGCAACGCGAACTCCAACGGAGGCATTTCAGCTCTGCTGCGACACGCACCCACTTCATGCGGAAGGCAGGGCCCGGCGACTGCTACGCGTCGGTGAGCGGTAACGAACCCAGTCGCTGCGCCGGCACTTGGATCGGACGAGAACGAGGCGTCCTCGCGCCGGCCGCGGGAGCCCGCCGCCTGGGCTGCTCCCTATCGTCAGTGAGGGAGAGCCAGTTCCGCATCGTCCGAGCTTCCGCCATCCCTGCGCGAGCAGCGCTCAAGGCGGCCGGTGCTAGTGACCCGGCTGGTTTGTCATCTCCTGACAGCCCGAGCCCTGGATGCGGGCGCTAGCCCCGGAAGGTCGTGATTCATCGCGCCGCCTGCGAGGAATTCCAACCTTAAGAGTTTCGTGGGCGGGAGTCATGTCAGCGCCGCGCGCTCGAGTGGGCGTGTGGGGCCGGATGGACGGCCCTGAGGAAGCGTCCGGCCGCTCGTTGTTGCCGCTCTGGATTCGAATGCTTACCGGTGGGGTTCGGGTGAGCAAGCGTCCCGAGGCGATCAAGGACCGTCGGCGCGGGCGCATTGCCGCTGTCGGGCGTTGCTCGACGATCGGTCTGGAGGTGCGTGGTTTGTGCCGTAGGTGCCGGGAGGGGAAAGGGGGCGGCTGGAAGCCGCGATGTCGCAATGCCCAGCTCGTGCGTGGTGTGGGTGCGGTTTTGGGCTGGCCAGCCATGGTTGCGGACTGAGTGTTTGCCGGTAGTGTCATGGCGTACTGGGATGGGATCGCGTGAGGGATACATCCGGTTCACCGGCTGGTTGTGCGTGGTGACCGGTGTTGCGCTGGTGTTGGTCTGCGTCCTCGGTGCAGCGCAGGGGCATCTAGTGTCGGCGGCTCTATGGTTTGTCGCCGGGAGCGTGCTGGTCGCCTGGGGAGTGTGGAGGTTGAGGTCGATGAGGTCGTGAGCTCGCGGCTGGCCCCAGCTGGTGGTGCGCGTGGTGCGACGGCGGTGGCCGGCGCGGCGACCATCTGCATGTCGTTCACCCGAGGAAGGAGTGGAAGCCGCCGAGCGGCTCGGGCAGCTTTGGCGTGAACGGCTTGAACTCGTATGGCTTTGCGGTATCGAAGCCAGCCTTGCCCGCGGCGGTCGCGTCGACGAACGACGTCAAAGCGGTGACGGCTTGGCCGATGTCGGTCCATTTGAGCGCACGTTCGTAGCCATTGTTGTTCGGTGGGTCGACGCTCTCGGCCTTGCCCTGGATTCCGGTGATCGTTTTGATCGGGCCGCCGTCGCGCTTGGCGACGTCGGGCCCAATGACTCGCGCGAGCGTGCGGTGGTCGCTCTCGATCCCCATGATCCGCGCGGCCGTGACGCGCAGGTCGGCGGTGCTGAAGTTGCGCACCCCCACGAGGTAGGCGGCGATGAACGCGTCCTCGAGCCTGACCAGCACGTTCAGGGTGGTCTGGGGGTCGGAGAACATCTGCGACGGGTAGTAGCAGGTGGTGAACGGCGAGGGCTTGCCGGTGACGCTCTTCTCGAGCAGGTAGTGAGACATCTCCTCTTGGCGCGCGGCCTTCAAGTAGCCCTGGTCGTCTGATGGAATATGCCTGAAGAACGGTGCCGTGTCGATGATGTTGGTGTAGGTGGTGACGGCGAGGGCTTCGGCGATCTGCGCTGCTCCGAGGATCGCGAGGTCGCCGTTCGTAGGCCCAGCGGTCTTCGCTGCGGCCAGTGATGGGAGCAGCGCCTGCAGCCCGCTGAGGCCTGCGATCATGCCGGCACCCCCAGCGGCCTTCCCGAGAAAATGCCTGCGGTCGGTCCCTGGTCCTGCGTGCCCTTCTGACATGTGAACAGCTCTCTTTTGCGATCGGGTTGCGCTTTGCCAACCCATACGCAGGCGGGTTACAACTAGATCACTCAGCTAGGCCGGCGACCCGCGTCGTCTTTGTGCACATGCCGATGGGCGTGTGACGCCCGCCCGGATGCATCCGGCGATTGCAGGGCCTCAGATTGAGACTCGGCAGCGCAGTCGGGGCAAACACCAACGATCGCGAAGTGTGTGAACCGGGCGGTGTAGCCGAACTCGTCGCGGATCTGGTCGCGGATCGTGTCAAGGCGAGCCGGAGGAACCGTGGTTACCTTGCCGCACCGCTCGCAGCAGAGGTACTCGACGACCTCGTCACTGACCAGCGTGTAGAGGCCGGCCGAGTGGCCCAGATGCACATGCCTGACGACTCCGAGCTGCTCGAGCACCTCGAGGTTGCGGTACACCGAGGACTCATCCAGCGACAGCTCGCGGGCGAGGTCGCCCGCGGACACCGGACCCGTAGCGGCAAACAAAGCCTCGAGCACGAGCCGGCGCGGGGTCGAAATCCGCAGGCCGGCGTTGCGCAGAGCACCAATGGCGTCTGCGAGATCGGTGAACGCGAGCGGCGGGGCATTGGGGGACTGGGTCACGACGAACTACATGTTCTCGCACCCGGTCAGCCTTCGAGCCCGACGCCGCCCTCTTCCAGATGCGCGCTCCAGCGCTCCTCAATATGGCCGTAATGCCAGACCGATACCGCGATCGCCCAAGTCGCAACGAACATCCCGACGATCACGAATCCGAGGAAGTTGATGTCGATGTTCTCAAACCAGTTCCAGAACGAGCCCGACAGGTTCAGCTCAGACGCGATCAGACCGCCGAGCTCGATCGTCCCGATCACAACCGCGATCGCAACCGAGAGACCGGTGATCGTGATGTTGTAGAAGACCTTGCGGACCGGCTTGGAGAACGCCCAGCCGTAAGCGAAGTTCATGAACGACCCGTCGATCGAATCCATCAGCGACATCCCCGCGGCGAACAGGATCGGCAGGCACAGGATCGCGTACCACGGCAGACCAGCGCCCGCGGCGCCGCCAGCGAGCACCAGCAACGCGACCTCCGTCGCGGTGTCGAACCCCAGCCCGAACAGCACGCCGACCGGATACATCTGCGGAGGCTTGGTAACCGTCTTGGTCAGCCGACCGAGGAACCGATTCATCAACCCGCGCTTGTCGAGCTGCTCCTCGAGCTGCTCCTCGTTGTAGCGGCCCGTCCGCATCTCGCGGAACACCTTGACGATCCCGAGCAGGATCACGACGTTGATCGCCGCAATGATGTAGAGAAAGGACCCCGACACGAGCGTGCCGATCCAGTTCGTCACCTGGTGCAGATTGGAGTTGTCGTTCTTGACCGGCCCGTCCAGGGCCCGGACTCCGACCGAGATCAGGAACGCCAGCGCGAACACGATCGTCGAATGCCCGAGCGAGAACCAGAACCCGACGCTCAGCGGACGCTTTCCCTCCGCCATCAGCTTCCGCGTCGTGTTATCGATCGCCGAGATGTGATCCGCGTCGAACGCGTGCCGCAAACCCAGCGTGTACGCGGTCACGCCGATCCCGATCGTGAACGCCCCAGCGGAGCCCAGGTGGTAATGCCTCGGCGCCACGAGCGCGATCAGCGTCAGGAATCCGAGCACATGCAGCCCGCCGACGACGAAGACCATCATCGCCAGCGTCCGCCTCTGGCTCCCCGTCAGCGAGTCCCAGAAAACTCGAACAGTGGGCCGTCGCCCCGTTTGCACCGTGGTCGCTCCCATTCGTCTTCTCCTTCACCTGTCGGTCCCGCAATGGCTGCTGAGCCTCAATACGCGTATCCCGCGAGTCTGGATCAACTGCCGCTCACTCCCGATACGCCTTCAAGATCAGCCGATCGGTATCTGCTCACCACGGCCGGGCGCGAGCGCGAGGCTCCCGCGAACCGGTCGTCCTCGCTATGGCTCTGCCTGAATGCGCGCGCCACCCTTCTTCGAGGCCGCCTCGGAGCACAGCCGAGGCCTCGCCGACCCGCACGTTAATAGGAGCGCTGAGCTAATGCAAACCGGTGGTAATTAGGATCACACGACCCGTCCAATAGCACGGACGCAGCGCGGGTGCCGGTAGGGACGAGAAGACCGCTACGCCTGACTAAGCGACAACCGGGTGATCGAGGTCGCAGCGGTCCCTCGGTACGGCTCGTGCCCACGCAGGACGTGATTGTGCTTGCTCGGAATCGGGCGCCCAGCAAAGCTGGCGCGCTGTCGCAATCGCCCACATCCAGGCCTGCGG
>DASPPG010000059.1:0-10749 GCA_035625625.1 Solirubrobacteraceae bacterium
GCCCAGCCGACCAGCGACCCCGCCAGGTGCAGGCACTTCCCGCGCTTGACCCGGCTGGCCCGCTCCGCTCTCAGGCGTCAACTGAATCCGGGCTCACGCCCGGAGCCCGGCCAACTTCACCCCCAAACGGAGAGGAGACCCAGATTTCATCCGCTTGGGGTGATGACCACGCCGGGTCCGGATAGTGTCGTCCGGCTAACCGAGCGGAGTGGGGCGCCGTGCGTTTGGAGTCGCCGTGTGAGCAGCGATCTCGTTGACTTTTCCTGCTGTCGCTCGTGGCGATGCTCAACCCGACGCTGCTCGTCGCCGTGACCGTGATGCTGTTGATACCGAACCCTAAGCGCCTGATGGTTGGGTACCTGCTGGGCGCGTACACGACGAGCATCACGCTCGGGCGGCTGATCGTGTTCTCGCTACGCGGCTCCACCACCGCGAGCACCTCCGAACACACCGTCAGCTACAGGCCAGACAAGAGGCCGGGAAACTGGTGTGGTCGGCGTCTGGCTCACTACCCGAGGCGCAATCACGCTGCTATGAGCGATCAGGCCACCCACGGTCCGGTCAAGCGGTCGGGAGAGTGATGGATCCGGCCGAGAGCAGCAGCGAACCGAAGAACGCTCCGTCAATGTCCCGGGGCGAGCGCTGGATGGAGCGACAGGTGGAACGCAAGGGATTGCGCCCGCGCACTGCCGCGTACGTACTCGGCGCGTTTTGGGCCGTCGCCGTGGTCGCATTCGGTGTGCTCGAACGCGTCATCGACCCAAAGACATTCCACAGCGTGTGGCTGGGGATGTGGTGGGCGGTCGAAACCGTGACGACGGTCGGCTACGGTGACATCGTCCCCAAACAAACCGTGGGCAAGCTGCTTGCCGGATTCCTGATGCTCGGGGGGCTATCACTGATCGCCGTCGTGACTGCGGCGATCACCAGCGGCTTCGTGTCCCGTGCACAGGCCAGCGGGCAAGCAGCCGGGGACGACCCGGTCATCAGCAAGCTCGAACAGCTGTCCGAGGAGCTGCGGGCGGTCAAGGCAGAACTCGAACGGCTTCGCTCCGGGACCGAACCCGGCAGCCAGCCTGACGCCCGATCACGGCCTCTGGATCAGTAGGCAGCCGCTCTGCGGTCGCGCACGAGATAGGCGGCGAGCAGCGCGAGCGGGAAACAGATCAAGCTGAAGATGAAGTACAGGATGAAGCTGTGTCCCTTGCGTCTGGCAACACGAGCCGGCCAGAACGCAATCAGGATCCAGATGACGAGAAAAACAAAGCCCCCAGCTGCCCATCCGGCAGCTGACAGTGCATAAATCGACATTCCGACAGACCCCCGGTCCGAGAGGTAGTTGAACGCGCGAGGCTATTTCGCAATCGGGGGCTGACATCACCTGGATCGGATGACGGCGCGCGGACACCGAGCCTGGGCTCGCTCTCGCTTCGGGCTAGAAGCCCTGCGCCTATTCGAGACCTTCCGCAGGCCGCATTTGCCAAACGGTGGACCGACTCTGTCCGGCTCGTCTCTAGCCTCGCCCGCGAGGAGCTGCGCGGTTGCCGGGGGATGTTGCGGCACGTATCGCCGTGTGGTTGGATCTCCCCCCCGGGCGTGGGCGCCTGGATTCACACCATCGACCACGGCGACCGCCGTGAGGGCCGTGAGGGAGGAGTAGCGCATGGCAACGCACGTCATATTCCATGAGGTCGACGACGTCGAGCATTGGCTTCAGTCGCCGAAACGGGTGGACGTCTTTGGACCGCTGGGCATTACGGTCCGCACCTTCCGCGACCCGCAGGGATCCAACCGGGTCGGCCTCATCGCTGAGATTCCCGACATGGACGAGTTTCAGGAGTTCATGCAAACCGACGCCGCGGCCGAGGCGATGAAATACGATGGCGTCCGTCCCGAAACGCTGCTGGTGCTCGACGAGGGATAGCCCCAGGGGCGCAAACCCACGACTTATCAGGGTCGCATTGCGCTAATTCCGGCCTAGGCAGGCAGCCTCCGGCTTGGAAGGTGCGATTCTCTCGCAGCGTTGTGGTCGGGAGTGGGTGGTTGCCGGCGATTCGGGGTGGCATGATTCGTAGATCGGTGCCATGAAGTCTGAATCTGCACGCGCGGTGATCAGTCAACGGGACCGAGCGGAGCGTCTGGCGGCGATGTTCTCCCGAACGGCTGACGTACTTGAGCGGAGCGCTGGTCTTGCTGGAGAGCACGCCGAGAGATGCGCGCATCATCGACGACCTGATGATGCCGTGCGGGAGCGCCAAGCCGCCAAGCGGGCTCAGGACGCGGCTCAGCGCGCGCGTCTCCATGCTGTCGGCTGGCTGGAGCTGTTGCGCGAGCTTGACGAGCGAGAGCGTCGCGCCGACGAACGCGATCGGAAGGCCGACGAGCGCGAGCGGATCGCGGATGAGCGCGAGCGTGCTGCCGACGAGCTGGAGGCGCGGCTCTACGATGATCGGCCTCTGAGGTCAAGCGGCGCTCCGCACCGCAGCGATGGGGCGCTCCGGGAAGTAGACGTAGTGCTGGCGTACGCGCGGGCGAGGGTGAAACGCCTGGCTGCCGAGCGTCAAGCCCAGGAGAAGAGCCAGAGCGCTGAGACAGACTGAGCGTTACCGTGAACCGCAAGCAAGCGCGCGGAACGCTGCCAGCGTCGAGCTGTTGCGCAGCCACCTTGACGAGCGCGAGCGTCGTGCGGACGAACGCGACTGGCTGGCCGACCAGCGAGACAGGCTCGCTGACGCGCGCGATACGCCTGGAGATGCTCAAGAGGGCGCGCGAAGTGACCCACCGCAATAGGGCACGGATTGAACGGCTGGCAGCCGGACTCGCACGCCAAGACGCCGACTGGCGGCGATGTGAGGCCGAGATCGCTTACGAGACGGCTCGAAGGAACTCGAACGCGGCAACTCCGACAGGGCGCGATAGCCAAACCCGGGCCGTTTGAGCCATACGGCGATACCAGCGCCGTTGCGGTTCGAGGCCGTCGATGGTCTGTTCGAATTGCGGTCGGGCACGTGGGTTGCTTACTCCGCTACTGAGGTTGCGCCGGTCGTTGAGCGGTTCTGCTCGGAGATCTCGCGACGCACCGGGCTGCAGCTCGCGCCGCTGGCTGGGCAGGCGCGGTCCAACGAACCTGCTGTTTCGATCGAGCTTGGGAGTGGGGACGAGGAGCTCGGCCGCCTTCCCGCGCCGCTCGGTGTCTCGCCGGTGGGTGATGACCCTCCCGACGAGCGGCACGCCCTCGCGATCGATCCCGATCGGGTAGTGGTGCTTGCGGTGCAACCTGTTGGTATCGCGCGTGGCCTGACCACGCTCGTCCAACTTCTGGCAGCGAATCGTGGCGGTGCTGCCGAGATCTCGGTGCCGTGCGCGAAGATCCTGGACGCGCCGAGGTACGCGTGGCGCGGCCTGTCTCTCGATCTCGTGCGCGCGTCTTTCACGCTGGAAGAAGTTCGCCGGATCATCGACCTTCTCGCGCTCTACAAGCTCAATGTCCTGCACTTGCACCTGACCGACGATCAGGGCTGGCGCTTGCCCGTCGGGAGGTCGGGCTACCGCGCTGACCCTGACGATTCTTTCTACGGCGCCGACGGCCTGCGCGCTCTCGTCGGATACGCGGGGGACCGGTTCGTCACACTCGTTCCCGCGGTCGACACTCCGGGGCACGCCGCAGCGTTCGTCGGTTTGCGTCCTGAGCTGAAGAGTGGTCGAAACGAGGTCGAGGTCGCTGGGCCGAGACCATTTCCGACTTCGACGATCTGGCCTTCTTGCTTTTGCCTCGCCTGCCCGGCATCGCCCACAAGGCGTGTAGCGACCCGCACAGCGGCAGCTGGACAGACCACCGCGATCGCCTATCCCGGCACGGCCATCTGTGGGAGCAGGACAACCTCACATACTTCAGAACCTCCACCGTGGACTGGCTATAACGCCCCCGATGAAATTGCGTTCCCCCTGCTCGGCTAGGTTTCGGGGGCCTGTCCAGCCTCGGCCTGAGGTCGGGGTTCTGGTTGTGCTTGGGCGCGGTAAGCGCTGACGGATTGCTGGACGTAGGCGAGGAGGTCGGGCCGAAGCCGGTGGAGCCCTTTGCGGTCATACCACCTCACGATTGTGGCGCCGAGGGCGAGCCAGAAGACCAATCCAGCTGTGGCGGCGATGAGTCCGCGGGTGAGGCCGGCGTCGCCGGCGGCATTGAAGTAGAGGATGGAGCGGGTACCGGCGAGGATTTGGCGTAACGGTTCGATTTGGCTGACGAGCTTCAGCGGGCCGGGGAGGGCTTGAATTGGAACGGTGCCGCCGGCAGACGCGAGCCCGAGGTAGACGAAAACCAGCAAGGCGATGAGCTGTCCCTGGGTGCCGAGGGCTGCAAAGAGCACCAGCGTGCCGATAGCGACGCTGAGCGCAGCCAGCCAGGTGAAGAGCCACAGCAGGCCCCCGTTCGGGGCGTCCATCCCGAGGAGGCCGACGGCGACAGCCAGCACCAGTCCGGTGAGAAGGCCGGTGATGGGGAGGACCATCGCCCACTTGGTCAGGAGCGTATCCCAGCGATTGATCGGCAGCGGTTGCCGCTGGCGCCACCTGGGGCCGATCTCCGTGGTGGCATAGCCAGTGGCGGCGTCGACGGTCGCGTTGACGATTGTGCCGGCCAGGAAACCGCACATAAGCGCCAGCAGCGCGACGTAGAACGCGCTCAGTCCCAGCGCGGAGTGCGGGGGTAGCGGCCGGTAGTCGACGCTCGAGAGGGTGATCGGATCAGCAAGCACGGCGGCGGTCGCCGTGCCGGCGGCCGGGGCCGGCCGGGAGGCGGCCAACAGCTGGCGACCGATCCGATGTGAAGCCTCGGTGATGGCGGGGGTGAGCACGCCGCCGGCCAGTTCGACGCCGACGGTCCCAGCCCGCTGGTTGGTGAGCAGCTCGACCGTGGGTTTGCCGGCGGGCGGTGCCGACGACACGTGAGCGCCCGTCAGCGAAAGCAGCGAGGCGGTGAAGTTGGGTGGGATCACCACGGTGGCGTAAGCGCCGTTGCGGTTCATGCGGCTCTCCGCCGCGCGCAGCCGCTCGGGGGTGAGGGCGAGCAGGGTCGAGACAGTGCGCGAGCCGGTCAGTCCCGACTGCAGCTGGGCTCCGAGGTCGACGTGCTGCGACCCGATGCTCGCGCCAGCGTCCTGATCGACGATCGATACAGGCAGCCCCCGGAGATGAGCGACTGGGTCGACGACCGACCCGATGTAGAACACGGTAATCAGCACCAGCAGGACTGAGCCGACGATCGCCGGCACCATCCAGATCCCCCGGGCCTTCAGCAGGTGCTTCGCCCGCACCTGATACGGATCACCAGGTCTGTGCTCTGTGGGCGGCTGCGGACCGGGGCTCCCCTCGGAGACGGGCGGGGCGCCGGGGTCGGACGTATCACGTTGGTCTGGTCCCGTAAACGCCATGATCATCCGTCGCGTCAGTGCATGTCAAGACGAGGAGCTCACGCCCATCGCTAGGTCTCGGCCCGCATCCCGCTTCGGGCTGTTGCTGCCGGGTCGGCACCACCGGCGTCGGGACGACCGGGGATCGTGCCACGATCTCACGCTGTGCCGAGCGTCCCGATCGGTTTTCCTTTCGACCTTGACGACGAACAGCTCGACCAGGCGATCGCCGAGATGCTCAAGCCGGCGAACTGGCCTGGCTTCGAGAACTTCGCCAACCTGGGACCCGAGCTGAAAATCGCGTTGCTCGGGTCCGGGCTGAGAGAACGGCAACAGCGCGAGCAGGCTAAGGCGGCCGCGCGAGCCCTTCGCGTCGCGTACGCGACGCTGGCGGCCTCGATCGTCGCGCTCGTCATCGCGTTGATCAGCACCCTGAGCGGCTGAGGCGACTCAGCCGGGCCGAGAGACAGCTCCCTTTGGGCCAACGCCGGCGACGCCGGCTAGCAATCGTCTACGCCTCGGCCAAGCAGGGACGTTTCCGGAGAAACGCAACCGCCGCGCCGGCGCTGCCAGGTCGGTGGCCGTTGTCACTTGCAGCGCGGAGGGACACGTTCAGCAGTAGACGGTGCCCGCGGGGATCGCTTGAACTCACCCGCGAGGCCCTGAGCGCTATCTGAGCTGCGTCTGCGCTCGCGTGTCCAGCGCGTCGCGAAATCCCGCCACGTCGGTGAGCACCGCGTCGCCAAGAAATCGCAGGTTCTCCATCGTCCGCGCACCAGCCTCAGCGTTCCCGGCGGCGCATGCGTCGGTTACGACCACGGGGATGAAGCCCAAGTCGCCCGCGTGCCGCACGGTCGGCTCGATGCCGATCTCCGTCGCCACACCCACGATCGCGATAGCCCCAACGCCTGCTCCTCGCAACGCAAGCTCAAGCGGAGTACCCGCAAAGGCCGAGAGCGTGAGTTTGTCCAGGACCGCCTCTTTGTCGTTCGGCGTGAGCTCCGCCGCGATCTGGGTCTGAGGGGCATCCGGCAAGAACGGAGAGCGAACGTCCTCGAGGCGCTCCACGCGCTGCCAGGCTCGCCACATCCTCAACTGAGCGACCCCCATCAACTCCACCGGCAAGGTCACATGGCGCGTGAAATACGTCCTCACCCCCGCGGCCCTTGCCGCTTCGAGGACCTCCCGCACGTTCCAGATGATCCTCTCCCGGTCGGCAATCTGCTCCAGGATTCCAACCTGCATGTCGTAGACGAGCAGCCCAAGATGCTCCGGCCGGCACGCGTCGCGGAGCGACTGCGGGACATTCAGGCCGTTGAGCCGATCCACACGCATCACCCTACAGACGCCCACGGTGCGTCCGGGGCGTAATAAGCTCGGCGCGGCAGATGGCCGCGACTGACTCGAACGAGGCCGAGCGCCGGCGCTGGAACGACTGCGCGTGGGCCGCAGCATGGCCCAAGCGCGAGCAGCTGACCACGGCGGTGACCGACGTCCTGCTCACCCAGACGGGGCTGCAGCCGGGCGACGCCGTGCTCGACATCGGCACCGGTGGCGGCGTCGCGGCGCTGGCGGCGGCGCGGATCGTTGGCGAGGGCAAGGTCGTGGGCGCGGACATCTCGGCACCGCTGATCGCGCTCGCGAGCGGTCGAGGCGAGGCGCAGTCAGCAACCAACGTGTCGTTCGTGGTCGCCGACCTCCAGCATGAGACGGTGCCGGGCGGCCCGTTCGACGCCGCGATCAGCCAGTTCGGGGTGATGTTCTTCGACGAGCCGACCACCGCGTTCGCGAACATCCGGCGACAGGTGGCCGGCGGTGGCCGTCTCGGATTCGCCTGCTGGCAGGCTCTCGATCTCAACCGCTGGTTTCCCGGCCCGGCGCTCGCCGGGATCGCCCCGCCGCCCCCGCCGCCTGGGCCGGGCAAGAGCCCGACGCATCCGTTCAGCCTGTCGGACCCACACCACACCGCCGGGATTCTCGAGGCGAGCGGCTGGCGCGAGGTCAACACCTCCCGGCACGAACTGCTCGTGACCGTCGATCGTGACACGATCGTCGACGACGAAGCACTCGGGTTCTTCGGCGTTCCGGCGGACGCCATCGGTGACGCGTGGCAGGCGATCGAGCGCCAGCTCGCGCCGATCACCCGCGACGACGGGCTGATCGACGCGCCGCTCGCCTTTCACATCTTCACCGCCACCGCCTGAGTAGCTCGGCCGTGCCGACAGGGCGGGTCAGCGTCGCCCGACCGAGGCCGTCCCCGCTGGGCCGGCTGTCGGTAGCTCCCTCAGGGATTTCGGCGAGTCGCGAGGTTCGGCGTGCCGTCGGCGTTCAGCATCGAGATCAGGACGACGGGCGTTCCGAAATAAGGGATTGCGGGATCTGTGGTCTGGTGCATGTCTTTGAAACGCTCCGGGCGCGCTGACGTGAGATCAGCGGCGGGAGCGGTCGACGGCTTCGAGTCCGGCGATCAGGACGTCGAGCCCGAACCTGAACCGCGCGTCCCCGTCGTGGGCCGACATCTCCTCGCCGATCGAGGCCAGGACCGGAAAGCGCTCGGCGGGCAGCGCGGCGTAGAAGCGGTCGATCTCAGCGAAGTACTCGTCGATCTCCTCTTGGGTCATCCCACTGTGCTCGACCAGCCCCCGCTCGAACGCGCACGCGCAGACGTACAGCGTCAGCTGATCGACGCCCAGCGCCACCGTCCGGTCTGACAGTCCGCCCGCTTTGAGGACCGCGGCGAGCGTGTTCGCCCCTACGAGCGCCTTGGGCGAAGTGGGGATGCGGCCGAGACCGGCCAGCGCGGCGTCTCGATGCGCGGTGAGGATCTCGAGCAGATCCCCGGCCATCTGGCGGATCTGCTCGCGCCAGGTGTTCGGATCGGGTTCGGGCAGCGGCACGCGGCCGATCAGCTCGTCGAACACGAGCTCGAGCAGCTCGTCCTTGCTCGACACGTACGCGTACAGCGACGCCGCGCCGGTGCCGAGTCGGTCGGCGACGCGCCGCATCGACAGCCCGACAACGCCCGAGTCGTCCAGCTCCGCGATCGCTGCGGCCACGATCGACTCGACCGATAGGCCGGTACGCCGGGGGGTCGCCTTCGGCCGGCGGGAGACGCGGCGGGGCGGTGGCGGGAGCGCCGCGCTGACCGCGCCGGCGGCCTCGGTCGGCGCCTTGACGTCCCTCTCCGGCTCACGACTTGACGGGGGCATGCCGATATTGTAGAACGGCGTTTGCGAACGATGTTCGCGAATGACGTTCGTGATTCCGAACGGCGTACGAAAAGAGGAACCGGAGATGACTTCAACCCACCGCGTAGGCCATCCGCAGAGGTGGAAGATCCTGGCGCTCGTGCTCGCCGCCGAGTGCATGGACCTCCTCGACGGAACGATCGTCAACGTGGCCGCGCCGACGATCCATGCCGATCTCCACGCCGGCGCGGCGTCGCTCGAGTGGATCATCGGCGGCTACGCGCTCGCGTTCGCCGCCGGACTGATCGCGGGCGGCCGCCTCGGCGATATCTACGGCCGCAAGCGGTTGTTCATCCTCGGCGCGCTCGGATTCGTGGCCTCCTCGCTGGCCTGCGCGTTCGCGGTCGACTCGGCCATGCTGATCGGCTGCCGGCTGGCCCAGGGAGCCGCGGCCGCGCTGCTGATACCGCAGGGCCTGGGGATCATCCACGAGGTGTTCCCGCCCGCCGAGCACGGGAAGGCATTCGCCGTGTTCGGGCCGGTGATCGGCCTCTCGGCGGTGCTCGGCCCGATCCTGGGCGGGGCGCTGATCGCCGCGAACGCGTTCGGGACCGGCTGGCGGCTTATCTTTTTCGTGAACCTCCCGCTCGGGTTGACAGCGGCCCTCGGCGCGGCACGGCTCATGCCGGAATCACGCGCTGCTCGGCGACCGCGGCTGGACCTCGTCGGCACGGTGCTCGCGGCGCTCGGCATGGGGTTGGTCGTCTACCCGCTGATCCAGGGCCAGCAGTCGGGCTGGCCGGCCTGGACGTATCTGATGGGGGTCGGAAGCGCACTGGCGTTCGGGCTGCTGGTGGCGTGGAGCCGGCGTCAGCGTCGCGTCGGCAACGACCCGCTGATCGAAGCGAGCATCTTCTCGCATCGCCCCTACACCGCCGGTCTGGCCACGATCGTCGTGTTCTTCGCGGGCATGATCGGCACGTTGCTCGTCCTGACCCTGTTCCTCCAGCTCGGCGAGCACTTCACCGCCATCCACGCCGGACTGACCCTCGCTCCCTTCGCCCTGGGGACGGCGGTCGGCGCAATGCTTGCCGGGGCGGTGCTGGTTCCGCGGTTCGGCCGGACCGCGCTCCAGGCGGCGACGGTGGTGATCGCGGGCGGCGTCTGGTGGCTGCACGCGGTGGTGGGCGCCCACGGCCTGCACACCGGCTCGCTTGAGCTGATCGCACCCCAGCTCATGGTCGGCCTCGGGATCGGGATGACGATCTCGCCGCTGTTCGATTTCATCCTGTCCGCGGTCACCGAGGCCGAGGTGGGTTCGGCATCGGGTATCCTTACCGCGGTCCAGCAGCTCGGCGGCGCGATCGGAGTCGCCGCGATGGGCACGATCTTCTTCTCAGCCCTCGGGCCTCTCGGCTGCGTCACCGCGGTCCAGCGCTGCCTGATCGTGGAGCTGGCCACAACTCCGGTACTCCTCCTCCTGATCAGTACGCTGCCGTCGCGGGCGCGCGAGTCACAGGGGGCCGCGACCGGCGCGACCGCGGTCGCTACGACTGCATGAGAGGAGATCCATGGACGCCAGCTCGTGCTGGGTCGCAGCTTCGGCGTCACCGCGTCACTGTGTGAGCTGGTTCAGTGGCGATGGGCCCAGGCGGCTGAGGCGCTCGAGTTCGCGGCGGATCACTCGCTCCGTCCGATGGATGGTGCGGGCCGGTGGCGAGGAACTCGAGGCCGTTCGGGCCAGCCTCCAATGACCAGTCCGGTCTGCTGTGCCCGCAAGGGCTCACGAGCCACTCGGGCTCCCCAGCGGTGCCCGAAGCCGTTCTCCACGGCGGCGTCCACGACGTCCGCCAGGTTGATGTGGGTGTAGTCGTTGCAGGTCTCACGTTCGGACGGCATCAAGCCTCCACTGCTTGCCGCGCGGTTCAAGGGCCAAGACGACTGCCGGCGCATAGACTCATCGGTGTTTGTCCTCCGACACCGCGTCAAGGAACGGCTCGGATCCGCGTTCCGCGCGGACCATCGAGCGACTCGTGGTCCTCGCCTACATCCTGGCCGTGGCGATGCCGCCGCTTGGGTTCGCGCTGGGGATCGGGCTCGGCGCGCGGGCGCGATCGAAGCACTGGCTGTGGATCGTCCTGATCAGCATCGTC